>JANNFK010000063.1:0-12919 GCA_031379735.1 Caulobacteraceae bacterium | reverse complement strand
GGATCAGCAGATCCGAGATCGCTTCACCGGCTGAGAGTGCAACGTCGATCGTCGAAGTGGCGCGATCGATGCCGCTGGTGACGGCTTCCAACGCGCCGACGCGGGCGCGTTGGCCTTGCGCAATGGCGTAAACGGCCCCGTCGTCTTTTGCCGAACCGACCTTCAGGCCAGTGTTCACGCGGTTTTGGACTTGGCTGAGTTCGCTGCTGGTTTTGTTGAGCGATTGGAGCGCAACGAGGGCGCCGTAATTGGTATTGACGCTTTGCATATCAGTCTGTCCTTCTGGACCTGTGTGAACCGGCCATTTTGGCCGGATGGACGTTTTGTCCGCACCGCTTAAGTCGTCGTCGAAAAACGAGGCTCTCGCTTGACGCCATCTTGCAGAAGGATGGTTAATGACGCGTCTACACGATCGTCACAGGCAGCCTAACGCGCGCCGAGCCCTTCCATCACCGCACGGTTAATGTCGATTAGCGGTTCGACGTCAGCCCCCTCGCGCAGAACTTCACTCGAATACCGAGCCACCCATAAAGCGAGCGAGATGATCTGGCCCCTCAGCGTGATGGGGAGTTGGTTCTCCGGCGTCGAGCAATCGGCGGAGAGAAGATTCCAAAGGCGGCGGTTCGCGTCGATAACTTCGAGAACTACCGGCATTGGCGGCTTCTCTTCTTTCACGCGAACGAGACCAGCCGTGACCTGGCCGAACGCGCGGTACTCGAGATCACGCGGCTGATCAGCCTGCGTGGCCGCGCGCTGGTACGCTTTGATCGACATCGTGCTCCAGTCCCAGCCGCTCGGCCTCGTAGGTGATGAGCTTCCGGCAGCGCATCAAAGCCCGGTAGTATTCGCCGCCCATTACTTCTTTGGAAACGCCGATGCATTCGGCCAGGACCGCGGGGTCTCTCACCGCCCCCATGAACTCGGCCAAGCGAGCCGCGAACTCGCCATAGGCCTTCTCCCGCCCTTGCTCATCCAGGTACATGAGCATGATCGGGAAATAGATGCGCTTAGCCGGCGTGTCGGCTTCGTCCGGCTGCATGATGTCCTTTTCACGCAGCACAGAGGCTTTGTTCTGCAGGACGAGCGCAGCCCGGCGATCGCCGTTCTGTACAACGGCGCCGTTGACGACAAATTTCTCGCCCGGCCGCAGTGAGAGTTTTAGCGGCATGTGCCCTCCTCCCGATTCTGGGAGTCCATCAGCGTTAACCTTCGCCCACCATGGTTAACGAGGTGTTGCCCTGCTTCCGCAGTGGCGTGTTGTTTCGGTTGCGACCTGCAGCACGATGCACGCTCGGCGCGATGATCGTGTCGGTTGGGTTTCACACCCCGACATTCAACCGGCGCTTGATTGATCGATCCGCCATCAAAACGTAAATAGCGATCGCCGCCCCGTGGGGCTCGGGGCGGCGCACAAAAGAGAAAAACGGGGCACGCCGCCCCGCGCGCGGATTTAATGAGCGCGTCCGCGCGCCTGGAGAACCTGCGTCCAAATTTTTCAACCTGCTTCGGCGGGAAAGGAGGAGCTTTGTCTAATGTCCTCGACATCGAGCCGCTACGCGCCATCGCTCGGCGCGCCAGCGCCAAGATCGGCGACCCTAATCTTGCCGAGCGCTACACGCGCATCGCGGTCGATCAAATGGTGCGCGATCCCCGCTGCTTCCGCCCAGCCACATCAACCGAACTCGCGCGCGCACCAGCTTGGGTGCAGACCGCAATCGAGCGCGGCGAAGAGATCAGCGTCTATCGCCGCAATGGCGCACTGGCAGCGCGCCTGAACATCGTCGCACGCCGGCTCGCCGACACGCGTGCAGTCGCTACGGCGGATTGGACAGCGCGGCCGGAGTCCGGCCCTGACATTCTCGCAGCGCGGCTGTTTCTCGCGAAGTTCGACCGCGTGAATTTCGACACCGCCGCACGGAAAGCCCTCACCTACTCGCGCGTGCTGGCCGCATGGCGCGACACCGACGACGCGAAACCCTCATGCGACCCACAATCCCTGGTGCTGCTCGGCGGCTACGTCTGGCATCGTCTAATCTCGGTCGTTGAACTCCGGCGCGTCGGCGCCGAGTTTCGCAATTGTTTGGCGCGCACCACCAGCAAAGGCGGCTACGGCGCTTATCTCAAGCGCGGCCAAGCGCAGTTCTGGGTGTTGCGCGACCTCCAAGGCGCCGGGCTGATGGTGGCGATGGCGCCGGCGCCGCTCGCCACGCACTTCCAAGAAGTAAAAGGTCCGGTCAATGCACGCATCCGCGCCGACCATCCAGCGCTCGTGCAACTCGGCATCGCCATCGGCGTGCGCCCGACTCCGCCCGAACCGCCGCCTCGGCCGCCATCAGGCATATCGCCCGCCGTGCTCGAAGCGCGCAGCCCATGCCGCTGCATGCTTTGCAATCCGGCGCACATGCGCCCCTTGCGCTTGCGCCGGGGCGGCGCCGCGCCTTAAGTGCCTCCAACAAGGAGCGCGCATGCGGTTTGACGGCACCAAAGACTATGTCGCTACGGAAGACCTGAAGGTCGCCGTCAATGCGGCGATCACGCTTGAGCGTCCGCTTCTGGTCAAAGGCGAGCCCGGCACCGGCAAGACGATGCTGGCGATCGAAGTCGCCAAGTCACTCGGCGCGCCTTTGATCGAGTGGCACATCAAATCGACCACGAAAGCCGTGCAAGGTCTCTACGAGTACGACGCCGTCATGCGTCTGCGCGACTCTCAGCTCGGCGACAACCGCGCCAGCGACATCGCCAACTACATCAAGAAGGGCAAACTCTGGGAAGCGTTCGAAAGCGAACAGCGCCCTATCCTGCTCATCGACGAAATCGACAAAGCCGACATCGAATTCCCGAACGATCTTCTGCAAGAGCTCGATCGGATGGAGTTCTACGTCTACGAACTCGACCGCACCATCAAGGCCAAGGTGCGCCCAATCATTCTCATCACTTCGAACAACGAGAAGGAATTGCCGGACGCGTTCCTGCGCCGCTGCTTCTTCCACTACATCCGCTTCCCCGACGATGAGACCATGCGCGCGATTATCGAGTCACACTTCCCCGGCGTAAAAACACGCCTCATCAACGAAGCGCTCAAAATCTTCTATGACATGCGCAAGGTGCCTGGCCTCAAGAAAAAGCCGAGCACCAGCGAGCTGCTCGATTGGCTGAAACTCCTCCTCAGCGACGACATCGACCCGGAAACGCTAAAGCAACGCGACCCGACGAAACTCATCCCACCCCTCGCCGGCGCGCTCCTCAAAAACGAAGCCGATGTCATGCTGTTTGAGCGCCTGGCATTCCTAGCGCGCCGCGAACAGCGCGGGGGCACGAGCTAATCGCGGTCATCTGGTCCGCGCCGCGCTTCGACAGGCTCAGCGTGAAGCTACTGAGACACCGCTGCCAGGATTGGCGTCATGCTGAGCCTGTCGAAGCACGACGCCACGCACCAGTGTCCGCCAGGTCGCGTGGCGTGACATAAATCGGTCGGGGTGAAATGCTGCCCCTGCTGCAGAGGGGCCATTCATGCTCGACACCATAAACACGGTCAGCCAGACGATCGCCGCGATCGCGGTCGTCATTTCCATTATCTATCTTGCGATCCAGACTCGACAGGCCGCGAACAATCAACGCGCCATGATGCAATCGAGCCGCGCCGCCTCGATCGGCAATTTCTTGATGGCAGCGGGCGATCCATCGTTCTCGGCCACATTCGCGGCCGGCTGCGCCGCGTCGCCAGACATGGACATCACGTCCGCCCGCCACTTCGCGGCGTTCTCACGCGCACAAATAAACAGTCTGCACGAGCGCTTCCTTGAATCGCGCGAAGGCCTCATGGACGAGCAGCGGTGGCGTATGACACGGTTGGGGCTCGCTGGATTTCTGAGCGCGCCGGGACACCGCGCCACCTTCAAGCTCTGGCGCAATGTCGGCGCCCCCGAGTTCGTCGCGCTCTGCGACTCCATCATTGACGACCTCAAGAGATCGCCGTCACCCCAAGAGGCGACCGTCGCGCAACTCTCAGATTTCGGCGCAACCTGGCTTGATGCAGCGGCGGCCGAGCGTGCGGCGATGCAGCCACCCGTAGTCGGCACGGAGACCTGACCTCCCTGTTTCAGGGCATCGACACCAAAACGCCGCCGCCGTAAATTGAGCGCGGGAGGACGCATTCATGCGCCGGCTATTGCTCACGCTCGCGTTCGCACTGGTTGCAGCTCCTGCCTGGGCGCAGGGCACGGAAGCCGAACCGCAAGCCGCACCCGGCTCCATCGCCATCGGCATGATCGAGCACGCCAACGCCGAGGGCATTTTCGATCTCGTTCACGACGGGCAAGTCACTGTCCGCCACACGCGCAGCGGCCTTACCTGCCACTTCCTCCGCAATGGCGAAGGCGGCCGCATCATCGTCTTCGCGCCGCCAGCGACGACCACGCCGATCAGCAGCGAGCCCGCCATTCCGCGCGGCGACGACGTGGCCTGCGACATGACGGAGGGTGGCGCTCAGACCCGCTACTTCGCCACCCGCTACCCGTTCGGTTCAACGCTCGAAGAGCAGATCACTGGTGTCGAGGCCGCCATCCGCCGCCGCGATCCCGGCGCGGTGCGCTATGCCGGCGAAACCCTCCGCACCACCGAAGACGGCCTCCCGCAACGGCGCAGCACGCGCTTCATCGTCGTTCATGACGGCGTCCGCACCTTCACCCGCGCGAGTGTCGCGCGCGTCGGCGATTGGATACTGAAGCTCCGCTATTCTGCGCCCGCCCCAGACGACGCTGCCGCCGCGCAAGCCGACCAAACGGCCGATAGCCTCTTCGACGGCGCCCTCGACGAGATCATCAGCCCAAGGCGCTAACCCAGCGGAACCAACTAGCGCAGCGCCCACCCCGCCCCTATCATCGCCAAGTGTTTCAACGCTTCTTCACCGAGCTGCGCGCGGCCCGTTTGCCGGTCAGCCTCAAAGAATATCTTGTGCTGATCGAAGCGCTCGACAAAGAAGCGATCGATATCAACGTCCAGGATTTTTACTACCTGTCACGCACCGCGCTGGTGAAAGACGAGCGCCATCTCGACAAATTCGATCGCGTCTTCGGCCAAGTCTTCAAAGGTCTCGAAAATGCGGGCGACGCCGTCAGCGCCGAAATCCCGGCTGAGTGGCTCCAAGCGCTCAGTGAGAAATTCCTGACCGACGAAGAGAAGGCGCAGATCGAAGCGCTCGGCGGCTGGGACAAATTGATGGAGACGCTGAAAGAGCGGCTCGAAGAACAAAGAAAACGCCACGAGGGTGGCAACAAATGGATTGGCGCCGGCGGCACCTCGCCCTTCGGCAATGGCGGCTTTAATCCCGAAGGCATCCGCATCGGCGGCGAGGGCGGCCAGCGCCGGGCGGTGAAAGTCTGGGAAAAGCGCGAATACAAAAATCTAGACGACAGCGTCGAGCTCGGCGTGCGCAACATCAAAGTGGCGCTGCGCCGCTTGCGCAAATTCGCCCGCACCGGCGCGGCCGACGAGCTTGATCTCGAGGGCACGATCTCAAAGAGCGCCAAGGAAGGCTATCTCGACATCGTGCTCCGCCCTGAGCGCCGCAACGCCGTGAAGGTTCTGTTGCTGCTCGATATTGGCGGCTCGATGGATTCTCACATCAAGCTCTGCGAGGAGCTCTTCTCCGCCGCCCGCACCGAATTCAAAAGTCTCGAGTCCTTCTACTTCCACAACTGCCTCTATGAGAGCGTGTGGAAGGACAATCGCCGCCGCCACGACGAAAAGACGATGACGTGGGACATGCTCCACAAATATCCCAGCGACTATCGCGTCGTTTTCGTCGGCGACGCCACCATGAGCCCCTACGAAGTCACCTACCCCGGCGGCTCAGTCGAACACTGGAATGAAGAAGCCGGCGCCGTCTGGCTGCAGCGCGTCGCGCAAATTTACGAGCGCATCGTGTGGCTGAACCCGACGCCGCAAGCGCATTGGGATCACACGCCGTCGATCCAAGTGATCCGCGAAATCATCGGCCCGAACCGCATGTTTCCGCTCACCATTGCCGGCCTCGACGGCGCGATGCGCGAACTCAGTCGCTAGTCCCTCAAGACGCCCAGATCAGTTCCGAGGGCCGATAGCCAAGCGCGGTAATGCGACGCTCAAAGTCAGCGCGTTGCGCCGGCGTGATCTCGCGCTCGCGCGTCAGCAGCCAAAGATAACGGCCCTCAGGTTCGCCGACGATGCTCCACTCATAATTCTCGCCGCGTTCCAGCACCCAATAGTCGCCCCAGAACGGACCAAAGAAGCTCACTTCGAGCTTGCCTTCATTGGCCTCGCCCGTCGGGCGCGCGCGGCCACGCGCGACACGCGTCTCGCCGCGTTCATTGACGCACGTGTTCACTACCGAAATGAGTCCGTCGTCACGCGCGCCATATTCAGCGGTCACGCTATGACACCCCTCTTCGAAGCTATTGGGTAGCCGGGCCTGCTCGTGCCAAAGGCCCAAATAGCGTTGCTGATCAATTGCAGCGACCGGCAGCGGCTCGGATCCCTGCCGGTAAACGGGATTTTGCGAGCAAGCAGCCGCGAACATGGCGAAAACGACAATGAACAAACGCATGGCTCTGTTACGCATATCTTGCCCGCGCGGTTCCCATTGAGGACAATACGTCTCGGGGAGTCGGATGGATCGACGCGCCTTTTTTCTGAGTGCTGCGGCCTGCAGTGCAGTGAGCGCCTCGACCGCGCAGTTTGCGCACGCGCAGACGCCTGCCCGTTTCGCCACTGCCGCCGGCTATAGCTCACAGCGCGATGGCGCGAGCTTTCTGGTCGTGCGCCACGGCGTCGTGCTTGCGGAGCAATACACAGCCGGCAACGCTGACACACGCTGGCCCATCGGCATGGGCACGCGCGCCTTCCTGCCGCTCTTGGCCGCGACGCTTGTCGAAGACCGGCTCATGACTCTGGACGAACCCGTTGCGCTCACGCTCGGCGACTGGGGCGCCGACCCTGTGAAGAGCACAATCTCGATCCGCATGCTGCTAAGCGGCGCGAGCGGTTTGGCGTTCGAACGCAACGGGCCGCAGGATGTAGCAACGGCCATCGCACTGCAGCCACGCGAGTCGCCCGGCACAACGTTCAGCGATGATGCGGCCACCTACGTGCTGTTCACCGAGATCGCGCGCCGTAAACTCGAATCGCGTGGCCGCGAGCCAGACCCAGCGCGCTATCTGACGTCGCGCACCCTTCTGCCCATCGGATGCGTGCCAATCGGCTGGTCACGCGGCAGCGACGGTGCGGCGCGGTTCGACGACGGGGCTGCGGTTTCCGCGCGCGGTTGGGCGCAAGTCGGCGAACTGATCCGCCGAGAAGGCGTATGGCGCGCGCAACAATTGGCTAACGATGCAGCCCTGCGCGAAGCGATGCGCGGCTCATTCGCGGAAGCGCGCGCGGGATTTGGACTTTGGCTCGCGGGCCGCGGCCGCGGTCGCGATGACTTCGCCATTCAAACTGATCTGTGGCGCACGGATTCAGCAGCGCCGCTGGATCTAGCCATGGCCGCCGGTCAAGGCGGGCAGCGACTCTACATCGCGCCAACGGATGGGCTCGTCATCGTGCGCCAAGCGCGCACGATGACGAGTTCATCGTGGTCAGACGCTCAGTTCTTGTCGTTGATCTGGCGCGATCTCTAGTTGCGCGAGCGGATCAGCAGCCCGCTGATCAGTCCGACGATGCCGCCGCCGGCAGCGCCCGTGATCAAGTTGGACAGATGGATCCCGTTCTCGCCGTCGATGAGGTTAGCCCACGTCGAGGTGATGCCGCTCACAAACTCAACATTGCCGCCCGCCCAACCGGCCGCCACGCCGCCAAGCGCGCCGATCACCGTGCGTCCGACCAAGCCGCCGCCGCCTCGCGTGAGCGCGCCGATAATGTTGCCGCCGACAGCGCCGCCGATTGCTTGCACCGCGTACGGTAGGATGCTGGCCCAATCCATGTTGTTTCCCCTTCAGCCGCGATCGTCCGCGCCTTGCTCACCCTACGAGTTCCGGAGAAATCCACAACGAAGATTGCAGGGGGGTAATGTATCCAGACTCCGATCGGTGATAGCCTTTGCGCGCTGTCCCAGCCGGATGATGCAAACCAGCAATGGCGTCACATCGGCGTCATCTTATGCACACATGCGTGTCGCCTGCGCGATGTGAGCGCCAGACAGCCATGTTAGAGCGGGCCTTACACTTCGCGATCGGCCCCCCATGATCGATATCATTACTGTCAGCACCCACGACGCCAAGAAACTGGCGGCTGATTTGGTGCGTTTGCTGGAAGCTGAAGAGCACACCGTGCGTTTGCTCGTCGGCCGCGCATCACAATCGTCGATCGAAGAAGCGCAATCCTCGCGTGATGGCGTTCTGATCATCTGGTCGGAAGACGCGCCGAGCCAAACCTACATGCGCGAATGGGTGCGCCAGATCGATCCGGCGCGCCTCATTGAGATCGCGACCTCGCCGGGCTGGCCGGAAAGCAAGACCCGCAAAGCGCCGGTCATCGATTTCAGCAACTGGCGCGGCGAACGTGGCGGCCGCTCATGGAACGCGCTGTGCGATCGTCTTAAGGCCGTGGCGCGCGCGATTGAGCCGCCGGCGCCGCCCGCCCGCCACGCAGCCCTCGCGCTTGGCATTATCAGCCTCGCCGCTGTTGGTGTGGCGATGGCGGTGCGTTCCAACCAAGATTTGATCGTCCCGCCGGCTGAAGACGCGGTCACGCAACAACAAGTCGCACGCCTCGACGCACCGACGGACGCCGTGGGCGGCGTGATCTACGCCACCGAGCCAGCATCAGTTGACGATCTCGCAACGATCCCGAACTTGCGTATGCTGAACGCAACGCAAATCCACCTCGCGCCAATCGAGCTCACACAAGTGCGCTTCACGCCCATTCCAGAGGTGCGCGACCCGACCCTGTTCGAGCGTTTGCAGCAATTCAATCCGCTCGCCCGCGACGACGAACACGCGCGCTGATCAGCCCGGCCCGCCACGGCGGCCGCGCATCCAATGCATGATCGCCCAAGCATGCGATTCATGCCGCATCTTCATCAGCGCATCGGTGGGGCTCATCCACACAAGAACATGGTCCGGCTCTGTCGGCGCGCCATCGTCAGCAGACAGTTCCACTTCGTAGAACGTCGCCAGCGAATTGCGCGGCTCGGTTTTGTTGACCCAAAACTGCCCCGCCCGCCCGATCACGCGCGTTGGCCACACCGTCAGCCCGGTCTCCTCTTGAAACTCGCGCATCAGCGCCGCCGCTTCATCTTCGTCGGCCTCGATACCACCGCCCGGCAAATCGTACTCGTACGTCGTCTTCTTGCCGATCTGCACGATGGCGATATTGGCCTCGCCGCGCGGACAAATGCCGTACGCACTCATGCGCTCCAAATAGGTCAATCCGGATTGCGTCTGGCCGAACTGCAAAGCGAAGCGGGTCATGAGCGCGATATAGCGCAAGGCCGTGGGCGTGGCGACAACAGTTGAGGCCAACCTTGAGGCGCCATAAGCACGCCTCATGCAGATCCGTCTCAACCCCGTTACGCTCATCACCGGCGCAGGCTCCGGCATCGGCGCCGGCTGCGCGCGGGATCTGGCGCGGAAGTCGACCGGCGGGCTCTTGCTGGCCGACATCGATGAGGCCGCCCTCTCCGTCGTCGCCGACGAACTAGACGCCGCCGGCGTCTCTCCCGAGCGCGTCTCCACCCTCGCCTTCGATGTCAGCGACATCGCGCGTTGGGCGCAAGCCGCCACTTTCATCCAGGGCCAGTATGGGCGCCTCGATTGGGCCGTGGTGAACACAAGTGCGGCAACGCAAGCCACGCCAGCGGAAACCGATCTCGTCGATTGGGGCCGCACCACTTCGGCGCAACTGGAAGCGACCATCCAAAGCTTGCGCACGATCATGCCGCTGATGGCGAAAAATTCTCAGGGCGGCGCCATCGTCGTCACCACCGCCGCCGCTGCGATCAAAGCCGAGCCGCTCGGGCCAAACGCGGCCCCCGGCTTGCTTCAAGTGATGCGCGCCGCATCACGAGAAGCCGCGCACAGCAACGTCCGCATCAACGCCATCGCGCCGGGCGGTTCGGATACGCCGATGTGGAATGAGATGCCGTGGTTTCAGGATCTCGTCCGCGAAACTGGCAGTGAAAACGCCGCCTTCGACAAAATCGCACATCTGCAACGTCCGCTCGCGCGCTATGCACAGGGCCATGATGTGAGCCGGCTCATTGTCAGTTTGCTTGCGGAAGAAACGCCGATCACCGGCGCCACCCTGGTCGTGGACGGCGGCGGGGCGCTGTGATCGGATGGGCCTCACGATTCGGCGGGGCCATCACATGCTATCTATCGTTCAGCGCTTACTGAATTTCGACCGTCTCATCGGCCCCGTGCTGGTGAAGCTTGTCTATTATGTCGGCGCGATCGTAATTGTGCTCGGCGCTATCGGCGCGTTTCTCGCCGCCGTGTTCTCGCTCGTCGGCGGCAATTTCGGCTTGAGTCTCATGCAACTGATCGCGGTGCCCGCGGTCGCGGCCGTTGGCTTCGTCTATTGGCGGTTTCTCTGCGAACTCTTCATGCTGGCGTTCCTCGCCTACGAGCGCCTCGGCCAAGTGCGTGACCTGATGCGGATCGCCGCCGGGCAAGCGCCGCCGCCAGCGGAGTCAGACGAAAATCACCCCGCGTTCTGATCGGCCATAAAGCGCGCAGCCAGTTCTGACGGCACGCGCTTCAACCGCCGCGTCTGCGCATCGAGCATCACCCAGTTGGATTTGATCTGCGCCGACGGCTTCCCGGCGCCAGCCTTATAGACTTCAACGAAGCGCGCCCATGACGGTCCCCGCGGCGCCTCGTCGACCCAGGTGCGCACCTCAACGTCATCGCCCAATTCGAGCTGCGCGCGATAGTCGGCCTCGTGGCGCGTCACCACCCACACGAACGCATCGACCATTTCCGCCGCCGCCCGCGCACGCCAGTGCGCGATCGCGATCTCCTGCGCATAACGCAAATAGACGATGTTGTTGACGTGGCCGAGTTCATCGATGTCGCTGGCGGCGACGGGAAAGCGCTGGATGAAAATCTCGGCGGCCATGCCGCCAACTTAGCGCAAAAACCTCAGGCCGCCTCAGCGGCGAATTGCTCCAGCGCGCTCAGCGCTTCGTTTAGCGCCACGCGCACGCCAGCGAGACCCACTTCACTATCCTCGGCGGTTTCCGCTGCTTCACAAGCAGTAGCCAAAGCGTTGAGACCAATCCCGCGCGCCGAACCCTTCAGCGTGTGCACCGCTTCGCGCCAACCTTGCGCGTCCGCCATCGCCGCGCCCCAGCCCTCCACCTGCATCCGGAAGAGCCCCAGCACTTCAAGCTGCAGCGCGCGGTCAGCGCCCGTCATGTGATCGAAATGGACGCGGTCGAGAATGAGCATCCCCGCACTCTCGCCGACGCCGCTTAAGGTCAGGTTGAGAACGCCGCGACCCCAAAAAGCTGCTGGTGGAACAGTGCGATCGCCACCGCAATCGCAACGCCAACGAGCGCGCGCCAGCCGATCTCTCCGATGACGAGGCGGTTGCGACCCTGCAGAATCGCCAAAAACGGCACATTCGAACTCACGGCCTCGAACTTGGCCCAGCCCTCTGGATCGCGCGCCGCGCCCTTCCGGTCGATCGAGCGCGTCCCGAGCACCGCCATCAGCGCCAGCGCTCCAAACAGCATGATCGCGAACCGTTCTCCATTGGCCAGCAAATGTCCCGCGCCCCAGATCGCCACGCCCCAGAGGAAAGGGTGGCGCGTGATCCGCAACACCCCATACGCAGGCTCCGGCCGCGCCAGCCCACGCTTTTCGAAGCCCGCAAGCGTAGGACCCGGCGTGAACACGCCGGCAAAAGCGAGGCTAACGCCAACGAGAACAAGCACATAGGCGCCCCACCGCGCCCATTCGGGCGGCGTCCAAAGCGGCACGTTCAAAGGATCGAACGGATCGGCGCGCATCTGCACAATTCCGAAGATCAACGCCGTCAGCAGCACGCCGGAGGCCAGCGAGAACAGCCCCCGATAAGCCCCCTCACCGACCCGCCCCACGAGCCAAGACCGCAGCCCCGTCGCCGAGATGCCTACGTGAATAATAACAAAGCCCGCCAACGCCCAGACAAACAGATTCATGTCCCGCTCCACTGCGCCGGCAGACGCCGCATGTGAGCATCCCTCGCACACTGGACGCGCGCGCCCAATCCCCCTATGTCCGGGCGCTCGTTTGAGTCTTGGGTGATTAGCTCAGTTGGTAGAGCAGCTGACTCTTAATCAGCGGGTCACAGGTTCGAATCCTGTATCACCCACCATTCTTTCAATAGTTTAGCCGACGCCGCGTGGCTCGGCAAACTTAGCAGTCAGCAAATCGTCAGCAGATTAGCGACTGAAAACGAGGGCGAGCGAGTTCACAAGCGCGCACGGCGGGTTGACGCCGCCCGCTGCACCGATCCCCGCTTTAACGTTGCATGAAGTGTTGCTTCGCAACGTCCGACCTATGGTTCGCTGGTTCATCGATCTCGCCGCCGCCGCGCATCGCGCTGACTTCTGGTCGCGCCTCTGCTTCATCGGCTTGTCCGCAATCGTCGCGACATGCAGCGCGTATGGCTTTTTCACCGCCTACAATGTTTGGGCGGGCATGACGGTGGCGTCTGCTGGCGGCGTAGCGCTCGCCGCGTTGTGCGCTATCTCACAGTTCTGCTCGCTGAACCTCTCGCATCAAGCGCGCCGCCGCGAAGGCCGTGACCGCGCACTTTGTCTCGTGCTCATGATCGTGTGCGGCGGGTGGAGCGCCTACGGACTCCATCACTTTTGGGACGTGGTGCAGCTAGCTTCAGCTAGCACGGCGGGCCAGTCGTATGTCCCGGTTCGGTCGTTTGACGACATCGACGGCCC
>JANNFK010000064.1:0-12615 GCA_031379735.1 Caulobacteraceae bacterium | reverse complement strand
TTCTGCCATCCCAGCACGAACCGGCGCATATAGAGGTTCGCCAGCAGCGGTGAGATGGGTGAGCCTTGCGGGATGCCGCGCCTTTTGTCTCGCGTTACGTGCACGACGGCGCAGATGCGGCGGCAGTCATCGACTGGCTCGCGGCGCAAACTTGGAGTGACGGGCGCGTTGGAATGTTCAGCGGCAGCTACAACGCCTCGGTCGCTTGGGCCGCCGCCGGGCGGCGTCCTGCAGCGCTTCGCGCGATTGCAACACATGCGAGCAATGCACCGGGCATCGACACGCCGATGCGCGGCGGCGTCTTCCAGAACTTCATCTATCCTTGGCCGCTCTACACAACGGAGAGCCGCGGCCTAGACGAGATCAATTACGGCGACCGGGTGCGTTGGGCGGCGCTCAACCGCAACTGGTACGTCAGTGGACGCCCCTATCGCGAGCTTGAACGCATCGATGGCCAAGCCAATCCGATCTTCCAAGCTTGGCTCGATCATCCCGGCTATGATGCCTACTGGCAAAGCATGAGCCCTTCAGACGCGGACTTCGCCAACATCGATATCCCCGTGCTGGTGCAGACCGGTTATTATGACGGCGTTGTTGGTGCTCTCCACTATATGCGCGAACACCTCCGCAATCGCCCGGCCGCCGACCATCGCCTGCTCATCGGACCCTATCATCACACTGCAATGACTACCGGCGTCCAGGCCAATTTCGCCGGACACGACATTGACGAGGTCGCACGCCTCGATCTGCAGGCGGTCAGGTTACAATGGTTCGATCATGTCTTCCGCGGCGCGCCTCTGCCCAATGTGCTCCGCGACAGAATAAATTATGAGGTCATGGGGACTAATCGCTGGCGCCATGCGCCGAGCCTTGAAGCGATGGCGGATAGAAGACTGCGCCTCTATTTGACGGGCCGGCGCGACGGGGAGAGATATGTATTGGTCGATGACGGGCCGGGCTCCGAGGCGGCGCCAGAACTCGCTGTCGACTTCGCCGACCGCAGCGACGTCGATTTCGAAGGCTCCAATGAGGAACTCGATACACGCAACGCACTTCTCTTCGCCACCGCGCCGATAGATCGCCCAATCGAGGCGGTCGGCGCCTTTTCGGGACGCTTTGATATCGTCATCAACAAGCACGACGTCGATCTGAGTATCGTGCTCTTCGAACAGCGTGCCGATGGTCAATACTTTGTACTCGCGTCTTACCTCACGCGCGCCAGCTACCTTGCCGATCGCACGCAACGGCGACTGCTGGCGCCCGGGCGCAGTCAAACCCTGACTTTCGAGAGCGACACGCTGATGGGTCGTCGCCTTGAACGAGGCAGCCGCATTCTGGCGCTCATTGGCGTGCCGCGCGGCCAGGATCTCCAAATCAATTACGGTACAGGCGCCGAAGTGAGCGATGAGTCCATCACTGACGCCGGTGAACCGTTGCGCGTGATCTGGGGGCCGGACAGCTATTTGGAATTAGGACTTAGGCATTAGCTCGCCACATCAAGCCGCGCACCAATGAGGAGGACTGATCCACACCCGTTCGCGCGGTTGACATTGCACTGCGCTGTCTCGGGCCGGAAGCTGACTTTGACTTGTACCGACGCGGGGCCTTTGCGGCTGTGATTGTCTGCATATCAGGGCGCCCATTCGGCGAGGCATCGCCTGGAAGAGATCACTTATCGGTGGATGCTGTTGGGGCGCACGCTCCATCTCACCAATCCGGATGCAACGATTTTCGCAGGGCTCCGCCCTCTCGCTGGTGAAGGAATTCGGCGCCGGGCTCTACATGTTCACCGATCGCATCTGGGCCTCGGTCGGCATGCACGCGGGTTGGAATTTCGTCCAGGGTTGGCTCTTCGGCAGCGCCGTCTCCGGGCTAAACTTCTTTGCTGGCGGTCCGCTCCAGACACGCCCGGTCGAAGGCTTTTCCGACTTGCTGAGCGGCGGAGCCGTTGAACCCCAAATGCGGCGTTCGCTGCGCTGCATCGTTGCCGCAAGCTCTTTGCGGAACGCTGACGCCCCCTGCGTGTCTGTTGGCGCACAGACTTTCGTCTGGGCCTTCTATAGCACGCGAGCGAAGCGCGCGTTAGCCGTTCCATGTGCCGCGTCGCCGCGTCTCAGGACCCCGCTGCGTTAAGAAGCAAACGCTAGGTCCCCGGACGCGACCAGCCAACGAGGCTCCGGCATGCCCTACTATAATCAAGTCTTCTCGATCCGGCGTCTTTGGATCATCTTCGCCGCGAGCATGGTCGTCATGTTCTCGACGCTGCTTTATTTCGGCAACGAGATTTATCACACGCGCCCGCCCGTTCCGGCAGCCGTGCAGACTCAGTTGGGCGAGACGCTCTTCACGCGCGCGGACATCGAACGCGGTCAAGCCGTCTGGCAGTCGATGGGCGGCATGCAACAGGGCTCGATCTGGGGCCACGGCGGTTATCTGGCGCCGGATTGGAGCGCCGATTGGCTACACCGCGAAGCGCTCGCCTTGCTCGACATCATCGCCCGCACCGAAGAAGGCGCGCCCTTCGATCAGCTCGACGAACGCCGCCAAGCTTACGCCCGCGCCGCGCTGCAGCTCGACATGCGGCGTAACACTTACGACCCCAATACTGATTCAGTCATCGTCAGTAGCGCTCGCGCGAAGGCGATCGCCGAAGTTGGCGAGCACTACCGCGATCTCTATCAAGGCCGCACCCCCGAAGCGCTGCATCTGCGTGAGCAATACGCTTTTCCGATCGATACGCGTCTCAGCGACGACAATGCACGCGCGCTCAACGCCTTCTATTTCTGGACCGCATGGGCGACGACGACCAACCGCCCCGGCGAAGAGATCACCTACACCAGCAATTGGCCGCACGAGCCCCTCGTCGGCAATACGCCCACCGCCCCAGTCTTCATGTGGTCGATCATCTCGATCTTCGTGCTCTTGGCCGGCATTGGCGCCCTCGTCTGGTACTACGCCAAGGAATTCGATGTCTGGCGCGCCGATTCCGAGCCCGAAAGCGGGTTCGCCAAGAGCGATTTCATGGACAACGTCACGCCGACAAAATCCATGCGCGCGGTCACCAAGTATTTTTGGGTGGTGATCGCGCTCTTCGCTGCGCAAGTTCTGCTTGGCATCGTCACCGCTCATTATCAGGTCGAAGGTCAAGGCCTCTACGGTTTACCGTTCACCGATACCCTGCCTTACGCCGTCACTCGGACCTGGCACACGCAATTGTCGGTGTTATGGATCGCAACGGCGTGGCTCGCGACCGGTCTTTACGTGGCGCCATTGCTGTCAGGCCATGAGCCGCGCTTTCAGACCTTCGGCGTGAACTTCTTGTTCGTCAGCCTGCTCATCATCGTCGTCGGCGGCTTTGCTGGGCAATGGGCGGCGATCAATGGATACTTCGACGACCTGACAGCGAATTTCTGGTTCGGTCATCAGGGCTACGAATACACCGATCTGGGCCGCTTCTGGCAGATCTATCTCTTTGTCGGACTGATGCTCTGGGTGTTCCTGGTGCTGCGCGCGCTCTGGCCGAAATTGCGCGAGACAGGCGGAAGTTCGCTCGTCCTGCTCGTGGCGATCTCCACCGTGTCGATCGGGCTTCTGTTCGGCGCCGGCCTTATGTGGGGAGAGAAAACGCACATCTCCATTATGGAATATTGGCGCTGGTGGGTCGTGCATTTGTGGGTGGAGGGCATCTTCGAAGTGTTCGCCACCGCGATCGTCTCGGCGCTTTTGGTGCGGATGGGTCTTGTGCGCGTTTCGGTGGCGACAACCGCCGTGCTGCTGGCGACGATCATCTTTCTCGGCGGCGGCGTGCTCGGCACCTTCCACCATCTCTATTGGAGCGGCACGCCCATCGCCGTGCTGGCGCTGGGCGGCGTGTTCTCCGCTCTCGAAGTCGTGCCGCTCGCAGTGGTTGGCTTCGAGGCCTACAATCGCTCCAAGCTTGAGGGACAGCATGCTTGGGAGCATGTCTATCGCTGGCCGTTCCGCTTTTTCGGCGCCGTTTTGGTGTGGAATCTCGTTGGCGCGGGTTTGTTCGGCTTCCTGATCAACCCGCCGATCGCGCTCTATTACATGCAAGGCCTCAACACGACGGCGACGCATGGCCATGCGGCTCTGTTCGGCGTCTACGGCATGCTGGGCTTGGGGCTTACGCTCTATTGCCTGCGCGGCCTGACCGACCCGACGCGGTGGAACGAGAAGCTGCTGGCGGTCTCGTTCTGGAGCCTCAATATCGGCCTGGCGATGATGACGTTTCTCTCGCTGCTGCCCCAAGGGCTCTGGCAAACCTACGTCTCGTTCAGCGACCACTACGCCGCCGCACGATCGGCCGAACTCATGCACCATCCGCTGATGGAAGCGTTAGTCTGGGCGCGCGTGCCGGGCGATATCGTGTTTGCCGTCGGCGTCGGCGCGTTCGTGCTCTTTTTCGTCAAGGCTTTCTTCCCGGGCAAAGCGCCTCCGACTGAAACTGCCTCCAAGCCAGAATCCGCCGTGCTCTAGGAAGCCCGCCGTCGACTCACTTAGTAAGTTGGGGGCATGCCGGGCGAGAGTCCGCCACGGGCCACCCTCGTCCCGATCGACAAAATTCGTCAGCGGCGCACTCGATCCATTCCGGTTAAGCGCTTAGTGCGGATTGCGACGTTTCAGAAACCGAAGGACGATGGACACTGCGCTCGCCGCAATGGGCGCCGAGAGCAAGATGTATACGTTGCCCTAACTAGGATCGTGTTCATAGCACTACTGACCATTCGGACCGAACCGGCTATCGCACCGCGACTGCGCCACTTGCAGTGCAGCTCGACGCGTGTTGCCCGACGCCGGATGCGTGCGCTCACGGCGCGCAAATTCTGAGCGAGAGTGTCGCCGATCTCGCAGGACTAACAATCGCGCACGACGCGTACGCACTTTCTCTGCACGGCAGACCCGATGTCGTCCGCAACGGCCTGACCGGCGAGCAACGATTCTTTATTGCCTTTGCGCAAAGATGGCGCCGCCAGCAAACCGACGCCGCGCTCCGCCAGCAGATCGCCGCTGACAATCACGCTCCGCCGCAATGCCGCAGCAATCTGGTGCGCAATGCCGATGCTTGGACTCGCGCCTTCCATGTCAGACCCGGAGACAGGCTCTACCTCGCACCGGGCGCCCGCTTTTCCATTTGGTGATCTAGGATGTCGCACTAATGCTCCTTGAAATAGAGACATTGCTGACGTCGGAGGAATTGGATCGGTTGCGGGAAATCGCGCCCAAGATGAAATTTGTCGGCGGCCGGGCGACGAACCCCGACAATCCCACAAAGGTCAATCTCCAGGCCGACCCGAAAAGTCCATTTTATACCGAATCCTCGAGCATTGTAATGACGGCGTTGGCGCGCTCGCGCCAACTTCGGGAGTTCGCCTTTCCCAAACGGATCGCGCCGCCCATGCTCGCGCGCTACGAAGCGGGGATGAAGTACGGCGTTCACGCCGATGCCGCATTCATGAGTGCATCGCCAGGCCAAGCGCTGCGCTCGGATGTGCGGTCACAATCTTCATCTCGGATCCACACTCTTACGAGGGCGGGGAATTGGTGATCTACGCTGGCGATCGCGCCACGCGTGTAAAGTGCGGCCCGGGTGCTTGTGTGGTCTATCCGTCCACCACCTTGCATGAGGTTTTGCCAGTCACCTATGGCGAGCGTCTGGTCTCACTCACTTTCATCCAAAGCCATATCGCTGATGAAGCCAAGCGTACCATGCTCCATGAGCTAAATGAGGTCGCCGCCCTTGAGGGGTTGAAAATGAGCTGGCCGAATCGCGTCCGGCTTTCAGCCGTATCTAGTAACCTGATGCGGACCTGGGCCAGCGAATAGGTCTACTCCCCGATTGATCCTCGATTGCCAATAGCGACTCAATCGGGACCGATGCGCTCTTCCTTGTCGCTAGAAGGATTCGCAAAGGCGGCGTGTCGGCAAAGCTGCAAGCGTCGCGAAAGGCCATCGTAAGCCCGAGCGCCAATTTTTGCGACCGTCTGCGCCGCTCGATAGCGGACGCGGAGAGTGAGGTGTCGCCTCCGCTCCCCGCCCGCATGGTGCGGGCGGGTGAGCAGAAGGCTCACGCCACGACCATGGAGATCATCACCGAAACACCGTTCCGAAAAGCCCAAGAGCCAGCGTCGCATTACAGGCGGAAAGCTGACGGGCCAGAAGCCGGCGCTGAAGATGAAAGAGGTCTGGTCGATCCGTGCTAGACTAGAGCTGAAGAAGCGGGTGCGCGATCTCGCCCTCTTCAACCTTGCCGTCGACAGCAAACTGCGCGCTTGCGACTTGACTGCGCTCAAGGTCGAAGATGATCTTCGTGGGCCGGCTAACGTTTGTATACTAAGACGCGTCTCGGGACGCATCTTAGTTCAATGCGTCAACGCCGCACTCGCTCATCGAGACCGAACAAAGTTGGTCGCTCCGGGTCTCGCGACCGGTCTAGGCTCTCTATCGCGGTCAATGGCTCGGCGCGCGCGCAACGGCCTGATGTCGCCGTCAGTTGTCGTTGGAAATCTGCTCACACAATCGCCCAGAGCCCCAGATGTGATCCGAATTCCAGACCTGCTCCGGTCCGCGCCAAAGCTCTAGCCGATCGCAGTGTTCAGAGAATATTTTCGCGGCTTCAACTGCGTCACTCTCACTCGAACACGATACGAGCAGCTCAGTTTTTTGGGCCGCCTGGAAAAAAATAAACTGGTAGGCGCCGGTGTCGCTCATCGGCTCAGGCGATAGCCCACGCCCCGCACCGTCTCGATTACGTCGTGCGCGCCCACGCCTTCGAGCTTCTTCCGCAAGCGGCTGAGCGCATGTTCAACAGCGGCAGGAGTAACTTCGCCTGCGCCCATCTGATTGAGCAAGGCCTCGCGAGAAAACACTTGGTCCGGGCGTCGCAGGAAGTGCGCCAGCAACGTCATATCCTGGGCTGTGAGCGCAATCTCTGCGTCGCCGAAGAAGGCTCGCCAATTTGTCATATCGAGCCGAAGCACCCCTCGGGAGATCACCTCCGCGGCAAGCGCCGGCGGGCGGCGCGCCAGCGCCCGCACGCGCGCCAACAATTCTGCAATCTCAAAGGGCTTGGCCAAATAATCGTCAGCCCCTGAGTCGAGGCCGCGCACACGTTCTTCAAGACCGCTGATCGCGGTCAGAAACATGGCTGGCGTGCGCAAGCCGCGCCCCCTCAGCGTTCGTAAGACTTCAAGGCCGTCCAACCCCGGCAGGTTGCGGTCGAAAATCCAGACATCGGCGTGATCGGCGGAAGCTGAATCAAGCGCCGCAGGCCCGTCTGGCGCCTCGCGCACGACGTAGCCATTTGCCCTGAGCGCCTCGGCGATGAAGGCGCGCAAGATGTCGTCGTCCTCGGCGACCAAAATTACCGCGCCCGGCATCTGCACTTCACCGAAATCAGGCCCCGCATCGAGAGGCAATTGCGAGACTACGAGGCTAAAGGCTCTCTGCCAACGCATCGTGAGCGGCTGCCATCTTGGCCCCAGCCCCGCTGCTCGCGACCGACGCTGTGCGTATTGAAACAGCACTTATGACTCCGCACCGGTCGCCCTAGGCGGGCCGGTGCGGGCTTTTCATGCCGCCTTTACCGTCTCGCGCAGCGCGGAGATGAACGGCGCCCAGTCTTCATCGCTTAGGCGCTGGCCTTCGCTCAGCTTCTGGTCGAGCGCGAGGGCGGCCGCGCCGAGCCCGCCATAACCCAAGCTGCCCGCCGTGCCGGCGGCGCGATGCACGACGCCTTTAAGGTCGGTCTGGGAGTCGCGCGCCAGGATCAGAGCAAGATCGGCGCGCGAGCGTTCGATGAAGCGCTGCTGCAAGTCCGCCAGCAGGTGCGGTGGAAGCGCCTGCGCGGGCGCCTGGACAGGTTCGGGTCCGGCGCCTAGCCACTTGGCCACCATCATCTTGAGGCTCTCGGGCGCAAGCGGCTTGGCGATGTAATCGTTCATGCCGGCGCCAAGGCAGTCGGCGATCTGCTCCGGCAGCGCCTGCGCCGTCATGGCGACAATCGGCAGGCCGGCAAAGCCATCGAGCGCGCGAATGGCGCGCGTCGCGTCGCGTCCGCACATGCGCGGCATCTGCACGTCCATGAAGACGATGTCGTAGCCACCATTCTCTACCCGGCGCAGCGCCTCCTCGCCATCGGCGGCGAAGTCGATGATGTGGCCGTCGCCGCTTAACAGCGCCTCGGCCAGCTCGCGATTGAGTTCGGCGTCGTCGGCAATGAGAATGCGCCGCGCCTGCACCGGACTAGCCATCGATCGACTTTGCCGCGCGACGTCGTGGGCGCTGTCCCCAACCGGCAGCGACAGCGTGAACCAGAAGAGCGAGCCCTCTCCTTCCACTGATTCCACGCCAATCTCGCCGCCCATCAGCTCGACCAAATGTTTGGAGATCGCAAGCCCCAGCCCGCTTCCGCCAAAGCGCCGCGCGATCGAGCTGTCTGCCTGCGTGAAACGCTGAAACACCTCATGTTCCTTGCCGGCGGCAATCCCGATCCCAGTATCGCGCACTTCGAAGCGCAGCGTTTGACTCTCTCTGCGCCGATCCAACGCACGGACACTGACATGGACGGCGCCGCTGTCGGTGAATTTGCAGGCGTTGCCGATCAGATTGAGCAAGACCTGATTGATGCGCGCCTCGTCGCCAATGAGCCGGCGCTCAACGCCATCGTCGATCTTGACTTCCAGCGCCACGCCTTTGGCGTCAGCGTCCAGACGAAAACCCTCAACGCTGCGCTCCACCAGCCGGGCAACGTCGAAGGGTTGGGGATCCAGATTGAGTGCGCCCGCCTCCAGGCTGGAGAAATCCAATAAGTCGTTGACGAGGCGCAGCAGGTCTTGACCAGAGCGCGCCACAAGTTCGGCATAGCGCCGGTCGTCGGCCTTCAGCGCCGGACTTTTCGTCAGCAGTTGCGAAAAGCCGGCGATGCTATTCAGCGGCGTGCGCAATTCGTGACTCATATTGGCCAGGAACTGCGACTTCACCGCACTCGCCGCCTCGGCCGCATGACGCGCCTCCGCCAATGCGTCTTCCAAGCGCTTGCGCTCAGTCACGTCGCGGGCAGAATCTTGAATCTCGATCGGCCGCCCCTGCTCGTCATGAAGAACGCGCGGAATGCCTTCGAGCCAAATGATGCGTCCGTCCTTGCGCCGGGCGCGGAACGTATAAGGCCGCGGCGAGGCGCTGGGTCCCTCCGCCACCAGCGCGCGAAAGAAAGCCTTCACCGGCTCGACATCGTCGGGATGGGTATAGTCAAGCGTGCGTGTTCCAACCAATTCCTCCGGCGCATAGCCCATCACGACAGCGGCGCTCGGACTGACGAAAAGTATGGTCCCGTCGAGGCTCATGCGGGCAATCATGTCGAGCGACGCATCAGCCATGGCGCGGTAGCGCGCTTCGCTCTCCCGCACCGCCGCTGCCGCCTCTTCCGCCACGACTCGTGCGGCCGACAGATCGTGTTCGAGTTGTCGCCTTGCGGTGATATCGCGATAAGTCGTCACCACCTCGATCGGGGCGCCATCGGCGTTGCGGATGATGCTGGGATTTCCTTCCAGCCACATGATGGATCCGTCGGGCCGCGGCACACGATACTCGCGGCGCAATGACCTGTCGGGTTCTGCGCCGGTGAAGAGGTCCGCCAAAACTTGCTCGGCGAATGCGCGGTCCTCCGCTCCGACGAAATCGAGCGTTGACCGGCCAATCGCTTGTTCGGGATCGATGCCCAAAATGCGGCACGCGGGCGACGCATAAGAAATGATCCCGCCAGGACCCAGGCGCACGACAATGTCCGTCGAATAGTCGGCGAGCGAACGGTACTGGGCCTCACTGCGTTCGGCGCGCTCTCGCGCCTGGGCGATTTCGCTTCGCGCTCGCACCGCATCGCTGAGCGCCGCCGCGACCGGCAAGGTCGAGAGCGACATCACTGCCAGGAACGCTTGCAGCATGAAGACGCGCTCGAGGTCGGATCCCTCCACCAGCTGCGTCGGGCCCTTCCCCGCAATTGCACACGAGATCGCAACCGCGGCGGTCAAAAGAATGCCGAGCGCCGCACCTCTCATGCCGAGCCGGAAGGTGGCGAACATGAGAACCGGCGGGACGAGAAAGAGAATGGGCAGACTGGCCTGCGCGAAAACCAGGAAGAGGACGCCGACAATCAGCGCCAGTGTCACCGTGACGCCTAAAGGCGTCCGCGCTTGGTTGAGAGCAGCTGTCTGCGGGCTGCTGAAGACGAGCAGCGCCGGGGCAAAAATGAGCATGCCAAGCGCATCGGCGGCGTACCAAGTCGCAAGCGTGTCGATGAACGGCGCCGACTGAGTGAGAACGCCGGCAGCGATCAACGCCGAGACGGCAGGACCGGCAACACCCGCCGCGAGCCCGAATGAAAGGAGATCGCGCGCGCGCGTGATGTCGAGGACCCCATCGCGGCGCCACAACAGCTGCGCGCACAGATAGACCTCGACCAGATTGGCGCCGGTCAATCCGATCGCGCGCAAACCGCTGTCGCCCATGATGAAGTTGACGCCGAGATTGGCAAGAGCGCCGGTCGCCAGAATCGCCGGCCAGTGCCGGCGGCTCTGGCGCATCATCACCGTCAGCAACATGGCGTTGAGCGGCCAGATCGAAGCGATCCTTCCGCCATGGCGGCTAAATTCCTGACTGAGAAAGACCACCAGCGCCGCCGCCGCGAGCAACGCCAAGAGCTTCAGCGCGGAATTGTCCGCATTTATGCTGCGGCTTTGCAGGCCGTTTGTCATCGCAGCGGCCGCGTGTCTTTCAAGTCAGTCATGCCTGGCTCTACTCGCGCGTCACTCCAACCAGTGTGCTTCATCAGGCCTATCCTCGCCAAACACCAGATTTGGTTCACCGCCGCGGGCCGGGGCCGAGCCGATGCAAGGACGCCTGCCCGCCCATGCCCTTACCCGCTGCAACAGATCCAAGATGTCGAATGGCTTTGCAATATAATCGCATGCGCCGAGACTGCGCGCCAACATGACGTCGCGCGCGTTGCGGCGGGCCGTCAACATAATCACGGGGACATGATTAAGCGCGGCATCGGCCTTCAGCGTCTTCAGGACCGAAAACCCGTCGAGCACGGGCATCTCCGCGTCTAACAGAATGAGCGCCGGGCGCTGGTGTCGCACCGCCTCCAGCGCCAAGACGCCGTTCTCGGCGACGGCCACGGCAAAGCCCCGGAGCTTCAAGCTCTCGCTGACCATCAGCGTGATGAGAGCATCGTCGTCGGCGATTAGAATTTGCATGACGTTCCTTGCAGCGGCGGCCACCACGCTTCGCCCAAGCGCTCCCAAAGAAGGCTTAAGGCAGCTGCTGATCATTCCGCCTAATCGCTGCGAGTATTCTGCGAGAATTGCCCTGCGGGCCTTCTACGAGAATTTCCGCGGGCGCATCACCGACGGCGCACTTTTGCAGAAGACCTTCGGCGCGTTGACGGACCAGCAGCTTACATGGTGCTAGCCTTCTCGGATTGGATTCGTGCGCACCTGCGTAACCTGAAGATTAAAGTCACCGACTTGCCGATAGCTATCTCCGTCAACCCCGAACTCGCGCTGCATGTGATTGACTTCACCGGCCGTGTGCAGGTCTCCGAACTCGGAGAGCTTGGCCGCGTGCACGCGCAAAAACTGCCCTGGGCCAGCGCCGACACCTTTCACATTGTCGCCGAAGACGCCGACCTCTCAGAGCTTACCCACGCGCACCTCGATACGGTGCGCGCGCACTATCGCCAGCTTCACCAAAGCATCGAGTTCTTCATACTGCGTCGCTCCGGCTGGGTATGTCGCTCTTCAGACGCCTGCCGCATTGTCGAATACTGGCTGCGCGAGCGCCACTCCCGCGACGGTCAGGGCGCCGAAGTCCTTCTCGCCGCGGCACTCGATGATCTCACTGAACTCTTCTCACAAGATGAAATTGAAGCGGCGCGCACGAGAGCGGGGTTCGTCGAGCAATTGCGCATAGATCGTACCGCTGAAAGCTAGAATGGTCGGTGCTCATGTTCGGAAAAAGTCAGCCCCGCCATCAAACTTGCTCGCCGACCGGGTGCAGTCGAACGTTGGCCACGCAAACACGACCGGCCTGGTCGATCCAATCCGGTCCATCGTTTAGCCCCGGCAACGGCGTGATCTCGCCGGATTCCGGTCACTCGCTTTCTGTCGGCAACACCGGGAGTTCTGAGAAAGACCCCTGTAGAAAGCGCCAGGTTTCCCCCTGTTTGATGGCGACACCCGACATTGTCCCTCGGGAATTGAACTGAAACGCTTCTCCCGTAACCTGAAACGCATAGTGCGCATGGAATGCAGCGGCCCCGTCCCCCAGCGGCGTGACGCTGATATCGGAAACATCATTCACAATTGAGGCTCTCGCAGCCCTCACTCGGTCGAGGCCCTCAACTATCGCGGCATGATTTGCATAGCTCACGGCGCCTCGCTCTATCCAAGCGAAGCCCTCTTGATCTGCGTAGGTATCCGCCAATGCCTGAACATCGCCAGCTTCGCTCGCGTCTGACCACCTCTGGACTAATGAAGCCACCTCCACGCCAACATCGGAGGTAACCTCGGGGCCCGCCGTACAGGCGCCCGCCGACAT
>JANNFK010000019.1:0-63708 GCA_031379735.1 Caulobacteraceae bacterium | reverse complement strand
CTAGCGCTGCAGTGTCAGAAACGCGCGTGCGGCGGCGACATCGCCGACCTCGACAAGCAGGCGTTGTGTGGCGCGGCCGGTCTCCAGCCGCAATTCGACGCTTTCGCGTGGATCGAGTGCGACGAGGTCGCGGAATGCGGTGTCGGGAAAGGTGAATATGGCGATCTGCTGGCCGTTATGGCGTTCGATCGTGCGTGTCGACGGAATGCTGGTTGACGCCATGGGCGAAGGCAGGCCGCCTTCGAGGCCTTGCGAGATGCGTTGTGGCAAGCCGATTTCGCGCATCGCACTTCGATCTCTGTCGCGCACGATCAACTGGACTGAGGCAGGCGCGGTTGCGCCGCGCGCGAGTGGCAGCGCGAGCGTGAGGCGCTGAACGTCGCCGTTCTGACGTACGCCGAAGAGAGCGGGGATGGGCGCGTCGATGTCTTGGCTGAGGCGCCAGCCGCCGGATTGATCGGCGACCCGCCGCGCGCGCCAGGATCGATCCCAGCCTGGAAAGTCCATGGTGCCGGCATTGGCCCAGGAAGCGAATGAACGCCGCGCGTCCTCGGCTGAAGTGGCCGTGCGCTGGTCGCCACAGGCGCGGCTGCGGGCGGCAGTCACGGCGGCTGTCTCCAGTTCGCGCAGGCGCGCGCTAGTCCAGCCTGAGCGCAGGAGGGCGCCACGCGCCTGCGCAAGCCCGACGCTAAGAGCGGCGCGGATGCTAGGTTCGAAAAGGCGGCATTGCGCATCAGCCTCCAAGAGCCCGCGCCGCTCAACAAAAGCGGTGCGTGCGTTGGGTTCTGTGGCTGAGGCGGTGGTGGCCGTTCCCAGCGCGAGGGCAAGTAAGATGAAGCGCATGCGAGCCTGAAGGGTTAAGCTCAGGTTCTTGAATTCTGGTGAACGACGGCGATGGAAGAACTTAAGACAGATTTCTGGGCCAGCGCTCTGATCCGCCGCGCGCAGAACGCCGGCGCTTTCGCGGGTGTCGTGAAGAAGGGCGACACCGACGCTGGCGCGGTGCTGGTGAAGGTCGCCACGCTGAACGGTAAGGCGCGGCTCTATGGGCCGGCGCGCAATGGCGAGGGTGAGCGCATTTGGCTGGATCTCTCGGCGGGTTCGCTGGGCGACGTCGAGGCGGACGTGGACGAGTATGTCCGTAAGTGGCGCGGCGGCGATCCCGATCTCTGGGTGATCGAAATCGAGGATCGCGAGGGCCGCCATTTTCTTATGGAGCCGGTGGATTCAAGCTCTGGTTGACCTGTCGGCTTGCCCCTCAGCGGCGCGGGGTCTAAACGCGCGCTTCGCTTTAACACCCGAGACCTGATGTCCGCCGACCCCGCCAATGAGGCCGAACCTTTGAGCGCGATTGGCGCGCAAGCGCGCAGGCGCCGGACGTTCGCGATCATCTCGCACCCGGACGCAGGTAAAACGACGCTGACGGAATCTTTGTTGCTTGCGGGCGGCGCGATCCACTTGGCGGGCGCAGTCGCGGCGCGCGGGCAGGCGCGGCGGACGAAATCCGATTGGATGAAGATCGAGCGCGAGCGTGGCATCTCGGTGTCGTCGTCGGTGATGATGTTCGAGCACGATGGCATGGTGTTCAACCTGCTCGACACGCCGGGCCACGAAGACTTCTCAGAAGACACTTACCGGACGCTGACGGCGGCGGACTCCGCTATCATGGTGCTGGATGCAGCGAAGGGCATTGAGCCCCAGACGCTGAAGCTGTTCGAAGTTTGCCGCCTGCGCGATATTCCGATCACGACCTTCATCAACAAGATGGACCGTGAAGCGCTCGATCCGTTCGAATTGTTGGACGAGATACATTCGAAGCTCGCGATGGACACCGCGCCGATGTACTGGCCGGCCGCGTCGGGGCAGCGGTTTGCCGGCATGCTCGATCTGACGACCGATGAGTTCGTGCCGTTCCGCCGCTTGGAGCATGGCGAGGAAGGCTTTGCCATCGAGGAGCGCCAGAAGCGCGGGAGCAGTGACTTCCTCCACGATGTCCGCGACGATGTGCGGGCGGAGCTGGAGGAGACGGCAGAACTCGCGCGCGATGGCTTGCCGAAGTTCGACCTGACGGCCTTCCGCGAAGGACATCTGACGCCGGTTTACTTTGGTTCGGCGCTGCGCCGGTACGGCGTGCTGGAATTGCTGGCGGGCTTGGGCGCTAACGCGCCGCCGCCGCGGCCACAGCGTGCAGTGGTGAAGGGCGCGGAGATGGAGGTTGATCCGGGCCGCAGTGACGTCAGCGGTTTCATCTTCAAGATTCAGGCGAACATGGATCCAAAGCACCGCGACCGTGTGGGCTTCTTCCGTATTTCGTCCGGCAAGTTTCAGCGCGGCATGACGTTGAAAACAGCAGCCGGCAAAGGCTTCAATGTCCACAATCCGATGATGTTCATGGCGCAAGAACGCGAGATCGCGGACGAGGCGTTCCCGGGCGATGTGATCGGCATTCCGAGCCACGGCGGATTGCGCGTCGGTGACTCGCTCTCGCAATCGGGCGACGTGGTTTTTCAAGGTATTCCGAACTTCGCGCCGGAAATCTTGAAGCGTGTGCGCGTGAAAGATCCGCTGAAACAGAAGCACTTGCGCAAGGCGCTGGAGTCGCTTGGCGAAGAGGGCGTGACACAGGTGTTCAAACCGGTGTTCGGCGGCGACCTTATCGTCGGCGCAGTTGGTCAGTTGCAGTTCGAGGTGCTCGATGAGCGCATGAAGGCTGAGTACGGGCTTGAAGTGATCTTCGAGACGTCGCCGTACCAAGCAGCACGCTGGATCAGTGCTGACAATCGCGCAGACCTTGAGGCGTTCACCGAAAAGTCAGCAGCGCAGATGGCGGAAGATGTCGACAATTCACCGGTCTATCTGGGCAAGAGCGCCTGGGAGATCGGCTACGTGCAGGACAAGAACCCAAAGATCAGGTTCAGCGACACCAAGGAGCGCGCGGCTTAGGCCGCTTGCGCTGCGCCTTTGCGGACTTTGAAAAAGCGCATGGCGCGTTGAGCGGCTTCGACCGGCACATTGTTATACATTCGGCCGAATTCCTCAGCCCGCTGCATGGCCTCGTCGCCTCCGCATGAGAGTACGGCCAGGGTGACGAAGAGCGGGCGCTCAATGCCGGCTGCGCGGCAAATCATGGCCAGGCCATCGATGTCGCGGCGCGCGATGAGGTCAGCGACTGTATCCGGCTCAAGACTGGTGATCTCGGCGAGGCCGTAGAGGAAGTGCGTCTGTTTGGCTTCGCGATAAAGCGAGACGAGCAGGCGGGCGTTGAGTTCGCCGCTATTCTTCTTCGACTGGATATATGACATGGCGTTCTTGGCTTCCACGCCCATGTCGCCGACGTTCTGGCTCATGCGGGCGCGGGCCTTCGAGAGCGCGGCGTCCAACGTGGCCGGATCAACCGAGGCGTTGCGCTTCATGATCTGGTCGCGCAGCGTATTCTCGACGACGAAATACATCTCGTTTAGCAGGTCGAGCGGCAGGTCGGAGCGCTTCACGACGCCTTCGTGCAGTAGCGTGTTGTTGCGTGCGCGATCGACGGCGGCTTCCAGGCTGTTGCGTGAGATTTTGGCGCCGTCGTTGCGGATGAGGGCATCGAGGGCGAGGTCGTCGCCGAACTTCACGATGGCGTCTGAGACGGTCTCTGACACGTCGTCGCGTTGGGCGACAGCTTTGATGTGATTTTGGCTCTGATAGTTGACGATCTGGAGCAGCGTCTGTTCGTCGAGCGCGCGGCTGCGATTCAGCACAGGACCGGCGATTTCGAACGAATGGTTGGCGAGGTCGCGCATCAGGCCGATCGGCGCTTCGCTGGCGTCAGCGAAGAGCTCGGAGAGTTCGGCCAGGACGGAATCCTGCATTTCGGCGGCTACGAGTTGCAGCACATCGTCGAAAAGCGCGGATTCGCGCTGGGTGCGGGTGCTCGAGGTCTCGAAAAAGAGGTCAGTGACTTCGCGCAGCAGCTCGCGCCGCTGGCTGCTGTCCGTTGTGCGCGCCAAATCGACAAGCTTTGCAAACCGCACGTTCGACATGTCCGACAAGTCTCCTGAATGGCGCGGACGTTAACCGCCGGTCGTAAATAAATTTACCTCTTCGGATCAATTGCCGAGGCTGCCACGCAGTGCCTCTTCAGTGTCTGGTCCGCCTAGCAGCGCCAGTGCGGCGTCCACATGGGCTCCTTCCGAGGCGAAAGCCGCCGGTTCGTCTTCTTCGTGGGCGCTGACGACGGGATTGAGGGCATTTGGCGGTCGCTGTTCAAACCTGACACGCATCGAGCCTGGTGCACGCGCGCTGACGCCGGAAATCACACCTTCGCGGTCGACCGCGGCGGGCACGATTGCCTTGAGTTCGCAGGAATTGGCTTGAAAACTCCAAGCCATGCAGAGCGTGTCGTCAGCGCATGCGCGCTCGCAGGCGGCCGGGCTTTCGACCTCAATCGTGGAGAAAGAGCCACCCGGGCGGGCGACGTTGGCGTCGCCGATTGCCCAAGCGGCGCCGATTTGCGCGAGTATGATGACGGCGAGCGGAGCAAGGTAACGCATCGCACCAGCATGCGCGTGCTTTGGTTAACAACAGATTCACTCTTGTGCGCTCAACGCCTCGCGGCGGAGCTCGATCTCCAGCCATTCGGCTTCGGCGGCGTCACGCTCTGCGCGTGCTGCATCGAGGCGGGCGGCGGAGCTGGCGAATGCATTGGCGGTGAAGGCGTTTGGCGCTGCAAGCGTGGCCTCGAGCGCTTCAATCTCGGCGGAAAGCTTTGGCATAAGTGCGTCCAATTCGCCGGCGCGGCGCTCGTCTTTGTAGCTGAGCTTGGTTTGCTTGCGCGGCGCAGCGGAGCGTGCGGCTTCGGTGCTTTGTTTCTTTGGTGCGGCGCGCGGATTGATTGCGGCTCCGTGTTCGCGCTCAAAATCGGCCCAGCCGCCTGGCGTTTCGACCCATTTGCCGCCGCCGAGCGGACCGACGATTTGGGTGGCGACGCCATCGAGGAAGGCGCGGTCGTGGCTGACGATCAGAACGGTGCCGTCATAGGTCGCGAGCATGTCCTCGAGCGCATCCAGCGTGTCCATGTCGAGGTCGTTGGTGGGTTCATCGAGGACGAGAAGATTGGCGGGCTTCGCCAGCGCGAGAGCAAGCGCGAGGCGATTGCGTTCGCCGCCTGAGAGCGACGAGACCGGTTGGCGCAGTTGTTCGGCGGTGAAAAGAAACTCTTTTGCGTATGATGCGACGTGTCGAGCGACGCCACGGACGATGACTTGGTCTCCGCCTGCGGGCGTCAATGCATCCTTCAAGGTGACATTTGGATCAATGAGGTCGCGACGCTGGTCTACATAGGCGAGCGAGAGGTTCTCGCCCATGCGAATGACACCACCATCCGGCTCGCGGCGCTTCAGCAGGAGTTCGAGCAAAGTCGTCTTTCCACTGCCGTTTGCGCCGACGACACCGACGCGATCGCCGCGTGTGATGCGAAGCGAAAGGTTCGCGATTAGGGTGCGGTCGCCATAGCCCTTGGTCACGTTCTTGGCGTCGATGACGAGACGCGCGGATTCATTGCCGCGTTCGGCGATGATGCCGGCGGTTGGCGAGGCGCTGAGTTCTTTGATGTCGCGGCGCTCAGCGCGCATCGCCATGAGCTTGCGGCGGCGGCCTTCATTGCGCGAGCGGCGAGCGGTGACTCCCCGGCGGAGCCAGTGCTCCTCGGCTTTGAGTTGGGTTTCGAGGCGCGACATGGCCCGGGCGCTTTCTTCCTCGACGGCGTCGGCCCATTCCTCGAACGAGGCGTAGCCGCGGCTGAGTTTGAGCAGGCGGCGCTGGCGCAACCACAGCGTGGCGGTTGAGACGCGTTCAAGGAAGCGGCGGTCGTGGCTGATGATGAGGCAGGCGCCGCGCTGGCTTATGATGATGCGCTCGAGGTCTTCGATAGCGGTGATGTCGAGGTGGTTGGTCGGCTCGTCGAGCAGGAGGATGTCGGCGTCGGCGGCAAGCGCTCGGGCGAGTGAGGCGCGGCGCGCTTCACCGCCTGAAAGGCCGTCCGGCGCACGTTCGGGGTCTAGGCCGAACTGTTCAAGCGCCGCGTCGGCTGCGTAGGCGGGCACGATGGCGGCGCTGCCTCGCCTCGCGACGGAGGGTGATTGCGCGTATCCGCGTAAGGTATCAAAGCCTTCAAAACTGGATTCTTGCGGCGCGAAGGCGATGGTGGCGCCGGATTGATAGACGATCTCGCCGCCATCGGGCTCGGCCGTGCCCGCCATCATGCGCATGAGCGTCGACTTGCCAGCGCCGTTTGCGCCGACGAACGCAGCGCGCTCGCCCTTTTGCAGCACGAATTCCGCGCCGTCGAAGAGCGGCGCCTGGCCAAGCGTCAGCCGCAAGTCTTTTACGTGCGCGAGTGCTGACATCTTAGTTGAAGATGTCGCCGAGGTCCGGGAAGCCCTCGTCGTCGCCTTCTTCACGGCTGTCTTGCGGGCCGCCGAACGCGTTGGCGAGTTCATCGAAGAAGCTGGCCATTTCGACCTGCGCCGGCGAGTAGGCTGGTTGCTCGATGCCGGGCAGCGGGTGATTTTCGATGCCTTGGTGCGCGACGCGCATCGTGTCGGCCCAGATTTGCGCCGGTAGCGTACCACCCGTGGTGCGACCCATGGACGTGAAGTCATCGTGGCCGACCCAGACGCCGGCGGTGAAGTCGCGGCTGTAGCCAACGAACCAGGCGTCGCGCCAATCAGAGCTGGTGCCGGTTTTGCCGGCAATGTCGCGATCGCCGATGCGCGCGCCGGTGCCGGTGCCGCGCAGAACTACGGCACCCATCATGCCGTTCATGCGGTGAGCCACGTCCTCATCTAGGACGCGCTGAGGATTGTAGGGTGGGCGGACATAGATTTCCTGGCCGGCCGAGTTGGTGATGCGGGCGACAATGTGCGGGTCGACGCGCATGCCGTCGTCCATGAAAGTCGCGAAGGCAGTGGTCATGTCCCAAAGCGTCGTCTCAATCGAGCCGAGCGCAATCGAGGGCGGCACAAATTGGTTGCGCTCAGGCATGTTAGCGACGCCGAGGCGACGCGCGACGTCGGCTACACGGGCCGGGCCGACGCCGTCTTCATTGGCGACCGATGCCGCAACCGTATTGATCGAGAGAGCGAACGCCGTGCGCAAGGTCACCGCGCCGCGATATCCGTCGTCATAGTTGCGCGGACGCCAGCCATCGATGACGACGGGCTCGTCGTAGCGGACGTCTTCGGTGTCGAGGCCTGCTTCGAGCGCCGCCGTGTAGACAAAAGTTTTGAATGTCGAACCGGGTTGGCGGCGTGCTTGGGTGACGCGATTGAACTTTGAAGTGTTGTAGTCGGTGCCGCCGACGAGGGCGCGGACGCCGCCATCACGATCGAGTGCGACGTACGCGGCCTGCAACGGGCGACGGCCAAAGGCGCGGTTGCCAAGGCGGCGCCGGATGGAGTCCGCTGCCGATTGTTGGGTCTCGCGATCGATAGTCATGTGGATGACCAAGTCGGGCGTTTCTGGTCCAACGACGGCGCGCGCCTGTTCGACGGCGAGGTCGAATGCATAGCCCATTGCGCGCTCCGTCCTCGGACGCTCCACGACGCGGATACGTTGCGCGATGGCTTCGTCGCGCTGTTCGGACGTGATGTAGCCAGCGTCGACCATGGCCGCGAGCACGACGTGCTGGCGGGCGGTGGCGCTTTCGAGACTCTCCGTTGGCGCTGAGCGCGACGGCGCTTTCGGTAGCCCTGCCAGCATCGCGGCCTCGGCAAGTGTCAGCTCGTTCGCCGGTTTGCCGAAGAAGCGGCGGGCGGCGGCGTCGACACCGTAGGCTTGGTCGCCGAGATAGACGCGGTTGAGATAGAGTTCGAGAATTTCGTCCTTGGTCAGCCGGCGCTCGATGCGCGAAGCGAGGACCATTTCGCGCAGCTTGCGGTTTACAGTTTGGCGTGGCGTCAGGAAGAGGTTGCGCGCGAGCTGTTGTGTCAGCGTCGAGCCGCCTTGCACAGTCGACCCCGCGCGCAGGTTGGCGAAGATGGCGCGCAACACTGCCATGCGGTCGACGCCCTCGTGTTGATAGAAGCGCCGGTCCTCGATCGAGAGGAAGGCTTGCGGCACGTAGTCGGGAATGTCGCTGAGGTGGACGCGGTTGGCGTAGTACGGGCCACGCACGCCCAGGATGTCGCCGTCACGATCGACGAACATTACCGACTCTTGGCGGTTAAGCGACCAGAGCGCGTCAGCGTCCGGCACGCGCGGTAAGCCCCAATATATCCAGAGCCACAGCGACACGACGCAAACCAGCACGAAGCCAGCCGCGATGCTCGCGGCCTTGCGCCAGGTGAGGCGCCCGCCAAACATCCGATTCAGGTGTTGCTGCTGCTGCGCGGCGGCCGCGCGCAGCTTCGCCCAGTCGATGCGGCTGCGGAAGTCGGGCCGGTTATTGTCGGACAAGTAATTCTCCGGGAGCGGGTGTCCAATAGAGGTATGGCCGAATTCTGGCCAGGGGAAACGCGGATAGACGCCCTGCGTATCCATGCCGCTTGAGCGGAAAACTCCGAACTATCAAGCCTCGTTGCAAAATCAATCCGACCGCGACGGCGCGGCGGTAAAGTTCCGGCACGGTCTATCTGCCTCCCATGCCTGGCGCCGAGAGCGATGATCGCCCGCTCGTGGGAGTGTTCGCGCGGCCGTGGACCGGCGCGCACGACGTTTATGGCGGCGCCACGCAATCGCGGCGCGCTCCCGCGACAACGCCGGCGATTATGGGCGAGTTGTTGTGGGCGCTCTATCCGGGACCTGTTGATCGATGGGACGAGGGCAATGTCATCCGCATCAAACTCTTTGGGGGTGCGCTTGCGAGCGCGACGCGAGACGACGTCCTCAATAGCGCCAATGCCCTTGTGATCGACGCAGACGGCGAATGGGAGATCATTCAGGCGGCGCAGTGCGAACTCGTTGAGCACGGCGTCTATGAGCTGCGCGGATTTCTACGAGGGCGCCAAGGTTCGGCGCATGCGATGCGATCGCCGCACCCAATTGGCGCGCGCATCGTCAAGCTGGATCAACGTCTGGCGCGCGTTGGCGTCGATGCACACGAATGGCATGAACCAATCACCTTCATATCTCCGCCGCCGGCGGCGCCGCCTTTCAAGCAATCGCGCGGCGACGGAAGTGCGCACGCCGCCGCGTGCCAGCATTCGCCCATGGGCGCTGGCGCACCTTCGTGCGTGGCGCGCGCCGTCGGGCGATGTGACACTTTCGTGGGTGCGCTGCGCCCATATCGGCGGAGATGGGTGGGGACCAGGGGAGCCGCCTCTGGGCTTCCCTATGGAGAGCTACCGGCTGGAGATCCTCGACTCTGGGCTTTCGATCCGCAGCGAAACGATCGCTCTCCCCAGCTTTGCCTATTGCGCGGTCGCACAAACGTCGGATTTCGGCTCTCTTCCTGGATCGTTGCACTTTCGTGTAGCCCAGTTGGGTGAAAGCGGCGCCACAGGGTTGAACGCGGAGTTAACCATAACATTATAGTCGGGCAGGTCAGAATGGTCGGACGGGTGTGATTCCGCTTTCGGAGTCAGGCGCGGGTCAACTGCCGAAGCCGGAGTGCGCTAACACCTTGAGTTGGGATCCATACGCCTCCCTCGGCGTCAGCCGAACGGCAAGCGCAGACGAGATTCGTCGTGCGTACCGGGCGCTCGCGAAGGAGCTCCATCCCGACGTTCGCCCCGGCGACAAGGCGGCGGAGGATCGATTCAAGCAATCGACCGCCGCGTTCAACCTTCTCTCCGATCCGGTGACCAAGCAGCGTTATGACCGCGGCGAGATCGATGCGGACGGCAACGAACGCATGGCGTTCAACGCCAGAGGTCCCAGGCAAGGCGCGCGTGCGCACGCTGGCGCCGGTGCGGGGCCAGCGCCTGGACCAGGCCCGGGCGGCGCGGCGGGCGCAGGCGATCCGTTCGATCTTGGCGATATTTTCTCTGATCTGTTCGGTCCAGGCTTTGGCGGCGCGCGCACCTATTCGCGCATGCGCGGACGCGACATCCGCTTCACGCTCGACATCGATTTCCTAGACTCCATCAACGGTGCGAAACGGCGCATTTCGTTGGCGGAGGGCCGCACACTTGATGTCGCCATTCCGGCGGGCGTTGAGACGGGCCAGGTGCTTCGGCTGAAGAATCAGGGCGGCGCCGGCGTGCAGGGTGGACCGGCCGGTGATGCGCTGGTTGAGCTCCGCGTGCGTCCGCACACGTTCTTCCGCCGCGAAGGTCAAGATGTGCACATGGACTTGAACGTCTCGCTTACTGAGGCAGTTGAGGGGGCGCGCATTCAAGCGCCTACGCCCGGGGGCAACGTCACGTTGACCATTCCTGCAGGTTCCAACACAGGAAAGGTTCTGCGTTTGAAGGGCAAAGGCGTCGCCGGAACCGGGGACCAATTCGTGCGCCTGCAAGTGGTCCTGCCAGAGATTATCGACGAAGATCTACGCAAGTTCGTGAAGAAATGGCCCAAAAGGGATTACACCCCGCCTAGACCGAATGATTAAGGGATAGCGCCCGTTACATTCAGCGCCCATTCAGAGCGCTTCGCGTAATCCAGAACCGTCATGTGGGCCAAGTCTGCTCTTCTTTCCGCGATCATCGCGGCTAGCGCGTTCACCGCGCCAGGCACCGTAAGTGCGCAGTCGCGGCCTCATGCTCAAGCCTCCCATTCAGCCTGGACCGTACCCGCCCAGTATCGCGGCGGTGGTCAGCAGGATCTTCGCCCACTGCGCGAGGTTGTTGACGAACTTCGTGCTCAGTACGGCGGCGAGTATGTCTCGCATCGCCTTGAGCAGGGCGGCAGCCCCGTCTATGTCGTGCGTTGGCGGATGCCCGATGGGCAGATACGCGATATTCGCGTGAGCGCCAGCCGCTAGGGACGGAACTAATCAATGCGCGTGTTGGTGGTTGAGGACGATAAAAACCTGCGGGAGCAGCTCGCTTCCGCGCTCACCGACGCCGGCTACACGGTCGACGGCGCGGCCGACGGGGAAGAAGGCCAATTCCTCGGGGAAACCGAACCCTATGACCTCGTGATCCTCGATCTGGGATTGCCCAAGGTCGATGGCCTCTCCGTACTGAAGTCCTGGCGCAAGGACGGCAAGACGATGCCGGTGCTCGTGCTCTCTGCGCGGGATCGCTGGAGCGAAAAGGTTGAGGGGCTCGATCTCGGCGCTAACGATTATGTGACCAAGCCGTTTCACATGGCCGAATTGTTGGCGCGTGTTCGCGCCAACGTGCGCCGCCAAACCGACCACCAATCGTCGGTGCTGGAAGTCGGTGATCTCAGGCTGAATTCGGCGACTGGCCAAGTCACGGTGAATGGCGCGCCGATTAAACTCACTGCCTACCAGTACAAAGTGCTCGATTATCTGATGCACCACGCCGGCCGCATCGTCTCGCGCACTGAATTGACCGAGAAGATCTACAGCCAAGACCACGAGCGTGACTCGAACACGATCGAAGTGTTCATCGGCATATTGCGCCGTAAGATCGGCACCGCCCGGATCATCACGGAGAAGGGTCTGGGCTACAGGTTGATCGATCCTACGGAAGCGCAGTGACGTCTGCGCCCAGCGGGATCGTTCAGCGTTTCAGGGCAGCGATACGCCATTCTTTGGCGGCGCGCCTCCTCACCATCGCCGTCGTCAGCGTGTTTGGCCTCGTGCTCATGGGCTGGATCGCGCATATGCAGTTCAACGCGCAGCTTTTGCGTCTGCTCATTGATCCTGAGATTGAAAGCGTCGCCGATGACCTCATTGGCAACGCGGGGCCAGGTCTCAGCAACGAACTGATTTTGCGCGATCTCCCTTATGATCCGCGCTATCTGCAGCCCCTGAGCGGCCGCTATTTCCAGATCGCCTTGATCCGTGAAGACGGACGCCTCCAAACGCAAACCATTTCGCCGTCGCTGGTCGATGCGGAAATCCAACTTCCGGACGACGTCCAGCGCCAAATTCTAGCATCGCGCGCTGGGGAGGGCGCGCGCTACTTCAGCATCGACGGACCCGACGGTGGCGATCTGCGCATCGTCGCGCGCGTGGAGAGCATCCCCGAGGTGCAGGGGCGCTACGTTTTTGTTGTAGGCGTCGCCACGCGTGCAATTCTGGAAACGGCGGGCAACCTGGTTGGCTGGGCATTTGCAGTGTTCCTGACCTTCTGTGCGTTGATGGTCGCCGCGGTTTCCGTGCTCCAAATCCGGATAGGTCTGGAGCCTTTGCGCGAACTGCAGCGCGACATAGCTGCGGTCCGGCGGGGTGATGCTGATCGTCTCGAAGGCGATTATCCTGCAGAAATTCAGCCCGTCACCGATGAACTCAACGCTTTGGTCGATCACAATCGCGAGGTCGTTGAACGCGCCCGCCGTCACGTCGGCAATCTAGCGCACGCATTGAAGACGCCCATCGCAGTGCTGAAAAACGCTATCTCTGGAGGCGGCGAAGACGCGGTGATGAAGCAATCAATTGAGGAGATGGAGGGCTTCGTTGAGCGCCAGCTTCGCCGCGCTCGCGTCGCTGCTCGCGCCGAAGCCAGCGCCGGTTCAACGATCGCCTATCGTACGCCGGTTCTGCAGAACCTCGAAGATCTCGTCTTTATGATGGAGCAAAAATACGATTCGACCAAAGCGATGGACATTTCGGTAGAGGCCGAGAGCGACGTGACCTTCCGCGGCGAACGTGAAGACCTCCTCGAAATGGCTGCCAACCTCATGGACAACGCTTGCAAGTACGGCAAGAGCCAAGTCGTTGTGCGCTTATTGCCGCCGTTCGACTCGAACGGCCTGTTCGAAATTGTGGTGGAAGATGATGGCCCCGGCCTCTCGGACGCTGAGATCACGCGCGCCATGGAGCGCGGCGCGAGGCTCGATGAGGCGGCGCCCGGACAGGGACTTGGGCTCTCGATCTTGAAAGAGACGGTTGATCTCTATGCGGGTGGACTCATCTTTGAGCGCGGTCAGCTCGGAGGCCTGAAGGCGCGCCTGAGGTTGCCGGCGACCGACTAGGCCTGCGGCGTCCGCGCGGGTTTCATCGGCCCACGAACCGCGCTACGCACTCCACCCGTGTTAACGTCCATGATCGTCATACTCGTCGGCGCGCTGTTAGCAGCTGGCGCAGCGTTTTGGACGCTCCGCGCCGCGCGCCGCGCGGGTGGTGAAGCGCAAACCGGCCGCGTCGTATTGTTCGCACTTGCGGGTGCGAGTGTGGTTGCACTGGGCGTCTACTTGGTGACTGGCCACCCTGATCTTCCTGGCGCTGCGTATGCGGCGCGCCTCGAAGCGCTCGCCAACCGCCCGATCGAAACTTATACCGGCGATGAAGCGCTTGCGGTGCTAGCCGAACGCGCGCGCGAAACGCCGAACGATCCGGCGCCTCATCTTTACAGCGGCGAGATTCTGCTCGCAAACGGACGTCCGCAAGACGCCGCGCGCGCATTCAACGCCGCGTTGCGACGCGATCCGCAGTCGGTCGATGCGCTCATGGGCATGGCGAAATCGATGGTCGCCATCGACGGACGCTTCACGCCGGAGTCATTGGCAATTCTTGAACAGGCAAGTGCGCTGACCGACGAGGCGACCCCGTGGATTTACCGGGCGATGGCCGCGATGGAGCAGAACAACGCCGCCGACACGCAGCGTCTGTGGGGTGAAGCGCTCGCGCGCCTGCCTGCGGACGATCCGCGTCGCGAGATGGCGCGCCGTTTTGCATCAGGGCAGCAGCCATGACCGAGCAGCCGCGTCCCATGCGCAGACGCGATCAGCGCCTGATGATAATCGGCGTCGCCGGCGCGGTGCTGGTGCTTGCAGCCACGCTCACCTTCGCGGGCCTACGGGACTCCGTCGTCTATTTCGTTGCGCCGTCCGATTTGTCGACGAAGGCAGAACCCGGCCAGCGCATTCGCCTGGGCGGCCTTGTCGTTGAGGGCACCGTGCTGACACAGGCCAACATCACGACCTTCACCGTCACCGATGGCGCGACTACGGTGCAGGTCCGCTACGAAGGACAGCTTCCAGATCTCTTCCGCGAAGGCCAAGGCGTTGTTTGCGAAGGCAGTTGGCAGCCAGGGCAGGCCTTCGAGGCCGAACGCGTGCTTGCCAAGCACGACGAAAACTACATGCCGCGCGAAGTGGCCGAAGCGCTGAAGCAGCGCGGCGAGTGGAAGGGCGACACCTCGCAATGATCGCAGAGATTGGCGCTTTCGCCGCCGCCTTGGCGTTGGCGCTTTCGTTCGTGCAAGGCGGCTTCGGGCTCTTCTTCGCGCAGAGTGAAGCGCGGGCCGCCGCTGCCGCCGCCGCCGCTCAAGCTGCGGCGCTCTGCTGCGCATTGGCGTTCGGGTGTTTGATCACACTCTTTGTGCAATCAGATTTCTCGGTCGCGGTCGTCACCGCGAACTCACACATCGATAAGCCACTGATCTACAAAATCGCGGGCGCGTGGGGAAACCACGAAGGTTCGATGCTGCTCTGGTGCTTTGTGTCGGCACTGTTTGGCGCGATTTTCGCCAGCATGCGCGGCAAGCAAACGCTCGGACTTTGGTCGCGCACGATTGGCGTGCAGGGATTGGTGACGGCTGGCGCGTTGATCTACGTGCTCTTTCTCTCAAACCCGTTCTCGCGGCTCGATCCGGCGCCGATGACGGGCAGCGGGCTCAATCCGCTGTTACAGGATCCAGCGCTCGCCGCCCACCCGCCGCTGTTGTACCTTGGTTATGTTGGCATGAGCCTGCCGTTTTCGCTCGCGCTTGCAGCTTTGCTTGAAGGTCGCGCAGATCAAGCTTGGGCGCGCGCTCTTCGTCCTTGGACATTGATCGCGTGGACGTGCCTTACGCTCGGCATCGGACTTGGTTCGTATTGGGCTTATTACGAGCTCGGTTGGGGCGGCTGGTGGTTCTGGGACCCCGTTGAGAACGCCAGCTTCATGCCGTGGCTGATCGCCGCCGCTCTCGTTCACTCTGCCATTGTCACGGAGCGGCGCGGCTCGCTGGCGACTTGGACGATCTTGCTCGCGATCATGGGTTTTGGTTTGGCGCTGCTTGGCACATTCTTGGTGCGCTCCGGCGTGTTGACCTCAGTGCATGCTTTCGCCGTTGATCCCAAACGCGGTATCGCGGTGCTGGTCATGCTTGGTGTCGCGCTTGGCGCCGGCTTTGGGCTTTATGCGTGGCGGGCGCCGAAGCTGGCGCGACCTTCGGGCTTTGCTGCCGTCAGTCGCGAAAGCATGCTGGTCTGGAATAATTTCGGGTTGGCGGTGGCGGCGGGTGTGGTGCTGATTGGCACGATTTATCCGTTGCTCGTTGAATCGCTCGGCGGTGGGCTCATTTCCGTTGGGCCGCCATTCTTCAATGCGACAGTCGCGCCGTTGCTGGCGATGCTCCTCTTGCTTTTGCCGCTTGGTCCGATGCTGACTTGGCGGGTTGGCGACATGCATTCGGCCTTGCTCAAGCTTGTGCCCGCGGCAGTGCTCGCGATTGCAACTTTGGGGATTGCGCTATTCGCCACTGACTGGCGTGCGGCGCCCGCGCTCGGGTTGATGCTGGGTGTGTGGCTCGTTGCTGGCGGGCTCATCTATCTATGGACACGGCTTCAACGTGGTACAGCAAAGTTCTCAGCGAAGCTTGCGATATTGCCGCTGGCGGTTTGGTCGATGAGCCTCGCGCACATTGGCGCCGGCGTGCTGACGCTCGGCGCTGTCGCGGAAACCGCGTTCCGAACTGAACGCGCTGTTGCCCTTTCGCCGGGCGAGGGCGTCGCGTTTGCTGGCCGCCGCGTGACGCTGCTCGAAGTTGGCGAAATCGAGGGTCCGAACTACTCGGCGACGCGCGCCAATTTCCGTGTGGATCAGAGCAGCGGCGCGCGCAGCGTTTCGGCCGAGCGCCGCTTGTTCGGCACATCGCCAATGCCAACCACAGAAGTCGGCATCTTGAGTAGCATAGACGGCGATCTCTATCTTGCGCTTGGTGAAGAAGTGCGCGGTAGCCAGGGTCGGTGGACGGTGCGGCTCTATCACAATCCGCTTGTCCATTTCATTTTCATCGGGGTTGGTCTGATGGCGCTTGGTGGGGCGCTAAGTCTCACGGCCCTCGCGCGTAAACGGAGGGCGGTATGAGCCTCGTCGCGTTCCTCATCGCTACTTCAGCGCCGGCGGTGTTGGGCAATCCGGCCCAAGAAGCGCGCGCCCAATCGCTCGAACAAGAAATTCGTTGCGTGCAGTGCGAGAACGAGCCGATCGCGCAGTCCACCGCCGAGATCGCCACCGATATGCGCGCCCTCGTTAGGGAGCGGATTGCAGCCGGGGATAGCGATAGCCAGATCCGTGAGTTCTTCCGGCAGCGCTACGGGGACTTCGTCCTGTTCCGGCCGCCGTTCGACGCCCGGACCTGGGCGCTCTGGGCAGCTCCCTTGCTTTTAGGCAGCGCCGGCCTGGCCGCTGTGTTCGCCGGCCGGAGGAGGCAGAAGGCCGCAGCAGTGGACTTCACCCCGGAAGAGGGTGAACGCTAGAAGGTCGCGCCAACTCAGCCATTCGTCGCGCAAGTTGCTGAATGTCCTAAAAAAGCCGCCGGGTTTGGCCCCAATGCATCCAAACTTCGCCCCAAACGGCTCTTAACCAGCCGCGGTTGGCGCTAACTAGGGCTTGAAACCGAGCTTGGCTAAGCCTCCAATTGCAGCGTCCTCCCAAGGGTTCAAATTCATGACTGAAGTCGTTTCGATGAAGTACCTCCGCCGCACTCTGATTGCCGGCGGTGCGGCGATGGCGTTGTTCGCCGGGTTCGCGGCCCCGACGCTGCTCTCCGCCACTGCGCAAGAGATTAACCCAAGCGCAGTCGCCCCGCCGAACGGCGCGCCGGCCAGCTTCGCCGATCTCATCGAGCGTGTCCGCCCGGCGGTTGTCTCGATCTCGGTGCGCCAGCGCCCAGACGCGGCCCAGCAGCAGCCATCGCTGGAAGGTTTGCCGCCTGGGTTCGAGGAATTCTTCCGTGGACGTCCAGGCCGCCCCGGGCCAGCTCCCACTTCGCTTGGCTCCGGCTTCTTCATTGGCCAGGACGGCACTATCGTAACGAACCATCACGTCGTCGAAGGTGCGGAAGAAATCACCATCCGCACTAGCGAGGGCCGTGATCTTCAGGCCGACATCATCGGTTCGGATGAAGCCACTGACATCGCTGTGCTCCGCATCCGCGGTGGTGGCCGTTTCCCGTATGTGACGTTCGATGATGCCCGCCATGTGCGCGTTGGCGACTGGGTCGTTGCAGTCGGCAACCCGTTCGGTCTCGACGGCACCGCCACAGCAGGCATCGTCTCGGCTATGGGCCGCACCGACGCCGGCTCGTCCGCGTACGTCGACTACATGCAGATCGATGCGCCGATCAACCGTGGCAACTCGGGCGGTCCGACGTTCGACCTCGCCGGCAATGTCATCGGCGTAAACAGCGCCATCTTCTCGCCGACGGGCGGCAATGTCGGCATCGGCTTTGCAATCCCCGCCAACACAGCCAGCGCGATCGTGCAGCAAATTCTGAGCAGCGGTCGCGTGACACGGGGCTGGATCGGCGTTTCGATCCAACCGCTGGATGAAGATATCGCCCGCAGCCTTGGTCTTGAAGAAGCCCGCGGCGCACTCATCGCCAGCGTCACGCCCGACGGCCCGGCAGCTCGTGCTGGCCTACAACAAGGCGATGTGATCCTGACCTTCAATGGCCAGCAAATCGAAAACAGCCGCGATCTGACTCAACGGGTCGGCGCAACGGCGATCGGCGCCAACTCGCGCGTCGAAATTCTGCGTAACAGCCGCCGTCAGACGTTGAATCTGCGTCTCGGCGAGCGCCCGGCGGAGCAAACGTTGGTCGCCAATAACACGCCCGACAACGCCACGCCGGAGCCGGAGCAAGAACAACAAGGCGGCGTCGCGCAAAGCTCGCTCGGTGTTTCCGTTCGCGCTTTGACCGCCGAAGACCGCACGCGCCTCGAACTGCGCGCGAATGAAAATGGCCTCGTCATCACGTCAGTCGAACCAACCAGTGATGCGGCCCAAAAGGGCATCCGCCCGGGCGATGTGATCATGCAAGCCGGTGGCCGCTCGATACGCAACGCTGCTGAACTGACCGCAGCCGTCGACGCTGCACGCCGCGCCAACCGTCCGCTTTTACTGCAAGTCAGCAATCGCGCCGGCCGTGGCTTCGTCGCTGTCGACGTAGGTGGCCAATGAGGAGGGACGCAATGCGGGTTCTGCTGGTTGAGGACGACGCCGAAATGGCCGCGAGCCTGAAGGCGTCGCTCACGGCCGACGCCCACGAAGTGGAAATCGCCGGTGACGGCGAACTCGGACACTCCATGGCGTCCAGCGGCAGCTACGATGTGATTGTTCTCGATCGCATGTTGCCGAAGAAGCTCGGCGTCTCGGTGGTGCGCGAGTTGCGTGATCAGGGCGTCTCCACGCCGGTGCTCATCCTTTCGGCTCTGCACGACGAGGATCACCGGATTGAAGGTCTCAACGCAGGCGCAAACGATTATCTCGGCAAACCGTTCTCGACCCGCGAATTGCTTGCCCGCGTTCGCGCACTGTGGAACGGCCGTGATCGCGAGCCGCAAACGCGCCTGCAGGTCGGCGATCTGGAAATGGATCTCTTGGCCCGCACGGTGAAGCGCGGTGGCAAGAAACTCGATCTGCAACCGCGTGAATTCCGGCTGCTCGAATATCTCATGCGCAACTCCGGCCAGACGGTGACCCGGAAGATGCTGCTGGAAAATGTCTGGGATTATCATTTCGATCCTCAGACGAATGTGATCGATGTCCACATTTCCCGGCTGCGCTCGAAAATCGATCGTGATTTCGCGCAGTCCCTTTTGCACACAGTGCGAGGATCGGGCTATCGACTGGAGGCATGAGGCCAAGCCTCTCGCTCCTCCGGACCACGACGTTCCGGCTCGCGCTTGCGCAAGCCGGGATCGTGCTTGTGTTTGTGCTCGCACTCCTCGGCTACGTTTATTTTGCCACAGTCGGGCAGCTCAACGCTGACTCCGACCTCCTAGCCGATCAGGAATATGCCGCTCTCGACCGTGCATATGGCGAGGGCGGCATTCGGCGTCTTAATCAGGAGGTTGTTGAACGCGCCGCCCGCCAGGGGCCACTTCTCTACGTGCTCGCTGAGAGCACCGGCGCCGTCATCACCGGCGACTTCCAGCAGCTGCCATCCACGCCGGTCGGCGCCGCCGAGCGTGTGGATTTCAATTTTGAGCGCGTAGATGAAGAGGGCAACGCCATCCGGGGCCGCGCGCGCGGGCAAGTCGGCCGGTTGCTCAATGGCCCGATACTTTTGGTGGCACGAGATTTGGGCGACAGCGCTCTCATCTCCGGCCGTATCACCAGCGCGCTTTGGACGGTCGCGTTGCTCGGTGTCGTGCTCTCGGTCGCCAGCGGCTTGATTGGATCTTGGCTCGCATCGCGCCGTGTCGAAGCGCTTTCCGCCACCGCACATGATGTCATGAGTGGCGACCTCACACGGCGCGCACCGGTGCGTGGTGAGAACGACGAATTCGACGCGCTCGCATTGGCGATAAACGCCATGCTCGATCGGCTCCAGCATCTGATGCAGGTGTCGCGCACAGCGGGCGACGCCATCGCTCACGATTTGCGCTCGCCGCTGACGCGTTTTCGCCAGAAGCTCGAAGCAGCCCTTGAGGCCGCGCCAAATTCGGAGGCTGACCGCGAGGCGCTTCGCGTGGCGCTTGAAGAGGCCGACAGCGTGCTGGATACCTTCGCCGCCGTGTTAAAACTCGCGCGCGTCGAAGGCAACGTCACCTGGCGGTTCGAGCGAGTGAATGCCACCAGCATTCTGCGCGAACTGGTCGACTTCTACGAACCCGCCGCCGAAGAGCAGCAGCGTTCAATGAAGGGTCAGGTCGAGGATGGACTCTACGTTTTCGGCGAGCCGGGGCTCTTTACCCAGGCAGTCTCGAACCTGATTGAGAACGCGCTTAAATACACATATGAGAGTGGCCGCGTTGAGGTGCGCGCCGTGCGCCGCCCAGATGGGCGCATCGAGATCGCTGTCTCCGACGATGGTCCCGGAATCTCGCCGCAAGATCGAGATCGCGTTCTTGAACGCTTCGTGCGTCTCGAGAGCGCACGCTCAACGCCGGGTGCAGGTCTAGGGCTCAGTCTCGTCGCCGCCGTCGCGCGCCTGCACAAAGGTGGATTGCACCTTCGCGATGGCCTTGGCGGGCAGGGCGAACGCAAGGGCTTGGGCGCAGTGCTGGTTCTGCCTGCTATGAGCGAAATCTGATGCACATTGTACGTCCCGCGCTAGCGAGTGAGCATGGTCCGGAAGCGTTTTCCGGTTCGAGCTGGCAACAAGCGGCGGCTGCGGCCACCTCGCACGCGCCGTATCTGCGCCGCTTGATGTCTCGGCGAGAAGATTTGCTCGGATCACCTGATGAAGCTTGGGCTGAACGCACTTTGCAGCACGCGATCAGCGCCGCAGAAGCGATCGCGCATGCGCCGCCGCCAATCGAAGACGCGATGGCGATCCTGCGCCGCGCTAAGGACGCCGCGCATCTTTCGGCAGCACTCGCGGATCTTTCACTCACTTGGCCGCTGATGCAAGTGACGGGCGCTCTCACCAAGTTCGCGGATGCTTCGCTTCGCGCCGCCATTGCCGTTGCCGCAGCAGAAGGCGCCAAACGAGGCGACATTGTCGCCGGTGCTTTCGACGGCGCGCAAGGTCCGGCGCCGGGCATGGTGCTTATCGCCATGGGCAAGATGGGTGCGGGCGAACTCAACTATTCGAGTGACATCGACTTCTCAGTTTTTTTCGACTCAGAGCGCCTTGCGGCCGCAGGCGCGCGCGAGCCACGTGTCGCGGCGGTGCGGCTGGTCGCGCCGCTCGTCCGCACGCTCGAAGAAATCACGCCCGACGGCTATGTTTTCCGCACTGATCTGCGCTTACGGCCCGATCCGGGGTCAACGCCCGTCGCCGTCTCAATCGCATCGGCCGAACACTATTATCAGAATCTTGGTCAGAACTGGGAGCGCGCCGCGTTCATCAAGGCTCGCGTTGCGGCCGGCGATCACGACGCAGGCGCATTGTTCCTGGAGTCACTCTTACCCTTCATTTGGCGCAAACACCTAGATTTCGCCGCCGTTGAGGATGTGCACTCAATCAAGCGCCAAATCCTGTCGGCGCACAAAAGCGCTGAGCTTGGCGAGCCGGTGTTCGACGTGAAGCTCGGACGCGGCGGCATCCGCGACATCGAACTCTTCGCGCAAACCCAGCAGCTCATACTTGGTGGCCGCAACCGCAAGCTTCGCTCGCCGCGCACGCTGGAAGCATTGGGCGATCTCGTCATCGCGGGCGCCATTTCGCAAGAAGCGTCGAATGCGTTGCATGAGGCCTACGTGTTCTTCCGCGAGGTCGAACATCGCATCCAAATGCTGGAGGATGCCCAAACCCATCGCCTCCCTGCCGATCCAACAATTCGCGCTCGCGTCGCGGCGCTTGCCGGATTCGAAACCTTGGCCTCCTTCGACGCCGCGTTAATCGAGCGGCGCCGCATCGTGGCGGACATCGACCATCAGCTTTTCGGCGCCAAGCAGAGCCTCGCCGATCCGATGGGTTCGTTGATCTTTACCGGTGTCGAAGATCAGCCGGAGACGTTGAACACCATCGCGAAGCTCGGCTTCACCGACCCGGCGGCCGTCAGCCAAACCATTCGCGGATGGCACCATGGGCGCGTCCGCGCCATGCGCTCCGAGCGCGCTCGTGAACAACTGACGCGCCTTACGCCAAAGCTGTTGCGCGCATTCTCCAATGCCGGGGACGCCGATCAGGCCTTTGCGCGGTTCGCGTCGTTTTTCGGTTCGCTCTCGGCTGGGGTTCAGGTGTTGGCGCTGATGGAGGCGCGACCGAAATTTCTGGACCTCGTGGCCCGCGTGCTTGCGCTCGCGCCGAAGCTTGGTGACAAGCTTGCGCGCCGCCCGGCGCTTCTAGATGCATTGATTGAGCCGCGTTTTGGTATTCCGCTTGGCGAAGACGCGCCTGGTTCACGGTTGGCCGAATTGCGCGATCGACTCACGGACGCTGATAGCTTCGAAGATAAACTCAATAGTGCGCGCCGCTTCCATCGCGAGGAGGCGTTCCGGATCGCGGTGCAAATCCTTGAGCAATCCGCGACCGCAGAGCAGGCCGGCGCTGCTTACGCCGATCTGGCCGAAAGCTGCGTCGTCGTCATGGCCGATGCGGCGCTCGAAGAAGTAGAGCGCCAGCATGGGCCGCAGCCCGGAAGCTTCACGGTTCTGGCGCTTGGAAAGTTTGGCGGCCGGGAACTGGCGGAGGATTCCGATCTCGATGTCATGCTCGTGTACGAGGCGCCCACCGAGAATGCCTCGCCCTCTGATTTTTACACACGGCTCACGCAGCGCCTAATTAGTGCGCTTTCCGCGCCGACTGAGGAGGGCGCGCTCTACGAAATCGATACAAAGCTTCGTCCGTCCGGCTCCAAAGGGCCGGTGGCGGTCCGGCTCTCGTCGTTTGAGCGATACTACGAAGAAGAAGCCTGGACGTGGGAGATGCAGGCGCTCACCCGCGTGCGGCCGGTGGCTGGGGATGACGATCTCGCCCGCCGCGTGCTTACTGCGGCGCGGGCCGTGATCGCGCGTCCGCGAGATAGGGCGAAGACGCTTGCCGACGTTGCCGACATGCGCGTCCGAATGGATCGTGAACGGCCGAGCCGCAGCGTGTGGGATCTGAAGCTTGCGCCCGGGGGCTTTGTTGATATCGAGTTCGCCGCGCAGGCGCTGCAGCTGACGGCGACATCAGAACCGGTTATTGACTCTAACACCGGTGAAGCATTGGCAAAGCTCACTACCGCTGGTCTGCTGGATCACGACGCGGCTGCCAGGCTCGACGCCGCGTGGAGGCTGCTGAGTTTGCTGCAACAGACGCTGCGCATCAGTGTCTCGGGCGAATTCAGCTTGGAGACTGCACCAAAGCCCCTGGTCGGGCGGCTCGCGATGTTGGCCGGTGTGTCAGGCGGCGATGAGTTGGAGACGATGCTCCGCGGCACTCAAGCCGCCGTGCGCGCCGACTTTCAGCAGATTGTGGGCGCCGTCAGCGACGGATCGCCGCCACTGAGCCGTTAGAAGGCGAGAGCGAAATGGAGCCGCAGCGCGCATGATCGATCCGGACGTAGAACTCGTCCGGAGTGCGGGGGCAGGCGATCAACGCGCCGCCGAGGCGCTGGTGCGTCGTCATCTGCCGAGGATGGTTGGTGTCGCGCGGCGCATGCTGAATGACAGCGTTGAAGCTGAAGACGTCGCACAGGAAGTCTTCCTGCGCGTCTGGCGCGAGGCGCCGCGCTGGAAGCCGGGTCAAGCCAAGTTCGAGACGTGGATGCACCGTGTCGCCCTCAACCTTTGCTATGATCGCCTGCGCCGTCGCCGCGAGAAGACCGATCCAGACGCTGGCCTAGCCGTCGCCGACAGCCGGCCGCTCGCCAGCGAGGAGTGGCTCGCGCGTCAGCGCGCCGCCAAAGTGCACGCGGCGCTTGCTCAACTGCCCGAACGCCAGCGTGCCGCGATCGGATTGGTGCACTTCGACGAAATGAGCAACATTGCCGCGGCGGAAATACTCGAGATCAGCGTTGAAGCACTTGAGTCCCTTTTGTCGCGCGGGCGGCGCGCGCTTAAAGCCGCTTTGGCGGACGTGGCGCAGGACTTATTGGGCGGCGCAGAGGGCGCGTCGTGACAGAGAAGGAAGAGATCATGGACCGGGAGCGGTTCGTTGAGTTGCTGGACGCATTCGGCGCCGACTTCCGGCGTTGGCCCGCCGAGACGCGTGCGCCCGCCGCCGCCTATGTCGCAGCGAACGGCGAAGCCGCGACGCTGATCGCGGACGCGCGCCAGCTTGATCTGGTGCTGGATACGGCGCGTGTTGGCGCGGAACCTTCTCCGGCTCTCGCTACGCGCATTCTCGCCCAAGCGCCGCGCTCGAACCGTCCGGCTTTCGATCGGCGGGCAGTTCTCGCGCTTGCCGCCTGTGCGGTGCTGGGTGTCGTGCTCGGCTATGGCGGCGGTCTGCTCGCGCCAATGCCGGCGGAGGACGATGCGTACTTTGCAACTGCGTTCGAAGCGCCGTTCACGTTTGAGGATGAAGGATGAGCGACTCTCGTTTCCCCTGGCGCACGTTGTTGTTCGTATCTGTCGCGCTGAATCTTTTGGTTGTCGGCGCCGTCGCCGGCGCCTGGAGCGCCGGCGTGCGTATCGCGCGCGATGGTGATGATCGGGCAGTGGTTTCCAGCTTGGCTGGTCCACACAATTTCCTTCGCGCGCTGCCGCCGGAAACGCGCGCCGCGATGCGCGAAGAACTTGCTGCGAGCTGGGGCGAGTCTCGCGCCGTGCGCCAAACCGCTGCGGAAGCGCGCCGCGAGGCCTTCGATGCGGCGGCCCAAGAACCTTACAATGCGCAGCGCGTCCGCGCGGCGTTCGACAGACTGCGCGCCGCTGACCAAGCCGCGATTGGCGTCTTTCAGGGCGACCTGATCGACACATTGGGCGAACTTTCACCGGAGCAACGGCGTGAGGTGCTCCACGCTTTGCGCCGCGGCGCGCCAGCGGTGCGCCGCGATGCCGCCGGATTGACGGAAGAGGGCGGTGAGCGTCGGGCAGTAAATCCGGTGCGGCGCGAAGATATTCAAGAACGCAGGCAGGAGCGCCGCGAACGTTGGCGGGAGCGGCGGGAAGAGCGCTTGCGCCAGCCGCAGCCGGCCGAGCCGCAGCCCTAAGCGACTATTCCGCCGCCGTCGCTTCAGGCTCGCGTTGGCCGCCGAATGTGCGTGGCAACGTCACCGTCACGATTGTACCGCGGCCGACTTCGCTCTGGATCGAGAGCTTGCCGCCGTGCATTTCGATCAAAGACTTGGTAAGCGCGAGGCCAAGCCCCGTGCCGTGGTGATTGCGCGTCAGTTCTTGCTCGACCTGTTCGAACGGACGCGCGAGGCGCGGCAGGTGCTCGGGTGGGATGCCGCAGCCTGTATCGACCACGCGCAACGTCAGTCCCTGAGAGTTGCCGCGCGCGTGCACCATGATCGCGCCTTGGTCGGTGAACTTCACTGCGTTGGAGAGCAAATTCAGTAGGATTTGCTTCACGGCCCGGTGGTCGGCTTCGATCTCTCCTAGATCCTCGGCGTCTATGACCAGCGACAGGCCCTTGTCCTCGGCTTTGCGCTTGGTGAGACGCGCTGCCTGTTCAATCACGACCATCGGATCAAGCGGTCTAGGCGTTAGCGTGAGCTTGTTGGCCTCGATCTTCGCCATATCGAGGATGTCGTTGATCAGGTCCAGCAAATGGCTGCCGCTGTCGTAGATATCGCTCGAGTATTGCTTGTACTGCGGATTGCCGATCTCGCCGAACAGCTCCTTCGCCATGATTTCCGAGAAACCGATCACGGCGTTGAGCGGCGTGCGCAACTCGTGGCTCATGTTTGCCAGGAACGTCGACTTGGCGAGGCTAGCTTCTTCGGCCTTCTGCCGTTCTTCGTGCGCTTCCCTAGCGAGCGCCTTAATCCGGTATTCCTGCGTCTCAGCGCGGCTAAGGGCGTCGGAAAGGCGGCGTTCGTTCTTCGCGAGTTCTTCCTCTTTGCGCTTCAGCGGCGTGATGTCGACGCCAACCGTGATGACGCCGCCGTCCGCCGCGCGGCGCTCGACGATGTGCAGCCACTCGCCCGTCACCAGTTCGATCACGCGTACATCTGGATTTGACGGATCGTTTTTCTCACGACGAATGTTCGAGGTCGCTGCCGCTGCGATGGCCTCATACGAAGCGCGCATGCGCAGGATGTCGGGGCCGAGGCCGAAGGCTTTGGCGAAGCTCTGGTTCCAGAGCAGCAACCGCTTGCGCGCATCCCATAAAGCAAATGGGCCGGAGAAATTGTCGATCGCCGCCCGGAGCTGCTGCTCAAGCCTTGATACGCGCGCTTCGGCTTCGTGGCGTTGCGTCGCGTCGATCACAGTGCCGAAAACACGTGTTTCCCCGCGACCGTTGGATTCCTCCACGGCGGCGCCTCTGGCTTCGATCCAGGCCAAGCCGCCGCCGCGCACGACACGAAAGCGCGCATCGAGCAGTCCCGATTGGCGCGCGCGGCGAAACTCTTCTTCAACACCAAAGCGATCTTCGGCGACGATAAGCTCAAGCAGTTCGCGCAAGCCCAACGTATCGCGCGGTGCGCCCAACAGACGCGCTGCACGTTCGGAGAGTTGCACCTCGTCGGCGCCCGGCCGCCATTCGAGCACGCCGACCTTCGCGCCGTCTGCGGCTATGTGGAAATGCGTCTCAGCGCGCTCGGCTTCTGCTTCCGCCATTCGCGCGCGCTGAGCGTTCTGCCGCATCAACAAATAGAGCACCGCCATCGCCGCGAGGGGCGCTGCCGCGACCAACGCAAAGCGTAGAAATGCCGCGAGCCAAAGATCGAGCGCGCCCGGCGCGGGCGCTGCCGCCATGACACCGAGATTACCGAGTTGCGCCACAGATTCAGCCGCAACCCAAGTATTGCCGCTGCCGTCGCGGATCAATGCACCAGCATTTTCGGCCCGCGTTGCAGCCAAGACTTGTTGTTGGGCCCGTGCGCCGGCTTGTTGCAGGGCAGGGGACGCATAGAGGATTGCGCCCTCGGAGGAGGCGATCAGGACACGCGCGTTCGGATCGAGCTCGGGCAATAAGAGCGCCGGATCGACGACAGTGACGATTGCGCGATCACCCAGATTGCGCACAATCACCGGCGACGTTGGCAGTGCGCCCATGGTCGGCGCGCCGACCCACAAGTCTGATCCGTTCGCCGCGTTCATTGCGGCCGTGACCAACGCCGCTTGGGCTGGATCGGTGATGGCTTCGATGGCGCCAGAGCGATTGACGATCGCCGCGGCTGCCGCTGGGTGTGACGATGCCGCCGCGTTGGCGACTGCTTCTGGCGCTGCCCCGCCCGAGCGAGCGAGGTCGGCGACGCCCGCGCTTGAGCCCATCGCGACTGCGAGGTTTGCGTTCACGCGTTCTGCGATGAGGCCAGCTGCTGACGATTGCGCGGCGATGATGGTTTCAGCCGCGCCGTCATGGTGCGCGCGGATTTGTGCGGCAATCGCCGCTGCAAACGCAGCGACGAAGACCAGCACGAGCAAGATGAAGGCTTTGTTGGCCTTATCCGGCGCAGCGCCCTGCGGCGCTTCGTATGAAGTTTCGTTCGACACCAGCTTCCCCGGCCGCGCCCCGAATCGGCGTTCGGAATCCTGACAAGACAGAATTGTAACGGGTCGGTAAACGCCGTGTCGATGCGCGCGCTGGATAACCTGCTCTACGTTTACGTAAGCGACCCTTTTGCCGCAATTCGCTAACGGCTAAGCAAGCGTCCGCTCGACCATTTCTCGCGTATTCTTAGAGAGTTGCGTAAGCGAAGCGAGATGTTCCAACGCTGCGCGTGCGTGGCCTTGGCGTGTTGCATCGAATCGTTTCCAAGATTCGAAGGGTGTCAAGAGCCGCGCCGCCAGCGCCGGGTTGAGCGGATCGATGGTCTCCGCGAGTGAGGCGAGGAAGCGATAGCCTTCGCCGTCGGCGCTATGGAAAGCGCGCGCGTTGCGCATCGCGAACGCCGCGGCCAGTGAGCGGACACGGTTGGGGTTCTTCAGATTGAACTCTGGATGTGCCCGCAACCGCTCTGCACGCGCTAGCGCATCCGCGCGCGGCGATGACGCTTGCACCGCGAACCATTTGTCCACGACTAGCGGATTGGACTTCCACCGCTCGTAGAATTTTTCAAGCGCGGTATCGAATGCCGGACTCTCAGCGGCGCCGAGGGCTTCAAGCGCCGCGATCGCTTCTGTCATGCTTTGCGCGTTGTCGTATGCATCGAGCAGAACTTGGCTGGGGCCAAGCGATGAGAGAAGATCGAGCGCTGCGCTCTTCAAAGAGCGGCGCCCCGCCGCGTCGGCGCCGGGTGAAAACGGTACTTCGCCTTTGGCGCGCGCGATCTGCTCCAGTCGCTCAAGCAGTTCGCCAGCGATGGCGCGACGCAAAGCTTCGCGCGCTTGATGGAGTTTTTCCGGGTCGGGCGTCTTCGACGCCAGGATCAACTCATTCAGATCAGGCAGTCGCAGGGCCAGCGCCGCAAACGCCGGGTCTTCCTGTGCGCGGTCAAGTTCACGACCCAAAGCCGTTGTCAGCGCGGCAACCGATGCGCCGGTCTCGCCCAGCATGATTGAGCGCGCCAGTGTTTGGCCTGCTTCCCAGCGCGTGAACGGATCTGGATCGTGCGCCATTTGCGCGAGGCGATCGGCGGGGGTTAGGTCGTCGTCCAGCGTGACCGGCGCCGAAAACCCGCGCGCCACTGAGACGATGGGTTCTTCCATCACGTCGGCAAACGTCAGCGTCTTCTGTGCGTCTTCGAGGACAAGGCGATGTTCGGTGCGCGAGATTGTGTCGCCCGCCGCTTTCGAGGCGATGATTGCGCCATCGCGGCTGATAAAGCCGATTTGCAGCGGGATGGGCGCGGGTAATTTGTGTGGCTGCCCCGGCGTTGCGGACAGTTTTTGCGAGACCTCCAACTGATAGCTGCGCGCGGCGGCATTGTATTCGCCACGGACCTTTAGCGCTGGCGTGCCTGCTTGTTCGTACCAGCGCATGAATGTTTCGAGGCTCTGGCCTGATGCTTCTTCGAAACAGCCAATGAAATCTTCGACAGTGGAGGCGGTACCGTCGCGGCGTTCGAAATAGAGCTGCATGCCGTGATTGAAGGCGGCGTCGCCGATGATCCGCTTCAGCATGCGGATGACTTCACCGCCTTTTTCGTAAACGGTCGCGGTGTAGAAATTGTCGATCTTTTGGTAGGTCGACGGTCGCACAGGGTGCGCCAGCGGGCCTGAATCCTCGCCGAACTGACGCGCGCGCAGGCGCTTTACGTCCTTAATACGCTGCGTCGCGCGCGAGCGCTGGTCGGCGCTGAACTCCTGCTCGCGATAGACCGTGAGGCCTTCTTTCAAGCAGAGCTGGAACCAGTCGCGGCAGGTGATGCGGTTGCCGGTCCAGTTATGGAAGTATTCGTGCCCGACAACGGCTTCGATCGCTTCGAAATCTGCGTCCGTCGCTGTGTCAGCGTCGGCGAGAATTAGCGACGAGTTGAAGATGTTCAGACCCTTGTTTTCCATTGCGCCGAAATTGAAATCGCGGACGGCGACGATGTTGAACACGTCGAGATCGTATTCGCGCTTGAACGCGTCTTCGTCCCATTTCATCGCGCGCTTTAGCGCGTCCATGGCGTAGCCCGCGCGCGGTGCGTCACCAGGGTCGACATAGATGCCGAGCGCGACTCTGCGGCCGCTCATGGTCACGAATTCATCGTGGATGGACTCGTATTTACCGGCGCAAAGCGCAAAGAGGTACGAGGGCTTCGGGTGCGGGTCGATCCACACGGCGAAGTGGCGCCCGCCTTCGATGTCGCCGCTATCCGTGAGGTTTCCGTTCGAGAGCAACGTCGGGTAGGCGGCTTTGTCGGCCTCAATGCGCACCGCGTAACGCGCCATCACGTCCGGCCGATCGAGTGCATACGTGATTGTGCGGAACCCTTCCGCTTCGCACTGCGTGCAGAAGCGGCCGCCTGACATGTAAAGGCCTTCGAGGTGTGTGTTGATCGCCGGCGAAATCCGCGTCACGATATCCAGCCGGAACGAGACCGGCGGATTGAGGATTGTGAGGCGGCCCGGTTCTTCGCGATATTCGTCCGCGCTCAGGATTTCGCCATCGATGGCGACGCTCTGCAATTCAACCCGCTCGCCGTTTAGCACTAACGGCGCCGCATCGACGCCGCTACGGCGCACGTGTGAACGCGCAGCGACCAGCGTCGCTTCGGGTTCCAACGAGAAAACGAGCGCGATTTCGTCGATCAGATAGTCCGGCGGTTGATAGTCGGACAAACGGACTGTGACGTTTTCAGCGTCGCGCATACAGGCCTCCAGGGAAGACCTCACATGAGCCGCACGGACCTGAAAATCAATGCGTGTTATTCAGCCGCGGCAGGGGTTTCCATACGCGGTTTGGGGTCATGATAGACGGCCGACAGAACCATTTCCGCTTGGCGCGCCAGGTCCGTCAATTGGCCCGGTGTTTCATGCGGGTAGTCTTGAGCGAACTCGATTAACTCGCGCGCAACACGCATCAGCCGCAGTGCATTTGAGAACACGCGCGACTGATGTTCAACGCGTTGCGGGTCGCGGTCGTATTCCGCCATTGGGACGCGCCAGCCGCCCCAGTCCTTTTCGTCGGTGACGACGACTGGGAAAGTGCCCGGGTAGGGGTGACGCGGGTCGCGGGCGTCCTGTGAGAGGCGATTTACCGCGCGCAGGATGCGCCAATTTTCCGTTTCGATTAGATCCGGCTTGTGAACTTCCGTTTCTTCAGCGGCGAGTTCGTGCGCGTGGAAGTCGCGGCCGAGGCCTGCGTCGTACGTCACGCGCAACGGTTCTTCGACGCCTTTTACCCATTGCGGATGCACGGCCTCGATCGCTGCCCACGTCGCCACTGGCTTCACGTAGACGCGCTGGCCCTTATGGAAGACCGCTTTCGCCATTGGTACTCACCCCGAATTTCGAGGGGGGAGCCTACCGCACTGGCCTTGAGCCTTCGTGAACAGACGTTGACGCCAAGACACTCTTTCGAACTTTCCGAAGCGCGCGTTAGGATGACGGCAACCATAACCCGGGAGGAACGGGGTGAATTTCGACTTTTCCGATGATCAGAAGGCGCTGAAAGATCAGGCGCGCAAGTTTCTGGCTGACAAATCCGCCATCAAGGTCGTGCGCGGCGTTTTGAACGATGAGGCCAAATCCTACGATGAAGCGCTGTGGAGCGGCGTTGCCGAGATGGGTTGGCTAGGGGTTGCGATCCCGGAGGAGTACGGCGGCTTGGGGCTTGGGCGTCTTGAGCTTTGCGTGCTGGCCGAAGAGATCGGCCGCGCCGTGGCGCCAATCCCGTTTTCGTCGACCGTCTATTTCTTTGCTGAGGCCGTGATGCTGGCAGGCAGTGACGCGCAGAAGGCGTCGCTGCTGCCGAAGGTCGCCTCGGGAGAGCTCATCGGGTGTTTTGCGGTCAGCGAAGGCCCGGGCGCGCCGACGCCGGCCAGCATCAATGCGAAGTTTGATGGCTCGACACTGACGGGCGCGAAAATCCCGGTTACCGATGGCGATTGCGCGACGCACGCTGTCGTGGCGGCGAAGGAGGGCGGCGGCATCTCGCTCGTGCTCGTCGATCTCAACCAACCGGGCGTTACCCGCACAACGCTCAAGACTCTCGATCCGACGCGCGGTCACGCCAAGCTTGAGTTCAAAGGCGCGAAGGCCGAACGTCTCGGCTCTGCCGGTCAAGGTTGGGATGCCGCTGAAGCCGTGCTCGACCGCGCGGCGGTGCTAATCGCGTTCGAACAGATCGGCGGCAGTCAAGCTTGCCTCGAAATGTCGATCGACTATGCCAAGAGCCGCTACGCCTTCTCGCGTCCGATCGGTTCGTTCCAAGCGATTAAGCATAAGCTCGCTGACATGTATGTCGGCATCGAGGTCGCGCGCTCCAACGCCTATTACGGCGCCTGGGCGCTTTCGACCGAAGCCGCCGAACTTCCCTTCGCCGCCGCCGCGTCGCGCGCGGCCGCGAGCGACGCCTATTACTTCTGCGCCAAGGAGAACATCCAGACGCACGGCGGCATGGGCTTCACCTGGGAGGTGGACTGCCACCTCTTCTTCCGCCGCGCCAAGTTGCTCGCGCTACAAGCAGGCAGCCCAGCCGTCTGGAAAGAGAAACTTGTGAAGCGCCTTGAGCAGCGGAACGCAGCGTGATGGCGCGTGTGATCTTTGAAAAGCGCGATGGCAAATACGACGCCATGTTCGTCGAACAGGGCGCCGCGCTTCAGGAGATTGCCTGCCCGAAGCAACCGCCGATCCCGCACGACATGTTCCACTACGCAATTGAACGTGTCCTCGAAATGCGGGGCTTCATCCACCGCGCCGCCGCTGGCGAAGGCGGCGGCTTTCGAATGACGTCTGAGGCCGAAAGCGAAGCGGTGGAGCGTTTGGTTGAGACGATGCAGGCCGATAGCTGGAGCGGGCGCCCGCCTGCCGCCGAAGTTATCGACATGTTTCACACCACTTGTTCGGCGCGTGGCACCGAGCCGATCGCGCTGACGGAAGAGGCAATTGTCGCCATGCGATCCGAGATTGATCGGTTGGCGGTGGAATGGTCAGCGCTGCCTACGCGCGGCCGCATGATTCTCGAGATTTGATCGGAGCGCATTATGGATTTCAACGACACGCCCGAAGAAGCCAAGTTCCGCGCCGAGGCGCGCGCGTTCCTGGAAGCAAACGTGCAACCGAAGAGCGCCGACAGCGAGCGGATGATCCGCAAGCTAAAGTCGATCGAGTTCCTGAAGGCGGCGAAAGAATATCAAAGGCGCAAGGCCGAAGCCGGTTTCGCTGGCATCACTTGGGCCAAGGAACAGGGCGGGCGCGGCCTGCCGCCGATCTATTCGGTGATCTTCAACCAGGAAGAGGGCAAATTCGACGCGCCGTCGCAACCATTCTCGATCGGCCTCGGCATGTGCGTGCCGACTGTGATCGCGTTCTCCGATGAAGCCATTAAGGATCGCTACGTCGCGAAGGCGCTGCGCGGCGATGAGATATGGTGCCAGCTTTTCTCCGAACCGAGCGCGGGCTCCGACGTCGCCGCCGGCAAGACCAAAGCGGTCCGCGATGGCGACGACTGGATCGTCAATGGTCAGAAGGTCTGGACCACCGGTGCGCAATTTTCCGACTACGGCATCCTCTTGGTGCGCACCAACCCGGACGTGGAGAAGCACAAAGGTCTGACGATGTTCATCGTCGACATGAAGCAGAAGGGCGTTGATGTTCGCCCGATCCACCAGGCGTCAGGTGGTCGCGACTTCAACGAAGTGTATTTCACTGATGTACGCATTCCCGATTCAAGCCGCCTCGGCGATCCAGGCATGGGCTGGAACGTCGCGCTCGTGACGCTTATGAATGAGCGCCTCGCGGTCGGTGGCTCGTACGGGCCGGACTACAAAGAAATCTTCGACTACGCGAAGGGCATCAACTCACCGTCCGGCGAGGGCATGCTTATCCAAGATGAAAGCTTCCGTCAAAAGTTAGCCGATTGGATCGTTCGTGCCGAAGGCTACAAGCTCGCTAAATTCCGGACCATGACGGCGCTGTCGCGCGGCCAGACGCCAGGCCCAGAAAGCTCCATCGGTAAAGTGATCAACGCCAATCAAATGATGGATATCGCCAACATGGCGATCGAGTCGCAGGATCACTACGGCATCATAACCGACCCCGATCTCGCGCCGCTGGAAGGCGCCTTCCACCAAAGCTACATGTTCGCGCCGGGTTTGCGTATCGCCGGCGGCACCGATGAGATTTTGAAGAACATCATCGCCGAACGCGTGCTTGGCCTGCCGCAGGATCACCGTGCCGACAAAGGCATCGCCTTCAAGGATTTACCTAGCGGACGCTGATGATTGAGTGAAGTTGCGCCCCGCGGATTTGAGCTGTTCACGCGGCAGAGCCCATCGCTCGATCCGTGGCGGCCGATCTTCGCGCGGTACGACGGAGATCGGCTCGTCATCGGCATCCGTTTGCGAGAAGCGCACAGCAATTCGCGCGCACAGCGCACGGCGGCCTGATCGCCGCCTTAACTGATCAAGCGATGGGCATGTCGTGCGGCCTGCGGTTGCGCGCGGAAGCGATGGCGGTGGCCAATTTGTGGGCCACGTCCTTGGCCATCGACTATCTCGGCGTTGCGAAGGTCGGTCAGTGGATGACCTTCGACACGACTTACAGGCGCGTGGGTAAGACGCTCTGCTACGCCGAGTGTGATGTCGCAGCCGACGGCGAGACCACTGCACGGGCCCGCGCGAGTTTCCGCGTGGCGGCGGCGAACGCCTAGTCAGCCGGATTCCATGTCTTCTTCTTTTTGTGCGGCTTGGCGCTGGCGGGGTGCTTGCCCGCCGGTGGTTTGCCACGACGCGCATCTTGGCCCTGGCGCTCCTTGCGCCCGGGACGCGCCGCAGCTGGGCGATCCTGACGTTCTTGGCGCTCCGGCCGCTCTTGGCGCTGTGGCCGCTCTTGCCGGTCGGGGCGGTGCGGCCGCTCTTGGCGTCCAGGCGAAGGGCCTTCTTGCTCGCGCATCGGCATGGCGACAATGTTCTTCTCAAGCCGTCCGCCCGCATCAAGATGCGTGAAGAAGCTATCGGCGATCGCGGCATCGAGTTCGACGTGCGTCACGCGATCCTCGATGCGGATCGTGCCGATGTCGCGCTTGGTGATGCCGCCGGCTTTGCAGAGCATTGGGATCAACCAACGCGGCTCGGCCTTTTGAGCGTAGCCAACGGTGAGCGTGATCCAGGCGCTGTGTTCAAAACCTTGTGGTCGTGGCGCGGGCCGCGCTGGATTTTGCGCACCGGCTGGCGCGGCCATCAAATCTTCCGGCGCCGGTTGGCCCTTGCGATAGAGGCGGGCAAACGCCGCGGCGATCTGATCGACATCATGGCGTTCGAGCAGCGCCGAGATGATGGCGCGTTCGCTGTCGCCAATCGGTGCGCTCAACACCGGATCTTCGATGAGGCGCTGGTCGTCGCGGCGTTTCACATCGTCGGCGGAAGGCGGCTCGCTCCAGTGCGCTTCGATCTTCGCGTCCCGCAACAGGCGTTCGGTACGGCGGCGCGCCGGATAAGGCACGATCAGGACGCTGGTGCCCTTACGCCCGGCGCGGCCGGTGCGACCGCTGCGGTGCAAGAGCGCTTCGGGATTTTTCGGGAGATCAGCGTGGATCACCAGATCAAGGTCCGGCAAATCAAGGCCGCGCGCGGCGACGTCTGTGGCGATGCAGACGTTGGCGCGGTGGTCGCGCAATGCCTGCAGAGCGTACGTGCGCTCTTTCTGGCTAAGTTCGCCTGAGAGCGCCACGACTGAGAAGCCGCGGTTGCTGAAACGGCTCTGGAGATGCGTAACCGCCGCACGCGTGCCGCAGAACACAAGCGCATTGGCCGCATCGTGATAGCGCAGCACGTTGAAGATCGCGTTCTCGGTGTCGTGAGCGCCTGCAGTAAGCGCGAGATATTCGATGTCGGTGTGCTGTCTCGCGGCGCTGATCGTATTCACGCGCTGAGCGTCGCGTTGATACTTGCCGGCCAGGGTCGCGATCGAGCGCGGCATCGTGGCCGAGAACATTAGCGTGCGCCGTTCGGCCGGCGCAGTGTCGAGGATCGTCTCGAGCTCTTCGCGGAAGCCGAGGTTCAGCATCTCGTCGGCTTCGTCGAGCACCACGGCCTTCAAGCTGTCGAGGACAAGCGAGCGGCGGTGCAGGTGGTCCACCAATCGTCCCGGCGTTCCCACTACGATATGGGCGCCGCGATCGAGCGCACGGCGTTCGTCGCGTGCGTCCATGCCGCCAACACATGACGCCACGACGCCGTCGGCTTCGGCATAGAGCCACCGGATTTCGGCTGTGACCTGCATCGCCAATTCGCGCGTCGGGGCGATGATGAGCGCCAACGGGTCGCGCGGCTGCTCGAAGCGATCGAGTTTGCCGAGTAGGGTCGGCGCCAGCGCTAGACCAAACGCAACCGTCTTGCCCGAGCCGGTTTGCGCCGAAACCATCAGGTCCGCGTCGCGCAATTCGGGAGCCAGGATCGCCGATTGGACCGGCGTTAAGGTTTCATAGCCGCGCTTTTCGAGCGCACGCGCGAGGGCGGGGACGGTGATCTCTGACGGGGGCATGGGTGCTCTTTTGGGGCCAGGGTGCCTATCCCCACATCCAGGAACAGTCGCAACGCAAAACACCCTAACCGATTTCCGGGCAATCGTGTTGTGCAAATCCGCCGTGCTGCCCTGCCCAGCGCTTCACAGGCGCGCTCACGCCTGCGTGTTTGACGGGCTCGTGTTCTGGTCGCGCCGGAACTTCGCGCTTAACCTTTTCAGCATGATGCGAGGGAGTGATTGGGCGTTCTTGGCGCTCGCCGTAATTTGGGGAAGCGCCGCGGCGCAGTCGCGTGATGGCGTGACTTGGTACGCCATCCTCGGTGAGGGCGGCCAGCAATTGGGCCACGCCTCATACGAGGCGGTTCCGCGCGGCGGCGGGCGAGACGTCATAGAGAGCCAGGAAGTTTATCTCCGCGAGGAGGGCGGCGCGCCGACGCGGACGCGCATACGCACCGTTACGAGGGAAAACGCGTCCGGCGTCGCAACCTCGATCGTCGAAACCTTGCGAACCGGACGTTTCGACGCCCGCAGCGAAGTGCGGATAGAGACTGGCGTTGCGCGGCTGACGCGTGAAACCCCGTCCGGCCTTGTCTCGCATGACGTGCAATTGCCGGACGGCGTGCGCTTCGATGGTGGCGAGGCGCTCCTGCGCGGCTGGGATGTGGGCGCCGCGCGCCAGCTCAGCTTTGACAGTTTCAATCTCGACGCCATGGCTGTCGACCGCGTGGTGATCGAGGCGATCGGGTCGCGCGGCGCAGACGGAAGGGTCCAAGCGGTGCGCCGCCGTTATGTGGGTAGCGAACTTCGTGGTGTCGCGCGGCTCGTGATCGACGGCGAAGGCCGGATTATTGAGTCTGTGCAGCCAATGTTCGGCAGCGCCTTTCGCATCATCGAGACCACGCGCGCGGCGGCGACACGCAGGCATCCACCCTATCAAGTCCTGCCAAGTTCGTTCTTGCGCTCGCCGACACGCATCCCCGCCGCAGCGCGAGGCGGTCACCTGCGCTATCGGCTGGCGTTTCGCGAGGGACTGACCTTCAACGTACCGCAGACCGGCGAGCAGCGCTCTGATCTGAGGTCCGATGCGATTGTCCTCGACGTTTGCGCGTCTTGCGGACCGGGCTTGCCGGCGGACGCCGCGTATCTCGCCGATGCGCTGCAGCCGACGCCGTGGCTGCAGAGTGATCACCCGCGTCTACACGAGCTCGCCGATCCGATTGCGCGCTTGAACCTTTCCGACGCGCGCAAGATGGAAATGCTGCTTCAGCGCGCGCAACCGTATCTAGAAAATGCCGACTACAACGGTCACTACTCGGCCGTGGACACTATCATCCGCCGGGCCGGCGATTGCACGGAGGCGGCGATCTTGTTGGCGGCGCTTGGGCGCGCCGCAGGTATTCCGACGCGAGTCGCGAGCGGTTTTTCGTACACGCGCGCGAGTTATCACGGCATGAGCAACGCCTTCATCGCGCACTCGTGGACGTTGGCTTATGTCGATGGCGCCTGGCGGAGTTTCGATCTGGCCCTGCTGCAGTTCGACTCGACGCACATTGCGCTGACGATTGGCGACGGCGACCCTAGATCGATCGCCGCCGCCGGTCAGTTGGCGAGCTTATTGCGCTTCGACAGCTTGGCTGAGGTCCGGCCCAGCCTCGGCCGTTGAGGCTGGCGGCAGTTCATCGTTCTCACCGATGACCGCAAGTTCAGCAGTTGCGGCGGCTTCATCTTCAGCTGTGGCTGGCGCCGCGTTCGGATCGATAATGGCGCCGACCACTGTGATCGGGCGAACCTCCACTTCTTGCGCCGACGCGGCGAACGGCGCCGCGAGAGCCGCGAGCGTCAGAGCCGTTATGGCAGTAATCCGAGTGATAGACATGTCTAGTTTTCTCCCAAGCTCCCCGTTCGCCTTCAGCTAGACGTGTGTTTTTGTCGATCTTCAAAACACGCGCGCGTGAATAGCGAGGATGTGATGAGGTTATGCGCCGTAGATGCCTTCGACCAAGGCCGAGACGGCGTCTTTCAGGCGCCGCCAGTCGGCGTCGGTGCGAAGCGGCAGGCCGGAGAATTCCCCATTGGCGCTGGCCGAGACCACGAGCTGTTGAACCGCGGCGATGACAATGGCGTTCACTGCGGGCGCATCGATTCCGGCCGGCGGTTTCAGCGCGCCGCGTATTTCGAACATCCATTGGCCCATGCGTTTGGCGCGGGCGGCGATGAGCTTGGTCACGAGCGGCGAGGGCGCAGCTGCTTCCCAAGCATTGATTTGCTGCATCAGGCGATTGCGGCGCAGGAGGTCGAGCAAACTCAGCGCGAGGTGTTTCATCAGCGCGCCGTACGTCGTTTGCGCTGGTGTGGAGAGTGGCTTTAGCTCTTCGGCTAATTCGGCGGCAAGATCGGCGCCGATGGCCTCCGCCAGACCGTCGAGTCCGCCGTAATAGCGATAGATGAGCTGCTTATCGCAGCCGGCGCGGCGGGCGATGGAGTTCACGCCGAAATTTCCGAAGCCTTCCTCCGCCAGCACTTCTTTCGCCGCCGCTAGGATTGAGCGGGCGGTCGCGTCGCGGTCGCGGCTGCGGAGTGGTGGCGGGGCTTTGGCCATGTCCTGGTCCGTTTCTGATCCTGTTCGGGCGCTGCTTCCAGTGTTTTATCACCGAGTGGTGACTTTCCGCTTGCAATGTCACCGCATGGTGATAAGTGTCCGTCCCAGATGGAGAACAGAGATGGCTGAGCAAGTTTCGACTGAAGCCCCGCGGCCCTTCACGGGCGCGGCCGCAATTCTGTTGGCGATCGGGTTCAACGTGCCGTTCGCGATCCTCGGCGCGACCTTCGCGTATCCGGACGTGCTGCGCCGCCCGGCGGGCGAGGTGCTGGACTTGTTCGCGCAAGGCGGCGCGCCCTTGATTTTGACGTGGCACGCCTTCGCGCTCTCGGCCTTGGCCCTAGCGCCCCTTGCATTTGCTTTGGCGCTGACGCGCAAGCGCGTGACCGATGCGCCTGGTTTGGCGATTGGCGCTGCGATCGCGGGCGCGCTCTCGGCATTCGCGCAGGCGATTGGCTTGTGGCGCTGGGTGTTCGTTGTGCCGGGACTGGCTCGGGTGCACGCTGATGCGGCCGCACCGGAGGAAACCAAGCGTGCGGCCGAGCAAACGTTCGATCTGATCAATCAATATGGCGGCGTCGCGATCGGTGAACATCTCGGCCAAATGCTGCTGGCTCTGTTCGTGCTGCTGCTGAGTTCGCTGCAGTTTCGTGAGCGCAAGCTCATCAGCGCCGTGCTGGGTTTCGTAAGCGCTGCGGCCATCGTTGGCGGCACGGGCGAGGGCTTGATGCCGGCTTTAGGCCAATCGGGCGAGGTGTTCTCGCTGGTCACGATTGCGGGCTTTGTCGGACTGACAGTGTGGCTGATCGCAACAGGCATCGGCACGATGCGCGGCGCGCGGTAGGGGAGCGAAATGTTCACCAGACGCGATTTTTCACTGGCGCTGAGTGCGAGCGCCACGGCGTTGGCGGGCTGCGCGACATCAGACGGTCCCGGCAGTCCACGCGAACCGGAAGCGACGCCGGTTCTGCAAGAAGCCATGGCTGGCAAGGCCGTGCCGGGCATGGCGGCGATCGTGATCCGCGATTTTCGTGTGGAGACGGAGTATTTCTCCGGTGTTCGCGCGCTCGGTTCGCCGGCGATGATCGCACCAAACGATCGCTGGCATCTGGGCTCCGACGGCAAAGCGATGACGGCGACGTTGATCGCCAAGCTGGTTGAAGCTGGCGCGTTGTCTTGGGAGCGGCCGTTAGCGGAGATGCTGCCTGATCTCGCGGCGGGCATGCATCCTGGCTATCGCGATGTTACGTTGCCGGACCTTCTCTCGCATCACGCCGGATTGCCTGAAAACACGTCCGACATGACGTTCTTCGCGACGTTCTACGATGACACGGCGCCGCTCACCGCACAGCGTTTGCGCTACATCACTGCGTGTTTGAGTGAGACGCCGATCGGCCCCGCGCGTGCTGAGCTATCATACTCAAACACTGGACCTTTGATTGCAGCCGCCTGCGCCGAACGCGCGACTGGACGGTCATTTGAGTCGCTGATCGTCTCCGAGGTGTTCACGCCGCTTGGGATGGCTTCGATAAGCTTCGACCAGTTTGGTGGTCCCGGCGAACCGGTGGGACACGTCGACGGCCGCATTGCCGATCGCCCGCAAGACGCCAATCCGCGCATGTTCGCGCCGGCCGGCGCGATGCGCTTGTCCATGCGCAATTGGGCGAAGTTCTGCATCGACCAGATGAAGGGTGAGCGTGGGCGCGGCCGCGTGCTCGCGGCGGAGTCGTATCGTTTCCTGCATGCCCCGCAGGGCGCATCGGTCGATGGCGCCGGATGGGCTTTGGGCTGGGGTGCTGCGCCCCATCCGATGAATCTCACCGGCCCCGCGCTCACGCACTCAGGGTCGGACGGCAATTGGTACGCGCTGGTGTGTTTGTTTCCGCAAACCGGCAATGGCGTGCTCGTCGTTGCGAACGCTGCCGATAGTATGGGCGGCGATCAAGCTACATTGGAAGCGCTGCGAGTCCTCGCCCGCACCGTCGCATCGCCTTTCACGCCGCCGGCGAATAGCGGGCGCTAAGCCAATTCCTCGAACAAGCTTGGTTCATTCTCGCGCCAGCCTTCGATCTTCAGCATCTTGAGCTTCGTCTTGATGCCGCCATTGGCGCTGAAGCCGACGAGTTTATCATCGGCGCCAACAACGCGATGGCATGGGACGACGATGGCGAACGGATTTCGGCCGAGCGCTTGGCCGACAGCACGTGCGCCGTCTGGCTGGCCTATGGCGCGAGCGATCTCGCCATAGGTTCGTGTTGCGCCGGGAGGAATGGCGCGCGTGGTTTCATAGACGCGTGCATCGAATGCAAGCACGCGGCTCAAATCGAGTTGCACGGCGCGCAAGGATTTCTTTTCGCCGCGTAGCAGCGCGGAAATTTCCTCAATAGCGCGCGCGATTTGCTTCGGCGGTTCGAGTTCTTCGGCGTTGGGGCAGAGACGCATGAGGCGGATGCGCGTGGCCTCAGGGCTGCGCTCAGGCAGTTGCACGCCGATCACGCCGGGCTGGCCCCAGGCCAGTGCGCAGCGGCCGATTGCGGTGTCGAACAGGGCGTAGGCGAACATCTGCAACGGCCTCGATTTCATTGCGCGTCCGCCTTGCCGGGGAGGACTCAGAGGAGTAGAACATATAGAGAACATGAGTCCGCGTCTAGCCTCCTTTTCGCCCTCTGGGGCGCCTACCCAAGATGCTGGGTTTGCCCGAATGGCGGCCACTATGGCTGGTCAGCCGCTCCATGAAATCGGTCCGGCCGGCGTGGGTTTCGAGGCATCGGCTTTGGGTTTCACGCTGGCGCTGGCGGCGAGTTGGATGGGGCCGGCAGGGCTCTTTTGGGCCGGTGAGGATAGCGCCTTCGCTGAAGAGGGCGCGCCCTATCCGGTGGGGCTTGCGCAGTTTGGCCTATCGCTTGAACCCACGATCGTGGTGCGGGCTAAGAAGCGTGAGGATGCGCTGTGGGCGGCTGAGCAAGCTCTGGCGGCGACGGGCGCGATCGTGATTTGCGCGCTCGGCGCGCAAGGCAAACCGTTAGACCTCAAAGCGAGCCGCAGATTGTTGCTGTTCGCGGAACGCAATCGGTCGCGCTGCCTGCTGTTGATGCCTGCGAACGGTCCCAGCGCTGCATGGACGCGCTGGCAAGTCGCTGCCGCCGAAAGCAATGCGATCGCGGATGAAGTCGGACCCCCCGCATTCCGCGTTGAAATCACACGTAATCGTGCGGGGCCGGCTGGGTCTTCTTTCACTCTGGATTGGAACGCTCACCAGCAACGCTTTTCAGAGCGCTTTCAGGAAAAGCATGCGGCGCTGGAAGCGCGTCAAGCATGAGCGGCGCGCGCTGGCTGGCAATTTATCTGCCGCGTTTGCGGACGGATCGGCTGATCCGCGCCGGGCGCGGGCCGTCTGACGATCGTCCGCTCGCGGTTTATTCCAAAGAAGGCGGCGCTTTTCAGCTGAATGGCGTCGATGCGCGCGCAAGCGTGTTGGGTTTGAACCTCGCTATGTCGCTGGCGGATGCGCGGGCGATGCAACCGGCGCTGCAAGCCGTGGAGGCGGAGCCTGAAGAAGATGCACGCGCTCTAGATAACATCGCGGCCTGGTGCGAACGCTTCACGCCGATCGTTGTGCTCGATCCCCCGGAGGGTTTGTTTCTCGATATTAGCGGCTGCGCGCATTTGTTTGGCGGCGAAGAAAATCTGCGCGCCGAAATCGTGACGAGACTACGCGCCCAAGGCTTTGGCGCGCGCGCGGAGATTGCGGCAACGCCTGGGGCGGCTTGGGCGTTTGCGCGATACAGGCAAAAACGTTCCGCGGCGGAACAAAGCTTACGGGCCCAACTGAGCGCATCGCTTGCTGATGGCGATGATGGCTTGCAAAGCCTTGCGCCTCTCCCGATCGAGGCGCTGCGCCTCGATGCAGATGCGGCAGCCCTCATGCGCCGTTTGGGGCTGAAAACGGTCAGCCAGATCGCTGCCGCGCCGCGCTCTTCGTTCACGGCGCGCGCGGGAGAGCGGGCGATGCTTCGGCTCGATCAAGCGCTGGGGCGCGCGCCGGAGGTAATGACACCCAGGCGTCCAGCCCCGATGATTTTTGCGCTGCGGCGGTTTCTGGAGCCGATTTTCACATCCGACGCCATTCTTCAGGTCGCCGAAGATCTCTGCATAGACGCGGCGGGGAAACTTGAACTTCGCGGCGCCGGCATTCTCTACGCGGAGCTGGTTTTGTTTGGCGTAGACGGGCGCGACCGCGTTGTCGCCATCAATGCAAGCCGGCCGTTGCGTGAGGTGAAGCCGCTGATGCGGCTCTTCCGCGAAAAGCTGAATGTAGCGGCTGGGAATTTTGATGCGCAATTTGGTTTCGAGGCCGCACGGCTTGATATTGTGCGTCTGGCTTCCATTGAAGAGCGCGCGCGCGCGTTGGTTTCGGTTGAAGAGGCGGCGGCTAATGCTGAGCAGATCGGCGGCATCATCGATATTTTAAGTTCGCGCCTCGGTGCTAAACGTGTTGTGCGCCCGCAATTACATGAGCAGCATGAACCTGAGCGCGCCGCTGGCTGGCGCTCCGCGCTTGGCAAAGCAAAAGTAGAAGCTACGCCCGTTAACCCACCGACCGATGGCGTGCAGCGGCGCCCTGTTCGCTTGTTCGCACCAGCGCAGCCGATTGAGGTGATGGCGAGCGTACCGGATGGGCCGCCAATTCGCTTCCGTTGGCGGCGCGTGACACGTGAAGTTGTGCGCGCAGAAGGTCCAGAGCGGATCAGCGGCGATTGGCTGAGACGCGAGATGACGCGTGACTATTATCGCGTCGAAGATAAGCAAGGCCGACGCTACTGGCTTTATCGTGAAGGCTTATATGGCGAGAGCGATGCTGTGCCGCGCTGGTTCGTGCACGGACTGTTCGCGTGAGCGGTTTTGCAGAACTCTGCGTGACGACGAACTTCTCGTTTTTGCGCTCTGGCTCACATCCTGAAGAGATGGTCGAGCAGGCGGTGTCGCTGGGGCTCGCCGGGATTGGTGTCGCGGATCGAAACACGCTTGCCGGCGTCGTGCGCGCGCATGTGAAAGCGAGATCGCTGCGCGGGGAAGGCAAGGGCGACATCTGTACGATTGTCGGGTCGCGTTTGGTGTTTCGCGACGGAACGCCGGACCTGATCGTCTATCCGAAAGACCGTGCGGGGTATGCAAACCTCACGCGCTTGCTCACCATCGGCAATCGCCGCGCGCCGAAAGGTGAATGCTGGCTCGATTTCGGGGATTATCTCGAGCACGCGAAAGGCCTGCAGACGATCCTTATTCCGGCATTTGAGCTTGGCGCCGAACCTTACGCGCTCGGGCGCTATTTGCAGGAGATCAGGCAGGCGGCCGGAGAAGCATGGCTGGCGGCGCCGTTTCAGTTCAACGGCGAAGATCGCCGCCGCATTCGGCGCTTGAAGCAACTCGCAGCGCAAACGGGTGCGCGTTTGTTGGCGACAACAGAGCCGCTGATCCACCACGGCGACCGGCGGCCGCTGCTCGATGTCGTCACCTGCATACGCGAAAAGACGAAGCTCGATGACGCCGGCGCGCTGCTCGCGAAGAATGCCGAGCGGCAGCTAAAACTGCCAAAGGAAATTGTGCGGCTCTATAAGGATGCGCCTGAGGCTGTCGCGGAGAGCTTACGTTTCCTCGAAGGCATTGGCTTTTCGATGGAGCAATTGCGCTACGAATATCCGGAGGAAACCGCCGAAGGTTATTCAGATCCGCAACAGGCGCTTGAAGCGCTTTCCTGGGAAGGCGCGCTGAAACGTTATCCGGAAGGTATTCCCGAAACGGTGACCGCTGCGCTGAAGCGAGAGTTGGAGATTGTCGGACGCATCAAGTACGCGCCTTACTTTCTCACCGTCGCGGACATTGTAAAATTTGCGCGCTCTGGCCTCGATAAGGACGGCAACAAGGTAGATCCGATCCTGTGTCAGGGGCGTGGGTCAGCGGCGAATTCAACGATTTGCTATTGCCTTGGCGTGACATCGGTCAATCCGGTGAAGAGCGAACTTTTGTTCGAGCGTTTTGTCTCAGAAGAGCGCGGTGAGCCGCCCGATATTGACGTCGACTTCGAGCATGAGCGGCGCGAGGAGGTCATCCAGTATATTTACAAAAAGTACGGCCGCGATCGCGCGGGATTGGCCGCAACTTTGATTTGCTACCGCGGACGCAGCGCGATCCGGGAAGTAGCGAAGGTTTTCGGCTATTCTGAAGATCGCATATCGAGCTTGGCGAAGACGCTGCACTGGTGGTCGCATGGTGTGGAGAAGAAGGACCTCATGGAGCAAGGCTTGGACGTTGGTGACGACAAGCTCATGCAATGCGTGGCGTTGGCCAACGAAATGCAAGGATTTCCACGTCACTTGTCGCAGCATGTCGGTGGCTTTGTCATCACGCGCGAGAAGCTTCACGATGTCGTGCCCGTCCAGAATGCAGCGATGAAGGATCGTACTGTCGTTGAATGGAATAAGGATGATCTAGAGGATTTGGGCATCCTCAAAGTCGACGTCTTGGGTCTCGGCATGCTCACCTGCCTCAAGAAGGCGTTCGATCTTTGTGAAAAGCATTACCCAGGTGACAAACTGGTGAAGCTGGATTCGACTGACACCGACGATGAGCGTGTCTATGCGATGTTGCATCGCGCAGATTCCATCGGCGTATTTCAGGTCGAGAGCCGCGCGCAGATGTCGATGCTGCCGAGGTTGCGGCCCAAGAACTTCTACGATCTCGTCATCGAAGTGGCGATCGTGCGGCCTGGGCCGATTCAGGGTGGGATGGTGCACCCGTATCTAAAAAGGCGTCAGGGTTTGGAAAAGGCGAGCGCACCCAAACCTGAATTGTGGAATGTTTTGAAGCGCACGCTCGGCGTGCCGTTGTTCCAAGAACAAGCAATGCAAATCGCGATCGTTGCCGCTGGCTTTACGCCGTCTGAAGCAGACAAATTGCGGCGCGCCATGGCCACCTTCAAACGTGTTGGTACGATTGGAACGCTAAAAACCAAGTTCATTGAGGGCATGGTTAGCCGAGGTTATGACAAGGACTTCGCAGAAGCATCATTCGCGCAGATCGAAGGCTTCGGCGAATACGGCTTTCCAGAAAGCCATGCGGCAAGCTTCGCAATCTTGGTCTACGTGTCGTCTTGGCTGAAATGCTACTACCCCGATGTCTTTGCTGCGGCTTTGTTGAACTCGCAGCCAATGGGTTTTTATGCGCCGGCGCAAATCGTGCGCGATGCGGCTGATCATGGTGTTGAAGTTCGGCCGATCGACGTGAACCATTCGACGTGGGACAATAGTCTTGAACCGGGGCCAGTCGCTTCGACACGGCTGCATAAACGCCACGTGGATATGACAGGCGACCTCCGCTGCACGCACGCGATGCGATTGGGTTATCGTCAGGCGCAAGGGCTGAAGGAAGCGGAGATGAAGCAACTCGTCGCCAATCGCGGCGGCGGTTACGATTCGGTGCGCGACCTCTGGCTCCGTGGTGGGCTACACGCTTCCACCATTGAGCGTCTGGCCGACATTGATGCGTTCCGTTCTCTAGGCTTGGACCGTCGCGATGCGTTGTGGGCGGCGCGTGGATTGAACCGTGTTGGTGGGCAAGAAGACTTACCGCTGTTTGAGCGCAGCGAAGATCGCACGCGCGAGCCGGATTTTGATCTGCCGCCGATGCTGATGGGAGAGCATATCGTCGAGGATTATCGCACCGTCGGTTTGTCATTGAAGGCGCATCCGGCGGCATTGCTGCGCGATGAGTTGTCGGCGCGGCGCGTCATCCAAGCGGAGTGTCTAAAGGAGATTCGTAACGGTGAACGGGTGCGCGTCGCGGGTTTGGTGCTTGTGCGCCAGCGGCCAGGAACGGCGTCCGGCGTGATCTTCATGACGCTGGAGGATGAAACCGGCATCGCCAACATCGTCGTGTGGCCAAAATTGTTCGAGCAATACCGGCGCGAGGTGCTGGGCGGACGTCTGGTCGCGATCGATGGGCCGGTGCAGAACGAAAGTGGCGTCATCCATGTAATCGCGGAGCGTGTGCATGATTACACGCACTTGCTTGCCGGCCTCTCAGCCCAGGGCGAGAAAATCGACGCGACTGGGCCGACGGATGAGCCTCGGCGCGGGACTCACGAGGATCCGCGCCAACGTCATCCGCGCAACGTGCGCATCAACCTTGATGTGGCAAAGGCTGCGAATGTGATGCCGAAGGGACGCAACTTTCACTAGCCACGCCAACGCGCGAAGATGGCTGTGGGTAAGAGTTCGCTTCGGCCTTCTTGCGGCAAACACATTTCGCCTGCTTGCCAGTCGCCACCATCGAACATTTGCTGCGCCGTTTGCGCGAGCGCCAAATAGGAGAGGCGCACAGCGTAGACAGTCGCGATCATGAAGCCTTTCGCGCTAGCGCGATCGGCAGGATCGGTGCGCAACAACGCTTGGCACGCGTCCAGCAATTCCGGCAAATCGCTTTCAAGCTTCCACGTTTCGCCGTCAGGTCCGCGTCCGAACTTCGGCGGATCGAGGATGACGCCGTCATAGCGGCGTCCTCGCCGGATTTCGCGCTTCACGAATGTCAGCGCATCGTCGCAAATCCAACGGATCGGCGCATCACCCAGTCCTGCGGCTTGTTGATTGTCGCGCGCAAAACCGATGGCCTTCTTCGACGCGTCGACGTGTGTGACCTTGGCCCCTGCCTTCGCGCATACAAGCGAAGCCAAGCCAGTATAGCCGAACAGATTTAGCACTTCAGCCTGCGGACCGCGATGCGACTTCAAAAAGTCGCGCGCGTAGCGCCAATGCACCGAATGCTCGGGAAAGAACGCCAAGTGACGGAAAGGCGTTGGCCGCGAGACGAAAGAGATGTCGTCCCATTGCAGCGTCCAGTTCTGCGGCAGCTCTCGATTGAAGCGCCATCGCCCAGATTCGTCATCATCCGCAGCTGACGGCGAGAAGATCGCATCCGCGCCATCCCATTCTGCAGCCGGGCGTAGGGGCTTCCATAGCGCTTGCGGCTCGGGGCGCACGAAGCGATACGGGCCGACTTGCTCGAGCTTGCCGCCATTGCCGGAATCCAGCAGGCGGTAGTCGCGCCAATCGTCCGCAATCAAAAGATCAGGCGCGCGCGCCGTCATATCCGCGTCTCCGCCAAAGATCGTAGAGCATCACGCCGGTCGCGACCGCAAGGTTCAAACTGTCAGCGCGGCCGCGCATCGGCAGCTTCACCAGATGATCGCAAACCTCTTCCATGTGCGGCGGCAAGCCGGACTGCTCGTTGCCCATGAGCACGATAGCGCGCCCGGGCGCCGGGCGCTCGGCATCGAGCGCCGCACCTTTGAGCGAGAGCCCCAACATGCCGGCGCCGCGCTCCTCCTTAAACTGCAACAACTCCTCGAACGAAGCGCGCGCAAGTTTCACCGCAAAAAGCGAGCCCATGCTGGCGCGTACCGTTTCCACCGAGAAGGGGTCGCAGCTTTCACCGATGAGAACGACGCCGGCTGCGCCAGTCGAATCCGCTGTGCGCAGAATAGTGCCGAGATTTCCCGGATCGCGGATGCCTTCGAGCGCGACGACCGTGTCGCCGCTGATCGCTGAGAGCGGCGTCAGCTGTTGCTTGTAGGCGCCAATGACCGTTTGCGGGTTATCGCGCTTGCTGATCTGAGCGAGCACGCTTTCGCTGGTTTCAATCGTATGGACGCGGCGGGCTTCGGCTTGCGCGACCAGGGCGCGGACGTGCTCGCGCTCAAGGGCGGCGGGCGAAAAGAGCAGGATTTCGGGCCATACTCCAAGGTCTGCCGCCTCGACCGCCAGACGCGCACCTTCAGCCAGGAACAGGCCGGTCTCGGCGCGCCCCTTTTTCAGGTGCAGGCTCTTCAGCGTCTTGATCTGCGGATTAGAGGTGCTGGTGATGTGGTGGGCCATCGGCCGTGGTTTTGTCCTTCGTCGTTTGCCCCAATGGTTCGCCCTCAGGGGTTTTCCGGTTTTCGCTTAGAACTCTGGGCATTAGAAGGGCGTTAAGGCGTTAACAGGTGCGCTCAACGCGGGAAAAATGATCGGCCTTATCCTCTCTGAGGTGATCCTCTTCGCTGTAGCGGCGCTTTTTGGCCTCGCGATCGGCTGGCGTGTTTACACAATGTCGGCTGCGCAGCGCCGTGAATCTGAAGCGCGCGAGACCGAGCAACTCCGTACCGCGCTGACGGAAGCGCAAGTGCGGCGGGCGCGCGGATCATGATCCCAGTCGCGGATCCATCGGCGCGCGGCCGTGTGATGCTGTGGGCGGGCGTATTTGGCGTGCTGTTCTGGAGTGCCTTCGGCATGCTTGCGCCGCAGAGCGGCGCCGTATGGGTCGTGCCTGGCGCATTGAAGGACCAAGTCGCGACTGCGCTTTCGGCCCAAGGCTTTCCGGGTATCGATGTCGAGATGAACGGTCAGCGCGCTCTATTGCGCGGTATTGTTGAGGATGAGGCGGATATTGTCGCCGCGCGCGACGCTGCATTGCGGGCGGCAGGCGGCGGTGGTTTGTGGTCAGGCGGCGTTACCAGCGTGAACACCGCCGGCTTGCGCGTCGGAACCTTCGAACGGCCGTTCGCGTGGAGCATCAAGCGCGAGGCATCACGCGTCGTGCTGAGCGGCGCAGTGCCGAGTGAGAACGCGCGCGTCGACTTGATGGCCGCGGCAGCGCAGGCCTTCCAAGGCGCTGAAGCTGTCGATGACATGCATGTCGCCGGTGGGGCGGCGTCACCGCTGTTCTCCGAAATGGCGCGTCGCGCTGTGCGCGCGGTGGCCGCGCTGAACACTGGCGAAGCGCGGATCATCGATAACCAAATCGTTGTCATCGGTGATGGCGGGCAAGCGGGCGTCACCCAAGTACGAGAGAGCCTGGCGGAGATTTCAGCGCCATTCCGTTCGCGGCTGGCGTTGACAATCGACGGCCTTGATGTGGACCATCCGGAGCTGCAGGGCCTAAACCTCAATGATGGCGACGCAGAAACTTGCGAACGCGCATTCGATCGCTTGATGGAGCGCAACTTCATTACCTTCGCCGAAGGATCGGCCGCCATTACCCCAGCCAGCCGCGGCGTACTGAACGCGTTGGCGTCGGTTGCGCTGCGCTGCGATCGCTTCTCCATCGAAGTCGCTGGCCATACCGACAATACGGGCGACCGCGCCGCGAACATGGAACTATCGCGCCGGCGTGCTGACGCTGTCGCAGCGTATCTCGTCGGACAGGGTGTTGCGCGGCCACGTTTGAGTGCGCACGGCTACGGGCCGGATCGCCCGCGTTCGAGCAATGCGACGGGCGCCGGCCAAGCCGCCAACCGCCGCATCGAATTCTATGTGAGCGGTTGAGATGATCTATTTGATCGGACAATTGGCCCCTTGGCTCCTCCTAGTGGCGGCGTTTGCGGCCATGGCTGGCTGGGCCTTCGCAGCGCAGCGCGCCGCACCGGGCGAGGACTCTACGCGGCGCGAACGCGAGCACTTGTTGCGCGACCTCATCCGCTACACCGGTGATGGCCCGGTCGAGCGCGATGTGGACCTGGATGCGGCGCCGACGCAGCGTCTGCTCGAAATCCGTGACGGGCGTGTCTCCGAATTGGAGCGGGCGCTGGAGACCGCGCGCGGGCGCACGGATGAGTTGTCGAGCGAGCTTGCCGAATTGCAGCGCGGTGGGCGGTTGAACGATCTCGATGCGCAAGAACTGGCGCGGTTGCGGGCCGCCGAAGATGAGCGCGCGCGCACGGTCGACGCCGAGGTCGAGCAGATTGAGGAAGCGCCCATTGAAGACGAAAACGCAGTCCTGCAGGCATGGCGGCTACGCTATTTCGAGCAACGGGTTGGCTACCTAGAGGGCCTCGCGCGCCCGGCGCTGACCGCACCCGTGACCGAGACGGCTGAGCCTTCGCAATTGCCGGAGTGGACCGCGCGTGAAGCTTCGGCGCGCGCGCAATTCCTCGAAGATGAGGTGCGAGCGCTCCGCGCGCCTTCGACCGAATCGCTTGCGACTATCGAAACCGAAACTGAGCCGTTCGCTGCCGATGCCGATGTCGACATGCTATTGCGCTGGCGGCTGCTCTATCTCGAGCGCCGGGTCGCGCATTTGCAGTCTCAATCCGCCGCAGCGCCCGAACCGGTGCAAGCGGCGCACGCGCCCCCCTCGGATCCGGACCGTTGGAAGTGGCGCGCACGCTATCTTGAGGCGCGGGTGCGGCATCTGGAGCAGCGTCTCGTTCAAAGTGTTGTCGCGGCGCCCATTCCGACCGCCGCTGGACGTGGCCAAGAGCCTCCGCGCGCAGCGCCAGCCCCGAGCCGCCGCGCAAAGCCGCCAGTCCTTCCCGCCGCCCGCCATGGCGCGCCGGACGATCTCACCTTGATCGAGGGCGTGAGCCTCATGCAGCAGACGACCATGTACTCGCTCGGCGTCTTCCATTTCGATCAGATCGCGGAGTGGAGCGAGGAGAACGTCGCCTGGGTCGATCAATATTTGCGGCTGCAAGGCCGTATCGTCGATCAGGAATGGCTAGAGCAGGCGGCCGAACTAGCAGCGCATGGCCCCGCCGTCGCGCGCCGCGCGCTCGAGAGCGAAGACGCTTAAGCGCGGCGCGTTAACAACCGGCGAGCATCACGGCGAGCACTTCGTTTCCGTATTTCTTCAGCTTCGCTTCGCCGATGCCAGAGATGCGGCTCAGGGCGGCGAGGCTCTCAGGCTTGGCCCGCACCAATTCGGCCAGCGTCGCATCGTGGAAAATCACATAAGGCGGCACGCCGTTGGTGTTCGCGGTCTCGCGCCGCCAACCCTTGAGTGCATCGAATAGTTTGGCGTCGGCGCCCACGAAGCCAGTCTTTGCCGTCGCCTTCGCGCTGCGTGCAGTCTTACTTCCGCGCTGAGCCTTCGCCGCTTCGCGCATCCGCACCGTGTGCTCTTTGCGGAAGATGGCGCGGACGATCTCGTCGTCGCCGATAGAAAGCGTTGGGCGTTCGTCATCGCCTTCGCTGAGCACGCCTTCGAACAGCAGGTGCTCGATTACATTGCGCCACACGCTTTCGGGCTGATCTGCGCCAATGCCAAACGTCGTGCGCGAAGAATATTGTTCGTCGACGCCGTCGCCAGCTTTGCCGATGAGATGTCCAACGACCCGGCCCCGTCCGAAGCGCTGATCCATGCGCATCACGGCGGAGATCGCTTTCGAAGCAAGCTCCGTGGCGTCAATGGAGACCGGCGGATCGGTGCAGATATCACAAGCGCCGCACGGCTCAGCATTTTCCTCGCCGAAATAGCGACGCACGCCCGCCCGGCGACAGGTCAGTCCATCGAGATAGGCAAAGAGCTGGCGCGCCTTTTTGATCTGCACGCCTTTGACTTGATCGGTCGCGCTAGATTGGTTGGCGAACATGATGGCGCGGCGAAGATCGGAGGCGCTGTAGATGCAAAAGCCCTCGGCGCTATCGCCGTCGCGGCCGCCACGGCCGACTTCCTGCCAGTATGCCTCGATGCTCTTCGGCGAGTCCGCATGGATGACGTAGCGCACGTCCGGTTTGTCGACGCCCATGCCGAACGCAATGGTCGCGACCATGACGACATCGTCTTCCTCTTGAAAACGATGCTGGCGGTCGGAACGCAACTTTGCGTCGAAGCCGGCGTGATAGGCGAGCGCCGGAATATTCTGTTGCTGTAAGTTGGCCGCCGTCTTTTCGACGTTGTCGCGCGTGGCCGCATAAATGATCCCGGACTTGCCGCGCCGGCCCTTCACGATCTCCAGAATACGGTCTTGCGCCTTCGGCCCTTTGCGTTCTGCGCCTAGCACCAGGTTCGGCCGGTCGAACGAGGCGATGAAACTCTTGGCGTCCTCGAGGTGAAGCTGCGCGCGAATGTCGGCCTGAGTTTTCAGGTCCGCCGTAGCCGTGACGGCCATCCGCGGCACGCCGCGAAAGCGATCCGCAAGTTGACCAAGCGCGCGATAGTCCGGCCGAAAGTCGTGACCCCACTGGCTGACGCAGTGCGCCTCGTCGATAGCGATCAGCGAAATCGAACATTGCTCAAGGAAGTCAAGGAAGCCGTGCGCGAAGAGACCTTCAGGCGACACGTAGAGCAGATCGAGTTCACCCTCGCGCACTGTGTTCAGGCAGTCGCGCCGTGCATCGCGGTCCAGCGTTGAGTCCAACCGCGCCGCAGCAACGCCTGCCGTGCGCAGCGCCGCGACTTGATCTTGCATCAGTGCAATCAATGGCGAGACGATCAGGCCGACGCCAGGGCGCAACATCGCCGGTATCTGATAACAGAAGCTCTTGCCGCCGCCCGTCGGCAGCACCGCCATGACGTCGCGGCCTTCCAGCACCTCGCTGATCACGTCCGCCTGCAATCCGCGGAAGTCGCTGTGACCGAACACGCGCTGCAGCGTTTCGCGGGCGGCGGTGAGGTCGGTCATGTGGGCGTTTGAACAGCTTTGCAGAGTCGCTTCAACTCCACCAATTCCCCGGGCGCGGCAGCGCCGCGAGCCCGGGACCCCTAAAGTTAGTCCGGACGCGCTTTGTGCAATCCCAACGCGCCGTAGCAAATCGCGGCTTGCCCCGCCCAATAAATCATCCAGCCGGCAAAGCTGCGCCAGAAGGCGAGCGTCGGGTCGGGATCGTGGTGGAACATATTCCAAGCGACGAAGCCGTCGGAAATGAAGAAGAGCACAGCCCCTGCCATGACGGGCCATCGCGTAGCAGGAAGCGTGAACGAGCAAAGCGCCATCAGCGTCAGCACACCGGTATAGACGCTGAGCGGCGCGAACATCGCATTGTCGCGCGGCACGAGGAGCGCGGTCATGACGATCGCGGCGGCGATCAGCGCGAGCGCGCCGAGGACGCGCGCCGGTTGCTTCAACGCGGCGCCAACGCCGGTGCCGGAGCGCAGGAAGAGCGCGATGTAAAAGAGGTGGCCGATCAGGAACGCAAGCGCGCCGTAGAGAAACGTATCTGGGCTCCACGCCAGTAACGCGTCGCCGAGCGCGCCGAAGAGAAGGCCGGCGGCGAGCAAGTGCGAGCGCGCGAGGAACGCGATGAGGCCGAGGACAATGATGCCGGAAGCTTTGAAGATCGTGCCAACGACAAAAGGCGGCGCGCCTTCGTAGAGGGAAGAGCCGAACGCGCCGTAGGCGATGGCTAGGATGGCGGAGAGGGCGAGTGCGCCTCCAGTTGCGTTCGACATACCGGTTCTGGTCTCTGTAGCTGACGGGATCAGGCGCCCGAATTGTTGCGCAGCTTGCTGTAGTCCGCCGGCGTGCGCCAGTTCTTGAATAGAATGTGCGCGGGCTGATCGTTGGCGAAAGGGCGATCGCCTTCGAGACGTTCCGCCAGCCACTGAAACCATTCGAACAGGTTACTGTAGCCGTCGGCGCGCTGATCCTCTGTATAGCGGCGGAGCTTGCGCCAGCAAATGATGGTCCCGCCGCGAAAAAATTCGGCGTAGAGGTCCAACGGCACGTGGCCTCGCGCGATCAGCGGTCCCATGCTTTCGAACAGCGCCGCCAATCCAAGGACAGCGTTGAGATCGGTTGGACTGAGGCGCGCCTTGAGTTCAGCGCGCGACTGGTTGTCGGGAAGCTCATAGATGAGCATCGCGGTGCTTGCGGTTTGCGGCGCTTGCATGGAGCGCAGCAATTCGACGCCGCTTTGCACCTCGCGTTGCGCGCGGATCTGGTAGAGTTGCAGCAGGCCGAAGACCACGCCGACAACAACCGCCGCCGCCTGCACTATCTGCAGCGTCAATTCCAACGACATGCGCGTTCCCCTGTCGCGTTCAATCTCGCCGCGCCGGCTGAGCATAGCCAAGCTTCTCGTTCAGCGCCGCCAGCAAATCCTGCGCGATATCCGCAATCACGCCGCCGGGCGGGTACACTGCCGCCGCGCCCATTTCTTTCAGCGTTGCCACATCTTCCGGCGGGATGACGCCGCCGATGACGATCATGATGTCGGGCCGTCCACGCTCAACCAGCGCCGCGCGCAGTCCGGGCGTCAGCGTTAGGTGTCCCGCCGCGAGCGACGAGACGCCGACCACGTGCACGCCTTTCGCGATCGCTTGATCGGCCACTTCTTCAGGCGTCGCAAACAACGGCCCGATTTCGACTTCGAAGCCAATGTCGCTGAATGCACTGGCGACGACTTTTTGTCCGCGGTCGTGGCCGTCCTGACCCATCTTTGCGACCAGGATGCGCGGGCGCTTGCCTTCTGCTTCCTCGAACGCGGCGACGCTTTGGCGCGCGCGTTCCTCGGCCGCATCATCGCCGGCTTCGCGCGCGAACACGCCAGTGACGAGCCGGATAGGTGGCTGATGCCGGTTGAAGGCGCGCTCCAGTGCCGACGACATTTCGCCAACCGTCGCCTTCGCGCGGGCGGCCCTGACCGCGAGTTCAAGCAGATTGCCTTTCCCGCGTGCGCCAGCTTCAAGCGCCTCAAGCGCTGAGACCACGTCGGCTTGCGTGCGCTCGGCTTTGAGACGGGACAGCTTTTCAAGCTGCATCGCGCGCACCTTGTTGTTGTCGACTTTCAACACCGGCACATCTTCTTCTTGCGCCAGCTTAAACTTGTTGATCCCAACAATGGCCTGGTGGCCGGTATCGATCCGCGCCTGCGTGCGCGCGGCTGCTTCCTCGATACGCGCCTTCGGCAAACCTTGGTCTATCGCTTCGGACATGCCGCCGAGCATCTCGACTTCCTCGATATGCGCCCAGGCCTTCGCCGCTAAATCAGCAGTGAGGCGCTCTACATAATAGGAGCCGCCCCAGGGATCGGCCGGGCGCGTCACCCCACCTTCGTTCTGCAACAGGATTTGCGTGTTGCGGGCGATGCGTGCGGAAAAATCAGTCGGCAGCGCCAAAGCTTCGTCTAGCGAATTGGTGTGCAGCGATTGTGTGCCTCCGTAAGTGGCCGCCATAGCCTCGACGCAAGTGCGCACGGAATTGTTGTAAACGTCCTGCGCCGTGAGCGACCAGCCAGAGGTTTGGCAGTGCGTGCGTAGCGCGCGCGATTTATCGTCCTTCGGATTGAACTGCGCCGTCAGCTTTGACCACAACAGCCGCGCGGCGCGGAGTTTCGCGATCTCCATGAACGGGTTCATCCCGATCGCCCAAAAGAACGACAGGCGCGGCGCGAATTTGTCGATGTCGAGGCCCGCAGCGACGCCCGCGCGAATGTATTCGACGCCGTCCGCCAGCGTGTAGCCGAGCTCCAGGTCCGCCGTCGCACCGGCCTCCTGCATGTGATAGCCGCTGATCGAGATCGAATTGAACTTCGGCATCTCGGTCGCGGTGTAAGCGAAGATGTCGGACACGATCCGCATGGATGGCTTCGGCGGATAGATGAACGTATTCCGCACCATGAATTCTTTGAGGATGTCGTTTTGGATCGTGCCACTGAGTTTCGCGTGCGGCACGTTCTGTTCTTCACCAGCAGCGATATAGAGCGCCATGATCGGCAACACCGCGCCGTTCATGGTCATCGACACGCTCATCTGATCGAGCGGAATGCCGTCGAACAGCGTGCGCATGTCGAGGATTGAGTCGATCGCCACCCCCGCCATGCCGACATCGCCGACCACACGCGGATGATCGGAATCATAACCGCGGTGGGTCGCGAGATCGAAGGCGATGGAGAGGCCTTTTTGTCCGTGCGCAAGGTTGCGGCGGTAGAAGGCGTTCGAGTCCTCAGCCGTAGAGAAGCCCGCATACTGCCGGATCGTCCATGGCTGCTGGACGTACATGGTGGGATATGGACCCCGTCCAAACGGCGCCATGCCCGGAAAGCCATCGACAAAGTCGAGCCCCGCGCGATCGGTTGCGGTGTAGGCGCTCTTCACGGCAATCCCTTCCGGCGTGAGCCAGGGATCGGCCAAATGCGATGAGGCCTTGGCAATCTCGGTGTCGAGAGAAAGCTTGGAGAAGTCAGGCAGAATCATATTGTCGACCGTGAGGAGGAAACAAATGTACGCAGAGCAGCTGCGTCGCCGCGAAACGCATTAAGATCGATCGGACCCTCGACGCCGCGCCGATGGCCGCGATTGTGATGTTGCCAGATGACCCAGTCGCGCTGACGAAAATTCGGTGGCGTGGCGATGGAGCGGAGCCAGAAGCGTTCGCCCGTAAGCTCCGCCAGATGCGCGTCATGAAATTCGCGTGTGGTGTAGATGATCGGCCGCACGCCATAATGGGCCTCGACACGATCCATGAATACATGCGCTTCGGCGATCACGTCCGTCATCGTCGGACCTTCGCGGCACGGCCCCATGTGTTCGAGATCGAGCGCCGGCGGCAACGCGCCAGCGACGCGCGGGACAACGGCGATGAAGTTCGAAGCCTGCCGCGCGCCGGGTTGGCAGAGCGTGAAGAAATGATAGGCCCCGCGATAAAGTCCAGCATCGCCCGCCTGCCGCCAATTGAAGGCAAAGCGTTGATCAACATGATCGCCGCCCTCGCTCGCTTTGATATACGCGAAGGCGACGTTGTCCGACGCAAGCGTGCGCCAATCGATAGCGCCTTGGTGCCAGGAGACGTCGACGCCCTGGACATAGCGGGTCGCCCACGGCGTCCACCAACCGCCAGCAGCGGCTAAGATGGCGACGAGCGCGAAGAGCGTCGCGGCGCCGAGGGCAATTGAGAGCCGGTTCACGCGCTGAGCCCCAAAGCAGCGTGCAGCGTCTCCAACTCTTTCACCGCGTTCTGTCCAGCGAAGACGAACTGATCGACCCCCGCCGCACGCAGCGTCGCTTCGCGATCACCCGGTTTGCCCGCGAGGATCACCCAATCCGCACCGGCGAACTTCAGTCCCCGCGCTGCGTTCTCCGCGTGCTCTGCGTAGCAGGCGTCGGTGCTGGCGATCAGCGCGACGTGCGCGCCCGATGTGGCGAACGCCGCGATAAGTGTTTCCATCGTAGCGTGCGCGTCTTCCGAGCCGATGCTGTGAATGCCGCCAGAGGCGAGCAGATTGCGTGACCATTGCGCGCGTGGCCCAAACTCGGCGAGTGTGGCCATGGTGGCGAAGAAGACACTCGGTTTGCCCGCCGCTTCGGCTTTTGCGCGAAGCGTTTCAAACGGTTCGGCCCAGCGGAGCGCCGCAAACTTTTCCGCCGAAGGTCGCTGCGGCTTCCCTTCAAACTCGGGCGCAGCAGCGTCGAGAAGCGGGAAGTCAGTTACGCCAGTTATCGTTTCGCGCCGGCTGGCGATCAAAGCGCGGCGGTTGTCGCGCGCGTCCGCCACCCAGGTTTGCAACAGATTGAGTGGCGCTGCATGCGCCTCCATCTGTTGCATCAGAGACCATGCGCGCTCCGCCAGTTCGCGTGTGAGCTTTTCGGCAAACCAGGCGCCGCCCGCAGGATCGGCAACGTGACCGAGGTGGCACTCTTCCAATAATACGTGCTGCGTGTTGCGCGCCACGCGCCGGGCAAACGGAGTTGGATGGCCCAACGCATCGGTTAGGGGATACGTGGTGATTGCGTCTGCGCCACCCACCGCGGCGGCGAACGCTGCAGACGTAACGCGCAGGATGTTGGTCCAAGCATCATAGCGCGTCATCATGCGCCGCGAGCTAAAGGCGTGGATATAAGCCGCGCGGTGTTCGGGCGCGGCGCCGGACGCTGCCAGCACGTGCGCCCAGCAAAGCCGCAGCGCACGCAGTTTGGCCGTTTCAATAAGCGCGTCTGGCCCGATCGCTACGGCAAACGCGATCGCATTGGCACTGTCTTCGACGCCGAGCGCACGCGTTTCGAGGCCGCGTAGGTAGGCGATGCCGCCGTGGAGTGCGTATGCGATTTCTTGCGCCTCGCTGCCGCCGGCTTCATGGACGATCCGCGCATCGACGCGCAGAAACCGCGCCTTGGGCAAGTCGCGTGTGGTTTGGGCGGCAAAGAGATAGTCAGCGAGCGCTGCGTCTTCCTGATCGGCGCCAGTGCGCAGATGCGTGCCGAGCGGATCGAGATTGAACGCCGTGCCGGGGGCGGCCACCCCCTTCAATTTGTCGCGCAGCAGCACGGCCGCCTGTTCGCCGTAAGGTCCGGCATCGAGCGACACCGGCGCCGCTTCGAGAATGACGCCTGCCAACGCCAGATTGAGATCATCTGCATTGCGGATCGAGACACCCGACGCGCCGTCTGGATCAATCACAAGCTCGATTGAGCTGACGCCGCCTTCGAGGTCGGCGATGATGTCGGCATTGGTTCGCTGTGGCTTCGGCTGCGCGAAGCTCTGACGGATCAACCATCGGCCTTCGCGCGCGCCACGCACGAATGGCGCAGCGCCGGGCATGCCGGAAATGTCGGTCGCGGTGTGGATGTCCGGTTCGCGGTACAATGGTTCGAGCGGAATGCCGTCCGAGGTTTTGCCGACCAGCAGCTCCCAGCCCGCGCCCTGCAGCCCTCGCTCAACCAGGGCGCGCCAGTCCGCTTCGTCGGCGGGTTCGCCCAGTTGCAAGGTCCGTTCAGTCATTTCCACTCCGCTTGACGCCATGTCAGGCATCGACGCGCTTTTGAACGCACGCTAACCCTCATGGCAACCCGGAGAAAAGCATGGCCCTGCCGCCTTTGTTCGACAAGTTGCGACTCCCAGCCGTGGGCGCCCCGCAATTCATCATCGCCAACCCAGAATTGGTCATCGCTCAGTGCAAAGCGGGTATTGTCGGAGCGTTCCCAGCGCTGAACGCGCGTCCGGAGACAACGCTCGACGATTGGCTTTACCGCATCAAGGACGAATTGGCCGCTTACGATGAAGCGAACCCGGATGCGCCGGCCGCGCCATACGCCGTCAATCAGATCGTCCACAAGACCAACGCGCGACTCGATCATGACGTCGCCGCGTGTGTGAAGCACAAGGTGCCGATCGTCATCACCTCGCTCGGCGCGCGGCCCGAGGTGAACGAAGCGATTCACTCCTATGGCGGCATCATTCTGCATGACATTATCAACATCACCTTCGCGAAGAAGGCGCTTGAGAAAGGCGCCGACGGCCTGATCGCGGTGTGCGCAGGCGCAGGCGGTCACGCCGGCGGGCTTTCACCGTTCGCGCTTATCAGCGAAATTCGTGAGTTCTTCGATGGTCCGCTGCTGGTCTCGGGCGCAATTGCGACGGGCCGCGGCATCCTCGCCGCTCAAGCCATGGGCGCCGATCTCGCCTACATGGGCTCCGCCTTCATCGCGACGACAGAAGCGAATGCGCCGGACGCGTATAAGCAAATGATCGTCGAGTCATCGGCGGGCGACATCGTCTATTCGAACCTCTTCACCGGCATACTTGGCAACTATCTGAAGGGCTCGATCGTCAAGGCCGGTCTCGATCCGGAAAATCTCGCGCAAAGCGACGCTTCAAAGATGAGCTTTGGCGGCGGCGAGGGGTCGAAGGCGAAAGCTTGGAAGGACATTTGGGGCGCGGGCCAAGGCGTGGGCGCGGTGCACGAAGTGATGACAACGGCCGATCTCGTCGCGCGCTTGAAGCGTGAATATGATGAGGCAAAGCGGGGATTGACCGCGCACTAATCTCCGGCGCTTGAGTGAAGCGCGCCTTGGTAATCAAGGCGCGAAAACGCGCCTCGCCGGAATCAATCCGACAGCGCTTGGCCGCGCTTAGGCTTCTCGACTTCACGAGGAGCCAATGAACACACCAATCCCCATACTCGAAAAGGCGGCTATCCAGTCGCTGACACTGCGAAGCGCGGCTATCATCGCCATAGCCGCTGCTGCCGACCGCTTCGGCGTCACGCTACCTGACGGCGCCGCCCAGAAAATTGCGAACTCACTGATCGACCTTGTCATCACGCTCGGCCTGATTGGCGTCGCCATCGGCCGCAACCGCGCCCGTACGCCCATCGTTTGAGGAACACATTCATGCGCCACCCCATGCGCGTGCTCGCTCTTGCCTGCGCGTTTACACTGACGCCCGCTTGCGCCGCGCTCCAGCTCGGCCAGACGTGTATCGAAAACCCGATCGCCGCTGCGCAAACCATCGATCAGCGCGCCTATGCTCTGTTGCACGCCTACGCAGCCATTGTCGAAGAGGCGACGGATATCGTCGCCGATCCTGCAACGCCGCTCGCATTCAAACGTGCTCTTGGCCAGGCCGAGCGAGCCGCCACGCCAGCAGCGGAAACACCGCAAATCGCCGTTACCGCTTACCTGCGCGCCCGTGCTGACTTCGAAGCTGCATCGGGCGCCGGTCAAACCGGCATCCAACGCACCGCGACCGCGCTCAGCGTCGCCGCGCGCGGCCTCAACGAAGCCGTCGCCGCTGCACAAGCGCCGATCACCGAACTTGAAGGCCTTGTCCGTGCGCATCGCGGTTGAAGGAGAACATTCATGCTCAATCTTTTGCTCCAACTACAATTGCTGCTGGCGGCGCTGTCGGCGTTTCTGCCGCTGGTGCCGGAAGAGCACCGCATCCGCGCCGCCGAGATTCTTGACGTCGCCGTCAAAGCGCTAGCCGCTGGCGGATCGATCGCCGGCAACGCGATGATCTCGCGGTGAAACTCGCCGCCATCCGCGCCGAGGTCGAAGCGATGGCCGCGAGCGGGCGAACGGTCAGCGCCGAAGAGCTCGACGCCGCCATGGTGCGTGTGCGGACAGCCTCTGCCGCCTTCCGAGCGGCGCTTCAGACTGCGGAGGCGGGCGCGCCTCAAGGCCTTCGCATAGGGGAGGCGCCGTCGTCCCGGTTGACCTCGGCGCCTCCCCGCTCTTTTGTGCGCTCATGAGCCAACACATCCTTGCCATCGACCAAGGCACGACGTCGACGCGCGCCATCGTGTTCGATCTGGACTTCCAACCGCGCGCGACAGCGCAGGTTGAGCTGCAGCAGCACTACCCGCAGCCGGGTTGGGTTGAGCACGATGCTGAGGAGATCTGGGCAGCCACGTTAAAGGTTTGCGCCGACGCGATCGAGAAAGCGGGCGGCGCTTCAAGTATTGCCGCCATCGGCATCACCAATCAGCGCGAAACCGCTGTCGTCTGGGATCGCAACACAGGCGCGCCGGTGCATAAGGCTATCGTTTGGCAGGACCGGCGCACGTCGGAGGTGTGCGCGGCTCTCCGTGAAGCCGGTCACGAGAAAAAGGTGCAAGCCGCGACCGGCTTGCTGCTCGACCCATACTTTTCAGGCACCAAAATCGCTTGGATTTTGGATCGCGACCCCGCGCTACGCGCCCGCGCCGACAACGGCGAGTTGGCCTTTGGCACCATCGAGACTTTTCTCGTCTGGCGGCTCACCAATGGCCGCGCGCACGTTTCCGACGTCACCAACGCATCGCGCACGCTGCTCTACGACTTCAACACGCGAGACTGGAGCGATGAGATGTGCGCGCTGTTCAATGTGCCGCGCGCGCTCCTGCCCAAGACGGCCGCCTGCGATGCGCATTTCGGCGACGTCGACGCTTCACATTTCGGCTGCTCAGTTCCCATTCACGGCATCGCCGGCGATCAGCAAGCTGCGCTCATCGGCCATGGCTGCGTTAAGCCCGGCATGGCCAAATGCACGTTTGGCACCGGCGCTTTCCTGGTGATGAACATGGGCGACGCGCCGCCGCGTTCGCGCAATCGTCTGCTTGGCACAGTCGGCTACGAGGCCGGCGGCAAGTTCGCTTACGCGCTCGAGGGCTCGATCTTTTCAGCCGGCGCCACGATGCAATGGCTGCGCGACGGTCTGAAGCTGATCAAGACCTCAGCTGAGTCCGAGGCGATCGCCGCAACGCTCGCCGATAATGGCGGCGTCTATCTTGTGCCCGCGTTCGCCGGCCTCGGCGCGCCACAATGGAATGCAGAGGCCCGCGGCACGATCACGGGGCTGACGCGGGACTCGCGGCTTGAGCATATAGTGCGCGCAGGGTTGGAGGCCGTCGCCTATCAGACTGCCGACTTGCTCGAAGCGCTGCGCGCTGACGGCGCGCCCAAGATTGAGTCGCTGCTCATCGATGGCGGGCTCACTGCTAACGCCTGGGCAATGCAATTCTTGGCCGACATTTGCGATGTAGAAGTCGCGCGACCGCAGTTCCAAGAAGTCACTGCTCTTGGCGCAGCGAAACTCGCAGCGTTCGGCGCGGGCCTCATCAAATCGCTGGATGGCGCAGGAGCGGCGCCCAGCGCGCGCTGGACACCGCGCATGAGTTCGAGCCAGCGCGACCGTCTCCGCAGCGGCTGGCGATCGGCGGTTGCGGCGGCTCTGGCTGCGGCGAAAGCGGCCTAATTAGCCAGTGTTTCTGGGGTCGAGGTTGCGCGAAGCGAGCCATCGGCTTAAAGGCCGCGTCCCAAGGGAGCCCGTAGCTCAGTCGGTAGAGCATCTGATTTTAAGCTGGTCAGAGCTGTCCCGAATAAGCTGTATTTCCAAGGACTTCAGGGCAGTTTTTCCCGTTGCCTCACGCGGCGTTCCACCACCTGTTCCACCACGGACGGCAAGTTGCGGAAAGGACCCGGCCCTGTCAACGCGTCGTTGCCGCGAGTTCCAGTTGTACGAGCGGATCGGCGGCCGCTTGGGCGTTGCGATACGCGATCGTCAGTGATGAACGGTTGCCTGCTCACGCCGGCACGTCTCAGTCGCCGCCCTCTCTTCAGAGGCCCATGGAAGCCGCCCAGCCAAGCACGCAGGACCGGAGGGGCAGACCACCAGGTTGAGCGCCGAGATCTCCATCATCGCCATTCAGCTGTGCTTCGTCACGCTGCAGCGTCCCAATGAAATCGTCAAAGCGCACCGCGACGATTTTCATTTCAAAGAGAACGTTTGGCGCATTCACCCCGATCGCAACAAGACCGACCAATGGTACGAAGTGCCGCTGTCTGAGTTGGCCGTCGAGATTGCCGAATCTGATGATGCTGGTGTTCAGCGCGTTCTTCGCAAGGCGTACGAGGGCAAACTTCTCGGCAATGCACGCGTCGCTCGCTTCTTGACGCAAAACCACGCGGAGCTGCTGCCGGAATTACGGAAAATCGCGCAACTGGAAAGCTCCGCCGCCTGACGCGGTTTCTGGAGCGATTCGGAATGAGTTCATGGGGACCCGGACCCATAAAGCGCGGGGACCGCGGGAGAGGCCGCACGCATGAGGCGGAGCAAGCGCGGCGGTGGGGATGACGGCGACCCCGTTGGGAGCCCACTAGACTGACCGTCATCAGGTCGGTTGCAGGCCCTTCCATGAATTGGTCGAGCCTGAAATTTGGATTGGCGCGCCGCGATTATGAAGCTGAACGCCGCGTCCGTCGCGGTGCGCCAATTCCATTTGCACAAATCACCGTTGTGCTAATCACCCATCCGTTGGGGCATCCCAAGGATTGATCAACTCCA
>JANNFK010000008.1:0-28144 GCA_031379735.1 Caulobacteraceae bacterium | reverse complement strand
CGGCGCAAAGCGCGGCGTCAGCACCATCGCGTTCGGGCCAGTGAGGAAGCTCGGGTTGGCGCCGTCCTGATCCATGATCATCAAACGCTTGATGCGCGCCGTGCGCGGGCCGCTCTCGGATACGAAGAGGATTTGCGTGTCAAAATAGCCGCGCTCGCCGGTGAGCTGTTCGTAGATCTGGTCAGCGATGCGGTGAGCGATGCGCCGCCAGCCGTCCGGCGTGCGATCAATCTGGAACGCCGTGAGTTGGCTTTCGCCGAACACGTCCCACAAGCGGAAGACGACCCGGATGCGGCCATCGGGCAGCGCCTGGACTTCGCCGACAGCGAGCGCTTGCGCGTCAATGATCTTCCAGTCCGCGAAGCGCGGCGGCACTTCGAGACCCTGGATGCGCTCGATGAAGGCGTCGGCGCCGATCGAGCGGAAGAGGCCTGAGCGTTCAAGGTCGGCGCGGATGACGCCGGAGATGTCGCGGCCAACTTGTTGCGCCGGCGCACTGGCGCCAAGAAAGTCGATTACGGCGACGGGCATCGGATTTAAGTGCCCCTCGTCGACGTTGACGCGCACTTGCCCATATGCAGGCGCTGCAATCGCTGTGGCGAAGATGATGGCGAAGGCCGCCAGAATCTTTCTGATCATGATGCGTGCTCTCTCATTGGCGCAGGCCAAACGTGACTTCCTGGTCCCGCCACAGGTCAAAATGCTCTCCGACGATAGGATCCGACGGCAGCCGCTCGATCGGCTCGCAGGTTCGTACCGCGCGAAGTGCGCGATTTACAGCTTCGTTCATCAACGGATCGAATGTGTAGTTTGTAGGACGCAGAACCCGCGGCTGACCATTGAGGCTGCCATCACGGTTGAGGCGCACAGAGAGCACGACGACCAAACGCTCCGGCTCAGGCATATCGGCGGTAGAGCGCCAGCAGCGATTGAGTTCCTGCCGGGTGATCCCGGCGATTCGCGCCTCCAGCGACGTCCGCTCCTCGGTTCCCGGGCCCACGCCCGGCTGCGTGCGATCAGACGTATCGCCGTCTTCACGGCGGCGGCGCTGTTCCTGGCTAAAGAGGTTCGTCACGTCTTCGAGGCTGAAGTCATTATTGGGCTGGGGGCGCCGTGGCGTGGGCGTCGGCGTCGGTGATGGCGCCGGGCGCGGCTCTTCAACGGCGTTCGTCTCTTCCGTGACCGTTTCTTCAGCGTCATCCGGCACGTCTTCGGCCAATGCGCGCACGTTGGCCTCAGCGGCGACATCGACGATTTCAACCGGCACCACAGCTGTCGTGCCGGTGCGCATCGGCGTCGTTACGCTCCACGCAAGCATCGTCATGATGACAAAGCCGACGTGTCCGATGAGGGAAACGACCCAACCGGCGCGCATTTTATTCCTCGCGCGGTCGCGTATCGGGCCTGCGCGGACCGTCGTTCGTATCCGTGACGAGGCCGAGATTTTGGAAACCCGAAGACGAAAGCCGCGCCATCACCTCGGCGACAAGACCGTAATCGGCGGTCGCATCGGCGCGAATGAACACGCGGCGATCATAACCTTCGCGCGAGATCGCGCGCATCTGCGCGACGAGCTCTTCTTTCGTCACCACCGTTTCCTGCACATAAATCGTGCCGTCTTCGCGGATAGTGATGGAGAGCGGATCAGATTCACTTTCAAGCTGCTTTGCGTCCGTGCGCGGGAGTTCCACAGGGACGCCGACCGTCAGCAAAGGCGCCGTCACCATAAAGACGATGAGCAGCACCAACATCACGTCCACAAACGGCGTGACGTTGATCTCGCTCAATCGGGTGCGCCGTGCTGATCCGCGACCGCGGCCGCGCCGTGAGGCGGCAAGCCCACCTGCCATTAGCCGCGCTCGCTGAGGCGGCGCGAGAGGCGCGCTGCGACTTCGTCGCTAAACGTATCGAGCCGGTCGCCGAAGCGGTCGAGATCGCCGGTGAACTTGTTGTAGAAGATGACCGCCGGGATGGCCGCGACCAAACCCAGAGCTGTCGCGAAGAGCGCTTCGGCGATGCCGGGCGCGACGACCGCGAGATTGGTTTGCTGTTGGGCGGCGATGTTGGTGAAGGCGTTCATGATGCCCCACACCGTCCCGAAGAGACCAATGAACGGCGCCGCGGCGCCGACGGTCGCGAGCACGCCCATATTGCGCGCGGCGCGGCCCATCTCGCGCGAGACCTGCGCTTGCATCAAGCGGTCGACGCGGTCGAGCATCATCTGTGCATTTTCAACGGCGGCGCCCGTGCGCCGCGCTTCGCGCCACTCACGCGCGGCGGCTGCGTACACACGCGCCAGCGCATCGCGTGGGCGATCGCCGCGATCTTCCATTTCATCGAGTGAGCGGCCGGACCAAAACTCGCGTTCAAACTTACGTGCGTTCTGTTCAAGATCGCCGAATTGCAGCCATTTCTCGACCGCGATCGCCCATGACCACAACGAGGCCACCGCCAAAATCAACATCACGCCTTTCACGACCGGGTCGGCCTGAAGGAACAGGCTTAAGACCGTGATCTGCTCGTTGCCGGCTTCCATGCTCGCTCCCGCTTTCGCGGCTTTGACTGAGCCGCGTTTCCCCACACGGTCTAGAGCCGCATGAGTTTGTCAAAAGCTGGACGCGGAAGGCTCTAGAAATGGTTTAAGCCGTTCTAAAAGCACTGCTGGCGGTTTCTTGGCCCGGCCCGTGAGGCTTATGCAACAGACTTGAACCTTCGCGGTCACCAGAATTTCGCCAGACTTTTCGAGCGCTTGCGAAATGAAAATACGTGGGCCGCGCATCGTTTCGAACACGGTTTTGACAATAAGGGCATCGTCGATCCGCGCTGGCCTGAGGAACTCAAGCTCCATTTTGTTGACCGCGAACGCGGTTGGATCGGCGGCGGCGGCAAGCTCGTTATGGTGAATGCCGGCGACGCGGAGGAAGTCACTCCGGCCCCGCTCGAAATAACGCAGGTAATTGGCGTGATAAACGATGCCGCTGAAGTCGGTGTCTTCGTAGTAAATGCGCACCGGCAGATAGTGGATACGGCCATCGAAGCGGCCCGCATTGGGTGCGTCATCATTCATGGCGTTAGCGATACACGATGAGCGTGCAAGTTAGAACAGCGCCGCAATCGCTGCGGCGCGCGCACGGATTTCCGGCACGGCTGTGGATTCCCAAAAAGCGCCGGCGCTGATCGGTCCGATTGCGTAAATGCTGCCTTGCGCCTTGCCGCGCGCATCGAGGACGCGCGCATGTTCATCGAGATCGAAGCCAAGGCTCGTCGGATGCGCGCGAGCCATACCTTCAGATAGCATTTGCCGGATCAGCGGATCGGCCGAGCGTGTGAGATCCATGTTCGAGCCGGTGCAATTAACCACTGCCGATACCTCTAGGCGGTGACGCACCAAGCTGCCGCGCTGGCGATGATAGATTTCGACGGCGCGGCCCGCCTTCTCCACCGACACCGCCTCGCCCGCAAGCACGCGGAGCTTGCCATCGCGTTGCAGCGCATCGGCTTTCTCGAAGATTTCCGGCGCGGCACGGTGGCGATGAACGTCCCACCAGACGCGCAAATGCCGGAGAAAGCGCTGTTGCTCGTCGAGCGACAGCGAACGCCACAAAGCTGGCGTCACGCTACGCATGCGATCGACGGCGAGCTGCCAAGGCTCGCCGCGTTCGGCCATGGCGCGGACTTCACGGCGGAAGTCGTGCAGCTTTTGGCTGAGATTCGGGCGCAATTGCAGAGGAGTCGGCGGCGCCGGCATCGGCGGATCGAGATGCATTCGCGGTAGAAGGCCACGCCGTGATAGCGCGTAAATCGTTTGCGTGCGCGAACGCGAAGCAAGCGATAGCGCCACATCGATCATCGTGAGGCCCGCGCCAAGCAACAGGACGTCGCCTCTGCCGATGCGCTGCAGCGCCTTCGTGTCCCAGGGGTCGAGCAGATCGACGCCGGCGTCAGCGAACACCGTCGGACCCGACGCTGGTTGGTTGCCGAGCGCGAGCACGACACCGTTTGCTTCGAGCGTCTTTCCCGAGGCAAGCCCAACATGCCACCAGCCTGAACCGGCCCGGCACGAGATCGCTTCGCCTTGCACGCGCTTAAGGCCGCCATTGAACATGGCAGTGCGGCTCGTGCGCTTCAGCACGTCTTCGATGTAGTCGCCGTAGCGCTTGCGCGTCGCGAATGCAGTTGGCTCGGCCCTGGTTTTGTCCTTGAGCCAGCGCGCGAAGTCTTCAGGCTTGTCGGCGTAGGCGCTGATATTCGCGGCGCGGACATTGAGGAGATGGGCTGGGTCCTTGGTGCTGTAGGCGAGCCCTTGCCCGAACTGGCCGCGCTCGATCAATGTCACGCGCGGGGCGTTCTTGCGGCGCGCCAAGGCGGCAGCGATCGCCACCCCGGAAAAGCCGGCGCCGATGACGACGACGTGCTTGCGCGTCATCGGCCACCCCTTCCAGCTTTGGTCTTCCTTGCCGTCAAACCGGACCCCTCGGCGGCATTGTCGCCTAGCTTAGGGCCCTTTTGCCCATCCAATGCGGCATAGCTTAGCCGTTTCTCCGGACGGCAGGCGTTGACATGCAACCATTTAGTTGCATATAAGAAAACGTGGACACCGAAAACGAGGCAGTTGACGGCATTTTCCGCGCCCTGGCCGACGAAAGCCGCCGCGCCCTGCTCGACACGCTTTTCGCGCGCAACGGGCAGACCCTCGGCGAACTCTGCGAAGGCCGAGGCATGACGCGACAGGCTGTCACTAAGCACCTGGGCATTTTGGAAAGCGCCAATCTGATCGCGAGCGTGAAACGCGGCCGCGAAAAGCTGCACTACCTCAACCCGGCGCCCATCCATGAGATCGGCGAGCGCTGGATCTCCAAATACGAGCGAGCGCGCTTGGAGGCGTTGTTCGATCTGAAAAAGGCGTTGGAGAGCGACAATGACTGACGGCGAAGAACGGATTGTACCCCCTGATCTTGTCTATGTGTTCTTCATCCGGAGCACACAGCAAAAGGTTTGGGACGCGCTGACCACAAGCGCGTTCACCACGAAGTTTTTCTTTGGCCGCGCGGTCGAGAGCGATTGGAAGCAAGCCTCGCCGTGGAAGCTGGTGATGCCGGACGGCAAACTCGATGTGTTCGGCGAGGTGCTGATCAGCGATCCGCCGCGCAAACTACAAGTGACGTGGACGGTGGATTGGGTCGACGAGGCCGATAAGCCGGGCCCGGCCATCATCACCTACGACATCGAAGCCGCGGGCGACGCGGTGAAGCTGACGATGACGCAGCACAGCGATTACGCCATCCCACGCAAATACATCCAAGCCGGCGCGCAAGGCTGGGCGATCATTTTGTCGTCGCTGAAGAGCCTGCTTGAGACAGGCGAACCATTGGTTGTGAAGGTGGCGCCGCCGAAATGAGCGCACCCATTGTTAAAGCCGAAATGTTGATCCGCAGGCCGGCGGCGGACGTGTTCAACGCGTTCGCCGATCCGGCGATCACCACCAAGTTCTGGTTTTCGAAATCGAGCGGCAAGCTCGAAGCCGGCAAGCGCCTGCGCTGGGATTGGGAAATGTACGGCGTCGGCGATGATGTCGACGTCAAAGCGATAGAGCCCAATACCCGCATCGTGTTCGAATGGTCGTTTCCAAAATCCAATCTGGTCGAGATGACATTCACGCCACACGCCAAGGGCGCGCTCGTCAGCGTAACCAATAGCGGCCTGCGCGGCGACGACCCCATCGCCGAAGCGCTCGATCTTACCGGGGGTTGGAACATCGTGTTGTGCGCCGCCAAAGCGTGGCTCGAACACGGAATTGAACTCAACGCAATCGCCGATAAGGCGCCGAACCATAACGTGAAAGGGTGGGACCAATGAGCAAGCCAGAATTTGTCTATGTCATCTACATTCAAGCGCCGAAGCAGAAGATCTGGACAGCGCTGACCACAGGCGAGCACACGAAGAATTTTTGGAAACGCTACGTGAAGTCGGACTGGAAACAGGGCTCGCGCGTGGAGTTCATGTATCCGGACGATCAAACCAAGCTCAGCCATGACGGCGTAGTGCTGGAAATCGATCCGCCGAACCGCTTGGTGATGACGTTCGATCTGAAGCCCGAGGGCATCGACGAGACGCCGTCACGCGTGACCTACGAACTTGAAGAGCATGAACTCGGCACGAAATTCACGGTGATCCACGAGGGCTTCCCGCCAGACAGTAAGGTCCTGCCAGGCATCTCCACTGGTTGGCCGCGCATTCTTTCGAGCATGAAAAGCTATATCGAGAGCGGCAAATTGGGATGAAGCGGCGGCGGCGCCGCTCCAGAACGGCCTCGGCTTCACGCCGGGGCCGTTTTTTTGGGCGCATGCGCTCCAATGCAGGCTATGAAGGCACGCTCAGGAGCCTGGACTATGGGATTCACACTCGTCACCGGCGCCAATCGAGGGATCGGCCTCGAGCTCTGCCGGCAGCTCAAGGCGCGTGGCGAACACGTCATCGGCATATGCCGTAAGGGTTCCGAGGAACTCGACGCGCTCGATGTGCGCATCGAGCCTGGCATCGATGTGAGCGACGAAGATTCGATCGAACAATTGGCCAAGCGCTTGGCAGGCGTCGAGATCGACGTACTGATCAACAACGCCGGCGTGCTGCAAGCTGAAAATCTCGACCGCATGAGCTTCAAGGGCATCGAGCAGCAATTCGCCATCAACGCGCTGGGGCCGCTTCGCGTGACGACAGCGCTGCTGCCCCTGCTCCACAACGGCAGCAAGGTCGTGATCATCACGAGCCGCATGGGCTCGATCGCGGACAACGGATCGGGCGGCTATTACGGCTATCGCATGTCGAAGGCGGCGGTGAACGCGGCTGGCGTTTCGTTGGCGCATGATCTGAAGGCGCGCGGGATTGCAGTTGGGCTTTTCCATCCGGGCATGGTGGCGACCGAGATGACCGGCAAGAACGGCGTACCGGCGGAAGAGTCCGTGCGCGGAATCCTGGCAGAGATCGATGCGCTGACAATGGAGCGCACGGGCCGCTTTACGCACGCGGGCACGGGCGAAGAACTGCCCTGGTGACGTGTTACGCGAAAATAGCGACAGTCTGACGGCCGAGCGCGATCAAATCGCCCTTCCCATTCCACATCGCCATGTTTTGCAGCGAATAGCCCTCGGCAGCGTGTTCGCTGACGGAAGAGAGCAGATGCCAGCCATCGGCGCTTTGCGGCACACGCGCGACATCGATAGTCCAGGTCATGGTGCTGATCGGCGCCTGTTGCGGGAAATGCACCATTGCGGCGGGCGGCAAACAATCGGCGAGCGCCAACGTCGCAGTAATGGGATCGGCGCCGCCGGCATCGAGGAAGCGTGTCCACACCGCGAATTCGGCGCGTGCCGCTGAGGGTTCAAGCAAGCGGCTGCCGGCGGCGAGGCGCGTTTCGAAATTATTCCAGAATCCGCGACGCACCACGCCGCCCCCTTTGCGGAACGGCGGGCACGCGTCGGCAGGAGCGACATCAGGCTTTATCGCGAAATTGTGCGTGACCTTGCTTTCGCGCGCGGCGCCAAAAACGAAAATCGCGCGGGCGGCGGGACCGTCCTCATTGGCGCACCCGGCGGCGATCAGTGCGGAAGACCGACCACGGCGCAGCAGCGCTGACGTAAAACGAAGGCGCCCGGACGCCGGACCGATGAAGGCGAGTTGCGCCGAGCGCAGCGGACCGAGTTCGGAGTGCGTGCGCTTCACGGTTTCATAGGCCAGCGCTGCGGTCATGCCGCCATAGAGCGTGCGCCCTTGCGACCAATCCTCCGACGCCTCGATGACAAAGGCTTTGTCTTCCGGAGCGAGCATTTCGACAGCGGCGCGGAGCGAAGACATGGGGCGGTATGCCTGACGGAAACTCTGGAGAACACGCGTGACGCAACGTCACCTGGGAACTTTGAACATAGCGGCGGGTTGGTCACCTGAATAAGAGGGTCACATGCTCGAACTTGCCGCCGCCATCATCGTTTCAGCCATCGCGATGTCCTTCGTGACCGACATGCTGTCGCGCACCGCGAAGATCGTCGCGCCACGCCGCAGGGACAACATCCACGTCGCGCCGGACGAATTGAGCGCCTAACGCGCATAACATTTTAGATTTTCGAGCGGGTGCGTGAAAACGCGCCCGCTTTTCGTTTGTCCGCCGCGAACCCATCGGAACTCGCCGGAAAGTACAACCGTTGGGTCCTCAAGATTGTTGGGTTCTCAAGATTAATGAGCCAACCGGAGGTTTTACGATGCTTGAACTTGCCGCCATTATCGCCGTTTCCGCCGTGGCGTTGACATTTCTGACGGATGCAACCGCGGGTACGATGAAAGTCGCACGGGCCATGCGCCGTCGTGGCGACGGGCGCGCCCACAAGCACTAAACGTAACGAGCTTGGAAGGTGCGAGCGGATTCAGTGCTAAACTTTAGCCATGGCACGCACGCCGCACCAACGCGCCGAGGCTGAGCTAACTGCTCTTGGCCTCACCTTTCCTGAGACCACGACCAGCCCTGCTTGGCCGCCAACACGCGGGCTCTATGTGCGCAAGAAGATGTTCGCGGTGTTCGGCGAGAAGGGACAAACACTCGACGCGCTGACCATCATTATGAAGCTGCCGATTTCCGCTGAGATGGCGCAGGAATTGCCGTTCGTTCGCGAACCACGCGGCTGGTACAAGCAACATAACTGGGTCACCGCGTACTTCGACACGGACGATGACGTGCTCGCCGAAATGGAAACGCTGAAAGGCTGGCTGAAGCAGAGCTATATTGCTGTGGCGCCGAAGAAGCTGGGAAAATTGGCGACGGCTGGCTGATTTCGCGCGCGGCGCACCGCGCGTATGCTCACTTCTCAATACAAATATGGGCGGCGCGTCGCGCAACAACAAGACTGCACAGACGCGCGCAACTCCTCTAGAAGGCGCGCCCTTCCCATCGCTCGCGTCACGCTTCAGGAGTCCGCATGACGGAACCAGCCGCTCACGCTCAACCAAAGCGCCAAAGCATGGACCTTACCAAGGGCCCCATCGCGCGCACGTTGCTCATGTTTTCCTTGCCCGTGCTTGGCACGAGCGTGCTGCAATCGCTCAATGGTTCGATCAACGCTATTTGGGTCGGCCGCCTGCTCGGACCGGAAGCGCTAACGGCGACCACTAACGCCACTCTCATCCTTCTGCTGCTGCTCGGCGTGATGTTCGGCGCCGGCATGGCGTCCACAATCTTGGTGGGACAAGCCATCGGGGCGAAAGATTTGCAGCGTGCGAAGAAGGTTGTCGGCGCCGGCGCCTTCTTCTTCATGGCGATTTCGCTAGTGATCGCGATTGGCGGCTTCGCGGCGGCGGAGCAAATTTTGACATGGATGGGCACGCCGGCAGAAGCGCGCGCGATGGCGGAAGACTATTTGCGCGTCGTGTTCTTATCGATGCCGTTCATGTGCTTTTTCGCCTTCATGGTGATGGTGCAGCGCGGCGCGGGCGACGCGCGAACGCCATTCTTCTTCAACACGCTTGCTACTCTGCTCGACATCGCGCTCAACCCACTGCTGATTTCCGGTATAGGCCCCTTCCCGCAAATGGGCATCGCAGGCTCGGCGACGTCGCTATTGCTGTCGCAAGCGATCGGCGTAACGTCGATGCTTGCCTATCTCTACTGGCGCAAATCCGATCTCCGGCTGACACGCAGCGAGCTTCATTTTCTGAAGCCGGACGGCGCACTGATGCGCACAATCGTGTTCAAGGGTCTGCCGATGGGCGCACAGATGCTGGTGATCTCGTCGTCAGCGCTTGTCATGATGTCGATGATTAACGGCTATGGCTTGGAAACCGCCGCCGCGTACGGCGTAGCGGTCCAAATTTGGACGTATCTGCAGATGCCGGCGATGGCGATTGGCATGGCCGCATCGGCGATGGCGGCGCAGAATGTCGGCGCCGGCAAATGGGATCGCGTCGATCGCAGCGCTTTTGCCGGGGTTCTCATCAATGTAGCGCTGACCGGCAGCTTGCTCGCGCTGATCTATCTCATTGATCCAATGATCGCGGGCCTCTTCCTGCCCAATCAGCCAAACGCTGTCGCGATCGCCGGGCACATCAACACGATCGCGGGCTGGAGCTTCCTCCTCTTCGGCGTGACGTTCGTGTTGTTCGGCGTCGTACGCGCGACTGGCGCTGTGACGCCGCCGCTCATTATCTTGTTCGTTTCGCTCTTTTGCGTGCGCATCGGTTTCGCAGAATTGTTGGAGCCCGTATGGGGCCAAGACGCGATCTGGTGGAGCTTCCCGGTCTCGATGGCGGTCTCAGCGTCGATGGCGATTGCGTATTATCGCTGGGGCGGCTGGCGGAAGGCGCGAATGGGGCCGGTGGCGGCTGCGACTTGATCCAGGGAGAATAGCTTACTTCTCCCCGAACAAGCTCCCCGTCGCCGGCGCACCGCTCGGCGCCTTCTTGCCCAAGCGCTCGTACGCTTTCGGCGCCGCCATGCGGCCGCGCGGCGTGCGCATGACGAAGCCTTGTTGCATCAGATAAGGCTCGATCACGTCCTCCAGCGCATCGCGCGCTTCCGCCAACGCAGCGGCGAGGGTTTCAACGCCAACAGGGCCGCCTGAATAGGTTTCGACCAAAGCGTGAAGGTAGCGGCGGTCCAGCAAATCCAGGCCATCGCTATCGACTTCGAGACGCTTCAATGCGCGGTCGGCGACGGCGACATCGATTACTTCTTCACCGGCGAAATCGCGGACGCGGCGGAGCAAGCGCACGGCGACACGCGGCGTGCCGCGGGCGCGCTTGGCGATCTCCATCGCGCCTTCGATCGTGATCGGCGCGCCGAGTTTGCTTGCGGCGCGGGTGACGATGCCGAGCAATTCCTCGGGCCCGTAAAATTCCAACCGCACCGGAATGCCGAAACGATCTCGCAGCGGCGTGCTCAGCATGCCGGCGCGCGTCGTGGCGCCGACGAGCGTGAACGGCGCCAGATCAATGCGCACGCTGCGCGCTGACGGGCCTTCGCCGATGATGATGTCCAGGTGATAATCCTCGAGCGCGGGATAGAGAATTTCTTCAACCGCCGGTGCGAGACGGTGAATCTCGTCGATGAAAAGCACGTCGCGCGGTTCGAGATTGGTCAGCAAGGCGGCGAGGTCGCCAGCCCGCGCAATCACAGGACCGGACGTCGCGCGAAAGCCGACGCCCATTTCACGCGCGATGATCTGCGCCAGCGTGGTCTTGCCGAGGCCGGGCGGGCCGAACAGCAGCACGTGGTCCATGGCTTCGCTGCGGGCGCGCGCGGCTTCAACGAAGACCTTGAGATTGGCCTTGGCCGCGGGCTGGCCGACGAACTCGTCAAACCCTTGCGGACGGAGCGCGCGATCCGCGCCCTCCCCGGGCATACGGTCGGCTGCGACGATCCTGGAGTCTGGGCGTTCTGCCGGTTCGGACATGGGCCTTCCTAGCTCGATTCGGTTTCCGGATTGTTCCGGGCGCTCAGAGTTTCAACGCCTTGTGGATAAGTCCGAAAATGAAACGTCGGCTTTGTCTGGGCTGCTTCGTCCTCGGCTCAGCGCCGCTTATGGCAGCCAAGGAACGAGGCCTACCGATGCAGTACATGTTTTTGACGTCAGGCGTCGAGGCGGGCGCTGTCCCGCCACAGCGCATGATCGACGAGATCGAAAAGCTGACCGAACAAGAGATGGCCGCGGGCCGCATGATCGCGCGCGGCGGCCTGATGCCGACGGCGATGGGCAGCGCGCGCATAGAATCGCGCCGCGGTGGGCTGAAGCTGACCGACGGCCCTTTCGCCGAAACCAAGGAGGTGCTTGGCGGTTTTGCTATCTTCGAGTTCGCGACGCGTGAGCAAGCGATCGCCTCGCTTCAGAGCTTCATGGAGCTGCACCGCCAGCATTGGCCCGAGTGGGAAGGCGTTTGCGAGATGCGTCCCATGTTCGGCTTTCAGGCAGGCGCCGCGAGCGATCCATCGAACGTCGCCCAACCGGCCTGAGCCCCTTGTTCACATTCGTGCGCGGCCTAAGCTCAAGAGCTATGAGCCGCGCGTTTGTCAAAGAGGATGACGACGCCGTCGAGGACCTGGCGGATCGCCCGGTCTCGACGGCGCCAAACCTCGTGACCAGCGAAGGGCTTGTCGCGATTGAAGCGGAAGTCGCGCGCTTGAGCGCAGATCTGGCGGGCGTCGGCGACGATCGGGCGGCGCGAGCGCGGATCAACCGTGATCTGCGCTATTGGAACGCGCGGCGCAGCAATGCTCAGCTTGTACCGGCGCAGGAAGATCGCAGCGTTGTGCGCTTCGGGTGCACAATTGCGGTGGAGCGCGATGATGGGCGCTCGCAGCGTTATCGTATTGTCGGCGAAGATGAGGCCGATCCAGAGAAAGGCACGCTCAGCCACGTCTCCCCGCTTGCGCGGGCGGTTTTGGGCAAGAGCGTTGGCGCCAGCGTGCGCGTTGCGGCGCACGAGTTTGAGATTGTCGCGATCGCCTAGCGGCTGACTTCCTTCAGCTGGTGGGTAAAGTGAAAAATGAAACGTCGGTTTTGACGGCAGGCGTTCGTCCTCCGTGTAACGCCGCTTTGCCGCTGCGCCAGAAAGGCATCCCCATGCGTTACATGTACCTCGTCTCCGCCGTTGAAGACGCCAAGCCACCGCCAGAGCGGCTGATGGTGGAAATGGATAAGCTGGCCAAGCAAGAGCTTGCGGCCGGTCGCATGATTTCCCAAGGCGGCTTATTGCCGACGCTGTTAGGCAGCGCGCGCATCGAACTGAGGCGCGGCAAGGTGAAGGTAATCGACGGACCTTTCACGGAAACCAAGGAAGTGCTCGGCGGCTATGCCATCTTCGACTTTGCGACGCGCGAGGAAGCGATCGCCTCGGCGATTCACTTCATGGAGCTGCACGCAAAATACGCCGAGGGCTGGGAAGGCGTCTGCGAGATGCGGCCGATGTTCGACGACACCCATGCCGAAGGCTGCGTCTCGACCGAAGGTCTAGCGAAGCTCAACGCTTAGCGGCTGACTTCCTTCAGTGCGGCGCGAATGAGTTCGGGCGCGGGCGCGTCGGCTTCAAACTGCTTTGCGGCTGAGGCGACGGCGCGCGCGGCGCTCGATTGATCGATGCCGAGATTGACGAGCGCCGATACCGCCTCGGCGCGGGCGCCGCTTGCGGAGACGGCGGCCGCCGTGCTGGCGCGCGGCGCTGGCGAGCCCGGACCAATGAAGCCTTTCGGCCCGCCCTTGCCTGTAAGCTCAGTCGCGAGACGCGCGGCAAGCTTGGGGCCAACGCCGTTAGCGCGCGCGAACGCCGCTTTGTCCTGAATGGCGATAGCGTCCGCAAGCGCTTCAGGCGGCATCGCATCCAGAATGCCGAGGGCAACCTTGGCGCCGACGCCCGGAATAGTTTGCAAATGCGCGAACCAGGCGCGCTCTTCTTCCGATGCGAAACCGAAAAGCTTGATCGCGTCTTCGCGCACATGCGTCTCGATAAAGATGCGCGCAGGCCCACCGACTTGGAGACGCGCGAGCGTCCGCCCGCCAGCCAGCACGACGTACCCGACGCCGCCAACCTCAATCAGCGCGGTATCCTCACCGATCGCCGCGACAATACCGCTCAAAGACCCGATCATTCTGACCCTCTCAGCTTTTAGTCCTGCGCGGATTCGGCCGGGCGACAAACGAGCCACCTGCGAACCACTCTCACGCTTACAGGCGCAGAGAGCCGTGTTACGATTCTCTCGAGGGACTAAAGGTTTTTGCGACTAAGTCGCAGCAATCGCTCGGGGGAACACATGTCAGATAAGAAGAAGCTCAATCGCCGCTCCTTCATGGCGCGCATTGCGGGCGGCGTGGTTGTCGCGGGCGGCGCAACGGCGCTGATAACCGGCAAAGCCGAAGCGCAAAGCGGTGTCACCGACAGCGATACCGGCCCGAACTCTGATCCTCCTGGTCGCGGCCGTGGCGGCGGCATAACCGACAGCGATACTGGCCCCAACTCCGATCCGCCGGGCCGTGGTCGTGGCGGCAGCGGCGGCGGCAACCGCACAGGGCTGACCGATTCCGATTCTGGCGGCAACGCGGACAACGCCGGCAACGGCCGCGGCGCCACGCGCAACAGCTCGACCGGCCTCACCGACGGCGATAGCGGCAGCGCAGCTGACCGCGGCGGTTACGGACGCGGCCCACGCCGCAACTGGTAAGTTAGTTTCATGTCCCACGAGCCGTGGCTCGTAGATCCGCTCGCGTACCTGATCGGCGCGGGGCGCGAGGATGATTTCTTCGCGCGCATCTACGAGCGCGAGGCGCTTGTTACGCATCACGATGCGCCAGCGCGCTTTGCGGGCCTTATCTCGCTCGATGATATCGATCGGATCGTCACGACTTTGGATCTGCGCGAGGGCCAGCTGGCTTTGGCGGATGCGTCCGCGAGTATCGATTCCAGCGAATACGTAGATGGCGCCAACTTCATCGACCGTGGCGCGGTGGCGGACCGTTACCGGCGCGGCGCCACGATCGTCTTAAATCAAGCACACCAGTTTGATCCGGCGTTGGCGCGGCTCTGCCGAGGGTTGGAGCATGTGTTCTCATCGCACGTGCAAACCAACATCTATCTGACGCCGCCGAACGCGCAGGGTTTCCGCACCCATTACGACAATCACGACGTGCTCGTGATTCAAGTCGAGGGCGAAAAGGCTTGGCGGCTCTACGACATGCCGATCGAGGCGCCCTATCGCGGCGAAGGCTTCGTGCTGGGACGCTATGAGCCTGGGCCGCTTCGCCAAGAGTTCGTGTTAAAGCCTGGCGATTGCGCCTATGTCCCGCGCGGGATGATGCATGACGCGCAAGCCTCGGGCGACGCGCCATCTCTACATATCACGGTCGGGCTGATCACGCGGACGTGGGCCGATCTGATGCTGGAAGCGGTGTCAGAAGCAGCTCTGCGCTCGCCGGACTTGCGCCGAAGCTTGCCGCCCGGTTTTGCGCGCAACGGTTTCGACCGCGCCAAGGCAGGGGCGCATTTGAAAAGTCTCGTGCATGCCGTGGCTGACGACATGCAGATCGATCCAGCGCTCGATCTCCTGGTCGATACATTCATCCGCTCGCGCGGCGCGAACAATCGCACAGCGTTGCGCGATGCGGGATCGCTGGCAGCGCAGGACCGGTTTCAAGTGCAGCCGCGCGCGCCGTTCCGTATCACCGAGGATGGCGATGACATCGTCGTGGTTTGCCCCGGCGGCGAACTCAAATTCTCTCCCGATCAACGGCCAGCGCTTGAGCTTGCACTAGGCGGCCGCGCCTTTGGGCTCGGCGATCTGAAAATCGAAAAGGCCGACGCGATGGTCTCGACACTGCTCGCGTACGGGCTGATCGCCCGCACTTAAGCGCTCCAACGCACGTGACGGGCTGCTCGTCTCAATCTCGTTTGCGCAGGGTGGCGGCGCTCCCCTGATTGCGGCACAACGCCGGCAAGTTCAGGGGATGACCATGTTCACACGCCGCGCCGTTACAACCTCTTCGCTGGCCCTGCTTGCCGGCTGCGCGACCGGCGGCGGTGGCGCTGAGCCAATGCCGGCGCCGGTGCGCACGCCTGCAGCGATCGGCGCGTTCGGGATCGATCTGGCGTCACGCGACATGAGCGTGAAGCCGGGCGACGATTTCTTCCAGCACATGAACGGCGCCTGGTTCGCGACCAACACCATTCCGGATGACCGCACGACTTGGGGCACAAACGCGATCCTGCAAGAGAAGGCCGAGCGCGACGTGCGCGTGATCATCGAAGAAGCAGCGCTGGCAGGCGGCGCGCCAGCATCGAACACGCAAAAGATCGCGGACTATTACAACGCTTATCTGAACCACGACGCAATTGACGCGCTCGGTTTAGCGCCGATCCAGCCGGTGCTGACTGAAATCGCCGCGCTGCGCACGCATGAACAAGTGATGCGCTTGATCGCGCGGCCGGAGATCGGGATTTCGACCCCGATCGACATGGGCGTGACGCTCGATGAGGGCAATCCCGATCGCTACATCACCGGCATCACCCACGGTGGGCTGGGTCTGCCGGAGCGCGAATATTATCGACGCAATGACGGTGTCTTCCCGGAGCAGCGCAACCAATACAAGGCGACGATTGCGCGTCTGTTCGAATTGCTCGGCCAGAGCGGCGGCGAAGCAAAGGCGCAACGCATATTAGCGTTCGAGACGCGGATCGCTGAACTGCACTGGGAAATTGCTGATCGCCGCGAACGCGAACGCACCTACAATTTGCGCACACGCGCGCAAGTGCTGGCGCTTGGCCGCAACTATCCGTGGGCGGCGCGGCTTGATTCAGCTGGCCTTGGCGGCGCGCAGGAATTCGTCGTCGCCGAACTCAGTGCGATTGCGCCGCTGGCCGATCTCTGCATGGCGACGCCGGTTTCGACATGGCGCGAGTACATCATTTGGCACTATTTGCGCGGTTTCGCGACGGTGCTGCCGCGCGCAATCGACGACGCCAATTTCGACTTCTACGGCCGCATTCTGAACGGCCAACCCCAGCAACGTGAGCGTTGGAAGCGCGCGATCGCTTCGGTAAATGGCGTGCTGGGCGAAGCGGTTGGCGAACTTTATGTGCGCCGCCACTTCTCTGCGGAAGCCAAGGGCCAAGTGCTGGAGCTGGTCGAAAACATGCGCCGCGCTTACGGCGAGCGCATCGACCAAGTGACATGGATGAGCGCGGAAACGAAAGTGGCTGCGCGCGAGAAGCTCGCCTCATTCCGGCCGAAGATCGGCTATCCGGATCATTGGAAGGACTATTCGGGCTTTGACGTGCGCGCCGGTGATGCGTTCGGCAACACCGTGCGCTTTGCGCAATGGACCTGGAATTTCGATTTGGCGCGCCTTGGGCGCACAAGCGATCGCGATGAGTGGTTCATGGCGCCGCACGCGGTGAACGCGTACTACAATCCGGTTTTCAACGAGATTGTCTTCCCTGCCGGCTATCTGCAGCCGCCACTGTTCGACCCCAACGCCGACCCCGCCTGCAATTATGGCGGTGTCGGCGGCGTGATCGGGCACGAAATGGGACACGGGTTCGACGACCAAGGTGCAAAGTCAGATGCGCGCGGCGTGTTGCGCGATTGGTGGCGCGCGGACGACGTGCAGCGCTTCCAGGCGCTCACCAACCGTCTCGTAGAGCAATATAACGCATTCGAGCCGTTGCCAGACCTGCACGTCAATGGCCGCCTGACGCTTGGCGAAAACATTGGCGATTGCGGCGGCCTGCAAGTGGCGCTGCACGCGTACCGGCTTTCGCTGAACGGCCAAGAGGCGCCGGTGCTCGAAGGCACGACCGGCGTCCAACGCTTCTACATGGGCCGCGCGCAATGCCGCCGTGAACTGCGACGCGATCAGTCGCTGCGCAATCAAGTGCTGACCGATCCGCACTCACCGGCGCGCTATCGTGTCAACGGACCGGCGCGCAATATGGACGCGTGGTACGAGGCATTTAACGTGCAGCCAGGCGATGCACTTTATTTGGCGCCTGCTGATCGCGTGACGATCTGGTGATCAGCGCGGCTGGCGCGCCGTCTCGATGGCGGCGGCCAACGTATCGAGATTGAACGGCTTGGAGAGCAGCGGCAGACCGGCGCGTTCGGCGTCGCGCGACACGGCTTCAGTGTAACCGCTGGCGAGCACGATCGGCAGATTGAGTTGGCGATCACGCAGTGCGTAGGCGAGTTCAAGGCCATTCTTGCCGCCTGGCATCATCACGTCTGAAAAGACCAAGCCGACATCGAGGCCGTTAGTGATGGCGCCAAGGGCGGCCTCGGCGCTGGCGACCCGGGTGACGCGCCAGCCGAGGTGACCCAGCATTTCGCTGGTAAGCGCTGCGACATTGTCGTCGTCTTCGACCAGAAGCGCATCGCCCAATTCACCGAGCGGCGGAGCTTCTTTGGCGACGACCAGCGGCGGCGCGGATTCCGCAACCGCTTCGCCACGCGGCAGAATAAGCGTGAAGCGCGTGCCGGCGCCGGCTTGGCTTTGCACTTCAATATGGCCGCCGGACTGTTCGGCGAAGCCGTGGACTTGCGCAAGGCCGAGGCCCGACCCTTTGCCGGTCTCCTTGGTTGTAAAGAAAGGCTCGAAAATTCGCTCGCGTACGTCCGGCGTCATGCCCTCGCCGGTATCGGCGACACTGATGCTCACGCATTCGGCGTTGGCGTCGTCGGGTGTGCCGTTGTGCGCGCTTATAGTGACGACGCCGCTATCGTTCATCGCGTCACGGGCGTTGACGGCGAGATTGAGGATGGCGAGTTGCAGTGCGTTCGGGTCGACGAGGGCTGGCGCCACATCTTCCGAAACTTCGATGGCGACTCGCACGTTGACGCCGAGACTGCGGCTCAAAAGATCGTTTAGTCCGGCAAAATATGCGGGAAGCTTTATCGATTCCGGATTGAGTTCGTGGCGGCGGGAGAAGGCCAAGAGCTGCTTGGTGAGGTTCGCGCCTCGTTCGACCGCTTCGCGCATACGCGCCGTCAGCATCGCGCGCTTTTCCTCGTCCGGTGAACGGCCGAGCATGTTGAGGCCGCCAGAGATCACCATCAGCAGATTGTTGAAGTCGTGGGCTATGCCGCCGGTCAATTGTCCAACGGCCTCGAGCTTTTGGGCCTGACGCAAATCTTCTTCGGCCTTTATGCGCGCTGTGATTTCGCTGGCTTCGTGAACGATCGAGATCACGGCGCCGCTCGTGTCACGCATCGGGCGCATGGTGAAGTCGAAGGCGCGCGATCCGGTGGGCAATTCCAGCCGCATATTCGGATTGGTTATGCTTTCTCCGGCGCCAGCGCGCGTTACGGCCTGCTGGATGAAGTCAGGCATGCCTGGGGTCGCGCTGAACCAGGGCGTCTCCCAATATTTCTGACCAACGACGTCTTCCTTGCGCGCACCGATACCCTCGAGAGACGCAAAGTTGCAGTCCAGCAAGGTGCCGTCTGGCGTCAGGTACCCCTGAAAGAGATGGCTGGTTTCAATGATGCTGCGAAGCCGCGCTTCGCTTGCTTGCAACGCGGCAGTACGCTCGGCGACGGCTTCTTCCAGGTGTGAACGCATCTGCCGGCGATCGGTAATGTCGGTCAGCGCAATGCAGATGCCCTCTTCAGTAGGGGCAACGCGCAGCTCGACGAAACGCCCAGGACGATAGAGCGAGTCCGTTTCAAGCACCGCCATTGGCGCGCCGTCCATGGCGGCGCGCAGCAAATTTTTGAACTGCTCGCTTACGCCTGAAGCCAAGTCCCAATAATTGCGGCCAACAGCGTCGCTGCGGCGAACACGGAAATATTTCTCAGCGGCCGGATTGAACTCGGTGATCAACCAGTTGCGGTCGATCGCATAGAAGCCATCGGAAATGCTGTCGAGCACGCCGCGCAACCGCGCTTCGCTGACGCGCAGGGACGCCAGCAAATCTGACAGTTCAGGTGTTTCGTTTGTGGTGTCGTCCATTAAGGCCGCCCGCCTCGTCTGGACCCGGAGACGGCGAATCCTGACCGCCAGTAACGCTACACGCCCAGGGCCGGTTCCCTATGCCCCGGCGCGGCGTTTGAACCCGCCATGAGCCGCATGGCAGAGGGCGACGCCCAAGGCGTCGGCGGCGTCAGCCGTGACCTCCCCGGCCGTCGGCAGCAGACGGCGCACCATAAACGAAATTTGGGTCTTGTCGGCGGCGCCGGAGCCGACAACGGCCTTCTTTATAGTCGTCGGCGCATACTCAGCGACCATCAGTCCATGCCGGGCGGCAGCGGCGAGCGCAACGCCGCGAGCCTGGCCGAGAATGAGTGCGGCGCGCGCGTTCGAGTTCACGAACGTTTCCTCGACTGCCGCCTCGTGCGGCTGATATTTTTCGATGACCTCGGTCAGGCCCTGAAATATGTCATGCAGACGCGAAGCGAGCTGTTGCTGCGGCGGCGGCTTGATGACGCCGTGCGCGACATGGCTAAGGCGCGAGCCTTCGCTCATGACCAAACCCCAACCGCAGCGGTTAAGACCCGGATCGACGCCGAGGATGAGAATTGCCGTCATGGGCGCTCGCGCCTCGCGTCGAGCGCGAGGCGCGCAGCGACCGCCACGTAGATGATCCAGAAGATATTGTTGGCTTGCACGGCGTGACTTTCGCTCAGCGTGTAAAGCGCAAACGTCGCCAAAAATGCCGGCGCCCACAAGCCCGCTTGCGGCTGCAGCGCAGCGCCGGCCCCGCGCGCCAGCGTGACCAGCAATTGCAGTGCAAACATGATGACGCCGACACGCCCGAGGCCGAGCGCAAGTTCGAGCCAGCTTGAGTGCGCGGACGCAACCTGCCACGCCACGGCTTCACGCACCCAGTAAGCGGGGCCGTTGTCCGGCAGCCAGAACGCATAATAGCCGTAGCCCAACCAAGGCTTGGCTTCGACGAAACGCGCCGACGCCTCCCAGATGTCGGTGCGGCCAGTGAGCGTGAGATCGCGGCCGAGCGCGGCGACAAGAATATCCGGTGCGAGCAGAACTATACCGGCCCCGGCGACGATCGCGACACTGGCGCCGGCGATAGCGGCGATCATCTGCACCGGACCACGCCGGATGATCATGCAAAACGCGATCACGCCGAGACCAAGCATCGACGCGATCAGGGCCGTCTTCGAGGTCGAAAGCAGCACCAGCGCGAAAGCGGCGATGGCGCAGGCGATCCAGAGCTTTCGGCGATCTGGCGTGACGATTGCGGCCGCCGCGTTGATGGCGACGCCAAGCGCCATGATGCCGCCGAGCGTGTTCTTGTGAGTCCACAAGCCAGACCACGCGCCGGGGTGCTCGAGACTCATGCGGCCGATGCTTGGAGCGAAGAAGCCGAGCGCGAACGAACCGGCGATCAGCACAACGAAACCGCCAGCGAGGACGTTGAGCAGCGACTTCCAGTCGTTGCGCCAAGCGAGATAAATGCCAAAGCCCATCGACAAAGCGAGCCAAACCGCCCGGCGTAACGTTGCGCCGCTATCGATGGACCACAGTGTCGAAAGCGCAGCAAGCGCGATAAGGCCGATAAGCAGCGGCACGGCGCGCATCGCCCTAGAGGCTTGCGCGCGGTCGCGCCACATCACCCAAGCCAGGAATGCATAGACCGGAAGAAAAAAGAGGCGCGCGTAGCCAGGCGGGTCCGTGAGGCCCTGGCTTTGCGCGACCGCCGCAAATAATGGCTCGGAAAATTGCGCGAGGCACAAGGCTGCAGCCGCGGGCTCCCAGCGCGCGAAAGCCGGCGCGGCGGTGGCAATGGGCGCGTGCGCGAGAGACATCGCGATTAGCCCTGCGCCCAATCCCTTGCCAAAGCGCTAACCGGCCTCCAGCATGCCTGAAACGATTGGGGATTTTCATGGCTGGTGGCGTACGAGCGCTTCTCTTAAGCGCCCTCTTCCTGTGCGGTTTGGCGGGCGTGGCTTCGGCGCAAGCGCCGGGCGAGGCGCAGCGCACGCAGGCGCGCGAAATCTATCAACGCATCATCTCATTCGACACATCGGTCGACGGCGCGCAGACGCCGGCAATGGCGGAATATCTCGCCGGTCTTTTCCGCGCCGGTGGTTTCGCGGCTGCGGACGTCCATGTGCTGCCGCTGAACGGCACGGCGGGGTTGGTGGTGCGCTATCGCGGCAACGGCGCAGGCGGGCGCCCGATCCTCATCTTGGCGCATATGGATGTTGTGCCAGCTTTGCGCAGCGACTGGGAGCGCGATCCATTTACGCTGGTCGAAGAGAACGGATTCTTTTTCGGACGCGGTACGATCGACAACAAGGGCGCCATTGCGCAGCTGACGTCGACATTTCTGACGCTGCGCGCCGAAGGCTTCACGCCGGCGCGCGACCTCATCATCTGGTTCTCGGGCGACGAAGAGACGACAGGCGCGACCACCGAGGCGCTGCTGGCGCAACATCGGGCGCTGCTCGGCGAGGCAGAGTTCGCGTTGAATTCAGACGCTGGCGGCGGCCAGCTTGATGGCCAAAACCGCGGCGTCGCGTACGTGCTGCAGACGGCGGAAAAAACCTACGCCAGCTTCACGTTCACCGCCCGCAACCCCGGCGGCCATTCCTCGCAGCCGCGCGAAGACAACGCGATCTACGATCTGGGCGATGCGCTGTCGCGGCTGCGCGCCTTCCAGTTTCCAGTGATGTGGAACGACACGACAATCGAGAGCTTCCGCAATTCCGCCACTGTCTTTCCCGGACCGGAAGGCCAAGCGCTGCGCCGCTTTGCAGAGCACCCAGGTGATCGGGTCGCGGCGCGGGCGTTGCAGCGCAACGTTTCGCTCTCCTCGATGATGCGGACGACGTGCGTGGCGACCATGCTGGCGGGTGGTCATGCAGAGAACGCACTGCCGCAAACCGCGAGCGCTACTGTGAACTGTCGCGTCTTTCCGGGTGTTGCGGTGGCTGACGTGCTTGCGGAACTGCGCGCGATTGCGGGCAGTAAGGTTGAAGTGACCCCGCTCGGGCCATCAAACTCAAGCGATGCTTCGCCCCTGCGCGCGGATGTGATGCAAGCAACAGCGCGGGCGGTGCACGCGATTTATCCGAACGCGGTCGTTTCGCCCTACATGTCGGCAGGCGCAACCGACGGCTTGTTCTTCCGCGCCGCCGGCATCCCGACTTACGGCGTCGGCGCAATTTTCATCAACGACAACGACGATTTCGCGCACGGACTAAATGAGCGTGTTCCTGTCAGCAGCTTCTACCAAGGACTAACCCATTGGCGGGTGCTGCTGAGCGACCTCGTTGGCGGAAATTGACTATGCGCGCGATTACTTTCGCACTGGCCGCGTTGCGAGCGGCCGCGTAACGAAGGCCAGAGCGCCGTTAAGCGCTCTGCGCCTCCGCCGTCCCGTGGCAATATTTGAACTTCTTGCCTGATCCGCATGGGCATGGCGCGTTGCGCGAGACCTTGCCCCACGTCGCCTGATTGTGCCGGTCGAACCCATCCGGCGCGAGCGACGGCGCATCGGAACGCGCCATTTCGTTTTCGCCGGTGTCGGGGTTCTGGTGAATTTCGTAGGTATGCACAGGCACTTGCGGCTTCGGCAATTGCTCCTCGGCTTGGCCGATCTGCAAGCGAAGCAGCATACGCGTGATCGTCGTGCGCAGATCCAAGAGCATACGCTCGAATAGAGTGAACGCTTCGGTCTTGAACTCGTTCAGTGGATCGCGCTGCGCGTAGCCGCGCAAGTGAATGACAGAGCGCAGGTGATCGAGGAACGACAAGTGCTCGCGCCAGCGCATGTCGACGACGCTGAGCAGAACTTGCTTTTCCACCGCACGGAGACGCTCAGGGCCAAGCATCGCGGCCTTTTGCGCATAGGCTTGATCAACTTCGCGCGTCAGACGCTCGATGATCTCTTGCTGCGCGATGCCCTCTTCGGCGGCCCACTTATCGACGGGTGAATGGAAGCCGAAAATTTCTTCCGCCTCGACGATGAGCTCGGGCGTGTTCCACTGTTCCGGATACGCCTTCTCCGGCATGTGGCGCCAGACGAGCTTCTCGACCACGTCGTGACGCATATCCTTCACGATCGGCGCAACGTCAGCGGTGCGCATGAACTCGATGCGCTGCTCGAAGATCGCCTTGCGTTGATCGTTGATGACGTCGTCGTACTTCAGCAGGTTCTTGCGGATTTCGAAGTTACGTTGTTCGACGCGGCGTTGCGACGTTTCGAGCGCCTTGTTCATCCACGGGTGGACGATGGCTTCGCCCTCTTGAATGCCGAGGCCGCGCATGATCGCGTCCAGGCGCTCAGCGGCGAAGATGCGCAGCAGATCGTCCTCGAGGCAGATGTAGAATTTCGACTTGCCAGGGTCGCCCTGACGGCCGGTACGGCCGCGGAGCTGGTTGTCGATGCGGCGGCTTTCGTGGCGCTCCGTGCCGAGCACGTAGAGACCGCCAGCTTCAAGCGCGACGCGCTTCTTTTGCTCGACGTCGACCGTGATCTGGCGCTTCAACGCAGCGATTTGGTCAGGCGTTTCATCGCCCTTCAAAGCCGCCTTCATACGCATATCGATATTGCCACCGAGCTGAATGTCGGTGCCGCGGCCAGCCATGTTGGTGGCGATGGTCACAGCACCTGGCACGCCAGCCTGCGCAACGATCTGAGCTTCCTGCTCGTGATAGCGCGCGTTCAACACTTGGTGGGGAATGCCGCGCTGCTTCAGCATCGTCGAGAGCACTTCCGATTTCTCGATCGACACGGTGCCGACGAGAACCGGTTGCTGCTTGCGGTGGGTTTCTTCGATATCGGCGATGACGGCTTTGAATTTCTCTTTCGCGGTGCGGTAAACTTCATCATCGTCATCGTGGCGCTTCACGGGACGATTGGTTGGCACTTCAACGACGTCGAGCTTATAGATATCGCCAAACTCCGCCGCTTCGGTCGACGCCGTACCGGTCATGCCGCCAAGCTTGTCGTAGAGGCGAAAGTAGTTCTGGAACGTGATCGACGCGAGCGTTTGGTTTTCAGGCTGAACCTGCGTGCCCTCCTTGGCTTCAATCGCCTGGTGCAGGCCTTCCGACAAACGACGGCCCGCCATCATGCGGCCGGTGAATTCGTCGATCAAAACAACTTCGTTGTCTTTAACGATGTAATCTTTGTCGCGATGGAAGAGCTTGTGAGCGCGCAGCGCTTGATTGGCGTGGTGCACGATGGTGACGTTGGCTGGCTCGTAAAGCGAACCTTGCAGCAGGCCGCGCTCAACGAGCATCTCTTCGATGCGCTCAGAGCCGATTTCGGTATAAACCACCGAGCGTTGCTTTTCATCGTGCTCGAAATGCTCAGGACGCAGCAGCGGAATCAGCACATCGATCGATTTGTAGAACTCGCTGCGATCCTCGGTCGGGCCGGAGATAATAAGCGGCGTGCGCGCTTCGTCGATCAGGATGGAATCGACTTCGTCGACGATCGCGAAGCGGTGGCCGCGTTGGACCATCTCGCCCAGCGAGTATTTCATGTTGTCGCGCAGATAGTCGAAGCCGAACTCGTTGTTCGTGCCGTAGGTGACGTCGGCGGCGTAAGCTTGACGGCGCTCGTTATCGTAGAGGCCGTGGACGATGACGCCGACCGAAAGGCCGAGGAAGCGATAGACCTGCCCCATCCAATCGCTGTCGCGCTTGGCGAGGTAATCATTGACGGTGATGACGTGGACGCCACGGCTCTCGAGCGCGTTCAGATATGAGGGCAGCGTGGCGACGAGCGTCTTGCCTTCGCCGGTGCGCATTTCAGCGATCTTGCCAGAGTGCAGCATCATGCCGCCCATCATCTGGACGTCGAAGTGGCGCATGCCGAGCGTGCGCTTGGCGGCTTCGCGGACTGTCGCGAAAGCCTCGGGTAGAACCTCGTCAATCTTGCCGCCGCGCGCGAGGCGATGGCGATATTCACTGGTCTTGTTGCGTAGCGCCTCGTCGGACAAAGCCTCAAAGGTCGGCTCCAGGGCGTTGATGCGCTGCACAGTCGGTCGCAGGTGGCGCACCTTGCGCTCGTTGACCGAGCCGAAAATCTGCTTTGCGAGGTTCAGCATGTGCGCGTTCTAATGGTTAAGGCGCCGCTTGGGAGGGGACGCGGGAGATAGCATCTAGTGAATTGTATTAATTGGCTTTTTACTGCCTCACCGACGCGCGCTTGCGTGCGAAAACACCCTCGACACGTGCGCTCGCGAGACTTAAGAGCGGCCCTTGGGCGTGTCAATGCGGCCCCCAGAACGCGTTTGGGAGCGCGCTCTTGGGCGCAAGCCTTGCACGCGCCCTGATCAGGAAAGCAGAACGCATGGCCACGCTGAAGCGCGCCCTCCTCCCGGCGATTATTTTCGCCGCCGTCCTGACGCTGGCGAGCTGTGGCCTCGGCCGCGACTCCGGCGGTGACGGCGAAGGCGGAACCGACCCGATCGTCGCCGCCACTGTGAACGGCCGGCCGATCTATGTTGAGGATGTCCGCACCTATGCAGTCGCGCGCGGCTGGCTGCGCGAAACCGAGGATTTGGACGCCAATTCCGACGCTTTCTATCTGGCGCTTGAAGAACTCATTCAAATGCGGCTTTTCGCTATGGAAGCGGAAGCGCGCGGCCTCGACCGCCGCACCGACGTACGAAGGCAAATCGAAAACGCCCGGGAGCGCGTGCTGGCGGCGTCCATTTATGAAGAGATCGACGCGCGCGCGACCGACCCCGAGGCGATCGAGCGGCTCTACCGCGAGAATGCGAGCCGGTTGGGCCAAGGCGAGGAAGTTCATCTCCGTCACATCGTGTTCCCAACACGGGAAGCCGCGGATCAGGCCAAAAGACGGCTGGATCAGGGCGAACGATTTGAAGTTGTCGCTTTCGAGCAAAACACCAGCGGCGACGGCGGCGATCTAGGGTTCCGGTCGCTCAGCGACCTGACGACCACGATGCGTCAGGAAGTCGAGAGCACCACGATCGGCAATCTGATCGGCCCGCTCGAGCTCGACAGCCAATGGCATATCTTCCAGCTCTTGGATCGCCGCGCTGTCGGCGTGCAAAGCCTTGAGACGATCCGGCCGCAGATCATCAACTGGCTGCGGTACCAGGAGGTCATGCAGCTGCAGGAACGGCTTGAGCGCGATGCGCGCATTGAGCGCTTGCGTCAGCCGGAAGCAGGCATCGAACCCGGTGGTGAAGTCACCGCGCCAGGTGATGCAGCGCCGCCGCCTGCGCGACCAACGACGCCTGAGCCTGATGCGAACGCACCGCCCTTCCCGTTCCCGATGGGTCCGGGTGGCGTAACCGGCGGCCAGACGCCGAACCCGGCCCCGCAGGCGCAGACGCCCCCGGCAACGCAAGCGACGGCGCCGCAACAGCCGCGTCCAGCGCCCGTGCAACAGCCACCGCGTCCGCAACCGGCGCCGGCGCAACCGCAAACAGAGTCTGCGCCGGAGCAAACGACGCCGCCCGATGAGACGGGCGGCACGCAATGAACGACAATCCGGTTTCGCCGCTCGCGCCGGGCGGCTTTCCGCGGTTGCCCGAGATTGCGGGGCTTGAGGCGGCGATCGGCCGGGCAGGCTTTTATAAACACGAGCGACCCGACTTGCTGCTCATGCGCTGCATAAAGGGCACGAAGGCGGCGGGCGTATTCACATCAAACGCGGTCGGCTCAGCGCCGACGGATTGGTGCAAGCAGGCGCTCTCTGCCACGCGCGGCGGCGCACGCGGGGTGCTGATCAATGCGGGCTGCGCCAATTCGTTTACCGGGCCTGCGGGCGATGCAGCGTGCAAGCGCTCTCTGGAAGCGGCGGCGGAAAAGCTCGGCGTTGAAACGCGCGAGATGCTTTCGGCCTCGACTGGTGTGATCGGAGTTTTGCTGGACGATTCCAAAATCGCGGCGGCGCTGCCGAAGATGGAAATGGCGCCGGTGCGCTGGCCCGATGCGGCTGCGGCGATCATGACCACCGACACGTTCCCCAAAGGATCGGGCGCGACGTGCAAAATAGGCGACGCCGAAGTGCGTATAGCGGGCATCGCCAAGGGCTCGGGCATGATCGCGCCGGACATGGCGACGATGCTCGCCTTCGTCTTTACCGACGCCCCCCTCTCCGCGCCGATCCTGAAGACGTTGCTGCGTCAGGAAACCGAGACCAGCTTCAACTCAATCACGGTCGACGGCGATCGCTCGACCAATGATTGCGTGCTGCTGTTCGCCACCGGCCAAGCCAAGGCGGCGCCGATCGCCGACGCGAAGGACGAGCGGCTGGAGGACTTCCGCGCCGCACTTTCAAAAGTGCTGGCCGATCTCGCGATCCAGATCGTGCGTGACGGCGAAGGCGCGACCAAGCTGGTCACCGTCAACGTCGATGGCGCCGCGAACGATGGCTCCGCCAAAGCCATTGCGCGCACCATCTGCGAAAGCCCGCTGGTGAAAACCGCAATCGCCGGCGAAGACGCGAATTGGGGCCGTATCGTCATGGCCATCGGCCGCTCCGATCAGCCGGTGAAACGCGACATGATCGGCGTGCGGTTTGGCGATCTTTGCGCCGCGCGCAACGGCATGGTCTCGGACGATTACGACGAAGCCGCGATGAGCGCTTACATGAAAGGCGCCGAGCTCGAGATCAGCGTGACCGTCGGCCCCGGCGCCGGCCGCGCCCGCATGTTCACCTGCGATCTGAC
>JANNFK010000031.1:0-65003 GCA_031379735.1 Caulobacteraceae bacterium | reverse complement strand
GGCATCTTCATGCGGCCAGCGCCGTCTCTGGCGGTGGGTTGAAGACAAGTTTGGCGAGCTTCCTCAAGTTCTGCGCTGTGGCCGCGAGCGTAAATTCGTCGTGGGCGCCCGATGGCGAGTCCTGGAGAGGAAATGACCGTGATCGCTCCCGTTCGACGCTGCAAATATGGTCGAGCCCGAGCATGACACTGTCACGGAACTCGCCCTACCTGGATGAGAATTGCGACATGATGATTTCATGCGCTAAGGGCAACCTATTCATTACCGCGGGACAAGACGCCCAGACAAAAATCTGGCGTTGGGGCGATGGCGTCCCGGTCAAGACGCTCGCGGACGATCCCCTCTACATAAAACACGTCACACTCTCGCCCGATGAGCGCCTGATCTGGACGGGAGGCAGCACGGGCGCGGGCTCAGTCGGCACGAAAGTCTTCGAGGCGCGAACTGGGCGTTTCAAACGCAGCGCGCCAAGCGATGCGCTCGCGCAGACCTTCTCAAGAAGCGGCAAGAAATTTGTCTCTATCAGTCACCTCGACGGGCGTTCGAGCTTTCTTCGCGTGATGGACACTTCATCGATGAAGCCATTGGCCGAGTGGGCGAGAACGCCAGGGCAGGTGGGCGCCAGCATCTTCAGCAGGGACGAAAAAACCTTAGTGCTCGTGATGGGCCCGGCCGACATAAGGTTTTGGCGATGGCGCGAGAACGAAACGGTGCTGCACTTGCGCGGCCACCCGAGCGAGCCGACCTTCATACAGTTTTCCGATGATGAAGCTTATCTCACTACTGCCTGCCGGAATGAAATCCGCGTGTGGGACTTAAAGAAAGGGGAGTGCGTCGAAGTGCACGCAAGCGCGGGCGATGCGGCAAGCCTAGCTTGTGCGCCTCGTTCTAAGGTCTTGTGGGGGTCAAGTGATGGTACAGAAGTTCGGATTATTGAACGTCCATCAGGGCGTACCATCGCAAGCGCCCCAGGCGCTTGGGGTCATATCGTACGGCGCCCCGGCGATATGATCTGGGTCGGCGCAAATCAGGAACACCTCGGCGCCTGGCGGCTAGAATATATTGACCCGCGTAAGCGCGCCCCGAGGCAGTTGGCCTGAACATAGAGTCATAGTTACAGAGCAAGCATCCGTTTGGGGACATTCTCGTCGCCGCGATTGTTGCACACCGCAACGGCCGCCAACGGCGATCGCGTCCCGCTCTGGCGGGCAGTGCGCCATCGGCAGGATCCGAGCGCGCCGGCCATTCGCAGGAAATGTCGGAGGCCGCAGGTCTGGCCCAAAAGCGACGGTCCGCAGTTGCGAAGAACATCAAATAATTAGTCCGGCCTTGCCTTCGGATTTCCAGACGAAATCGTTTTCCGCTACCGCACGCTTACAAGTGCTATATGCTGAATTGTGGGGGCGCCTATGGGTCAAGCGAAGCGCTATCGCGGCTTCATCAGCTACTCGCAGGTCGACAAGCCGTTCGCGCAGCGGCTGCACAAGTGGCTTGAAGCCTATCGCGTGCCGAAGGGCGTCGCAGCCGAACGCGTCGATGCGAAGACGCGGCGGCTGGGGCGTTTCTTTCGCGACGATGACGAAATGGGCGCGGCCACCGATCTGGGCGCAGCCTTAAGGGGCGCCATCGAGGACGCCGAGAGCCTGATCGTCGTGTGTTCGCCGGCGTCGGCGCGGTCGAAATGGGTGCAGTCCGAGATCCTGCATTTCAAGCGCACGGGCCGCGCCGAACGCGTGTTTGCCGTGATCGTCGATGGTTCGCCTCATGCATCGGATGCCGCTAGCGAAGCGGAACGCGCCGAGGAATGTTTTCCGCCGGGCTTGCGCTATGAGACCGACGCCGAAGGAAATCTGACGGACCGGCGCGCGGAGCCCTTGGCCATTCCCTTGCAGGGTCACGCGAGCGACAAAGCGCGCGTACGTCTAGCAGCGGGTTTGCTTGGCGCGCCATTCGACGAATTGTGGGGGCGTGAGAAGCGGCGCCAGCGTGCGCGGGTCGCAAGCCTCGCCGGAGGACTGTTCGCGGCGTTGGCTTTGATTGGCGTGTCGCTCTCCGTCTTCGTCATCGATCAATCGCGACGCGCCTCTTACCAAAGGTCGCAGGAGCTCGCCGTCGGGGCGCGCCAAGCGCTAGCCTCTGGTTTTCACCTGCGCGCGTTGCGCCTTGCGTTGGTGGCGGCGCGTTCCGGTTTTATCGCGCGCGCGGCGCCCGAGGCCGAGATCGCGCTGGCCTCGGTGGCCAAGGATGAAAGGCGCGTGGGCGAGATCGCTGCGCACGGCGCCGGCGCCTATGCGGTCGCCTATGCGCCTGATGGCGGGGTCATCGCCACGGGCGGCGAAGACCGTGTCGTGCGCCTATGGGACGCCCAAACGCTGCAGCAGATTAGCGCCGACCTGGCGCATCAAAATCCGGTGCAGGCCGTGGCGTTTTCCCCCGACGGGGCGCGGCTGGCGACCTTGAGCAACCGGATCTTGCGCCTGTGGAGCACGGCGGACTGGTCGCTCGTACGTCAAGTCGAAACGCGCGGCGGCGAACGAATCGCTTTCTCGCGTGACAGCGCCCGCCTGCTGATCACGCAAGAATTCCCCGGCGGCGCCAGCGCACTTCATGATGTGACGAGCGGCGCGCTGATCGCTGAGTTGAACGCCCGCGATCCTGCTTTCGGCAGCGACGGTGAGACCATCGTCGGCGCCGTCGAAGGGGAGGTGAGACTTTGGAGCGCACACAGCGGCGCCGCCCGTTCCCGTATCGCGAACATCGAGCAGCAGATTCAGACGATGGCGGTCGCGCCCGCCGGCGACGCGATCGCGCTCGCGAACTATGAACATGACGTGGTGATTTGGGGTTTAGACGGACGCCAGCGCAGTCCAACACTGCAGCATGACGACTATCGCTCCGGCGGCATGGGGTTTGGGATGGCCTTCAGTCCAGACGGGCATGTGCTGGCGGTGACGGAGCGGGACATCCTGAGATCGGAAGGCGTCGTTCGCTTGTGGGACGTCGCGCGCGGCGATCAGATCGGGCCGCCCATCCACACGATCAGCGGCGCGAACGCGCTCGCCTTTTCACCAGACGGCGCCCAACTCGCCGCGGCGCTTGCGAGCGGAGAGCTCCAGGTCATCGCGGCACGAAATCCGGGTGTGGACGCTCTGCGGCTCGAGGCGCAAAGCGGCGACGATTTTGTGTATGCGCTGGCTTTCGTTGGCGACGGCCTTTTATTGTCGTCCTCGCCGCCGCACGCTTATTTGCGCAGCGCCGAGACCGGCGCGCTGGTGGCGGCGCCCATCGATGCGACGCGCATCTCCGCTTCGCGGCGCGGCGATGTGGTCGCCACGGCGAATGCGCAGAATGTCACGATCTGGTCGGCTTCAAGCACGCTCTCGCGCATCGCGGTGCTGGGCGGAGGCGCCGAAGAGATCGCCGTGTCACCCGATGGACGCAAACTCGCTCTCGTGCAGGGCGGCAGCTATCGCCTCATCGACATCGCCGGTCGCCGCGTGCTGTTTGAGCGTCCCGCCGGAGAGGGCGGCTATTACGAAATTGCGTTCTCCGCCGACGGCGCCTGGGTGACCTTTAGCAACGAAGGCGCCGTGCTGCGGCTCAGCACGGAAACAGGTGAGGAAGGGATTGCACATCTGCCCCACGCAATCTTCTCACCGGACGGTCGCTTTGCGGCTTTTGCCCGTGCGGATCGATCAGGTACTGAAGAATCCAACTATGCGCCGATCGTGCGCTCCGCCGACGATCATTTTCGAACGGACCGAATTCTCTCGGACATGCGGGACGGACGAAGAATTCTCGCTCGCGCAGACCATATCGTGTTCTCACCCGATGGCGCGCACATTGGTGCGGCGAGTCTGGGCAGCATGGGCGCGGTGTGGAACCTCGGCGCCACGACAGCCATTGCAAACTTCAACGGCGGCGATCTCTTGACGACCGATTTTATGTTTTCGATCGACGGATCGAGGGTGCTCCTCGCCAGCAATGCATCGACTGGATCCGCCGAGGGCAATATCCACATCTGGGATACGCGAAGCGGTACGCAAGTCGGCGCTGCGCTCCGCCACAATGTCGGCTCGGCGAGACTTGCGCTGTCGCGCGACGGCCAGTGGCTCGCCGCCGGCGGCGAACATGGGGCGGTGCGGCTTTGGAATATTGGGATCGCCGCCAACCTGCATGGTGAAGCGCTCATCGAAACGGTGTGCTCTCAGAATCTCGCACGTCATACGTTGGGCCAGAGAAACCAAGAAGGCGTGCTGACGGAGCAGAGCGTCAATCTGCGCCAAGTGCAGAGGCGCGATGTCGAGAGCGCGCCTGCTTTGCGCGCGAGTGAGGGCGTGGATGTGTGCCGTAGGCCCACATTGGTCGATGAGCTCGCGGCTGCTTTCAGGGAAGCGTTCGCCGGTGCACGCTCGTAAAGCTTCGCCGCGCGCAAATGCAGCGGTCATGCGCGCTGAGATATGCCTGCGCACGGCGACCTTCCGCCGTGCCGGCGCATAACAGTTGAATGACTGGTTTAGAGCGACGTTGTCGATCGCTGCTTGGGACCATCGGCTTATCAGCCGGCCCCCGTTCTTGCCGGCACTGCCGCTTGTTATGAGAATGGACGCAGGCCGCTCCTGAGCGCAGGGTGACGGGCCATAGGAGGAACCGTCGATGGCCAAGATAGTGTGCGTTCTCTATGATGATCCGGCTGGCGTTTATCCTAAGAGCTACGCGCGCGACGACCTGCCGAAACTCGATAAATATCCCGATGGGCAGTCACTGCCGACGCCAAAGGCGATCGATTTCAAGCCGGGTGCGCTGTTGGGCTCTGTGTCCGGCGAATTGGGCTTACGCAAATTCCTGGAAGCCGGTGGCCATAAGTTCGTTGTCACCAGCGACAAGGACGGCGCCGATTCTAAGTTCGATAGCGAATTGTCCGACGCCGACATCGTGATCTCGCAGCCCTTCTGGCCAGCCTATCTGACCAAGGAGCGGATCGCCAAGGCGAGAAACCTAAAAATGGCGATCACCGCCGGCATCGGATCCGATCACGTCGATCTGCAGGCGGCGATGGATCGCGGGCTGACGGTGGCCGAGGTGACGTTCTGCAATTCCATCAGCGTCGCCGAGCACGTCGTGATGATGATCCTCGGCCTGGTGCGTAATTATATCCCGTCGCACCAAGTTGTGCTCGATGGCGGTTGGGACATCGCCGATTGCGCGGCGCGTTCGTATGATGTCGAGGGCATGTCAATCGGCACTGTAGCGGCGGGGCGCATCGGGCTCGCCGTGCTGAGGCGGATGAAGCCGTTCGACGTGAAGCTGCATTATACGGATCGTCACCGCTTGCCGAAAAACGTGGAGGATGAAATCGGCCTCACTTTCCACTCCAGCGCCGCCGACATGGTTCCCCATTGCGACGTCGTTACCATCAATTGTCCACTGCATCCGGAAACAGAGCATCTATTTGACGATAAGCTTATCGCGCGGATGAAGCGCGGTGCTTATCTGATCAATACCGCGCGCGGCAAGATCGCCGATCGCGACGCTATCGTGCGGGCATTGAAAAGCGGACACCTTGCTGGTTACGCCGGTGACGTATGGTTCCCGCAGCCGGCGCCGAGGGATCATCCCTGGCGTACGATGCCGCATCACGGCATGACGCCGCATATCTCCGGTACTTCGCTGTCGGCGCAGACGCGCTACGCGGCGGGCGTGCGCGAAATCCTCGAATGCTATTTTGACGGTCGCCCAATCCGTGACGAGTATCTAATCGTCGCCGAGGGTAAACTAGCTGGCGCGGGCGCGCATTCCTACAGCGCCGGCGACGCCACCGGTGGTTCGGAAGAAGCCGCGCGGTTCAAAAACGCGTAGCCGAATGGCCGGTGTCGGCGACCGGTTGCGCCGTGCTAAGCCACTGACCGACTTGGGTCGGCCACGCCATTGATTGAAATTGATCGATCGGAGGGAGGGTCTCCCCGCACCGGCGCGCAACAAGCCCCGGAATTCTTGCCCGACGGCGGGCCGCCCGTCGTGAACGGTTTCTACGAACCAGAGGACAACACATGTGCAGACGGCGACTGCCCCGATATGCGGGCCGATGCCGCCGTCGAACTTCGGGATCGGCCGCATCCAGACGCGACGGTGATCGGCTCGACGACCGCCGGAGAATGGGTCGGTTGGGTCGGCAATCATTATCGAATGCGGCCGATCCGCGGAATCGTTTTGCGTGCGCGAGAAGCTGGCGGCGTACGTCTCAGTGCTGGCGATGTCGTCTACATCGTCGACACCCGCTCGGATTATTATGCCGAATCTGACCGGTTCGCCATCACATCGCATCGTCCTCACAATCTTTTCGGGCGCCTTACCGCTCCTGCGTCGCGCAGACGGTTATGCCGCGAGCGCCGGCAGACCGTTGGCCGCGCACCCCTACTTGTATTGAATGCGACCTGCCGGCGGCGCGGGTGGGCTGTCGGAGGCGCGCGTGAATATCCCAGAGAAGCAGACATGCGGCTCGGTCGAAGCGATCAGCTGCTGATGCGGACGGCTAGTTGCGATGTGACGTGCTCGCGCGCTAACGGGCAAAGCGGGAGCGGTTGCGCCTTGCAACCGTCTTGCACCTGGCCGTCAGCCTGAGACGAGAATAAACGGCGCCCAGAACTTTGGCTCGGACACCGTCTGGCGCATGTATGTGTTTGTTTCGCGCAGCGCGACTGCGGGTAGGGCTCCAGCGTGCAAGCGCTCGTAAAAGTCCGCCATCCAGTCTGATGTTTTCGCATCGTTTATTTGCCACATCGACACCAGCACATCACGGCTTCCCGCGATCAAGAAGGCGCGCGCTAGACTGATCGCGCCTTCGCCTGCCACGACACGCCCGTCGCCGCTCGAACACGCTGAAAGCACGGTGAGTTCGGCGCTCATACGTAGCGACGCGATTTCACTGACCGTCAAAAAGCCGTCCTCGCCGTCGCCCGCGCTCAATACGATGGCGGGCTCAACCAGGCCGTACGTGCCCGCCAACAGGCCGTGCGAACCCAGATGCACATAGCGTGCTTCGACTATGCTGCGTCTCACAGCTGCTTCTGTTGCGGCGTCTCCTAACAAGACGCGCATGCCCGCTCCCGAAACCCCGCGAGAGGATTGATCATTCAAAGCCGGCGCGGCGGCGCTCGGATCGAAACTGGCGCCAAGACGTATTGCCTCGGCGCGTGTGAAAGGCAGCGGGCGAAGGTCTATGACGCCGCGATAAGCATCGATGCGCTCCAGACCAACATTGTCATCAAGCGGGATGGCTGGAGGCGCATCGGGATAGTGCGCTCCGCCAACGGCAAACAGACCACGTCCCGTTGCAGTGCGGCGTTCCGAGCGTAAGGCGCGGAGCGAGAGCCGGTAGGAAACGTTCGCCGTGTCTCCAATGAATGGCGCGTTGTCCGCGGCTGTAAACAGGTTGAACGGAACGCGCGCCAACGGCCCGTCGACGATAACGATGATGTCCGTTGCTCCGGCCAACACATCGCGAACCGACCCCAGCGCGTCGCGCGAGAGCGCGTCCATATGTTCGTCGATCGCCGGAAGGTCGGCGTCCGCATCCTCCAGCAGGCCGCGCACCGTGTTGACGCGCGCATTGAGCGAGCTGGCGGTGATGGGGATGATGGCGGCGCGCCGCATCGTCTGCGTGAAGCCAAACGCCATCTGTTCACTATCGTGACTGGACAACACGACGACGGCTGTCCCCAATGGCAGAGAACGGACAAATGCCCCAATCGATTCCGGCGTACCAAAGTCTGCGTGGTCGCCGCGCAATTCACCGAACTGACGAGCGCGCGTGCGATCGACGTCGATCAACGCCCGCATGAAAGAAGAAATGTAGTTCTGTCTCAGGAAGGCGCGCGTGTCGATGCGCGTCAACCCGTCATAGGGCACACGCCAGCGGCCCGCAAAAAATGCCTGGCGCTGCGCAACGTCGAAACTCTCTCGCGAACGCTCAGCATGACTGATCATATCTTCGTAAATGCGTGTCGCTTCGCCATCTCTTCCCTGGCGCTCCAGAACAAGCGCCGGCGTTGCGCGCAATTGTCCTTGCATGGCGGGCATGTTGAGGCCGACTTGTTCGCATGTGCTCAGCCTCGATGAGTAGTTTGGGTCGGCGGCGAGAGTTTCAGGATTGCCGACCACCAATGTCAGGCAATCGACGATAGCGTTCGCAAGGTCTCGGCGCATGGACGCGGGAACTTGATCGCGAATTTCGCTCGGCAAGCCTCGGGCTGCATTCTCACGTACGATTGTTTCCGCTTGCTGCGCCGCTTGCTCGTCATGGATTTGGTTTAGGTAGATCAGCTGAGCGATGCTGGCCTGCACCCTCTTCTCGGCAGTGACAGCGTTCGAACGGATGAGAATTTGATCTGCGCGGGCCAGCGCACTCAGCGCCGCCGGGTTGCCCTGACTGAGCAGTAGGCTCATTTCCAGCGGCGACAACGTGAGATGGGCATCGGTGCGTATCGCCGCCGGCAGGCGTGACTCGACCGCGCGGGCGCGCGCCAGCGCCGCCGCCGCATAGTCGAAATTGCCCATGTCCATATAGGCCGCGGCGATTTGGCCGAGCGCGGCATATTCGGAGCCGGGGTCTTGAGACATATTCGGATCACGCAGCGCGGTCCGAAAATGTTGCATCGCCGCGCCGGTTTGATCGGTAACGTTCAGATAGTAAGCGTACGTGCTCTCAACCTGATAGGCGAGTTCCGGCGGGTTGAAATGCAGAGCCTGCCGATAAAGCTCATCGACTCGTCGATCTGTCGCTGGTCCCGACAATCTGCCTTCAAACTGCGCCTCGATCGCGTAAAGCTCGATCAGATCCACAGGAAAGGACGCGCGATCGAGAGAGTTGGCGTGGGCAGGCGGGTTCGCGACGAGTGCTTCTAATTGACGAATTGCGCCGGGCAGTCGACCGCGGCGTAGCTGCTCCATCGCGTATTCGCGAAATTCGTTGGACGATTGCTGCCCCTCCTGAGCCGCGCTCGTCGCCGCGAACAATCCGAATCCAACGGCGCACAGCAAAACGCGCGCCTTGCGCATCAAAGAGCTGACAATCATGATCGCTCCCCGAATTCTCCCAGGCGGCCCGCTAACCCAGTGCTCTACTCGGCAGCGCCGCGTTAGGTTCTGCCGAGTTCGAACAAGCTCGCCTCAAGATCGCGCCTAATGTGCAAACCGCGTTGCGTTACAGGATCCCAGAGATGCTTCATATCGCGAATTTTCTGCGGAATAGGGTCGAAGTTCTCTTCGGCCATCAGGAAGTGAATGTCACGCATTTCGCGGCGCCGCGTGCTGCCCGCAGCAATCGATGCGCCGCGATTATAGACCAGCGATACAAGCGCGCCGAAGCTGTCATCGCTCAGCTTGTCGCTATTAGGAAAAATGCGTTCAGCCTGCGCTGTCGGATAGGGTAGGAACGCGTCGAATTGCTGGCACGCGGCATCCCAGGGAATGACAATATCGCGCAGAGCAGGGACAGCTTGCTGCGCTGCCGCGCCTCGTAGTGTGAATGTCGTGCTCAGGCGGGTAATCGCTTCCGCCAGAACGAGTGCGCCCCAATCGCGCTGCATATATTCAGCATTTGCGAAGGCGAGGTCGTAGCCGATGCCAATGGTGACACCTGACTGTCCGCCTGGCCAAATTGGGTGCGTGTATCGGCTTTCGTATTGAGCCTGACTCGAGACTTCGAGCTTGATGATCATGTCGATCGCGCGTTGGGAAATGCGGCGAGTGGACGGTTCGCCTATGCCCACGCTGCGCTCGGCGGCGTTTTGATGGTTGGACGCCGCCCAGGCGCCTTCAACCAGTGAAGGATCAGCGTTCAGTTGAGCGAGCAGCGCGTCAAAATCGTTTGCCTGCGCGCGCGCCCGCGTTGCTGCGGTCGCGCCAACGGCGGCGAGGCCCATAAGCACGGTTCGGCGATGCATATCACTCCCCCTCTCTTTCAACTCCAGGGGGAGAATTGCATGCGGAACTCGCGAACGCCAGTGTGGGATTGCGTCGTCGACCTCGCATTGCGAGGCGTGCAGACCCCCCTGTTCGAGGATTGATGGAAGCGCGTCAGTGACCGCAGTCGGCGACTTCGAGCCCAGCGGTGTGCGCTAGATCACTGACCGCAATCGAGCCGGCAATTGCTGGGACAATGCGGCGACGGAGAGCTTCTTCCCGTCACTCAAAACCGAGCGTACAGCGCGCAAAACCTATCGCTCGCGCGAGCAAGCGAGGGCAGAGCTATCGGCGGGACGACACCGCCGATGTGGCGGGGCGCATTTATGATGCGATGTCGCAGCGCTTCGGCAAGCAGCGCGTCTTTAAGGATGTCGATAACATCGGCCCCGGTGTCGATTTCGGTGATTACATCAAAACTGTTCTGCCGCGCTGCCGTGTAGCGATTGCTCTGATCGGGCCGCATCGGCTCGAGTCCAAGGACGAAACCGGCAAGCGCCGTCTAGACGACGATCACGACTGGGTTCGCATCGAGATTGAAACTGCGCTAGCCACGCCGGGCGTTCTTGTCGCGCCTGTGCTGGTCAACGGCGCACAGATGCCGCGTGGCGAGGAAGTGCCCGATAGCTTGAAGCCGCTTCTGCGCCGTAACGCGGCGATCATTCGGCGCGATCCGGATTTTCACGACGACCTGGAGCGATTGGCAACAGCCATTCGTTCTAGCGTCAATACGGGCATCCTGGATCTGAGCAAGATCATGCCTTTGGAGCGCCTCTGCCGCGCCGCCGGCGGCGCAATTTGCGCGCCTATCGCCTTCTCAGCACCGTTCCTCGCAATCGAATTGAACTCGGTGTGGCCGCGCGGCTACGGATGAAGGTTCATGCGTCGAGGGGGTACAATGCGTTTCGCCATAGTCACCGCGCTTATGCTGTCGATCTCGCCCGCGCTTGCGTCTGCCCAAACGGCGCAGCAAGCGCCGCTACCGGCGCCTAACACGATGAGCCGCCAGGAGCTTCGCGACGAGGTCACACAACAGCGCGCCATTATTCAGGGCCGCGCAGTGCGCCCGCAGCGGCCAGCAGGGTGCGTGAGCCCTGAGAGTCGGCAGTTCGATTTTTGGCTCGGTGAATGGGACGTCTCGCCAAGTGGATCAACAAGCGGTGTCACCGTCGCTGAAAGCTCGATCACGCTTACAGATCAAGGTTGCGTCATCATCGAACACTGGCGCCCGTTCGGCGGCGGCCATGGCCATTCGATAAACGTGTACGATCCGGCGGACCAAAAATGGCATCAGACTTGGGCGGACGCTAACGGATCGCGCACGGAGTTTTCTGGCGTGCTCGACAACGAGGGCGTGCTTCGTCTCGACAATCTAGGTCCAAGTGCACAAGGCCAGTCACCTGGACGCCGACGCATGAACTTCCAGCGGATTGACGACCGAACGGTGCGCCAATGGGGTGAAGTGTTCGACGACGCCGCACAGACCTGGAACGTTGAGTGGGATTTCACCTACCGGCGGCGTGCCGGGACGCAATAGCTGCTGGGAACGTGATGTTTCGGACGGCCGTTGTCGGCGCAACACGCCGTTGCTGCGGGCGCTAAGCCACTGACCGCAATAGAGGGCGGTCTCAATTGGTGAGTGCAACACGTACCGACCGAGGCGCCGATCCGAAGCGAGGCTGAAGCTTGATTGTTTTCAACCAGGCGCGAGCGGCGGAAGGGACTTAGCCGCCGTTCAGGACCCATCCGCTTGCAGGAGCGCACGCCCAAATCTTTGCGCATCGGCCGGAGAAAGAAGGAAGTTTAGGGGAATTCCTGCAGCTAGGACGCTATGTCGGCCTCGAAGCCAGCATGGACTTGCTCGCGAAGGTCTGCCGCCGCGAACGTCCCGACGGCATTGCCGGCTATTCCAACGACGGGGGCATGGCGCTGCTGGTCGCGGCTGCTCGGGAGGCGGGACACGACGCGTTTCAGTCCATCAGGTTTGTGATGAGCTTTGCCGGCGCCACTTCCCCGACGATGCAGCGACACATCCGTGAAGCACTAGGACCAGAGCAGACCCGCATCAGCATGCCGACTCTGATGTTCGGTTCTCAGTGCGATCCGATGCTCGCCAACGCTCAACAAATGGCGGAGGATGTCTTCGAGCGCTGCGAACTCGCTGTCGCGGACGAGAGACGCCCCTTCGCAAATCACGCGCTGCCCGAAAAGGCCGAGCCAGACGAACCCGCCGTCAAGTTCTTGGCGGCACAGCAAACGTGAGGGGCTAACGTCTCTTCAAAGCTGTGGAGGGAACGAGACGTTCCCGCCAGCTTTGAACGCTAGAAGGCTTGACTGTAGCGAACGCCGATCGTGCGCGGCTGGATTGGCGCGACATAATATTGCGCACCGCACACGGCGATTTGGCATTCCGTATAGCGATAAAGCTCGCCGCGCTCGTCGGTGGCGTTGCGGATGAAGAAATCGAGATTGAAGAACTCAGTCTCGAATCCGGCGGACAGATCAAACGACGTGTACGCGGGCAACGATCCGATAATGGCGCTTTCGAACGTGCGCAGATCCTGCGTGGCGCCCGATTGATGAACGACCGCCGCCTGCCAATAGGAGGGGAGATGCATCATCTCGAACTCTTGGCGAATGGTCAGATCGCCTTTGAAGTCCGGCGTAACCGGCAGCGACGTTCCGGACGGCGCCAGAAGATCGCTGTCAGCGGTGGGGCAGTCAGTCGTTTGCGTGCCGGCCGGCAAGATCAGCGAGCAATAGTTTTGCAGAATTTCGCCCTGCAGGTAGGCGCCCGCCGCCGAGATCGTGAGTCCATCGATTGGCCGCCAAGTGAGATCGGCTTCGACGCCCAGAATGCGCGCGTCGCCGGCGTTGCGATTTTCAGTCAGACCATTTTGACCGAGGAAGGAGAATTGGAAGTCTTGCCAATCTTCTTGGAAGACCGCCGCGTTGAAGCGGAAGCGATTTTGGTTCCAGGACGATTTGAAGCCCAACTCATAGTTAGTCAGCGTGTCGGAATTGTAGAGCGCCTGTTGGAAAATGCGCCGGTTGACGCCGCCGGGCCGGAAGCCGCTAGACCACGTGCCATAGACCATCATGTCTGGCGTGAAATGATATGTGAGATTGACGCTGTGTGTGTTGCCCGTTTCCTCGATGCCGCGATCGAGATTGATGCAAGGCGCGCCATGATATTCGACGAAGGTGAAGCACGCTGCCTCGCCGGTTGAGCCGCTGAACCCAGCGCCATAGCCGAAGAAACCGACTAGCGTATTGTGAGAGCGAAACGTGCGCAGGCCCACTGTGCCGGTCAGCTGGTCGGTAAAATCGAAAGCGAGCTGTCCGAACGCCGCCTCGTCGCGATCGACGCGTTGTTGCGCCGTCAGCCAGATCGTGTCGTCCCAGCCCGGCACCTCGAAGTCATCGAACATCCCGGCAATCGTGTAGCGCTGTTCGATGTCGTGCACTTGGCGCTGGTAGAAGAGGCCGCCGACGAAACGCAAACGGTTTTCGCCTGGCGTTGAAATACGCAGTTCGTGGCTTTCCTTGGTGTAGCGATCGCGCCCGATAATGCCTTGCGACGGATCGGTGTAGAGCACGCCGCTCTCGTCATACATGTAATAGCCGGCGAGCGTGTCGTAGAAGAAAGAGTAGTCGGAATAGTCGGACTCGGAATCGACGGCGCGGCTCATGAAGGCGCCGGCGTAAACGAGGTCGAGATTCCCGATCGTGCCGTTAATGGTCAGCGCCGCTTGATACCATGCGTCATGCGCGCTCTCGGGCAGGAAGTGGGTGACCGCCAGGTCGCCGACGTTTGGATCAAACGCAAAGATGCCTTCGCTGCGCTGATCCTGCGCCATAATGGTTGGCGTGATCGTCCAGCTATCGTTGAGCTCGATGCGCAGCGCGGCGCGCGCGCCGTACGTATCAACAGGGTTGTAATCGTCTTGAGCAATGGCCGCGTTGTCGATCGTGCACGAGCCGTTGTTCGGGCCCGCATCGCAGGTCGGATAGGTTCGCGTGCCTTGGACGTTGTCGATGTAGCCGCCGTCATGCTCATTCCAGGCGACGAGGCGAATGGCCGCGCGGTTCGAGAGCGGAATGTTGATGAAGCCTTCGGCGCCGCCGCTGAGGCCGCCATGATCGATCGACGAGCCTTCGAGGCTAAAGCCAGCGGAGAATGCGTCCGGGTCCGGCTGATTGGTGATGATACGCACAGTGCCGGCGAGCGAACTCGCGCCGTAAAGCGTGCCCTGCGGACCGGCGAGCGCTTCCACGCGCGCAATATCGTAGACGTGAATATCGAGCGCGCCGGTAATGGTCGTGACTGGCTGTTCGTCGAGATAGATGCCTACGCTGGGCAATGGACCAGAATGGTTGCCGTTATCGCCACTCGCTACGCCGCGCATGAAAGTGCGCGCAAAGCCGGGGCCGATGGATTGATAGGAGAGGCTCGGTAGGTACTGAGCGAAATCGTTGAAGCTGGAGACATTCAGGTCTTCCAGGCGCTCTTCGCCAAGCGCTTGAATGCTCATCGGCACGTCTTGAAGATCTTCTTCGCGCTTTTGCGCGGTGACGATGATGGTGTCATCGTTCGCGTCCTGCGCCATGGCCGGGGCGATGCTTGTGAGCATCGTCGTGATCATCAAAAGGGGCGTCCACGCGAGGATATTTGCGCCCTTGGACTTCGAGGTATTGGCGATCATGAAGCGCCCCTGCTTTTGCGACTACACTAGCGGTACTACAGTCCGATGCAGCTGGCTGTTGCGCCAAAGCCTCACTCGTCAGCCTTGAAAGCCTCCGGGTAGTTCATGCCCTCTGGGCCGAGGCTTTCCTTGAGAGGCTTTAACCAAGGATCGTATCGGCGCCATTGGTCGACGCCCTCGCGGAAGATGGGTTGGCGCACCTGTTCGGAGCTTGCGGTGCGGACTGGACGGTCTGTCGCGAAGAACGCCAGACACGCGCTCTCGAAGGGGAGCCCGCAATAGGCGAGCGTTCTGCGCACTTGTGCTTCCGTGTCTGCAACGAGGCCCTCGTAGAACACACGATGCACGCGGCCCGGCGCGACGGCGTCGAAATGCGCCATCAAAGCAAGGTAGTCGCGATAGTATCGGCCGAGCTCGGTTAGATCGTAGGTGAAGGTCTGGCCGCGCGCGAAGTGCTGCTTGAACGCCGAAAAGCACGTCGCCACTGGATGGCGGCGCGCGTCGATGATTTTGGCGTTGGGCAGTGCAAGCGTGATCAAACCGACATGCAGCCAATTGTTTGGCATTTTGTCGATGAACAACGGTTTTGCGCTCCGGCGCTGAATCCGCGTGCGTTCAATATAGCTTTCACCAAGCCCGCGTAGCGCCTCCGGCGAGAGATCGGCCAGGATTTCAGGATACTTGGACGTTTCGCTGCGAAGTTTCTTCTCCCCAAGATCGCGGGCGATCGCCGCAATATCGGGCAATTCCATTGTGCCCTCTATCGCCGAATGGCTCGACAAAATTTGCTCAAGCAAGGTCGATCCCGACCGCGGGAGGCCGACAATGAAGATCGGATCCGGCGCCTGCGCGCCTTGTCCCCCTCGCGCGGCCAGAAAATCCGTAGTGAAAAGCGCTCTTGTACGCCGCACCTGTTCGGTGATTTGTTCGGGATCATAAGTGACGAGCGCACGCCGTCTGCGCGCGCCTTCGGCATAGTGCGCAAATGAGTCAGCATAATCGCCAGCGTCCTCAAGCGCCTTTCCCAGCGCGAAATCGATGTGGAAGCGATCGTCTTCGTCGAGGTCGTCTGCGTTAAGCGCGGCGCGCATGGCGTCGATTTCGGCGGACGTGAAGCGAAACGTCTTCAGGTTGGCGAGACTCCAATAACCATCGCCAAATCGCGGATTGAGCGCGACAGCCTTGCGATACGCCGCGATGGCGTCTGCGGTGCGGCCAGCGGTCTTGAGCGCGTGACCATAGCTAAGCCAAACTCTAGGTTGCTCTGACCGATCCACGATCAGTTGCTCGTAGAGTTCGATTGCATCTGCGTACTCGCCCAAGCGCGCGAGCACCGCGGCGGTGAAGTTGCGATAGGCCGCGTTTTCGGGATGCTCCTTTCGCACCACTTCAATCTCGCGCAGCGCTTCCAGCGTCTTACCCTGCCGAAATAGAACGATCGCGTAATTGTGCCGCGCGGCGGCAAAGCTCGGCGCAAGCTCAAGGCAGCGGGCGAGCAGTTTTTCCGCGTCGCCATAACGTCCAAGCCGCGCTCCAACTTCGGCGAGCATCCGAATGGCGGCGACATCGGTCGGCATAGTTTTCAAGTGCGTACGTAGCAGCGCCTCCGCCGGCGCGAGCTTGTTTGCGCACAGCGCCAGGGCCGCCTGCATCAATCGTGGATCGCTGGTCGAAGTGCGAATCTGATTGGCGTAGGCGCCGTCTGCCTCTGCGGCGGCGCCTACGGCGTACAGTAGATCGCCGAGCGCGCCCCACGCAGCTGGATATTGATCAGAGAGTTCGACTGCTTCACGGAGTGCGCTAATCGCTGACTCAACTTCGCCCGCGGCGGCGCAAGCTTGGCCCAATTCATAGCGCGCCTCCGCCCAGCGCGGCTGTTCGCGTGAGAGGGCCTCGAATGCCGCTAACGCGTCACGCGATCTGCCTTGGCGCTGCAACGCCTTGCCCTTGATCAACCGAGCTTTTGGATGCTGTGGCGCGGCTTCAAGAATGGCGTCCGCCTGTTCTAGGGCGAGCCTCGGATCGCGCTGCAGCAGACGCTCGGCGTGCGCCAACGCTACTTCGAGCGAATCTGTAGAATGGTCGGACATGTCTTCGGTGGCCTCGGCGTGGCAAACGGATCGCACTTGCGCGCGCGCGTCAAGAGTTATGCCGGCGATGCCCAGGTCCGGCAACGGCAGCAAACCATCGGGCGCCGGTCGTTTACGGTCGCACCTGGCCGTTGCCGCGCACGACGTATTTGAACGTGGTGAGTTGTTCTGCGCCGACCGGACCGCGGGCGTGCAGCCTACCGGTTGCGATGCCGATCTCGCCACCGAAACCGAATTCTCCACCGTCTGCAAATTGCGTCGATGCGTTGTGCATCACGATCGCGCTGTCGACGTCGCGCAGGAATTGGGCCGCTGCTGCCGTATCCTCGGTGACGATGCAGTCCGTGTGCTGCGAACCGTAGTGCGCGATGTGCTCGATCGCTTCGCTGAGGCCTTCAACCACGCGAACGGAAAGCACAGGCGCCAGATACTCTGTGCGCCAGTCGGATTCGGTGGCCGCCGCCATCGCTGTGATCGCGCGTGCTTCTTCGTCGCCGCGAAGCTCGCACCCGGCAAGACGCAGGGCGGCGGCAATTTCCGGCAACAAAGTTGGCGCCACTGCGCGGTCGATGAGCAACGTCTCTGTAGCGCCGCAGACCGACACGCGCCGCATCTTGGCGTTGACTACAAGTTCGACCGCTTTGCGCGGCGCCGCTGCTGCGTGCACGTATGTGTGGCATATGCCTTCGAGGTGCGCGAAGACCGGTACGCGGGCCTCTTGCTTCACGCGCGCCACAAGTGACTTTCCGCCGCGCGGCACGATAACGTCGATGGCGCCGTCGAGTCCTTCGAGCATGAGGCCAACGGCGGCGCGGTCGCGGGATGGTACGGATTGGATGCAGTCCGCGCTCAATCCGGCTTCGGTCAAGCCGGCGCGCAGGGCTGCCGCGATGGCGGCCACGCTCTGTGCGCTGTCTGATCCTCCGCGCAACAATATGACGTTGCCGGAGCGTACGGCCAGCGCGCCGGCTTCGGCGGCGACATTGGGGCGACTTTCGAAAATCATGCCGATGACGCCGATAGGGGTGCGCACGCGCGCAATGCGAAGGCCGTTGGGACGCTGCCACTCGGCCATCACGTCGCCCACACGATCAGGTTGTTGTGCGATGGCGGTGAGCGCGCGGGCGAGCGCTTCAAGCCGTTCCGGCGTGAGCGTAAGGCGATCGAGGAAGGCCGGCTCGCGTTCTCGCGCGTTTGTCAGGTCTGCTGCATTGGCTGCAAGTATCTGCGCCCTATTCGCGCGCAGATGCTGCGCCATGGCGGCTAAGGCAGCGGTGCGTTGGTCCGAAGCGGCGTCCCGGAGCGCGCGCGCGGCGGCAACCGCGCGGCGGCCTAGCTCCAGCATTTCGGTTCGGATTGGATCGGCTTGGCTCATTTCGGCGTGAGCCTATCAGGCGAGCACGAGATCGTCCGCATGAACGAGCTCCGGACCGACGTCAAATCCCAGTGTTGGCAAGATCGCTGCGCTCTTTATTCCACGGATGCGCGTCGCGTCGATGGCGTCATAACGCACAATGCCGCTACCGACGGCCGTGCCGTCCGACGTTAGCAGCCGCACGGTGTCGCCCTTTTCGAAGCCGCCACGCACCTCGGCGACGCCGGACACAAGCAGGCTTTTGCCTGATCTCACCGCGGCGGCGGCGCCGTCGTCGAGAACCAAGGCCCCACGCGGGGAGAGTGCGCCACCGATCCAGCTCTTATAGGCGGCGCGCGTGGTCGTGCGCGGCAGAAACCACGTGGCGCGTGCGCCGCCCTGTAGCGCGGCAATCGGATGAGCGATGGCGCCTTTCGTTATTGCGACAGCGCAACCGGCTGCCATCGCAATCTTTGCGGCCTCGATCTTGGTGCGCATGCCGCCGGAGCCCAGCACGTTTGCCGAACCAGCCATCGCTTCGATGTGCGGCGTAATCTCTTTGACCTCAGCGATGAACCTAGCTTCGGCATTATTGCGCGGGTCGTCGTCGTAGAGGCCATCGATGTCCGAAAAGAGAATGAGCGCTTCGGCGGAGATCATCTGGGCCACGCGCGCGGCCAGCCGGTCGTTATCGCCGTAGCGGATTTCTTCGGTTCCGACAGTATCGTTCTCATTGATGATCGGCACCGCGCCGAGCGCCAGCAATGTATCCAAAGTTGCGCGGGCGTTGAGCCAACGGCGGCGGCGCTCGGTATCGTCGATGGTGAGCAGCGCTTGCGCAACGACGAGGTCATGGCGCGAGAACGCGTCTTCGAAGGCGCTCATCAGGCGCGCTTGTCCCGCTGCGGCCGCGGCCTGCTTGTGATCGAGACGCGGCGTTTTTTGCAGCCCAAGCGCGCGGCGGCCAAGCGCGATCGCGCCGGACGACACGATCAGCACTCGCTGGCCGTTCTTTAGCATCGCCGCGACATCGTCGGCGAGTGAGTTCAGCCAAGCGCGCGCGGGTTGGCCGGTGCCGCTATCGACGATCAGCGCCGAGCCAATCTTCACCACCACGCGCTTAGACGTGCTGAGAAGTAGGGCATGGGTCTGGGCAGCGTCTCCGGAGGGCATGGCTTGCACCCTCGTTCCGCTGCTACGCATTCGTCAAGGCGCGCGCCTCTTGGCGGCCTATCACATGCCTTGCATAGCGCTCAACCAATGAGAACGTTATCTCCGATGGGCGGAAGCGATGCTCGGCAATTTCGCCGACCGGCGTGACTTCCGCCGCCGTGCCGACCACGAAGCACTCGGAGAACGTCGCCAAGTCTTCGGGGCGGATGCGCGTTTCTTTCACCTGGAAGCCGGACTCATGCGCGAGCTTGATGACCGTCTTCCGGGTAATGCCGTTCAGAAAGCAATCTGGCGTTGGCGTATAGAGCACGCCGTCGCGAACGAAAAAGATGTTCGCGCCGGTGGTCTCGGCGATATTGCCGCTGCAATCCAACATCAACGCATCGTCATAACCGGCGCGTTCAGCCACGTTCTTGGAGACTGTGCAGATCATGTAGAGGCCGACGGCTTTGGCCGATGTTGGCGCGGCTTCGGCGGGCGGGCGGCGATACTTGGCCCAGCACAAGCGTATGCCGCGATTGAAGCGGGCGGCGTCGAAATACTTGGGCCAAGCCCACACCGCGACGGCGACATGGGTGCGCGTTTCCCGCGCCGACACGCTCAGTTGTTCCGAGCCACGCCAGGCGATCGGGCGCACGTAGCAATCCGCGAAACCGTTCTTGTCGCAGGCGTCAATGCACGCTTGGCTGATTTCTTCCACCGTGAACGGAATTTCGAAGTCTAGGGTTTCGGCGGAGTGAAACAGCCGACGCGTATGGGCGTCGAGTTCGAAGATGGCGCCATTGTACATACGCTCGCCTTCAAACACGCCAGAGCCGTAGTGCATGGCGTGGCTAAGCACGTGCAGTTTTGCGTCGCGCCACGGCACGAAGCGGCCGTCCAGCCAGATCCAACCATCGCGATCATCGAAAGGAACGATAGACACCGGGATACTCCAATTCAGTTTTAGGGGGCTCAGCCCCAATGCATCTGCGCGCCGTGCGTCACGGCGGCGGAGCGAAGCAATTCATCGACGATGCTGTCGCCCATAGCGCGGCATCCGAGATCGCCGCCGAGATCCGCTGTGCGCGCGCCGCTGACGATGGCGCGCTCGACCGCCGCTTCCACGGCGCTGGCTTCATCCGAGAGGCGCAAGCCATAGCGGAGCAGCAGGGCGACAGAGAGCACGGCGCCAACCGGATTGCAGAGGTCGCGTCCGGCAATGTCGGGCGCCGAACCGTGCACCGGTTCGAAGAGGCCGGGACCGCCTGAGCCAAGTGACGCGGAGGGCGCCAAACCAATCGAGCCCCCGAGCACCGAAGCTTCGTCGGAGAGGATGTCGCCGAACATATTCTCGGTGAGGATCACGTCATACGCACGTGGCTGACGGATGAGCTGCATAGCCATGGAATCCACGAGCGCGTGCTCAAGCTTCACGTCGGAATAGCGCTCGGTGTGAAGGCGCGTCACCACCTCGCGCCAGAGACGGCTTGTCTCCATCACGTTGGCTTTGTCCACCGATGTGACTTTGCCGCGCCGCGCACGCGCCGCCGCGAAGGCCGCGTGTGCGATGCGTTCGATCTCGGCGACGGTGTAGATGCATTGATCGCTCGCAAAGTCGGCGCCGCGGCGCTTCTCACCGAAATAGGCGCCGCCAGTGAGCTCGCGAAAGATCACCAGATCGACGTCGTCGACGATCTCGGGCCGCAGGGGCGATCGATCTAGGAGGCTGTCGTACACACGCACCGGACGTATGTTGGCGAAGAGGCCAAGCGCCTTGCGTAGTTCGAGCAAGCCCTGCTCCGGCCGACGCGGTCCGCGCTCCCACTTGGGACCGCCAACAGCGCCCAAGAACACAGCGCGCGATTGCCTGCAGGAAGCGATCGTCTCCTGCGTGAGCGCTTCACCTTCGGCGTCGATCGCCGCGCCGCCGATAAGCTGAGTGTCGAACGTGAAGCTGCGGTCGAAGCGCTCGCCAACCGCCTGCAACACATCTTTTGCGACGCGCGTGACTTCCGGGCCAACGCCGTCGCCAGGAAGGAGAGTTATCGCAAAGGTCATGCTGCAGCTTTCGTTTCAAAGGCTTCTATTGCGGAGGTGCGATCGAGCAACCAACCAAGCGGATCGACCCCTTCGATGAGGCAACGTCGCGCGAATGGCTCGACGGCGAACTTGATCGGCGGCGCGTTGCCGATGGAGAGCTCGCAATTTTCTAGATTGATTGAAACGCGACCGCCGGAATCGGCGAGCAGTCGTGCGTGCGTTTCTTCATCGACTGTGATCGGCAATAAGCCGTTCTTCAGCGCGTTAGAGGAGAAGATGTCGGCGATGCTGGTCGAAATGACGGCCCGGAATCCGTAATCGACCAAAGCCCACGGCGCATGTTCGCGTGAGGAGCCGCAAGCGAAGTTATCGCCCGCGACCAGTACGCGGTGCTCGCTGCGATCCAATGTGTTCAGCGGCGCGTCCGGCAACGGTTTCTCGTTTGCGTCATACCGCCAATCGTAGAATGCCGCCGCACCCAAACCGTCGCGCGTCGTCGTCGTCAAAAACCGCGCTGGGATGATCTGATCCGTGTCGATGTTGGCTTGGGGGAGCACGAATGTGCGCGAGGTGAACGCGGTGAAACGGTCAGACATGAGCTGGCTCCCGCGTGTAGGTCCGTGGATCGGCGAGCACGCCTGCAATTGCGCTCGCCGCCGCCGTCGCGGGGCTTGCGAGAATGGTGCGCGCGCCTTTGCCCTGGCGGCCCTCGAAGTTGCGGTTCGACGTAGAAACTGCGAGCTGACCCGGGGCGACGAAATCGCCGTTCATGGCGATGCACATCGAACACCCTGGCAAACGCCATTCGGCGCCTGCGTCGATGAACACACGATCCAGGCCTTCGGACTCGGCCTGGCGCTTAACCGCCTCGGAGCCAGGCACTACCAGCATTCGCACGCCGTCTTTGATCCGCCGTCCGCGCAAAACGTCAGCCGCGTCGCGCAAATCTGAGATGCGCCCGTTCGTGCATGATCCCACGAACACGACGTCGACGGGATGGCTGGTCGTCGCCTCTCCTGCGGCGAAACGCATGTAGTCGAGCGCCTTTCGTTCGGACTCGTTCTTGGGTGTTGGCGTCCGCGCGCCGATCGGCAGCGCCGCATCCGGCGTGGTGCCGAATGTCGCCATCGGCGTGATCGCCGCGCCATCAACGCGGATTTCGTGGTCGAACGTCGCGCCATCGTCGGTGGAGTAGGTGAGCCACCGCGCCGCTGCTGTTTCGAAGGCCGCGTCGTCGGGCGCGCGACGCCGGCCGCGCAGGAACGCAAGTGTCTTCTCATCCGGCGCAATCATTCCAGCGCGGGCGCCGGCTTCGATCGACATGTTGCAGAGCGTCATCCGCCCTTCCATGTCGAGCGCACGGATTGCTTCGCCCGCGTACTCAACCACATAGCCCGAACCGCCGCCGAACCCGATGCGTGCGATCACCGCCAGTGTGAGGTCCTTCGCCGAGACGCCACTTTGCAGCGCGCCATCGACGGTCACGCGCATGCGCTTTGGCTTGCGTTGCAGCAGGCATTGTGTCGCCAGCACGTGGCCAACCTCAGACGTGCCGATACCGAATGCCAACGCGCCGAAGGCGCCATGTGTCGCGGTGTGGCTATCGCCGCAGACGATGACCATGCCGGGCTGGGTCAGTCCCAATTCGGGCGCCATCACATGCACAACGCCGCGGTCTTCGCTGTCCCAGCCCGCCAGCGTGACGCCGTGGTGCGCGCAATTGCGCTGTAGTGTCTCGACCTGCGAGGCCGCCGCCGGCGTTGTGTAGGGGCGCTGGCCATCTGCACCGGCTGGTAAAGTCGGCGTCGAGTGATCGAGCGTGGCGTAGGTGCGATCCGGCCGGCGCACTTTCAGTCCGCGCTGGTCCAGTTCGGCAAAGGCTTGCGGGCTCGTCACCTCGTGCACGAGATGCAGATCCACGTAGAGGATCGCTGGCGCATCCGCCGTCTCGGCCTGGACGACGTGATCGTCCCAGACCTTATCGAGCAAGGTACGTGGCGGCTTAGGAGGCGGTTGCATAATGCCCCCGCGCATTGTTCGCCGCAACGACGGAGATGATGGAGACCAATTCGTCGTCATCGATCTCGCCGATCTCGTCAGCGCGGCGTTTGAAGTCGGCAAAGACGTAGCCCAGTTCGTTGCCGCTCAACCGGTAGCCCAAGGCCTCGGCGCGCTGCGCGATGGCGTGACGGCCCGAATGCTTGCCGAGCACCAAACGCGAACCAGAGAAGCCGACGTCTTCGGGACGCATGATTTCATAGGTGCGCGCATCGGCAAGCATGCCGTGCTGGTGGATGCCAGCCTCGTGTGCAAATGCATTTATGCCGACGATCGCCTTGTTGCGCACCAGCGGCGAGCCGGTGAGGGCGCTCAGGGTGCGGCTGGTTGCGACCAGTTTGGTTGTATCGATGCCGGTGTATACGCCGTAGAGGTCAAAGCGCGTGCGCAGCGCCATCACCACCTCTTCAAGCGCGCAATTGCCGGCGCGCTCGCCGATACCGTTGACCGCGACTTCAACTTGCCGGGCGCCGTTCGCCACTGCCGAGAGCGTGTTGGCGACGGCCATCCCGAGATCGTTGTGGCAATGCGCCGAGATCATTACGTCGGGGTGGCGCGGCGTCACGCGCGCTTTGATCTCCGCAAAGATCGAGCCGATTTCCTCCGGTGTCGAATAGCCAACCGTGTCCGGGATGTTGAGAGTCGAGGCGCCTGCATCCGCGACCGCTTCCATGATCTCGGCCAGGAAGCTGCGCTCCGTACGGATCGCGTCTTCGGCTGAGAACTCGACGTCGTCGAACAAGGTGCGCGCGAACTCGACCGATCGCACTGCTGTTTCCAGCACCTCGTCGGCTGTCATATTGAGCTTAGCCGCGCGATGGATCGGGCTGGTGCTCAGAAAGATATGTAGCCGCCGGTTGGGTGAACTTTGTAGGGCGCCATAGGCGGTCCGGATGTCGCCCTCGTTAGCACGCGAGAGCGAGCAGAAGATTGGGCCTTCGATCTCGCCAGCGACACGCCGAACCGATTCAGCGTCGCCAGGGGAGGCTGCAGCAAAGCCTGCTTCGATGACGTCGACGCCGAGATCGCGCAGAGCGGCGGCCATCTTGAGCTTGGACTCCACCGACATCGAGAAGCCAGGGGCCTGCTCGCCATCGCGCAGCGTGGTGTCAAAGACAACGACGCGATTTGGATCGCGTTCGCCGTTTCTCATACTGTGCATGATGCGGCCTCCTCTACGTGCGGAGAGGCCATCGGTGCGGGCGACATCCGGCGCACGCCGATCAATCGATCGATCTGGCGGCCGAGCACGCCGGTGCAGCGGCCGGCGTCGCGCTCGCGCACAACCAGGCGCACTTCGCGATGCGCGCCATTCTCGGTCACGTTCATGCGATCGATGTGGAAGCCGCGGCGCTCCACAAGACCGATGAGGCGCTGAAGCGAGCCTTCTGCGCGATCGATCTGAATGAGGAACGTGTCGGTCATTAAGGCTCTCCGTGGATCATGTCTGAATTGCTTTTGCCTGGCGGCACGAGCGGCCAGACGTTTTCTTTTGCGTCGATGAGGACATGCGCGAGGCAGGGGCCGGGCGCAGCGAGCAGGCGCGCAATCCCTGGCGAGACTTCCTCGCGCCTACTAATTCGAAACGCGTCGACGCCGAACGCGTGAGCGACCGCCACGAAATCAGGATTGTCGCTGAGATCAATCTCGCTGAAATTACGATCGAAGAAAAGTTCCTGCCACTGACGCACCAGGCCCAGCGAGGAATTGTCCAACAGTACGATTTTCAGCGCGATGCCGTAGCGCCGCAGCGTCGCCAGCTCTTGGATGTTCATCGCGAACGACCCGTCGCCTGAGATGGTGACGACATGCGCGTCCGGGTTTGCGAGCTTTGCGCCCATGCCCGCCGGTAGGCCGTAGCCCATCGCACCCAAGCCACCTGAGGTCAGATGTGCTTCAGGCGCGGCGAAGGTGCAGTGCTGTGCGACCCACATCTGATGTTGGCCAACGTCGCAAGCCGCGATGAAGCGATCACCAGCGCGCTCGGACAATTCTTTCAGCAAAGCTGGCGCGTACACGCCTTGACCCGGCGCGTCGTAGCGAAATGCGTGAGCGGCTTTTGCCGTCGTGCAGTGCGTCCGCCATGCCTCGATCTGAGGCGGACGCGGCTTCAGCAGCGGCAGCACGGCTTTCACGTCGCCAGTAATTGCGATCTGCGCGTCGCGCAGTTTTCCAATTTCTGCGGCGTCGATGTCGATATGGATGACGCGTGCGTGTGGTGCAAAGCCCGCCAGATGGCCAGTTGCCCGATCGTCGAACCGCGCGCCCAGCACAATCAGCAGATCGCAGGCTTGCACCGCTTCATTGGCGGCGCGCAGGCCGTGCATGCCCATCATGCCTAGCTGTTGTGGCCAATCGGCAGGCAGGACGCCCAGGCCCTGCAAGGTGCAAACGGCCGGTATGTCCGTCGCGCGGGCGAACGCGCGAACCTCCTCAACCGCGCCAGCGATGCGAACGCCGCCGCCAATATAAAGCAGCGGCCGTTGCGCCGCGCCGATGGCGGATTCGGCGCGGCGCAGTTGCGCCGGATCAATCCGTTGCGCGCTTCCCTGGGGGTGAATGGCGGGAGGAGGCGCAACGGTGGCGGCGCCGATCTGCACGTCTTTCGGCAGATCGATCAGCACCGGGCCTGGGCGTCCCGATGCGGCGATATGAAAGGCTTCTTCGAAGATCGCGGGAATGTCGTTCGGATCACGGACGATCCACGAGTGCTTCACCAGCGGCAGCGTGGCGCCCAGGATGTCGATCTCCTGGAACGAGTCCGTGCCCATAAAGTGCGAGGCGACATTGCCGGTGATGGCCACCAGCGGCACCGAATCCATCATCGCGTTGGCGATGCCGGTGATCAGATTGGTGGCGCCGGGTCCCGATGTCGCCAAGCAAACGCCCGGCTTGCCGGTGACGCGCGCATACGCATCCGCCGCGAAAGCTGCCGCTTGCTCGTGCCGGACCAGGATATGCCGGAAGCGCGCGCTGGTGAGCGCGTCGTACACGGGCATGATCGCGCCGCCCGGATAGCCGAAGACGACCTCAACCCCGAGCCGGTCAAGCGTTTCGACGACAAGGCGTGCGCCCGTTGTCGTCGCGGCTTCGGAAATAGGCTTCGGGGAGGCGGCGCTGATCATTGGCTTAGGCGTTCGTCGGTGACTTCAGCCACGCCATGCGTTCACGCAAGGCGGCGCCGGTTTGTTCGATGGGGTGCGCGCGATCGGCCTTGAGCATGGCGTTGTAACGCGGCTTGCCGGCCTGGTTTTCGAGGATCCAGTCGCGCGCGAAATTGCCCGACTGAATGTCTTTCAGCACTTCGCGCATCCGCGCGCGCGTTTCCTCGTTGATGACGCGCGGGCCTGAAGCAACGGCGCCGTACTTGGCGGTCTCGGAGATGAAATCGTGCATCTTCGAAATGCCGCCCTCATAGAAGAGGTCGACGATCAGCTTCAGCTCGTGCATGCACTCGAAGTACGCGACCTCGGGCTGATAGCCGGCGTCGACCAAGGTCTGGTATCCGGCCATCACCAATTCCTTGGCGCCGCCGCACAGCACGGCCTGTTCGCCGAACAGGTCCGTCTCGGTTTCTTCCGCAAATGTCGTTTCGATGAGGCCGCCTTCGGCGCCGCCAATGCCTTTTGCGTACGCCATGGCGCGGTTGCGGCCGGTCTCGGTCGCGTCCTGAAAAACCGCGAACAGCGCAGGCACGCCGCGGCCTCGCACAAACTCGCGGCGCACTAGATCGCCTGGGCCTTTCGGCGCCACCAGCACGACGTCCAAATCCGCGCGCGGCTTTACCCGGCCGTAATGGATGGAGAATCCGTGTGCAAAGAGCAGTGCCGCGCCCTTTTTTGCTTTCGGCGCGATGACTTCGTTCCAGATCGCTTCTTGCGCCATGTCCGGCGTCAGAAATGCGATCAGATCGGCGCCATCGACGGCGTCGATCGGTTCGGCGGTGTCGATGCGGTCGGCGCGCGCATTGGTCCAGCCTTTGCCGCCCTTGCGCACGCCCGCGACCACGTCATAACCGCTGTCGCGCAAGTTCTGCGCATGCGCGCGACCTTGGCTGCCATAGCCAATCACGGCGATGCGCTGGCCTTCCAGCGCAGCGCTACTCACGTCATCGACGCCATAGACTTTCATCACGATGCCTCACGTTGTGCCGGGGCGCGTGTTTGCGGCGGCGGCGGGTTGGGAATGGTCACTGCGCCTTGCGATGCAGATGCAACGAGCGCGGCGTATTTTGCGAAAGCGCCGACGGGCGCGGTCCTTTGCGGCGGGTTGGCGCGGCGGCCACGGAGATCTGCGCGCACGTCCATCAAGCGTGCGCGGACATCGATGCTGATTGTGTCGCCGTCGCGCAGCAGCGCGATTGGTCCACCAGCGGCCGCTTCCGGTGAAACATGACCGACGACAAAGCCGTATGAGGCGCCGGAGAAGCGACCGTCAGTGATCAGCGCGACGTTCTTCACGCCGCGGCCCTTCAGCGCAGCGGTCACTTGCAGCATTTCGCGCATGCCAGGACCGCCCTTGGGGCCCTCGTAGCGAATGACGACGACGTCGCCTTCGATGATCGCACCGGCCTGCACGGCGTCGAAAGCGTCTTCTTCGCTGTCGAACACCCGCGCGGGGCCTTCGAAGCGCTCGACGTCGTGGCCAGCCAATTTGATGACCGCGCCGTCCGGGGCAATGTCGCCGTAGATGACCGCGTATGATCCGCGCGCCATAACGGGCGCGTTGAATGAGCGCACGACTTGTTGATTTGCGGTCTCCGCCGCCTCGGCGGCTTCCTCGAACAAGCTTCTGCCCGAGACTGTCGTCGTGTCGGCGATGCGGCCCGTTTCCATGAGCCGCTTGGCGACCAAGCGCGTGCCGCCGGCGGCGAAGAGATCATGCGCCAGAAAGCGCCCGCCAGGCCGCAAGTCGCAGATGACGGGTGTAATCTCGCAAGCGTCGTTGCAATCCTCGACGCCGAACGCGACGCCCGCTTCGGCAGCGATCGCCGTCAGATGGAGCACGGCATTGGTTGAACCGCCGCTCGCGGACACTGCCACGGCCGCGTTCCGCAGAGATTCCGTCGTGATGAATCGCGAAGCGTTTAAACCGCTCCGCACCAGTTCCACCGCGACGCGGCCGCAGCGTTCGCCTTCGGCGGCCTTGCCTGCATGAACCGCCGGCACATCGTTCGCGCCCATAGGGGAGAGGCCCATCATCGAGAGCGCCATCGCCATCGTGTTGGCGGTGAATTGCCCGCCGCACGCCCCTGCCGCCGGGCATGCCGCGCGCTCGACTTCCTTCAGTTCCGCATCATCCATTGCGCCCGCGCCATGCGCGCCGATTGCCTCGAATACCTCTTGGATAGAAATGTCCCGACCTTGATGCCGGCCCGGCATGATCGTGCCGCCGTAGAACACACAGCCGGGCAGATCCATGCGCGCCAAAGCCATTGCTGCGGCTGGAATGGTCTTGTCGCAACCGACGATACAGATGACGCCATCGAGTTGGTGACCCTGCACCGCGAGCTCAATTGAATCGGCAATAACCTCACGTGAGATCAGCGACGCTTTCATCCCCGGCGTGCCCATCGAGATGCCGTCAGTGACGACGATGGTGTTGAAGTCGATCGGCACGCCGCCGGCTTCGCGAACGCCGCGCCGCACGTGCTCGGCCAGATCGCCCAGATGCATGTTGCACGGCGTGACTGACGACCAAGTGTTCACTACCGCGATCAGCGGGCGCGCAAAGTCCTCGTCATCGAGCCCGGCGGCCCGCAGATACGAGCGCGCCGCAGCGCGATTTGCGCCGCTGGTGACGACGGCGCTGCGTAGCGTTTTTGGCCGGTTTTTCAAGGAATCTTGCGTCATAAGGGGTCCGGTTGAGTGGACCGCGCGCAACAAAAAACCCCGCGCCTTTCGGAGCGGGGTGATGCGGGCGATCCTGTTTGTTTAGGTCAGGTCGCGTACAGCCACTCCGCTCTGGAGCTAAGAATAAGCACCAGGCCGCTGATAAGGAGTACGCTTACTAGGACGACGTTAAGCGCGCGCGCGTCAACCGCGACCGAAGTCGCGACTGTCCGTGCAGCGCTGCGCTTGTTCATCGACACGAAGTTAGCTCCTGCACAAAATAGGACAGACTTCTGATCAGTCCGCAATGCAAAAATCGAAAAGCGTGTGAGATTTCTGATGCGTGCCACTTTTTGCGGCACACACTTCAGTACAACTAAACTCTCGCGCGCGTGATCGCGTGAAGAAGAGGTAAGCGCGTTTGCATGATGACAAATGCAACGTGATGCGCTAATCGAACCTTGCGCCGATTTGAGTGATCAGCTTGCGGGCGCGTTAAAAATACAGCTAAAGCGAAGGTCAAGTGCGGTTCTCGCACGGCCCTCTGCCCGCAAGCCTCAAGCATTTTCGGCGTCGCAACTGTGCGCCGGAGCATCGCTATGGACGTTTGTGAGAGCCCCGTCAGGGCCAGTGAAGATCGCGGATTAGGCGAACTCGCCGGGTTCGAATTTCAGCACGATCTCAGTTTCTCAATCCCAGATTGGACCGCTTGGACGGTCATTTCCGAACGCATCGCTGCCGTGGGCGCCAACATTCACGCCCTGCAACTCACGCGGCGCGACGAAGGTTTCAGCGTGCGATGTCGTCTGGAGCGCGCATCCGCCGAGGCGGCCCGGGCGCTGGTGGCGGGTCTTCTTGACGACGGTCTCGCAGATCGGGGCGACGTCGAGCACATCGTTTTTGCCAAGCGCTTCACGGCGGCACGCGCATGAGCGCGCTCGCTAAATTCGCGCCGCCGCCGGCTCAGTTCGCCGACTTCGCGACCCCGATCCCCGCTGTGTTTCAGTTTGAGAGCGGCGATACGCTCGCCGACACGCACATCTATCTGCGCCGCTTCGGCAATGCGCGCGGCCCCCAGATCGTGGCGCTCGGCGGCATTTCCAGCGGCCGCGACGTGTGCAGCGACGCCGGCTGGTGGCGCGAAACAATCATCGACAACGCCGCGATCGATCTCGACCATTTCGGCGTCATCGGCTTCGACTTTTCGCCCGGCGCGGATCAGCGCGTGCGCATCACGCCGCTCGATCAGGCGCGTCTCGTCGCTATCGGACTCGATGCACTGGGCGTGCAAACGCTCCATGCCTTCGTTGGCGCGTCGTTCGGTGGCCTGGTCGGCCTCGCATTCGCAGCCGAGACGCCCGAGCGGATTGCCAGGCTCTGCGTTATTTCCGCCGCGCACCGGCAAGCGGCTCAATCCTTGGCGCTTCGTGGCGTGCAGCGGCGCATCGTCGAGTTCGGTCTTTCGCATGATGACGCCGCCACTGGCCTCGCGCTTGCGCGCCAACTTGGCATGATCACCTATCGGACCAGCGCCGAGTTCGAAGAGCGCTTTGGCGCCGGAGTCGATGCCGATGGCCGCGGAGAAGTGGACCGCTATCTCGAAAGCCGGGGGCAGGCGTACCCGCTTCACATGCCGCCGCGCCGTTGGCTCTCGCTCAGCGAAGCCATCGACCGCTGCGGCGTGAATCCATCTAGCATCCCGACGCGCACCACGCTCGTCGCTTGCACAGACGACGCGCTGGTCCCGGCTGAGATCATCCGTGAACTCGGTAGCGCACTCCCGAACCTGAAACGACTGGACGTCTTTGGCTCGCTCTATGGCCACGACGCCTTTTTGAAAGAACCAGGCCGCGTTGCGGTCAGTATCCGTGCATGCCTTGAGGAGCCGATCGATGGCTGATCGTGACGAAACTATTTCCTGCCGCGCCGGCATCGATGATGACGCCGCCCACGGCGCAGTAATTCCGCCGCTCTATCTCTCGGCCAATTACAGCTTTGCCGACTTCGACAAGAAGCGTGCGTATGACTACACGCGTTCGGGCAACCCAACCCGCTCCACACTCGCCGATGCGATCGCGAAACTTGAGCAGGGCGCAGGCGCAGTCATCACCAGCTCCGGTATGTCCGCTATCGATCTCGTGCTCTCGCTGCTGCCGGCGGGCGCATTGATCGTGGCGACCCACGATTGCTACGGTGGTTCGTGGCGCCTGTTCGAGGCTCGCGCCCGCAAGGGGCAGATCCGCATCAAGTATGTCAATTTGCGCGATGCCGACGCGGTAGGCGATGCGCTCGAAGAGAAGCCGGCGCTGCTCTGGATCGAAACCCCCAGCAATCCGCTGATGCGCATTGCTGATATCGCCGCACTCGCGAAACGCGCCAAAGCCGTTGGCGCGCGCGTGGCCGTCGATAACACCTTCCTGTCACCGGTTTTGCAAAAGCCGATTACGCTTGGCGCCGACTTCGTCGTCCATTCCACGACCAAATATCTCAACGGCCACTCCGACGTTGTCGGCGGTGCTGTGGTTGCTGCGGCGCAGACCGACGTCGAGGAGCTTCGTTGGTGGGCGAATTGCTGCGGCGTTACCGGCGCGCCGTTCGATGCTTGGCTCACCTTGCGCGGCCTGCGCACACTGCACGTGCGCCTGGCCCAGCAACAGCAGACCGCAGCTCTCGTGGCGCAACGCTTGAGTGAGTCGCCGGCCGTTGCCGCAGTCCACTATCCCGGCCTCGAGGCCCACCCAGATCACGAACTGGCGCAGCGCCAGCAAACGGGTTTCGGCGCCATGCTGAGCTTCGAACTCGCGGCTGGGGCCGATGTGCGGACGCTCACTCGCTCGCTTGAGCACTTCTCGTTGGCGGAGTCGCTTGGCGGCATCGAGAGCCTGATCGCGCACCCCGCGACCATGACTCACGCCTCAATGAGCCTGGAAGCACGCAAGGCGGCTGGCATTGGCGACAATCTCTTACGTGTCTCTGTCGGCCTGGAAAACGCCGAAGACCTCATTGCCGACCTTGAACAAGCGCTCACGCGAGCCCTAGCTAAGGCGCGGTGAGGGTGGCGGGTTTGGAAAATCCGGCCGTCGTCCCCATTCTCAAGGAAACGCGAGGGAGAAGCGCAAGGGCCGTGGAGCTGAAAGATGTCATGCCGCCCTTCTTGAGCGTGCGCGTGTTCGAAGCCGCCGCACGCTCCGGCAGCTTTGCGCGTGCTGCCGATGAATTGGGCATTACGGCAGGGGCCGTCAGCCAACACATCCGCGTTCTCGAAGAATTTGCTGGCCAGCCGCTCTTTCGCCGCCTCGGCCGAGGTGTCGAACTCACCGAAGCCGGCCAAGCGGCGTTTGCGCACGCCAGCGGCGCGCTGGCTGAGATGCTGCAAGCCGGCCGCGCCATGCGCGCGAGCTTGCGTGGGCGGCGCATTTCGATTTCGACAGCGCCGTCCTTTGCCTCGAAATGGCTGATCCCACGTCTCAGTCGATTCCAAGAGCGCTATCCCGATGTGGAAGTCCGCATGTCGGCTGACATGGGCCTCATTGATTTCGCGACCACCGACATTGATCTCGCCGTGCGCTACGGCCCCGGTGGCTATGAGGGGCTCCATTGCGAGCGACTGATGTCTGAGTCCGTGGTGGTCGTCGCGAGTCCGAAGCTGCTGCTGGGCAGGTCGATCACATCTGCAGCCGATCTAGCCGATTTGCCGCTCATCCACGATGAGGCGCCTGAACGGGATCCATCTTGCCCAACTTGGCCGATGTGGTTTGCGGCCCGTGGCGAGCGGCGCGATGACGCCGAGCGCGGGCTGCGCTTCAATCACTCAGGTTTGGCGCTCGAAGCCGCCACTGCCGGCAAGGGTTTGGTGCTCGCCAAGCGTCAACTTGCGTTGCGTGATCTCTCAGAAGGCAATCTCGTTTCGCTGCTCGATGAGACTTATGCGCCAGTGGGCTTTGCCTATTGGCTTGTTTGGCCGCGTGGGCGCCGCTTCGAGCCCTCGCAAAGCGCCTTTCTGACCTGGCTTCGCGAGCAAGTGATCGAAGGCGACGCGGTCGCGGATCAGACCGCCTAACCCATACCCCTGCGCGGGCTAAACAATCACATTAGCCTAGCGGGCTTCCTTGTTGTTCCGCGGGCGCCCACTCTCTTTGCTCGCTGGGCCTCTGCCCGAGTTCGCGGGCGCATCCGTTATGTATCGCTACGACGCGGTCGATCGTCTCATTGTCGAAGAGCGTGTGGCGCAATTTCGCGACCAGACCCAGCGTTACCTCGCCGGTTTGCTCGACGAAGATGCGTTCAAGCCGCTGCGTCTCCAGAACGGCCTCTACATTCAGCGTTATGCGCCGATGTTGCGCATCGCCATTCCGTACGGCGTGCTCTCGTCAGATCAGCTGCGCGTACTAGCTGCAATCGCGCGCCGCTTCGATCGCGGCTATGCCCATTTCACCACCCGCCAAAATCTCCAGTACAATTGGGTGAAGGTCGAGGAAGTGCCGGACATTCTGGCCGAGCTCGCCAAGATCAGCATGCACGCGATCCAAACGAGCGGTTCGTGCGTGCGCAACGTCACCACCGACGCGTTCGCCGGCCTCGCCGCCGATGAGATCGTTGATCCGCGGCCGTACTGCGAGCTGATGCGCCAATGGTCGACACTGCATCCGGAGTTCGCGCACCTGCCGCGCAAGTTCAAAGTCGCGTTCAACGGCGCCAAGGAAGATCGCGCCGCGACGCCAGTTCATGATCTCGCGTTTGATCTCTATCGTGACGATGCCGGTGAGGTGCGCCTCATTGTAAAAGTCGGTGGCGGGCAGGGCCGTACGCCCCGCCTCGCTTCGATCATCAAGCGCGACCTCCACTGGAGCGAGATGCTGACTTACAGTGAGGCGGTGCTGCGCGCCTACAACCGGATCGGGCGTCGCGACAACATCTTCAAAGCCCGCATCAAGATCCTGGTCGAGGCGCTCGGCGCTGAGGCCTTCGCCCGCGAAGTGGATGAAGATTGGGCGCACCTGCGCAATGGCCCGAACACGTTGACGCAAGACGCCCTGGACCGTGTCGCGCAATATTTCGTCGACCCGCCGCTGAAGGCCAATGCCACGCCATCGAATGCGCTATCGATCGATCCCAACTTCCGCACCTGGAAGACGCGCAACCTGACTGCGCATCACCACGCCGACTACGCGGCAGTCACTATCAGCCTAAAGCGCAAAGGCGTCGCGCCCGGGGATGCGACTTCTGACGAGATGGATTTCATCGCCGATCTTGCCGACCGCTTCAGCTTCAGCGAGGTTCGCGTCTCCTACCACCAAAACCTCGTTCTCCCGCACGTTGAGCGCGCGCGTTTGCAAGAGCTCTTCGGCGAACTCGATACGCGCGGTCTTGCGCGGGCCAATATCGATCTCGCTTCGGACATCATCTGCTGCCCGGGTGGCGACTTCTGCTCGCTCGCCAACGCCAAATCGATTCCGCTCTCAGCCGCCATCGCTGACAAGCTCGCGCCGATCGAAGACGATCTCGGTCCGATCGCGATCAACGTCTCGGGCTGCATCAACGCTTGCGCGCACCATCACGTCGGACACATCGGCGTTCTCGGCGTCGAGAAGGCGGGTGAAGATTGGTACCAGGTGTTGCTTGGCGGCCGCGCCACTGGCGCAGGACGCCTCGGCGCGCTGATCGGCAAAGCCGTGCGCGAAGAAGAAGTACCCGGCATCATTGATCGCCTGTCGCGCCACTATCTCGAGGTGCGCTTCGCCGGCGAGAGCTTCATTGCCGCCGTCGAACGCCTCGGCGTCGATGCGTTCAAGACGGCGCTCAGCGCCGAAGAAAACGCCGCCGCATGAGCCTGGTTCTCGAACTCGACGCGCAAGGCGCAAGCACTCGTGGTCAAGCATCCGAGCGTGCGCCGCCTGTCCCGGCAAAACCTGCCAACGCGGGCCACGGGGATGTGCGCAAGAAGATCGTGCCGGTCATCAAGCCGCCGGCCGGGCCGTCCGCTACCGAATGGGAAGGCGGCGCTTATCTCTCAATGCAGGAATGGTTGATCGGCAACCAAGAAGGGGGTGCTATCCTTCTTCAACCCGCTGACAACATCGCCGCTCTCGATGGCCGCATCGGCAACGCCGCGCTTATTTCGATCGATTTTCACCGCATCGGCGACGGCCGCGGCTACTCGCACGCATATCTCTTGCGCCATCGCCTCAACTATCAGGGCCGCTTGCGCGCGCTCGGCGCTGTCACCGCTGACCAAGTCTTCGCTATGGCGCGTGTCGGCTTCGATTCATTTGCACTCCGCGCCGATCAAAGCGCCGAAACCGCCATCCGTGCTCTCTCCACGTTCAGCGTACCTTATCAAGGTGCAGTCGTCGCTGGCACGAGCGCCGATCGCGCCGAAGCCAACTTCGCTGCCCGCGTGCGCCTGCTCGAGCACGCGCTGACCGAGATCGCGCAACGTCATGCTCGTCCGGCGCTCGCCTCCAGCCTCTCAGCCGAAGACATGATTATAACCGACGTGATTGCGCGCCTCGGTCTGACGATCGATGTCTTCACGCTCGACACCGGTCGCCTGCACGACGAAACTGTAGCGCTCATCGCCCAAACCGAGCAGCGCTACAACATCACTATCGCGGTGCATCGTCCCGATCCATCTGCTGCCGCGGCTTATATTTCAGCGCACGGCAAGGATGGCTTCTACGACGGCGTCGCTCAGCGCAAACTCTGCTGCGGCATTCGTAAGATTGCGCCGTTGAACGAAGCGCTGGATAGACGCGATGCCTGGATCACTGGTCAGCGCCGTGAGCAGTCGCTGACGCGTGCGATCCTGCCGGAGGCCGAGCGCGACGTCGAGCGCGGTATGGCCAAGTACAATCCGCTCGCCGAATGGTCTTGGGCCGATGTCCAAAGCTACGCGGCGCGCTTCGATATTCCAATGAGCCCGCTCTACGCGCGCGGCTATGTCTCAATCGGTTGCGAACCATGCACCAAGCCCGTTCGCGCGGGCGAAGATCCGCGCGCCGGCCGCTGGTGGTGGGAAAATCAGGACAGCAAAGAATGCGGCTTGCATACAAACACGATGACGACGCGCTAATGAGCGGCGAGGCGGGGATTAGCATCGCGGCGCAGCCGGGAACGGCGCGTTTGCAGCGCCTGGAGGCGGAGGCTGTTTATATCCTCCGAGAGCTCGCCGCGTTTTCGCGCCCGGCGTTGCTCTTTTCAGGCGGCAAGGATTCTGCCGTGCTGCTGCATTTGGCGCTGAAAGCGTTCGCGCCGCAGCGTCCGGCGTTCAAGCTCCTGCACATCGATACGGGGCACAATTTCCCGGACGTGATTGCCTTCCGCGACAAACGCGCCGCCGAAACCCGCATGCAGCTCATCGTCCGTGACGTGGAAGATTCCATCCAGCGCGGCAGCGTTCAATTGGCTGCGCCCAACGCCAGCCGCAACGCCGCGCAAGCCGTTACATTGCTCGAAGCTCAACAAGAGTTCGAGTTCGACGCGTTGATCGGCGGCGCCCGTCGCGACGAAGAAAAAGCGCGCGCCAAGGAGCGTGTGTTCTCTCATCGTGATGCATTCGGCTCGTGGCGTCCGCGCGCGCAACGTCCGGAATTGTGGGGCCTGTTCAATCGCCACCTCGGCGCTGGCGAACACATGCGCGTCTTCCCGATCTCGAATTGGACCGAAGCCGACGTCTGGGCCTACATTGCCCAAGAGCGCATTGAACTCCCCAGCCTCTATTACACCCACCGCCGCGATGTCGTGCGCCGCGACGATTTGCTCTTTCCGGTTACCGAGCTCACGCCTGCGAAGGATACCGATCTCGTTGAGCGTCTCTCGGTGCGCTTCCGCACCGTCGGCGACGTAACTTGCACGTGCCCGGTAGAAAGCTCCGCGTCGGGCCCCGAGCAAGTGTTGTTGGAAACGCTGTCGACGGTCATCTCCGAACGCGGCGCCACGCGCATGGACGATCGCGCCAACGCTGCCGCCATGGAACGCCGCAAAGTCGAAGGCTATTTCTGATGGACGGCGCAACCTTTCGCCCGTCATCGTCCGGCGACCAGATTCGCTTCATGACAGCAGGCAGCGTCGATGACGGAAAGTCGACGTTGATCGGGCGCTTGCTTCTCGATTCTGGGTCGCTGATGCGCGACCAAGTCGATGCGCTCGATGATACCGATCTCGCGGCCCTTACTGATGGTCTTGAAGCCGAACGCGAGCAGGGCATCACAATCGACGTTGCTTATCGTTACTTCGCGACGCCGAAAGCGAGCTTCATCATTGCCGACGCGCCGGGCCACGAACAATACACGCGCAATATGGTCACGGCCGCCAGCGTCTCTGACGTTGCCGTCGTCGTTATCGACGCCAGCCGCGTTCTCGACGGCGTGTTGAAGCCGCAGACTCGCCGCCACGCGGCGATCGCGGCGCTGATGGGTCTCGATGTCATTGTCGCCGTGAACAAGATGGACGCGGTCGATTGGTCAAAGCGGCGCTTCGATGAAGTCGAAGCCGCTTTTGCTGATCTCGCTGCGTCGCTCGGTCTTCGCGACATCGTTTGCGTGCCGATCTCAGCCCGCCGCGGCGACAATGTCGTCCGCAAAGGCGGCGCTGACTGGTGGACCGGCCCGGCGCTGATTGACGTCATCGAACGCAGCCGGCGTAACCGGGTGCGTAAGGGCGCGCCGCTGCGCCTTCCCGTGCAGACGCTTATCCGAGATGGCGTCACGCGTCTCTACGCCGGGCGTATTGAACTTGGCGATGTGCGTCCGGGCGACGCCGTTGTCGCAGGCCCCCAGCGCCAACCCGCGACTGTTGTCTCCGTACGCATTGGCGGCCACGCCGTTGACGCCGCCGGAACCGGCGCTTCCGTTGCGATCGAATTGTCGGAAGAGCGTGACGTCACGCGCGGCGACGTGATCTCCGCGCCAGAGGTGCGCTATGTCCGCGATGTCGTCGCGGATATCTGCTGGCTCGATGAAGATGCCTGGACCAAAGGCCGGCGTTACGTGTTGCGCCAAGGCTCGCTCGAAACCCAGGCGCTCATTGAGGACATCAACTTCACTCACGACATCGTCGATTTTTCGCGCCGGGAACACGCTTCGGCGCTGAAGTTGAACGACATCGCCAATGTCCGCGTCAGCACGCGTGATTCGATCCTTGGCGATCTTTTTGCGGACGCGCCTGGCGTGGGCTCGTTCGTACTCTTCAATCCGCTAACCAATCAGACCTGCGCGGCGGGAATGATCCGAGAGGCCGTGTCATGAGCAGTACTGTCTATCTCGTTGGCGCCGGCCCTGGCGCCGCTGACCTGCTAACGCTGCGTGCAGCCAAGCTCTTGACCGAAGCAGACATCGTGCTGCATGACGCGCTCGTCAGCGACGAAGTGCTGGCGCTTGCTGCCAAGGCGAAGCTCTACAATGTTGGTAAGCGCGCCAATCGCGCCTCGGTCGATCAGCGTTTCATTTGCCGGCTGTTGGTGCGCATGGCTGCGCGCAACGCCGTTGTCGTCCGGCTCAAGGGCGGCGACCCAAATCTCTTTGGCCGGGCCACCGAAGAACTGAAATCCTGCCGCGACGCTGGCGTTGCAGTTGTCACTGTCCCCGGTATCAGCGCCGGCTTCGCCGCCGCTTCTTCGCTCGGTGTTTCACTCACGGCGCGCGGCGTGTCGCGTTCGGTGACGTTCGTGACACCCACCGTCGCGCGCGGCGCAGAAGGAGATACGCACTGGGCGGACGCCGCCGCCGCCGCCGAAACCGCGATCATCTACATGGGCGCACTGCAAGCGCAGCGTGTCACGCGTGCACTGATCGAACGCGGCGTGCCGGCGTCTCGTCCTGTGGCGTTGATCGAAAGCGCCTCGACCAGCAACGAACGCATCGTGCGCGGGTCGCTCGCCGATCTTCCGGCTTTGGCCGCCGAACTCGGCGACGGCCCAGCCTTGATGATCATCGGCGACGTCCTCGCCGAAGCGCGTCAACTCGCGGAAGTCATCGCGGCATGATCCCGATTTATCTCGATCCCGCGGATACGCGCATCGCGCTCGTTGGTCGGGGCGCGCTTACCGTACGCCGCTTGGTCTGGTTAAAAGCCGCAGGCGCTGCGCCTGACGTCTGGTCCGACGCTCCAGCCAGCGAACTTGCCGCCACGGCGGAAATCCTACGGCGCCTTCCAACTACAACCGACATCGCCGGTTATCACGCGATCTGGATTGCTGATCTCACCATCGAAGAAGCAACGCCGCTCGCCGAGGCAGCGCGTGCCGCCGGCGTGCTTGTCAATGTCGAAGATGTTGTCTCGCTCTGCGATTTTCATACGCCAGCGGTAGTTCGACGCGGCCGGCTAACGCTCACCGCCGGCACTGGCGGCGCGAGTCCCGCCGTTGCGCGCGCTGCGCGTGAACGTTTGGAGAAGGCCTTTCCGCCCGCTTGGGAGGAAGCGCTCGATGAGATTGCCGCGTCACGGGAAAAGTTGCGCGCACACCGTGCGAGTTTTGATGCGCTGGTGACGGACGCACGTGAGCGCTTGGCGCATCACGGTTTAGTTTAGGCGGGGCCATGGATCCTTTTTTCTGGCAGTCGATGTTGGTCGGCTTTGTCGCCCAACTCGTCGACGGCGCGCTAGGCATGGCCTACGGCTTGGTGTCGACATCATTTTTGCTTGCGTTCGGCGTTCCGCCGGCAGCAGCGAGTGCCGCCGTTCACACGGCTGAGATGTTCACCACCGGTGCATCAGGTGCGTCACACATCTGGCGCAAGAACGTGCAATGGGATTTGGTTTGGCGGCTCGCGCCCGCGGGCATTGCCGGTGGCATCATTGGCGCGCTGACGGTCTCCTACCTTCCTGTTGCGATCATGAAGCCGATCGTCTCGCTATACCTGCTCGGCATGGGCGTCTTCGTGCTGTTCCTCGCGCTGCGCGGACCATTGAAGCCGCCAGAAGATGGCATCAAGCGCATCAAACGTGTGGGATTGATCGGTGGCTTTCTAGACGCCGCCGGCGGCGGTGGCTGGGGGCCGGTCGTCACCACCACGCTGCTCGGCCGCGGTCACGCGCCGCGCGAAACCGTCGGCTCAGTCAACACATCAGAGTTTCTAGTGACCGTCGCGATCTCCGCGTCATTCTTCTTCACCTTGGGCAGCGTTCGCTGGACTGACATTCTCGGGCTGCTCATAGGCGGGGTGATCGCCGCGCCGATCGCGGCGTTTGCGGTAAGCATTGTTCGCCCTCGCGCGCTTATGGGCACGATCGGCTGCTTCGTCGTGTCGCTGTCAGTTTATCAAATCATGGTTGCCGTTGACCCCCACCTGACGTTCTTAGCGTCTCTGCGCAGGCTAGCAGGCTGATCCTCCCTCGATGACCGAACAAGCAATCGCTCCGCAATCGGCGCCGCCGCCGAACCTCTATGCAGCCCGCGTCGAAAACGTGCGGCACTACACCGACAAGCTTTTCGCCTTCACGTGCGAACGGCCTGCGGCATTCCGCTTCCGCTCGGGCGAGTTCGTGATGATCGGGTTGATGAACGGCCCGAAGCCGTTGTTGCGCGCGTATTCGATAGCAAGCCCAGCATGGGACGATCAACTTGCCTTCTATTCGATCAAGGCGCCGAATGGTCCGCTCACCAGTCGCCTGCAAACGATCCAGCCCGGCGACGAAATTCTGATCGGTCGCAAACCCACTGGTACGCTGGTGCTCGACGCGCTGACGCCTGGCCGCCGTTTATTTTTGTTTTCGACCGGGACTGGCGTGGCGCCGTTCGCCAGCCTGATCCGCCAACCAGAAACTTACGAGCGCTACGATGAGATCATCCTTACCCACACGTGCCGCACTGCGCCCGAACTGGAGTATGGCCGCGAAGTGGTGGCCGCCGCCTTGGCGGATCCGTTGGTCGGCGAAGCCGCCACGGCGAAACTGAAGTACGTCACCAGTCTCACACGCGCCGATCACGCCCTTGAAGGCCGGGTCACGGCGCTCATCTCCAATGGCGCGCTCTTTGACGCGCTTGCGGCGCCGCGCTTCGATCCGAGTAAGGATCGGATTATGATCTGCGGCTCGGTTGGTGTGTTGCAAGATTTGAAGGCGATCGCGCTTGGTGCGGGATTCGTCGAAGGCTCCAATCACGAGCCGGGAACGTTCGTTGTGGAGCGCGCCTTTGCAGCCTAATCATTTGACCAAGCAAAGAGAGCAGGACGCCATGACCCCGTACGCTTCGGTTCTGGACTCGATCGGCAACACACCGTTGATCAGGTTGAAGCGTGCGTCCGAAGAGACGGGCTGCACCATCCTCGGCAAAGCCGAATTTCTGAACCCCGGCCAGTCAATCAAGGATCGCGCCGCGCTTTCGATTGTTGAGGACGCTGAGCGCAAAGGGTTGCTGCAGCCCGGTGGCGCTATCGTTGAGGGCACCGCTGGCAATACCGGCATTGGCTTGGCGCTCATCGGCGCCGCAAAAGGCTATCGCGTCACTGTCGTGATGCCGCGGACGCAGAGCCAAGAGAAGAAAGATGCCGTCATCGCGCTCGGCGCCGAATTGGTGGAAGTGGACGCCGCACCCGCCGCCAGCGACGATCACTATCCGAAAGTTGCGCGCCGCCTCGCCGAAGCCAAAGCCAAGACCGAGCCGCACGGCGCGATTTGGGCGAACCAGTTTGACAACGTCGCCAATCGCCAAGGGCATTTGGAAACCACCGGCCCCGAGATCTGGCGCGATACCAACGGCACGGTCGATGGCTTTATCTGCGCTGTCGGCTCCGGTGGCACGCTCGGCGGTGTCAGCATGAGCCTGAAGGCGCGCAACAAGGACGTGGTCATCGGCATCGCCGATCCCGGCGGCGCCGCGCTCTACGAGTGGTACAAGAATGGCCAGCTCAAAGCTGAAGGCACGTCGATCACCGAAGGCATCGGCCAGGGCCGTGTCACCGCGAACCTTGAAGGTGTGGTCGTCGACGAAGCGTTCCGCATCGAAGACAAGGAATGGCTGCCAGTCCTCTATCAATTGGTTCAGGAGGAGGGCCTCTGCCTCGGCGGCTCATCGGCGCTTAACGTACTGGGCGCCGTGCAGCTCGCGCGCAAGCTCGGCCCTGGCAAGACCATCGTCACCGTGCTTTGCGATTACGGCAACCGTTACATGAGCCGGCTGTTTAATCCGGAGTTTCTGCGTTCAAAGGATTTGCCGACGCCGCCTTGGCTGCGCTGAGCGTCGGTGCGCCCGCGAATCCTCAACCAAATCGCCGCCGATCACTGAGATTGGGATCGGGACCGATTGGATGTTTTCTTCGACTCGCCGTGCTGTGACGACGATGTCGCCGTCTTCGGGAGCTGTATCTTGAGCGCATGCGATGCCGGGTATGAAAGCTGTCGCCAGCGCAGGCGCCTCGGTAACCGCGATTTGCTCATATAGCCCTCTGCGCGCGCCCAAGCGGAGACAAGCGCGTAAGCGCCCGCGGGACAATGTAGACGCATCTCAAGTGTGGGTTTAGCCGCCGCGTTGCGGTTTGATGAAACGCTGACCGCATAATTTTGCGCAGCGTCCTGTTGCAAGCGTTGTATTAACGTGTTAGCACGCAAAGACAATGTCCCGAGCCGCTCGCCCCGACCTCATAGATGCATTGCTTGCCCTGAAGGGGAGAGCGGAGACCGAGGCGTTTTTGGCGGACCTTTGTACGCCCGGGGAGATCCGGGCGCTGTCCGAGCGCTGGCTGGTCGCGCGCCTGCTCGACGCAGGCGCACTTTCCTATCGAGAGATCGCGAAGGAGGCGAAGTCGAGCACCGCGACGGTTGTGCGCGTGGCGCGCTTTCTGAAGGACATGCCGCATAGGGGCTACCGCCGCGTGTTGGATCGTTTGCCGGGCGTAAAATCATGAGCGGCAGGCTTCGCATCGCGCTTCAAAAAAGCGGCCGCCTAGCCGAAAGAAGCCTTGAGCTGGTCAAGGATGCGGGCCTGCGCATTGTGAAGGGCGCAAACGAGTTGCTCTACCGCGTCGAGAACGCGCCTATCGATCTGCTGCGCGTGCGCGATGACGACATTCCAACATTTGTCGACGATGGCGTCGCGGACTTCGGTATCGTGGGTCGCAACGTGTTGGAAGAGCGCGGCGCCGGCGCCTCGACTGAAGTAATGCCGCTGGGTTACGGACGTTGCGATCTCAAGATCGCGGCGCCAAATGGGTACAAGTATGACGGCCCTCGGTCGCTTGAAGGCCTGCGGATCGCGACGACGTATCCGCGTACGCTGGCGCGCTTCTTGGAAGCAAACGGTGTTACCGCCGAGATCGTTCAAATAAGCGGCGCCGTTGAAGTGGCGCCGCGATTGAAGTTGGCGAGCGCGATTTGCGACCTCGTCTCCACCGGCGCGACGCTCGAAGCAAACGGGCTCGCGGCGGTCGATACGGTGCTGAAGAGCGAGGCGGTGCTCATCCGCGCGCCAACAAGATTAGACGCGGACCTGGAGCACGTGGCCGAAAGCTTGGTCCAGCGTTTTCGAGGAGTTACGGCGAGCCAGGGCGCAAAGTACGTGATGATGAACGCGCCGCGCAGCGCACTGGCGGAAATAACCGCCATTCTGCCGGGCGCCGGTGCGCCGACCGTTACGCCGCTTGCGGGTAATGACGATGCTGTCGCGGTGCACGCCGTGTGTCAGGAATCGGTTTTCTGGGAAACGCTTGAGCGGCTCAAAGCAGCCGGCGCATCCGCCATCCTCGTGCTCAACATCGAAAAGATGATGTGAGGCGCGATGAAGGTTCTGGATTGGAGCGAACTCTCACGAACTGAGCGCGTCTCAGCGCTTGCCCGGCCCGAGAGGCGTCGCGATGCAGCGGTGGAAGAGGTGGTTCGCCGTATCTTTGATGAAGTCGAACGCGAAGGCGCCGCCGCTGTCGAGCGTTGGTCCGTCAAGTTGGATGGGCAAGCGCCAAGTTGGTTGGAGCTGAGCCCGGCGGTCGTCGAAGCCGCGCGCGCCAAGCTCGACGGCAAAGATATCGAAGCGATTAACTTCGCTGTCGATCAGGTGCGTTTCTACCACGAGGCGACAGCGCCGAAGGCCCAAGCGGTAGAGACGATTCCGGGCGTGCGCGCCACGCGCGTATGGCGCCCGATATCCGCATGTGGCCTCTATGTCCCGGCGGGTACTGCGCCGCTGGTTTCCACGCTTATCATGCTGGCCGAACCGGCGCGCGCGGCGGGCGTGCCCAATCGTGTGCTCGTTAGTCCGCCCGGAAAGACAGGCGACGTTGATGCTGCAATCATCGTGGCCGCGGCTGCCTGTGAGATAGCCGGCATTTGGCTCGTCGGTGGCGCACAAGCGATTGCAGCACTTGCCTTTGGCGCTGGCCTGCCGAAGGCCGACAAGATTTTCGGCCCCGGCAACGCGTATGTCGCGGAAGCAAAGCGCCTCGCCACGAGCCTGCCGGGTGGACCCGCTATCGATCTTCCCGCGGGTCCTAGCGAGCTCATGGTGATCGCCGACGCGAGTGCCGATCCCACATTTGTTGCGGCGGACTTGCTGAGCCAGGCCGAACACGACAGCGACGCGCAGGTGTTGCTGGTGTCGCCGTCGCTTGAGCTGATTGCGGCGGTGACGAAAGAAATCGAGCGTCAGCTTGAGACCTTGCCGCGGCGCGACATCGCCCGCGCTTCGCTAGCGCAGGCGCGATTCATTTGTGTTCACGACCTCGAAGAGGCCGTCGACGTCGCGAACGCTTACGCGCCGGAGCATTTGTGTCTGCCGGTTGGGCAGCCGGCGCGTGTGCTGGGCGGCATTGTCAACGCGGGCGCGATTTTCGTTGGTCACTACGGCGCGGAGTCGTTCGGCGACTATGTGGTTGGTCCGAGCCACGTTCTGCCAACGGATGCCGCGGCGCGGGCGTGGTCGGGCGTCACCACCGCTTCTTTTATGAAGGCGTTCACAATTCAAGAGATCGACGCCGCGGGTGTAGCGCGTTTGACCGGACCGACCGCACGCCTCGCGCGGCTCGAAGGATTGGAGGCGCACGCGCGCGCCGCCGATGTGCGCGCGGCAGCTGCGCCGGCGCAAACCCCGGCCGCGCCTATCATTCGCCGCCGTCGTGCAGAAGTTATTCGCGATACACGTGAAACGAAGATCGCCGTAACCGTGGACCTCGATCGGCGTGCGCCGCCTTCGGTGCAGACCGGAGTTGGCTTCTACAACCACATGCTGGACCAGGTCGCGCAGCACGGCGGTTTCGCGCTCACGCTGAACTGCGCCGGCGATTTAGACATCGACACCCACCACACGATCGAAGATTGCGCGCTCGCCTTGGGCCAAGCTTTAAAGCAGGCGCTCGGAGATTCTCGCGGCATCGCGCGATTTGGCTTCGTGTTGCCGATGGATGAGACGGAAGCTAAAATTTCCATCGATCTCGGTGGGCGGCCCTACTTGGTGTTCGACGGCGCCTTCAAGGCGCCGCTGCTCGGCGAGTATCCCACGGAAATGACCGAGCATGTTTTCCGCTCGCTGTCGCAGAGCATGGCAGCGTCCATCCATGTCTCCGTCACAGGAGAGAACGATCACCACAAGACGGAAGCGTGCTTCAAGGCGCTAGGCCGCGCATTGCGTCAGGCCATTGCTATTGAAACTGATTCGTTGCCATCGACAAAAGGGGTCATTGAATGACGACCGCGGTCGTCAAGCTTGGAGTCGGCAACACGGCGTCAGTGATGTTCGCACTTGAGCGCCTGAAAGCGCGCGCGATTCTGACAGACAATGCTGCAGTTATTGGCGAAGCGGATCGGGTCATTCTTCCGGGCGTCGGTGCGGCGGCGCACGCGATGCGCCTGTTACGCGAGAAGGGGTTGCGCAATGTGTTAGCGCGCTTTCCGCGACCGCTGCTGGGCATCTGTCTCGGCCAGCAACTGCTTTACCAGGGCAGCGACGAGGGTGATGCAGAGGGATTGGGCTTGCTTGATGGCCGCGTGACGGCCCTTCGCGCATCGCCGCAAGCGCCGGCGCCGCACATGGGTTGGAGTAAACTGAACGTGGAGCGCGCTCACGCTCTCCTCGATGGCGTCGAAGACGGTGCTTATGCCTATTTCGTCCACTCCTATGTCTGTCCCCTTGGCTCGCCGACCCTTGCAAGCGCGTCTTATGGCGAGCGTTTTTCGGCTGTCGTTGGCCAAGGTGTTGCGTTCGGCTGCCAGTTTCACCCGGAACGTTCCGGCGCCGTTGGCGCGCGCATCCTCGAAAACTTCTTGGCGCTCCCATGCTGATCTATCCCGCAATCGACATGTTGGACGGCGCCTGTGTGCGTCTGGCGCGCGGCAAGTTCGATGACGTCACCACCTATGGCGATCCGCTCGAACAGTTTGCGGTGTTTGAATCGATGGGTGCGAAGTGGGTGCATGTCGTCGACCTCGATGGCGCCCGCGAAGGCCGGCCGGTACAGCACGCGGCGCTGCGGCGGATCGCACAAAATACGCGCGTAAAGATCCAGTGTGGCGGTGGTGTACGTCAGTGGGCGCACGTCCAATCGCTGTTGGATGCAGGCGTCTCGCGCGTGGTGATTGGTTCGGCGGCGGTGAAGCGTCCGGGCGAGGTGCGCGAGTGGATTTCGTCGTTTGGGCTTGAACGCATTTGTTGCGCCTTCGACGTCTTGCCGGCTGGCGACGGGTTCAATGTCATGGTCAAAGGTTGGACGGAAAGGAGTGGCGCGAGCCTAAGTCAGGCGCTTGATCTCTTTGCGCCAGGTGCGTTGAAGCACGCGCTGGTAACGGACGTGTCGCGCGACGGTGTCCTCAGTGGTCCGAATTTGGCGCTTATCCGCCAACTGGTTACATTACGAACTGATCTTAGCGTGCAGGCCTCCGGCGGCGTGTCTTCGCTGGAGGACCTTGAAGCGCTCAAGGACACAGGCGCGGCCGCAGCGATTGTCGGCAGGGCAATCTACGAAAAAAGACTCAACTTGGGGGACGCTCTTGCCCTCTAAGCGCATCATCGCGTGCCTCGATGTGAAGGACGGGCGCGTCGTCAAGGGTGTGCGCTTTGAAGGGCACACCGACGCTGGCGATCCAATTGATCTCGCGCTTCGCTATCGCGATGAGGGCGCCGATGAGATCGTCATCTACGACATTGCCGCATCCGCACAGAACCGCACGATTGATTATGCCTGGTTGGCGAGGGTCGCCCGCGCGCTTGACGTGCCGCTTTGCGTGGCGGGCGGTATTCGCACCATCGAACAAGCCGTGGCGTGCCTGGAGCACGGCGCCGACAAGGTCTCCATCAACTCGCCCGCACTTGAGCGGCCGGACTTCATCAACGACTTCGCCGAGATCGCCGGCTCCCAGTGTGTGGTGGTTGGTGTTGATAGCCGTGCCGAGGATGGGACGTGGGTGACGTATCAATATACCGGCGACGCCGCTTCCATTCGCAAGACCGCGCGCAAAACCATGGACTGGATCGAAGAAGCACAGAGGCGCGGCGCTGGTGAGATTGTGCTGAACTGCATGGACCGCGACGGCGTCCGCGACGGTTACGACATCGAGCAGCTCGCAACCGCGCGCGCCAAACTTTCCATCCCTTTGGTCGCCTCCGGCGGCGCTGGAAACGCCCGCCACTTCGTGGACGTATTCGCTGGCGCCGACGTGTCCGGCGCCCTGGCGGCGAGCATCTTTCACTTTCGAACCTCGACGATCGGCGCGGTGAAAGCTGCAGTCGCAGATGCAGGATTTGAGGTGCGTCCGTGAATCCAGAAGAAATCGCGCGCATCGAATTCGACAAGAGTGGCGGTCTCGTTCCAGCCATTGTGCAGGATGTTGCGACGCTGCAAGTTCTGATGCTTGCTTACATGGATCGCGCTGCTTTGAACGAAACGCTCGAGAGCGGCGAGGCTACATTCTTTTCGCGCTCTCGCGGCGGGCGATGGCGTAAAGGCGAGACATCGGGAAATCGCCTGCGCGTAACGAATGTGTGTCTCGATTGCGACGGAGACACATTGCTTGTTTCTGTCGTGCCGCAAGGCCCGGCTTGCCATCTCGGAACGACAACTTGTTTCGGCGGCGCCGCGCCCCAGGGCGTCGGGCCGCTCGCGACGCTGGAGCGAACCATCAAGGTGCGTGCGACGGCGTCGCCCACTGAAAGCTGGACTGCGAAATTACTGGCGGCGGGGCCAAAGCGCATCGCGCAGAAGGTTGGCGAGGAGGGCGTTGAATGTGCGCTCGCCGGCGCCGCGGGAGACGCCAACGAACTTAGCCAGGAAGCGGCGGACCTCCTTTATCATCTCGCCGTCCTGCTGCACGTGAGAGGCTTGAGCTATTCCGACGTTCTCGCGGTTTTGGCGCAACGCGCAGAGGGCGAGCATGTCAGCGCCGTCTCCTAAGCAGTCGATCCTTGAGATCGAGCCCTATCGGCCGGGCAGGGCGACCGCCCCGGGTTTTGCGCGGCCGCTAAAGGTGTCGGCGAACGAAAACCCGCTTGGCGCGAGTCCCGCAGCGCGTGCGGCGTTTGCGAAGGCTCAGACCGCGCTTCATCTCTATCCCGATCCACGCGCCAATCAGTTGCGCGAGGCGATTGCGGCAAAACACCGACTCGATCCGGCGCGCATCATTTTTGGCACGGGGTCGGATGAGATCTTCGCCATTGCTTGTCAGACCTATCTGCAAGCGGGTGACGTGATGGTGCAGCCGCAATATGCCTTCGCGGCTTGGGCGATCGCGGCGCGCGCTTGCGGCGCCAGTGTAAGCTCGGCGCCAGAACGCGATTTTCACGTCGATGTGGATGCGATGCTTGCCGCCGTCGATGATCGCACGCGGGTGATGTTCGTCGCTAATCCCGCCAACCCGACCGGTACGCGCATTGCTCAAAGTGAGATTCGGCGCCTTCACGCCAATCTTCGACCGGACGTCTTACTCGTGCTGGACGGCGCCTATGCCGAGTTCGCTGATGGTGACACGGATTTCGCTGACTTCGCTGCCGCAGACAACGTACTCATCACGCGCACCTTCTCTAAGCTGCACGGTTTGGCATCGCTGCGCATCGGATGGGGCTATGCCGCCGCTGCAGTCGTGGACGCGCTCAATCGAATTCGCCTGCCCTTTAATGTCTCCGGACCTGCGCAAGCAGCCGCGCTGGCGGCGCTGGGCGATGACGCCTTTGTCGCCGCATCCGTGGCCCACGCGGTTCAAGGGCGTGATCGACTGACCCTATTGGTCACAAGTCTGGGGCTAACGGCAATTCCGCCGGCCGCCAATTTTGTGACGGCGCGTTTCCCGTCGGATGCGCCCCGAACCGCAGCGGCGACGTGCGCCGCGTTGGCTGAGCGCGGCATTCTGGTGCGTGATCTCGCGCCATATGGCATGCCGGATTGTCTCCGGATCAGTGTGTGCGCAGATCAAGATTGGCCGGCGCTCCTGACCGGGCTCCGGGCGTCGGTGGGTTTGAGCCCCACGTGAATAAGGGAATGCGTCTGCGTCCGTCAGGGGTAGGCGTGGTCCGGCCCGGTCGCTCGACCGGGACCCCGAAGTCGTCCCAGCCCGCGGCCGGGCGGCTTTTTTCTGCGCTGCGGCGCGGGACACTTGCCCGGCCTGCGCCCCTGCCGCGCGAACACGGATTGCGGCTTGTTACGGAAACCGTAAGCTCCGCCCCCGGCGCCCATCCGAGTCGGAGGGCAGGGGAGTTATGTCATGATCGTACGTTGGATGGCGGTTGGTTTCGTGATCTGGATCGCGATTGCCGTGGCGTTCCGCTTTGTCGGTGAGCTTGGATTCCAAACAGGCCCAGGCGGCGTGTCGTGGCTGTTCATGACATTGCCAGTTGGCTTGCTCGTGCTTACCTATCTAGTGCTTAGGATTCTGAACGTGACGCCGACGGATCGCGCCGAAGCAGCCTCGATCATGGCGGTGCCCGGCCTGCTCGTTGGCATCTATGAGATCAATAGCTTCCACGTCGTCTTCCCGAACTTGGATGCTTCGCTGCAGCCGGAATTCTCGGCGCTGATGTTCGCATGCTACGCGGCTGTGATCATCGCCGGCATCGTGTCGTCTCGCCTTGAAGGCATCTAAGCCTAGTTGACGCGTCATCATCCCTGAGCCCAAGTGCGCGCAGGGATGATGCGCTCATGCAGTGGAAAAACTGGTCCGGCAGCGTCGTTAGCACGCCGCAGCAAATTGCGCGCCCGAAGACGGAAACTGAATTGGCGGCGCTGGTCGCTCAGGCGCGCAAGGTGCGTGTTGTCGGCGCCGGTCATTCATTTATGCCGCTCTGCGAGACGGACGGCACGCTCCTTTCGCTCGCCGATCTCGAAGGCGGCCTCACATTCAACTCTGATAAATCACGCGCATGGGCGCCGGCGGGCTGGAGTCTGGCGAAGCTCACGGCGGCGCTGTGGGGAGAGGGTGTCTCGCTCATCAATCAGGGCGACGTGAACCCGCAATCGCTGGCCGGCGCGATCAGCACCGGCACGCATGGCACCGGCGCTGAGCTTGGCTCAATGTCCACCGCGGCTCGCGGCTTTCGACTGATGATGCCCGATGGCGCAGTCGTCACCTGCAGTGAAGGCGAGCGCGCTGACCTCTTCCAGGCGGCGCGGTTGGCGCTCGGTCTAGTGGGCGTCGCGACGCAGATCCAGATCGACGTGCTCCCGGCCTATCACTTGGAAGAACGGGTCGAGACCTATCCATTGGAAGAGGTGGAGGCCCGCTGGGGTGAACTTGCGGCGAAGAACCGGCATGTCGAGTTCTTTGTGTTTCCATATGGAAAATACGTCGTGCTGAAGACGCTGAACCCGGCGCCGGCCGAAGGGCCGCTGAAACACATGAACGATATCGACGATCGCGCCTTCCGTATCGTTTGCGATATTTGCGCCGTGGCGCCGTGGCTGACGCGCCGCTTGCAGCCGGTGATCGTCGGTGCGGGCGTGCGCCAACGGCGCGTGGGTCCGGCGTACCAGATATTTCCGTCGGAGCGCACGGTTCGTTTCGAGGAGATGGAATACGAACTGCCGCGCGCCAATGGGTGGGCCGCGCTCAAGGAAGCGATCGCTTGGATTCAAAAGCGCAAATTGCCTGTAACTTTTCCGTTTGAATTCCGGCTCACCGCTGCGGACGACATTTGGCTTTCGCCGTTCAACACAACGCCGGGCGCCTCAATCTCGATGCACCAGTACGCAAAGATGCCATGGTGTGATCTGTTCGCGCTGGCCGAGCCGATCTTCCGCGCGCATGGCGGCCGCCCGCATTGGGCCAAGCGCCATACATTGACTGAGCGCGACGTCGATGCGCTTTACTCCGATGCAGCAAAGTTCAAGGCTGTGCGCGACGCGATTGACCCCAGCGCAAAATTCGCAAACGCGCATCTCATGCAAACATTCGCCATCGAGGAAAAATCAGCATGAGCGATATTGATCTGCACAAACATCTGATCGGCCGGCAAGGCTCGCGGCTGTCGCTAAATACACCAGTGCTGGTGATCGATCGCGACATCCTGCAACGTAATATCGAGGCGATGGCCACGTTCGCGCGGGGCAAAGGCATTGCGCTGCGGCCGCACGCTAAGACGCACAAGAGCGTCGAGATCGCTAGGCTGCAAATCGCGGCAGGGGCGGTAGGCTTGTGCTGCGCCAAGATGGGTGAGGCCGAGGCTCTCTTCGCTGGCGGCGTTCAAGACCTACTTATCACATCGCCAGTTGTGACGCCGCAGGCGATTGACCGCCTGGTGGCGCTAAACGGCAAGATCGCGGCGCTTCGTGTGGTGGTGGACAATCCTGACAATGTCGACGCACTGGCCACCGCTGCGGCGGGCGCGGGCAAGCCGCTTGATGTCGTTGTCGATATCGACCCCGGTATTCGCCGTACTGGCGTGCCATCGCCGGAGTCGGCGCTCGCGCTGACGCAACGTATCAAAGCTGCCGCGTCTCTGCGTTATGCGGGCGTGCAATTCTACTGTGGCGCCCAGCAACATATTGAATCGTACGCCGACCGGCGCGCCGCCATTGCGGAGCGCACGGAATATCTTCGCGGCATCGTGGAAGCGCTGAAGGGCGCCGGTCTCGCACCGGAAGTCGTCACCGGGGGCGGCACCGGCACGCATTTCATAGACGCTCAGCTCGGCGTGCTTACAGAGCTGCAAGCAGGCTCTTACGTGTTCATGGACAAGCAATACAACGATTGCGACCTCGACGGGCAGGGGCGGACGCCGTTCGAGACATCCTTGTTCGTTGATGCGCATGTCATCTCCGCCAATTCAGCATCGATGGCGACCATCGACGCAGGCTTCAAAGCGCTCTCAACCGATGGCGGGTTGCCTGTAGTGATGGATGGCGCGCCGCAGGGCGCGATGTTCGTGTTTATGGGTGACGAGCACGGGGCGCTCATCGCACCCGACCACGCCTTTCGCATAGGCGATCACGTGAGTCTGGCCGTGCCGCACTGCGACCCGACCGTGAACCTCTACGACGCGTATCACGTCGTCCGCGATGGCATGCTGGTTGAGATTTGGCCGGTTAGCGCCCGCGGCCGCTCCCGCTGATTATTCGGCCGGCGTGCGCGCCGTTTCTTCGTCCGTGTGTGCAGTCGGCTTCGGCAAGAATCCTTGCACCCAGCGCTCGAGCCGATCGATCAGCACGAACATCGCCGGCACGAACACCAGCGAGAGCAGCGTCGAAAGCATCAAGCCGCCGATAACCGCAGCGCCCATGCCCTGGCGCAAGCTGCCATCAACACCCCAGCCGGCCGCCGCCGGGATCATGCCTCCAGACATCGCGAACGTCGTCATGATGATCGGGCGTGCGCGTTGCATACCCGCTTCCATGAGCGCCGCATTGCGGCTCATGCCCGCGTGCATGCGTTCAACGGCGAAGTCGACGAGCAAGATCGAGTTCTTGGTGACGAGGCCCATCAGCATCAAGAGGCCGATGAATGCGAAAAGCGAGAGCGGTTGGTTGGCGATGATGAGACCGAGGAACGCGCCGCCGAGCGACAGCGGCAACGCTGTCATGATCGTGACCGGTTGGAAGAAGTCGCGGAACAGCAACACCAGCACGATGTAGATGAGGATGATGCCCCACAGCATGGCGCTGCCGAAGCTCGCGGTCATTTCGGCGAAGTCTTCCGTTTGCCCACCCGCAACCAGGCGCGCGCCCTGGCCACCCTGCGCCTCCGGCAGTGCGGACACTTCATTCTGTGCCGTCGAAAGCTGAGTGCCGGGCCGCACGTTGGCGCCGACGGTCACCGCGCGCTCGCGATCGCGCCGTTCGATGGTGGCTTCGCCGAGCGAGAACTGAATATCCGCAACCGCGTCGATGCGCACAGGCGCGCCGAGCGATGATTGCACAGGCAGCGAATGCAGCGCGTCGAGATCGGTGCGTTGATCCGGCCGCAACGTGACCCGGATCGGAATCTGTCGATCGGCGAGATCATACTTCGGCAAATTCTGTTCGGCATCGCCGCTCGTCGCGATGCGGATTGCCGAGGCAAGCGCTGCCGAGGTCACGCCGAGGCGCGCCATATCTTCCTGGCGCGGACGCACCTGAATTTCTGGGCGGCGCAGCGCTGAAGTCGAGCGCACGTCAGCAAGGCTATCGAGGCGGCCCATCGCTGCGGCGAGGCGGTCAGCGGCGGCGTTCACCGCGGCCGGGTCTTGGCCGACGAACTGCACTGTGATGTCCGAGCCAGACGAGCCACCTTGGTCCTGGACGAAGGCGGCGCGATAGTCCGGGAATTCGGACAAGATCGGCCGCATCTCCTGTTGGATCGCGTAGGCCGAGCGATTGCGTTCGTCGCGTTGCGTGAGCTGGATGAAAAGGTTGGCGTCAGGCGCTGCGCCGTCGGCGCCGTTCATCGACACAAACACGCCGATGACTTCAGGATTCTCGCGAATGCGTGCGCTCATGCGTTGCAGCACGTGGTCGGCGTCAATGACGGGCGTTCCAGGCGGAATCTCAACGCGTGCTTGAATCATGCCGTTGTCGAAGCGCGGAATGACGACTGCGGGAATGGCGCCGGAGATGAGAAGACCAAGCGGAACGAGGAAGACCGCTAGGCCTAAGCCGACGGTCTTCCACGGGTGGCGTATCGACCAGCTTAGGGCGTCATGATACGTGTCAGTGAAGACGCCGGGCTTGGCTTCGGCTTCGTGGCCTTCGTTCTTCAGGAAGAACGCAGCCATCATCGGCGTGATCAGACGCGCGACGACGAGCGAGAAGAATGCCGCAAGCGCGACGGTTAGCCCGAACTCCTTGAAGAAGACGCCCATCCCGCCTTCCATGAAGCTGACGGGTAAGAACACGGCGATGATCGAGCCTGTGGTCGCAACGACCGCGAGGCCGATTTCGTCTGCGGCTTCTAGAGCGGCGGCATAGGCGCTTTTGCCCATCCGCATGTGCCTAATTATGTTTTCGATCTCGACGATGGCGTCGTCAACCAAAACGCCTGTGACCAACGCCAGCGCAATCAGGGTCACCATATTCAAGGTGAAGCCAAGAATTTCGATCCCGGCAAACGTAGGGAAGATCGAAAGCGGAATGGCGGCGGCGGCGATCAACGTGGCGCGCCAGTCGCGCAAGATTAGGAACACGACCAGGCACGCCAGTAACGCACCTTCGATCAGCGCCTCGATCGAGCTTTCGTGCATGCCACGGATGAATTCCACCGTCGAGGCGATCTCGGTAATTCGGATGTGCGGGTTGGCTTCTTCGATTTGGCGGATGCGTTCGTCCATGCGGTCGAACACCTGCACTTCAGAGGCGCCACGCGAACGCTGCACCATGAAGCCGACAACCGGCTGACCATTGTAACGCGAGATCGAATTCAGATCGCTGGCGCTATCGGTAACAGTGCCGAGGTCGCCGAGACGTACCGTGCGGCCATCGCTCGCGTTGATCCGGAGATTTGCAAGTTCTTGCACGGACTGCGCGCCGCCAAGCGTGCGGATCGATTGCGCTTGGCCGCCAATTTGTGCTTGGCCGCCGGGGAGATCGGCGTTGATAGCGCGCAATTGGTTGTTCACCTGATCGGCGGCGACGCCGTAGGCGATCATGCGCGATGGATCGAGTTCCACGCGGATTTCGCGATCGACGCCGCCGAGGCGTGTCACTGCGCTGACGCCCGGCACCGCGAGCAGTTCGCGTTGCAGATCGTTGTCGATGAACCAGGAAATATCCTGGGGCGTCATGCCTTCGCCTTCGAAGGCGTAGTAGCCGATTGGCTGGCTTGCCGCGTCGATGCGTTGGACGACAGGTTCGGTGATATCGGCGGGCAAATCCGAGCGGATGCGTTGAATCGCATCGCGTGCGTCGTCGACGGCGCGCGAAAGGTCGCCGTCGCTCTCCATTTCCACAGTCGTTTGCGAAACGCCCGGCGAGATCGTCGAGGTCACGCGCTTGACGCCTTCGACTGAAGTCAGCGCCGCTTCGATGCGCTGCGTGATCTGCGTTTCCATTTCCGCGGGCGCTGCGCCCGCTTGCGCGACGACAACGGTGAAGCCGCCGAAGTCGACGTTCGGAAGCTGGTTGATCGGCAGGCGCCCGTAAGCGGTCCAGCCGGCGAAGAGCAGTGCGAGAATGAGGAGAATTGGCGGGATCGGGTTGCGGATCGCGCCGGCTGAGATGTTCCAAGCCATAAGCGATCAGTGCTCCCGTCCGCGGATGTCTTCACCAGGCGCGGCGGCATTCTCATTGGCCGCTGCCTGGCCGGCCGCTGGCGCGCGCGCGTCGAGGATACGCACTTGTTCGCCGTCCTGCAGGAAGGCGGCGCCGGAGCCGACAATGCGTTGACCGCCAGTGAGGCCTTGCACAACTTCAATCCAATCGCCGTCGCGTCCGCCGAGTTGGACGTCAATGCGGTGCACGTGCGTCGTGTCGTCGAGAACCAGAACATAGGCTTGGCCGCTCTCGTAGAGCACCGAGCTTTGCGGGACTGCGATCACCTCGCGCGACGGCAGATCGGCGCGGCCGCGAAGGTACATGCCAGCGCGTACGCGCGTGCCGGATGGCAGCGTGAAGAGCGCTTCACCCGTGCGCGTCCGGCTATCGATCGAAGCAGGTAGGCGGCGCAACGTGCCGATGACAGTTGTGCCATCGATAAGCGTGAACGTGGCGGTTTGCCCTTCGGTTAGCGCTAAGGCGTCCGCCTCCGCGACTTGCGCCGCAACTTCGAGACGATTGTCGGCGGCGATGCGGAAGAGCACTTGCCCGGCGACCGATCCGCCAAGTTCTGCAGTGCGGTCGATGACAAGGCCCGATGCTGGAGCGCGAACGAAGCCGCCGCCGAGGCGCGCAGTCGTTTCCGCGAGCTGGGCGCGCGCTGCGGCCAAGCGCGCATCCGCAGCAAGTGCCGCAGCACGGCGTTGTTCGATCGCTTCGGCCGAGAGCGCGCCGGAGTCGCGGATCGATTCCGCGCGCTCGTATTCGCCGCGCGCACGCACGGACGCCGATTGCGCCTCTGCGACGCTCGCTTGCGCCGCGCTCGTTTGCGCGTTCGAAAGCGCCGTATCGAGGCGCGCCATGGCTTGACCCTGACGAACCATATCGCCTTCATCGACGAGGATTTGCAGGATGCGAACGCCGGTCGCCTGCGCCGTCACTTGGATATCACGCACCGGACGCGCTTCGCCGTTCAGAGAGACGTCCGTTTCGAATGTCCGCGCTTCGACGGCGATGACGCTCACGGCCTGGCCTGCGGGCGTTAGCGGCGTTGCAATGTTGTTGTCGCCGCCGATGCGACTCATCACGAATAGCACTGCGATCAACGCCGCGATGCCGCCGCCGGTGAGCCACAGGATTTTCTGGCGGCGCTTGCTTTCGTCAGGCGCATCGGTTGCGCGATCCCAAGCGCGCTTGCCAACATCGCGCGCAGTGCGAAGCGCGTTGCCGCTTGCATCCTTTGCGCGCTTGAACAGACTCTCGGCGCGAGAGTGAAATTCGGTGTCTTCTGGCTTATTCATATACGTGGCTCGAGATAGCGCTCTGCGAGCGCACGGAATTGACTGATGGCGGGTTCGACATCGGTCTGGCGGCAAAACGCGCGTCTGAGACCTATGCCTTCCAAAGTCGCAAACAAGGTGTTTGTCGCGATTTCGGGATCGAGTGTGGCGTCGACTTCGCCACGCGCTTGTGCGGCGGTGATGGCGCGAATGAATATTTGGACACTTGCTGAATCCGCGGCGCGCAGCGGCGCTGACACTGCATCGCCACGAATGGCTTCAGCCATGATCTCCGCGATCAACGCGCCATCCCCATCGGCGAACTTGTCGAAGAATACTCGCGCGACAAGACATATGGCTGGGACGAATCCCTGCTGTTCGGCGGCGCGCATGAACGCCTCGTCGCTCTCGCCGCGCTTGTCCTCAGCGATGGCGCCGATGATGTCGGCCTTGCTGGAGAAATAGCGGTAAAGCGCCCCGGCGCTGATGTCGGCTTCGGCGCAGATCTCAGCCATCGTCGCTTGATGGAACCCACGGCGACGGAAGCAGGCGATGGCCGCGTCCATGATCTGACGCCGCCGCCGCTCAGCAAGTTCGGGATCGGCTAGACGAGCCAAATAAGGGTCCCAGGTGACAGGTTGCCGGAAACGGCTTGCGCCGCCATGTTGCGACGCATATAAAACGAATGTTCATTCTTTAAATGTTAAGGCTGGACGGCGTCAAGCTGAAAACCCAAATCTCGGGCCGGGCCAGTATCGCCGGCATATGGTTGTCAGTCGCCTAAGTATCTGAGGAGCAAGCAGGAATGGCCGCAACCGGAAACCTTGTCCGAGCCCTTGCGCTGGCCGGCGCGCTGGCCGCTGGCGGGTGCGTAACCATGCCAAGTGAGCGCGCCGAAGCGCCGCCGCTACCGTCAGCGTGGCGCGACGCCCCCCAAGGCGCGGAGCTTCCTGTCGCCGACTGGTGGCAAGGTTTCAACGATCCGGCTCTCAATCAATTGGTCGTGGAGGGGCTCTCGGAAGGCCCAAGTGTTCAATTGGCCGTGTCGCGTGTCCGTGAAGCGCGAGCGTTGTCCTATTCTACTTTAACTCAGTTTCTGCCCGAACTGACTGCAACGGGGAGTGGGCAGTACCAACGTTTTGTTGAGGGCCCGGTGCCCACTGGCGTTGATCGTGAGTCCATGAGCGGCGCCTACGGTGCGCAAGTCTCGTGGGAGCTGCCACTGTTTGCGATCGGCGCAACAGCAGCCGGGTCGCGCGCTGGCGCACAGAGCGCCTTGGCCGATCTACGCGGCGCGCGCGTGACGCTCGCAGCCGACATCGCCCAGGCTTATGTAGATCTGCGTGCGGCACAGGCGAGCCGCGTCGCGCTACAGCAATCCATCACCAGCGCCGACGAACTCGTGCGCATCCTCGCGATCAGCGCCAACGCGGGCTTTGCGTCCGAGGCCGATGCAGCGGACGCACGCCGCTTGGCCGAAAGCACGCGTGCGCGTCTGCCGGGTTTGATCATTGAACAACGCCGCGCCGAAAATGTGCTGGCGGTGCTTCGTGGCCGCGCGCCAGGCACCGATGAAGCTCAAACGCAGGCAGTACTGAACGCCGAGGCGGCCCCAATTCCCCACCTCGAGCTCACTGCAGCGCCAGCGGCGCCTGCTGATCTCTTGCGCCTCCGTCCCGACGTGGCGCGCGCCGAAGCGCAAACTTTGATCGCGGCAGCTCAACTTGGCGCCGCGCGCGCTGATCTGCTGCCGCGCCTCAACCTGACCGGCTCGATCAACGTCACAGATGCGCTGATCGGCAACCCGACTGGCGCAGGGATCACGCTCGCTTCGGCAACACCTATCATCTCGATCCCCCTTTTTGATTGGGGCCGACGCTTCGCGGTGTCGCGCCAGCGTGATGCACAATTCGATCAATCCTTGATCCAATATCGCCAGACGGTGACGCAAGCCGTAGCGGAAGCTTCAAACGCGCTGGTCTCGCTCGATCAAGGTCGCTTGCGGCTGGACTCGGCGCGCGCCGCGGAAGAGGCGGCAGCGATCACCGCGCGTGGCTCACGCGCAGCGTTCGGCGCCGGCATTCAAAGCCTGGCCGATCGTTTGCGCTCGGAACAGCAGCTCATCGATGCGAACCTCACGCGCATCGATGCGGAGGCGCAATTCGCGCGCGCCGCGATCGCGACGTACCGCGCATTCGGCGGTGGTCCGGCGGTCGCGCCGGACGTCATCCGCCGCTAGCCGATCAATCCACGTCATTCGTCGCAGCCCGCCGCGAAAAGGCTGGACATAAGCGCGCGCGTGCGCTGCCTGGACTGCTAGGTTTTGGGGAGCCATGCGATGAAACGAGCGCTTGTGGGAGCGTTGATGTTTGCGGCGGTGCTGAGCGGCTGCGCAACATCGAGTACACCGGCAACCAGCAATGAGCGGCCGGCGACAGTCGCGGAGCTGCTCGATGGCGTTGAAATCCCCTATGAGAGCTTCACGCTCGACAATGGCCTTACAGTGCTTGTGCACGAGGATCGCAAGGCCCCGATCGTCGCTATCGCGGCTTGGTACAATGTCGGCTCAAAAGATGAGCCGGAGGGGCAGGCGGGGTTCGCGCACCTCTTCGAACATATCATGCTCTTCAACGGCACCGAGCACATTCCGAACCTGATCGAGCCATTGCGCGAAATGGGCGCCACCAATTGGAATGGCACCACTTGGTTTGATCGCACCAACTACTTCCAGACAGTCCCCACCCCGGCGCTGGAGCGCGGGCTCTACATTGAGAGCGAGCGCATGGGCTACTTGCTCGGCGCGCTCACGCAAACAAGTCTCGATGCGCAACGCGGTATCGTTCAGAATGAGAAGCGCCAAGGCGACAACCAGCCGTACGGCATGACCTTCTATCGCATCCTTGAGCGCCTTTTCCCTGAGGGGCATCCGTATCGCCATTCAACGATCGGTTCGATGGCTGATCTCGATGACGCCTCCCTTGAAGAAGTGCGCCAGTGGTTCCGCGACAATTATGCGCCGAACAACGCTGTGATTGTGCTCGCGGGCGACATCAACGCGTCGGAAGCGCGACCGCTGATGGAGCGCTATTTTGGACAAATCCCACGCGGGACGGCGAATACCCCAGCCTCGGCTGATGTTCCCACGCTCAGTCAGCGCATCGACGACACCATGCACGATCGCGTTTCCAACACGCGCCTTTATCGCACTTGGGTGGTGCCCGGTTTGGCGAACGACGACTCGTTGGAGCTTGATGTCGCCGCGCAAGTGCTCGGCGGTCTGAACAGTTCGCGTCTGGATCGCATACTCGTGCGTGATGAGCAGAGCGCAGTTTCCGTGAGTTCAAGCGTCCTGCCATTCCAGCGGATCAGCTTGTTCTTCGTCACCGTCGATGTGAAGGCGGGTGTAGATCCGGCGGCCGTCTCGGCGCGTCTCGATCAGATTGTCGGCGAATACATCGCCACCGGACCGACCGCGGACGAGATCCAGCGCGTCGCTACACAGCAAGTGTTCGGCAGCGTGCTCGCAATCGAGCAGGTGGGCGGTTTCGGCGGCAAGACCGTAGCACTCGCCAATAGCGCTGTTATTGCCGGCGATCCTGACTTCTATGAGCGCAACCTGCGCGCCTATGGCGATGTGACGCCTGCCGCAGTGCGTGAGGTCATGGGCCGTTGGCTGGCGCGGCCGACCTATGCGCTGCGCGTAGATCCCGGCGCACGCGAGCCATACCAAGAAGCAAGCTCGAACCGTCCGCCGCCGGACAATCGCCCGCCGACGGCGCAAGCCCGCGATCCGATGCCGGAAATTGGTACGATCGCGGACTTGGATTTTCCCGACGTCCAACGCGCCCGCCTGCGGAACGGCGTCGAGGTCGTTTACGCGCAACGCTCCGCAGTGCCTGTCACCTATGTGGCGTTCGATTTCGACGCCGGCGTTTCTGCAGATCCGCAAGGCGGTTACGGCACCCAACGTCTGATGCTCTCGGCGCTGACTTCAGGCGCGGGCGGACGCGACGCGATGCAGATCGCCGAACAGCAAGAACGACTTGGCGCGGCTATCGGCACGAACGGCACGCTCGATCGCTCGTCACTAACCCTGACGACGTTGAGCGCGAACCTTGGGCTCTCACTCGATCTCTTCTCCGACATCGTTCTGCGTCCGGACTTCGAAGCTAGCGAAGTCGCGCGCCTGCGCGATCAGCAACTGGCTGCGATCGCCGCTGAAGGCACGCAACCGAACGGGCTCGCACAGCGCGTTTTCCCGGCCCTCGTGTTCGGTGAAAACCATCCCTACGGCCGCCCCACGTCTGGCCTTGGCAACGAAGCCTCCGTCACGCCGCTGACGCGCGATAATCTTGTGGCCTTCCACCAAGGCTGGATTCGTCCTGAGACTGCGCGAGTGTTCGTTGTGTCGGATCGTCCGCTCACCGAGATCACGCGCGCACTTAACGCCCGCTTCGGCGATTGGCGCGGCACTGCGGCGCCGGTTGGGCATAAGAACTTCGACACGCCGATCCCAACGCCGCGCTCGCGCATCGTGCTGGTGGACCGTCCGCAGTCGCCGCAATCGGTGATCTATGCCGGCGCCGTGCTGCCAATGCGGGGCGCAGATGACACGCTGGCGCTCGTCGCTGCCAACGAAGTGCTGGGCAACAACTTCCTCTCGCGCATCAACACCGAAATCCGTGAGCGCCGGGGCTGGTCCTATGGCCTCAACGGCGTCGTGAACCTGCGCGAGAATCAGGTGCCCTACATTATCAACGCCCCGGTGCAGGCAGACCGCACAGGTGACTCGATCCGTGTGCTGCTTGAGCAGATCAATACCTTCAACACGACGAATGGCGTCTCGGAAGGCGAGCATACGCGCACGGTCAACGGCAACATCAGGCAATTGCCGGGTTTGTTCGAGACGGCGGGCGCTGTCCTGGGCGCGCTGCGCTCGAACCAACTTTATCGCCGTCCCGACAATTACTGGGAGAGCGTCGCCACACGCTACCGCGGCATGAGCGCCGCCGATATGGATGCGGCGGCGCGCGCGGTTATCGATCCGTCACGCTTCGTTTGGGTCGTAGTTGGTGATGCATCAGTGGTGCGGCCGCAACTGCAAGGCCTCGGCCTCGATGTCGAGGTGATCCCGGCGTCGTGACGTCACCAATCGATGCGGACAATGACTGTGTCGGTGTAGCTGCCGGGCTTGGTCGAAAGCGTTGGTGAAACGACGCCGTAAACCTGGCGGCTCACGCTCCAGTGCCCGAGTGCGAGCAGGCCGCCGGATACGGTGACGGTCGAACCAGTCGTACCGTTGCCCCAGATCGCGCTGTGTTGGCTCGTCGTGTAAATGTTGTAGTCGAGCAAATCTCCGGAAGGTGACCGCATCTTGCGCGCGTTGATCGTGCCATAGGTTCCACTCTGCATCCGCACGACCATACTTGGGAAGAGGTCGACGATACCGGTGCAATCGACTGTGACTTGGCCCTCCGCGGATTGAGCGCCGCTGAGCGGGTTGATGTTTTGAAAGTCGAGCGTCGTCGCTGAGACGTTGCACGAGCAGCCGAAAATGCCGCAGACGAGCGCGTTGGCCCGAGTCGGCGTGGAGGCCCACGCAAGTATCAGCGTGACGCAAGCGAAGAAGAGCCGGGTCATAACAGCGCCGCGCATAGCAACATGAGGCCGTCAGCGGCGGCGGTCTCGCCGGCGCGTGCACTGCAAGCCGTGTTGCTGAGCTGCAGAACGTCTCCGTCTTGCGCGCCTTGCAGGACGATGCGGCCCTCGCTGCCAATCGAAAAACGTGCGCCGTCGCGCCCGCGAACAAGTACGGCCCCGCGTTGCGGGATCGCGCCGTCGGCATAGGCGACGCGCGTTTCCAAGATCCGCTCGCGCGCATCTCTAAAGCGGACAACGACGCCTGACCCTTCGACGGGCGTCACGCTGCGGTCTGGCGAGGCCGGTGCGCGATCAATCGGCAGATCGTCGGCATTGATGCTGATGATGTTGGTGTCGTATGGACGCAGATTGCTGACAAGGCGGCGGCCGTCGTTGCCGGTTTCGCCAATGTCGAGGCGATTGCGTGCGATGGACACATTGGGCGCGCCAGCGTCGACAATTGCAAAGGCGCCATCGATGCGGCGTCCCGCAAACGGAATGCCTTCGATCCAAGCGGCGCTGCCGCCGTGCCGCACACGTACGCCGCCGCCGTCATCAGTGATGCTAGCTTCCGCCATCGTGTCGCCGAGCGGCCCGCGCGTCATTGCGGCGGCCTCGACCCGTTCACTGGCGCCGGCAGAGACGCGTGCCCTCCAGCCAGGCAGTCCTGGTTCCACCGCACGTTGCACGCTGGCGCGATAGGTGGCGCCGCGAGCGTCGTTGTCCACGCTCGCGTGGGCGGACACCTCGTCAGCCAAGGAGAAGCTGAAACTAATCCTCGCCGCAAGTTCGCTCTCCTCGCGATCATGGTGCGCGAGCCGAAGTGAGATAGCGCCGTCAAGATAGTCTGGCGTGTAGGAAAAAACTGACTGTTCGCGCTTCGGGTTCGTCTGTGTATTCAACTTGCGCGACCGTCAGCGTGAACGAGCCGTAGCCGCCCATCTCAACACCAAGGTTTCCGGCGAGGTCTTGGCGAAACGTGTCGCTTGCGCCGCGGCCAAGCGGTGTGAATCTCCGGTCGCGTTCTTCGTATTGCGCGCCAATCGAAAGCACCCGCCCGTCATAATGCCAGGAGACCTGATTGTAGCCGCCGTCACCGTTCTCAGCGTGCGAAAGATAGGCTTGGCCGAAAGCGACGCTGGCAATGGTGATGCCGGCTTGCGCGGTTGTCGTGTGATCCGTGGCTTCAACGGCGGCTTCGACGGTCAGATTGTTGGTGACGCCGCGATAGCGCGCGGCGGCGAAGGTGTCGCCGTAGCGGGCATCCTTGCGGCCGAAGTCGAGACGTTCGGCGCCGAACGCGAACGACCAATCGTCGAGACCTTGGCGCAGCATGTCGGTGCTCACGAAAAACGGGCGCGTAATGGTTTGTTGGCGGCCAAGAATGTCGGTGATGACAAGCTGCGCCTCACCGCCACCCGACACCACCGGCGCATGGTCGATCACGAACGGGCCGGCTTCGACGGTGGACTGCGCGCGCAGCACGCCATCGACATAAAGCTCCACCGTGGACGCCGCCTCCGCTTCGCCCGAGAGCGCCGGCGTTGGATAGGTGAGCATTGACGGCGTTAAACCGAAATAGCGGCCAATTTGGATGCCGCCAAAGCGAACCGGTATTCCTGTTGCGCCGATGTGAAGGGAGTCACCCAAGCGCCCACGAACACTGAGATCCGGCCGGTCGACCGTCCAAGTCGTCTCCAGGCGCGTGACGTGTGCGTCGCCTTCCGTTTGCGCGATCCACGATCCGTCGAGCAACCCCCAGCGGCCGAAGAGCGAAACTTCCGCAATGCCGGCTGCGCTCAGACCTCCTTCATCGACCCACTGCACGTCGGCTTCGTAGTTGATGTAGCCGCCAGACGCAGAAGCATCGATCGGTTGAACGGCCTCATCGCGCTCAAGATCGATTTCTTGATGGGCGTAGCACGCAGTCGTGCAGGAGATGATGATCGCGCCTTGGCCTGGGTGTTCCTCGAAGGTCGGTCCCGGCACGCGCGCTAGCGAAACGAGATCGGCGGTGTCCGGCGCGTTCACGCCAAGTGATGCGAGCGCGCGTCCTTCCACTTCAATGCCTTGAGCCGTGCGCCACGCAAAGACATCCGCGGTCGTGTTACGCGCTGGCAGGCGCAGTTGAACCACGAAGGGTTCAGCGTCCTGCGCCGCTGCGGTCCCCGCGAGTGCGAAGCTAGAGCAAAGGCCGATCGAGTTGAATCGGAAACCTCCGGGAGGGATTCACTTTTTCTGCGAACAGGGCGAATCTCCTGGTCGTTGAGGATCTGGAGGTCAAATGCCTGGGGCTTATGGCGATGATCTGCGCCGGCGAAT
>JANNFK010000030.1:0-18156 GCA_031379735.1 Caulobacteraceae bacterium | reverse complement strand
GCCGTCCGCCTTCGCGAGCCCGTCGCCGAACTCGCCGTCGGTGAAGGCGTGGAGACCATGCTTTCGGCATCTCAGGTGCTGGGAGTTCCTGCATGGGCGGCGCTTACCGCAGACAATCTAGCTCGTTTCGATCCGCCGCAGCATGTTCGCCGGCTCATCGTAGCGGCGGATAACGATGCGGCGGGACTGGCGGCCGCGGAGCTGCTCATCCAGCGGGTGGGGCCTAGCGCTGAGCTGGCGCTGCCACCTGAGGACGCGGAAGACTGGAACGCTTGGGCGTGCCCCTATGCGTAGTTTGGCAACGGCGCACACAGTCCCGATATGGAACGCGATGTGCATTGAAGCGCCCGATGCGTAGAGCCTTTCGCGGCAGGATGTGCGCGTATTGCGCCGTCACCGAAGCCACCACCGACGATCACGTCCTAGCGCGCGAATTTGTCGCCATCGAGAAGCGCGGAAATCTGCCGATCGTCCCCGCCTGCGAGCCATGCAATCGGCGCAAGAGCCGGCTTGAGTCGTATTTGCTCGCAGTGCTTCCGTTCGGCGCCGTTCATGGCGGTGCGGGCGAGAACCTCGAAACACTGGTCTCCCCGCGTCTTGAGAATAATCGCCGCCTTCAGCGCGAACTCGCCGCCGGCGCGGCGCCTATTGCGCGAATCCGGCCGGATTGGTCCGCCGCGCTCACCACGACGTTGCCACTCGACGGCGCGCAGCTGATAGTTCTTCTGACGCTTATTGCGCGGGGGCTTTCCTGGCATCATTGGCCTGATGAACTCACCGATGATCATGCCGCCAAGGCGTGGGCGATGACAGCGGCGGGCGTGCCGCTCTTCGAGCATCTCCTTTCACTTAACAGCGATCGGCGCGTATCGGCCGACCTCGGCGGCGGCGTCCTTCGCTATGAAGGCGCACGTGGCAAAGATGCGCCGCACCTCAGCGTTTGGCGCTTCGAATTGCTTGGAGGGATGCGACTGCTTGGCGACTCTCTCGATCCACTCGAGGAAATCACGCACGCAGGCGCCATCGTTGGAAGACGCGATTTCGTCGAGGGCTTCGAACTGCCCGAGTGAACTGGCGGCCTGATCGCGCATCTCGCGCCACGTTCTGAACCAGCACCGCAAGCGTCGCCCACGCCGTCGCCCTGTCTCGCCCGGCCGTCGCCGCCGGCAAGGAGAAAATCGTTTCCCCGCCCCGCTCACACGGGCTTCGGGTCCCGCGCTGACGCGTGGGACCTCGGGCCCCACCATTTTCACCTTGCCCGCGCCGCCTCATGGCCGGGCGCTTTGAGCGCCGTCGCGGGCGACGCCCGCGGCCCCGGGATCAGCCGGGAACGCATTCGAGGATACGCACATGACCAATCGCGTCACCATCATCGGCAAGCTCGTAGACACGCCGAAAACCCGCAGCTTCGAACAACGCGGCGGCACGATCGAGATCGTCTCGCTCTGGCTCGAAGTGAAGGACGAGAACCGCACCAACCGCTTCACCGTCGAGATCAATGACGGCAAGGCTGCGACTGCCGCTAAGGCGATGAAGAAAGACGTCATCGCCGAAGTTAGCGGCAAGCTCCGTCACGACCGCTGGAAGGACAAGGCGACCGGCCGGTGGACCGGCAAGGTGTTCATCGCCATCGATCCGGGCGAGGGCACTGTCCGCTCCAAAGGCGTGGCCGTGGACGCTCAGCAAGCTGAAGCAGCTTAACCTCGCATGTAGCCGCGCTCCAGGGCGCGGCTACATTTCGCTCTCAAGCGACAAAAAGCTAATCCCCAGCCAGGGAACGGCCCTGGCGCTGCGTATATAGAGCGATGGGCGTCACCAGCCCGCCGGCGCCTGCGTATCAATTGGTGTCGAGAATTGACGGACTGGTGAGGCGGGCGGAGTATCGTGGGGTCGTGCGTCACTTTCTATTAACGCTGCTTACAGCTTTCGCCATGGCGGCGAGCGGGTTGGCTTCGGCCAGTGCGTTCGCGTGTCCGATGGCGGTTGAGGCCGCGGCGTCAGCACATGATTGCTGTCCGGACGAGGGCGGCGCCGATAAGGGCCAACCCCAACAGCAGCACGACATGGACGGCTGCGTGATGGGGATGTCATGCCGCACGGCGCCGGCCGTCGCGCCTACGTTCGCGCCCATCGCGCTGCCGAACGCGACCATCCGTTTGTCGCAGCCGATTTCGAGTGAGCCCGCCAGTTTGAGCGGCCCGCTCCAGCAACTCTTCCGTCCGCCACGAACCATCTGACACCGGAAATTCAGCGCTAGCGCGCGTTGCGCGCGCATGCGTTCGGGCTTGTCCCACTTCTCTGGAGTCAGTCATGCGCAAAGCATGGTTATTGGCCTGCGCCGTTGGCTTGGCGCCGACCGCACACGCACGAGATTTGAGCTTCTCCGACGCGCTTCAGCGCGCCGCGACCGATGGGCCGACCATTGTGGCGCGGAGCGCTGCGCTTGAAGCGGCGACGCGCGGCATCGGTCCCGCAGGCGCGCTGGCCGATCCTGAGCTTGTGCTCGCGATCGAAAATGTCCCGGTGACGGGGGCTGACCGGTATCGCCTCGACCGCGACGAGATGACGATGCAACGCGTCGGCATCATGCAGGAGATGCCAAGCTTCGCCGAACTCGGCGCGCGGCGCGCCATGGCGCGCGCCGAAGCTGAGCGCGCTGGCGCGGGCGTTGAACTCGGACGCCTCGAAGCGCGGCTGGGGGCTGCGCAAGCCTGGATTGGTCTTTACTACGCGGAGCGCCGCGTTGCTCTCCTCGAACGCCTCGCGCGCGAGGCGCATGCGTCGGCTGAAGCGGCGCGCGCGCGGCTTGGCGCTGGCGCGGGCAGCGTCGATGAAGCTATCGCGGCCGAGGTTGAAGCTGCGCGGTTTGAAGATCGCGGTGCGGAAGCTGCGGCCTATGTTGTAGCGATGCGCGCCGAATTGCGGCGCTGGATCGGCGACGCGGCCAACGCGCCGCTTACCGATGAAGCACCGTCATTTGTCATCGATGACGAGATGTTGCGCCAGCATCTGCGCCGGCATCCGGCGCTTGCAGCCTACGAAGCCGAATCCGACGTCGCGCAAGCTGGTCTTCGCATGGCCCGTGCTGAACGCTGGCCCGACTGGTCATGGGAGCTTTCCTATGGGCGCCGTGACCCGGCGCTTGAAGACATGGCATCTGTCGAAGTGCGGGTAGGACTGCCGCTGTTTCAAGCCTGGCGGCAGGGCCCTTTGATCGATGCGCGGCGCGCCGACGTCGCGCGCGCGGGCGCCGAGCGCGAGGCCACCGTGCGTGAGCATGAAGCCATGCTTGAAGCAGGCTTGGCCCAACACGCCGCACTCGCGTCAAGCGTGGCGCGCGCGCGTGATGTCAGGCTGCCGCTCTCGCGCCAGCGCGCCGAAGCCGCAGCCGGTGCGTTCGCGGCCGGAAACGCAAGCACAAGCGCGCTGATCGGGGCGCGCCGCGACGCGCTCGAAGCGGAATTGGATCTGATCGCTTTGGAAGAGAGGCTGGCGCTCACGGGCGCCGCGCTCACGCTGCAATATGCGGAGACTGAGCAATGAGCGATCCGCAGCAACGCCGTTGGCGACGCCTCGCGCCCTTCATCGCGGGCGGCGCACTCGTGCTCGGTCTTGTCGGCGCCGGCGGTTATTGGCTGGGCGTAAACCGCGATGCGCCGTCCGCGACCGATGGCGAACGGCAAGTGCTCTATTGGTACGATCCGATGCGCCCGGAGGTCCATTTCAACGAACCCGGCCAATCGCCGTTCATGGATATGGCGCTCGTGCCGCGCTACGCTGATGAAGGTGAAAGCCAATCAGGCGTGCGCATCGATTCCGGCGTGGCGCAAAATCTGGGCGTGCGTCTGGCGACCGTTGAACGGTCAAGCGTCGCGCGCTCTGTGCTGGCTGCCGGCGTGATTACCTTTAGCGAACGCAGTCTGGCCGTGGTGCAAGCGCGCGCCGGCGGTTTCGTCGAACGCGCGCATGGCCGCGCCGTCGGCGATGTGGTGCAAGCAGGCGCGCCGATCGTCGATGTCCGCGTGCCGGAATGGACCGCCGCGCAAGCAGAATATTTGGCGCTACGCGGCGCGGGTGGCGATCTGGCGTTTGCCGCGCGCCGGCGCCTCGCCATGCTCGGCATGCCCGCTTCGCTGATCGAGCGCGTCGATCGAGAGGGCGCGCCACGGCCCGTGTTTACAGTTGTTGCACCTGTCACGGGCGCCATCACCGCGCTCGATGTGCGCCAAGGCATGATCATCATGCCGGGCGCTTCGCTCGCCACCATCAACGGGCTGTCGCCGGTCTGGCTGATCGCTTCGCTGTCGCAAACCGATGCTGGCCTTGCACGTCCTGGCGCGCGCGTCAGTGCGACATTTCCCGGTTACCCCGGTGAATCGTTTTCTGGCCGCATAGAAAGCGTGCTGCCCTCGGCGAACACGGCCACGCGCTCCATCGAGGTGCGCATCGCGCTCGCCAATCCTGGAGGGAGGTTGCGGCCGGGAATGACAGCAGAGGCGCGCTTGGAAGAGCGGGCAGAGTCCGCGCTCGTCATCCCTACCGAGGCCGTCATCCGCACCGGGGCGCGTTCGATCGTGATCGTGGTGCAAGAGGATGGCAGCTACGCGCCGGTTGAAGTCGCGCTCGGGCGCCAGCAAGGCGACGCTATCGCCATCACCTCGGGTCTGAGCGAAGGCCAGCGCGTCGTCGCTTCAGGTCAGTTCCTGATCGATTCTGAAGCCAATCTCTCGGGCGCGGTGGCGCGGCTCAACGCCTCGCGCGCTGCGCCAGAGCCGGCCCCCAATGCGGTGCACGAGGCGTCGGGACGCATCACCGCAATCGGCGGCGGACCGGTGACCATCTCGCATGGCCCCGTCGCCAGTCTGAATTGGCCGGCCATGACCATGCAGTTCCGCTTGGCGCGCGCCGAACAGGCGCGAGGCCTGGCCGTTGGCGACGCTGTAGCATTCCGCTTTCGTGAGGCGAGCGGCGCTTATGTGATCGAAGACATAAGCGAGACGGGGCGCACGCCATGATCGCGGCGATCATCCGCTGGTCTGTCGCCAATCGGTTGTTGGTGGTGGTGGCGGCGCTCGCTCTGGCTATCGCCGGGGCGATCGCCGTGCGCACGACGCCGGTCGATGCATTACCCGACTTGTCCGACGTGCAGGTCGTCATCCGCACCACCTATCCAGGCCAGGCGCCGCAGATCGTCGAAGATCAAGTCACTTATCCGCTGACCACAACGATGCTGTCTGTGCCTGGCGCGCGCACCGTGCGCGGCTATTCGTTCTTCGGCGACAGCTTCGTCTACGTAATTTTCGAGGACGGGACCGATCTCTATTGGGCGCGCTCGCGCGTGCTCGAATATTTGAGCCAGGTGCAAACGCGGCTGCCGCCGACAGCGCGCGCTTCGCTTGGGCCTGACGCGACCGGCGTCGGCTGGGTCTATCAATACGCGCTGATCGATCGCACCGGCCGGCATGATTTGAGCCAGCTCCGCAGCTTGCAGGATTGGCTGTTGCGCTTCGAGTTGAAAAGCGTGCCCGGTGTCGCCGAGGTCGCTTCGATCGGCGGGATGGTGCGCCAGTACCAGATCGTCTTGGATCCGGAGCGCATGGCCGCCTATGGCGTAAGCCAGCAGCGCATCGCCGACGCCGTGCGCGCCGCCAACGGCGAGACCGGCGGCGGCGTCGTCGAGATGGGTGAAGCCGAACACATGGTGCGCGCCTCGGGCTATCTGCGCACGCTCGAAGATTTCGACAGCATTCCGCTTGGGTTGGGCGCGAACGGAGTTCCCGTTCGATTGAGCGACGTCGCCTGGGTGCAGCTCGGGCCCGAAATGCGCCGCGGCATCGCTGAACTGAACGGGGAGGGTGAGGTCGCGGGCGGCGTCGTCATCATCCGCGCGGGCGAGAATGCACGCGAGGTGATCGAAGCGGTCCGAACGCGGCTGACGGAGCTCGAGCGCAGCTTGCCAGCCGGCGTTGAGGTTGTGACCACCTATGACCGCTCTTCGCTGATTGACCGCGCGATCGAAAATCTGGCCGGCAAGCTGCTCGAAGAATTCATCGTCGTGGCCCTCGTGTGTGCGCTTTTCTTGTTTCACATCCGCTCGGCGATGGTGGCGATCGTCACGCTGCCGCTTGGCGTCGCCATGGCCTTCCTGGTGATGCGCCTGCAAGGGGTCGACGCCAACATTATGTCGCTCTCAGGCATTGCCATCGCCGTCGGCGCCATGGTGGATGCGGCCATCGTCATGGTCGAGAACGCCCACAAGAAACTCGAACGCTGGCGTGACGACCATAACGGCGAGATGCCGCAAGGGCCCGATCATTGGCGCGTTATCACCGAAGCGGCGATTGAAGTGGGACCCGCGCTCTTCTTTAGCCTGCTGATCATCACGCTCTCATTCCTGCCCGTTTTCACATTGCAGGCGCAGGAGGGGCGTCTGTTCGCGCCGCTCGCCTTCACCAAGACTTACGCGATGGCGGCGTCGGCTGCGCTCGCGGTGACGCTGACGCCGGTGCTGATGGGATATTGGATCAGAGGACGGGTTCCGCACGAGGACGCCAACCCGGTCAATCGCTTCTTGGCCGGGCTCTATCGGCCGGCGATCGAGTTCACGCTGATCAATCCGCGGCTCATCCTCGTCGTTGCACTGCTGGCTCTCACCACTACGGCGTGGCCGCTGTCGCGGGTCGGCGGCGAGTTCATGCCGATGATGGACGAAGGTGATCTCCTCTACATGCCGACGGCGCTACCCGGTTTGTCAGCGTCGGAAGCTTCGGAGCTGCTCCAGCAAACCGACCGCCTCATTCGTACGGTGCCAGAAGTCGAAAGTGTGTTTGGGAAGGCGGGCAGGGCAGAAACGGCGACCGATCCCGCGCCGCTCGAAATGTTCGAGACGACGATCCAATTGCGGCCGCGCTCTGAATGGCGCCCCGGCATGACGCCCGAGCGTTTGATCGAAGAACTCGACCGTGTCGTCCAAGTACCTGGACTCACCAACGTTTGGGTGCCGCCGATCCGCAATCGCATCGACATGCTTGCGACGGGTGTGAAGAGCCCGATCGGCGTCAAGGTCAGCGGCCCCGACCTGGCATCGATCGACGCGGCTGCGCGCGCCATCGAGCAAGCGGCGCGCGGGGTGACTGGCGTATCGTCAGCAGTGGCCGAACGCATCACCGGCGGGCGCTATGTCAACGTCGACATCGATCGCTTCGCCGCGTCACGCTATGGGCTCAACGTAGAAGACGTGCAGGCCGTCGTCTCCGGCGCGATTGGCGGCGAAAATATCGGCGAGGTCATCGACGGCCGCGCGCGCTATCCGATCAATCTGCGCTATTCGCGCGAAGCGCGCGACACGCTCGATCGTCTGATTGCGTTGCCGATCGTGACCAATGAGGGACTGCGCCTCACGCTTGGCGAAGTGGCCAGAGTTGAAATCGCCGATGGCCCCTCCATGATCCGCAGCGAGAACGGCCGGCTTTCGGCGTTCGTCTATGTGGATGTGCGAGGCCGCGATCTGGCCTCGGTTGTGGGGGATCTGCAGCGCGCTGTTGCGCAGCAGCAGCTGCCTGCCGGCGTCAGCGTGGCCTATTCAGGCCATTTCGAATACCTGCAGCGCGCCACAGAGCGACTCGTGATCGTCGGGCCGGCGACCTTGGCGATCATCTTTTTGCTTCTCTACGCGACGTTCCGGCGCTTCGACGAAGCGGCCATCGTAATGGCGAGCGTGCCGTTTGCGCTCACCGGCGGCATCTGGCTGGTTTACTTCTTAGGGTATGATTTCTCGGTTGCGGTTGCGGTCGGGTTCATCGCGCTCGCGGGACTCGCGGCCGAGTTCGGCGTGGTGATGCTGATCTATCTCAAGAACGCGCTGCAAGAGCGTATCGGTCGGGGCGAGGAGATTACGCCCGCGGTCGTCGCCGAAGCCGTTCGCGAAGGGGCGCTGCTGCGCTTGCGGCCGAAGGCCATGACAGTGGCCGTCATTCTCGCCGGTCTGTTTCCAATCTTGTTTACGGGCGGGGCGGGCGCGGAGGTTATGCGCCGCATCGCGGCGCCTTTGGTGGGCGGCATGCTGTCTGCGCCGCTGCTCTCTTTGTTTGTCATACCCGCGGCTTATCTAATGATCCGGCGCCGCGAACTCGCGCGTAAAGGCGCGAACGAATTGCAACGGATCGGCCCGAACCTTGGAGAACAGACATGAAGACGATTTTTGTCGCAGCACTTTTCGCGACCTTGCTCTCAGGGGCGGCTTGTTCGCCGCCGGCCCAGCCGGGCGCGGAGGAAACCGCCACGGATATGAGCGCCATGGAAACTGCGGCGCCGGCTGAGGGCTCGGCGCCTATTCAGAGCACTGGCGTGGTGACGGCTGTCGATGCGACCGCAGGCACCATATCGCTGGACCACGAGGCCATCCCGGCGGTCAGTTGGCCAGCGATGTCGATGCAGTTTACCGCCGAGGATCCTGCCATCCTCCGGGACATCTCGGTTGGCGACAGGGTGATGTTCCAACTGAAGAGCGCAACCGAAACCTCGGTCGTTACCATGGTTCATGAGCAGTGACGCATCAGTGAGGCGCGGGTTCGAGCTGGCGCCGCGCCGTGTTGGGCGCAGCGATGACGCCGCGCCCAGTTGATTGGCGCATCAATTAACGGCGGTCGTCACGGTCGTGATCGTGGTCTCCGCGGCCGTCACGGTCGCGGTCGTAGTCTCGGTCGCGACGGTCGTCGCGGCCGTCGTAACCGTAATCCTGGTCCTCGTGACCGGTTTCGTGCGCTTCGTGCATGACGGCGTGCAGACGTGCGAGCCTACGATCGAGATCGCGCGCTTCGCGGCGGTCGAGATAGCCGTCATTGTCGCGATAGAAATCCAAACGCTGACGCAGATCGCCGATCACGCCATAAAATTGGCGCGCCTCGCGACGATTGAATGAGCCGTCACGCAGGCCGTGTTGAACGCCGGAATAGGCGTGCTGGAACTGACGGCGGAGATTGTTGTAGCCGCGATTATCGCGGTTCCATTCGGCGCCGCCGTATTGACCGCCGTAATACTGACCCTGGCCGAAATAGCCGCGTTCTTGCGCGCTTGCGGCGGTGGGAACCGCAATCACAATCGCGGCTGCGGCAAACAAGGCTGCCAAATGTCGTTTCATAATGAGCTCCCGAAGATTGTTTCAGTGTTACCTCCGCATCAAGCATCAATGCACAGCGCGCATAGGGCTGCGCTGAAGAGCGTTCTCAGCCTTCATTCATCTGCGGAGCACCTGGGCGAACGATGAACGTGCTTGAGGATGCAGCCCTGAGGAGCACCGAGCGCGCCAATCTCTTTCAGCGCTGGGTCAAGCGCAGAGATCGCCACGTCAGCGACACGCGGTTCTCGAACACGTCGGGCCGGCAACGGTCAGCGATGTCAGCAGCATGGGGAAACGCCCGCCCGCTTCTGCAGGCGGGCTCATGTGCGCGGCAAAGAGCATGAAAGGCCCCTCGCCGCTTAGGTCCACAGTCACGCGGCCTTCAGCGTCCGTGCGCGCGCTTGTGCGTGCGCCGCGTGTGGCGATGGCTATGGGATAGTTCGCCAACGGGCGTCCGTTCAACAGCAGGCGGAATTGGTCTGCGCCTGATGCGTCGGCGACGAACTCCAACGGATAGCCGAATGCTTGCGCCCCCGACGCGCCCGAGCAGGTCTCGCTGCAAACAATGGTCTTTGCGAAACGCTCGGAGGTCGCGCTGAGCACGCGCCGGGCGGGGAGCGCGGCGACCGCCTCCTGCGCTTCAGCGCTCACCTCGTATTCTTCCATGATGAGCGCAATGCGCTCGCCTTCGTACTCGACTTCGCGCGGGAGGAGGCGAACGCCCGCCACATGGGCGCCCGGCCGCGATGCCGTGAACGTCAGACGCAGCGATTGATCGCCTGGGCCCGCGACGGCGACCGATGCACCTTCGCTTGTGCGCAATTCGGCGACGCGGTCCTGGCCGACAACAGTCTCGGGCGCGGGAAACGCCGCGCCGACTGTTGCTTGCATCTCAAAGCTTCCCGCGCCGTGAAACTGGTCAGGCAGGAGGAAGAAATCGTGCGCCATGGCGGCGCCCGGCCAGGCAGCGGCGACAAGAGCGGCGCATGCGGCGGCGCGAACAACAAGCTTCACGAAATCGCTCCTTGGGTTGTGATTGCTGGCGTTAGCGGCGGGCGATCCAGGTGGTGATCTGTCCCGTCGGCGTGTGCGTGCGCGAGGTTTCGGTGAGCGTCTTGAGGCCTGCTTCCCTCACGATCGCTGGGAAATGGCCTTGGGCGTGTGGTTCCGTGTCCTCGACGCCGTCGAGCGCCTGCACCGTGGTTCTGAACGCGAAGCGCATCAAACCGCGCTGTTCGCCATAATCGGCGATATGCACTTCGCCATCTGGGCCCAGCACATGGCGGCAAGTATTCAAAATACGGAGCTTCTCTTTCACCGGCGTCTGATGCAGCACGAGGCTGATCGCGATCTTGCTGAGCGGGCGCAATGGTTTAATGAGCGCATCGCTGACGAACCCTTGCAGGAATTCTAGGCCCGCGCCCGCCCGCGCGGCCTTGCGCCGCGCGATATCGAGCGCTTGTGGATCGGGATCCAAGCCGAACACCGTGGCCGATGGCGCGCGGCGCTTCAGCATCAGAGCGAGCGTTCCGGTGCCGCAACCGACATCCAAGATGCGATCGTCTGGTTTCAGGTTCATCTGCGCGACAAGGCGGGCGCGCCACCGGCCTTCGCGCGTCGCCAGTCCGATGGCGGCGTCGTAGAATGGCGACAAGGCTTTGGCGCCAAGAAGCGGGGTGAAGCTTCCGGTTTCCGCCATCTCACCCCCATGCCCCTTGTCCATGTGAGAGATACGCGGGCGCGCTTGCGATCCCTCAGCCGCTCATACTACTCCCATCTTCGAGCGCGTTGCGCAGCCTCTGCTTGGCGCGATAGACGCGCGTTTCGACGGCCTTGGCGCTGATGCCGAGGAGCGCAGCGGCCTCAGCTTGCGACATCCCATCGAACACAGTTAGCAGGAGCGGTTCTTTCAGTGCCCCGGGGAGGGCTGCGATCGCCGCATCGAGTACTGCCAGCCGCGCTTGGTGCGGGCCATCGTCGGCTGGCGCGGCCGGCATTTTGTCGGCCGCTTCGAGCGGGACGGCGCCAAAGAAGAAACGGCGCACCTGGCGCCGGCGGCTCCAGTCGCGGCACTTGTTGAGGGCGATGCGGCGAAGCCAGACCGGAAACGAGCGCCCGGGCTCAAAGGCCGCGAGCGCGCTCCAACTCGCCACGAACGTCTCCTGCACGAGGTCGAAGGTTTCGTCCGCGTCGCCGATATAGCGGCGCACGAACCGGTAGAGCGGCGCCTTGTGGCGACCCATAAGTGTGGAGAAGGCGGCGTTGTCGCCGCTGAGCGCGGCCGCGATCAGCGTATCGTCGTCATCGCCGCCGCGGGCATTCATTGGGGCTCGTCGGTAAGCGCCGAAGCGACAAGGGCGTCAAACTCGATGCACTGTTTAGGCGTCAAAAGTTCGCGCATGGCGAAGACGTGCTCCATCGTCTCGCCCTGAAGCTCGCCCATAGCGGCGTGGAAGCGCTCGACCGCCGCGGTGACACGGGGCCCGTAAGCATGCTCTTCGCGCATCGCCGCCGCGAGTTCAGCATTAGCGGCGCGCATCTCCACTTCGAGCGCGCGCCGGCGCGTCGCGAAATCGCGTTCGAGCGCTTCGATCTGCCTCTCCTGCGCTGCGGAGAGATCGAGTTCGACATGCAGCATTTCGTGCAGGCTGGGCGTCCGATCCGGCGCAAACACGATCCGCCCGAGGCCCATGCCCGCGAGACCGGCCAGGAACGCAACGACAATGGTGACGGCGATGGCGCGCTGCGCCGGCGTCACCGGCTCTCTCCGAGCAGCGTCGACGGGGCCAGAGCCGCATTGGGCGAGAAGAGATCGAATTCGGAAGACGCCTGCGCCATGCTCGCGCCTTGCGTCAGGAGCCCGATCGCAAGCAGTGCGGCCGCGCTGGCGCTCCGCCAGCCCCACAGCATCATCGAGGACGGCGCGCGCTGGCGTTCACCGATCTTGGCCCACACCCGCGTCTCGAGTCCGTGCAAGGACCGATCCGGCGCTTTCGCCCCAAGTTCCTTCAGCCAATCGTCGATACGCATATTCCTGACCTACCTTCCGCCATCCATCATACGCAGCCGTAACTTGAAGCCCTCAAACTGAGAAGCAGCCTCAGGGCTGAAGCGGGGTCGGTGCGTATTATATCGGAATGAGGAAGTTGGGCCTGGTCATGGAAAAACCCGTTCACTCGCAATCGCGTCGCGCCGTTCTTGGGGCCGCCGGATCGGCTCTGCTTCTGGGCGGCCTCACGGCCTGCGCCGAAGCGGCCGCGCGGCCCGTGCCGATGGCGGTGCGGCGCGATCCCGGTTGCGGCTGCTGCGAAGTCTGGACCGACCAGATGCGCGCGAGCGGGCGCTTCATCGTCACAACCCAAGACGATCCTGATCTTGCTGCGTTCAAGAGCGCGCGCGGCGTGCCCGCAGATCTCGCCTCGTGCCACACGGCAACCGTCGGCGACTACGTTGTCGAAGGACACGTGCCGCTGGCTGATGTGGTGCGCTTGCTTGAAGATCGTCCGGCAATTGCCGGCATCGCCGTTGGCGGCATGCCGATGGGATCGCCCGGCATGGAGCAACCTGGCGGGGGTAACGAAGCCTACGATGTCGTGGCTTTCACCTCCGGCGGTGAGCGCAGTGTCTTCTCGCACTATCCGGCGCGCTGATCGCTCACTCTCACGTTCAAGCGTGCGCGTGTCTGCGAGCCGCTTTCTTCGCCGGCGCGGACGCAAAGTCCTCCAGGATCGGACAGTCCGACCGCTCATCGCCGTGACAATGGTCGGCGAGCGTCTTCAGCGTGCGAACGACGGCGCGCATCTCTCGCATGCGCCGTTCCAGATCTTCGATGTGCTGGGAAGCCAGTTTCTTGACTTGTCGCGAAGGCCTCTTGCGATCGCGCCAGAGGGCCAGCAGGTTCGATACCTCGTCCAGCGAAAACCCAAGATCGCGGGTGCGCCGGATGAATTGCAGCACGCTCACATCGTTGGCGTCGTAATCGCGATAGCCGTTGGCACGCCGGCTTGCCGTGATGAGGCCGATCTCCTCGTAATAGCGGATCATCTTGGCCGAAACCCCGGAGCGGTCTGCCGCGTTGCCAATATTCATGTCTCTCAATTCGCTCCGAATTTTCACCGCTTGACCTTCCCACTATGGGAAGGATTAGGCTTGCCCGCAAGATGACAGCAAAGGACGCACGCAGTCGTGCGGTAAGCTCATGACATCCAGCCATTCTTCGCACGGCCACCACGGCCACGATCACTCCGTCACGACAGCGCCCAAGCTGATCGATCCGGTCTGCGGCATGATCGTAAAGGCGGAAACGCCGCATCGCCTGATGCATGAAGGCAAAGAGGTGCTGTTCTGCAGCGCCGGGTGCAAAGCGAAGTTCGTGGCCGATCCGGCGAAGTATGTGAGCGCGGCGCCGGCTGCGTGTTGCGCGCATGATGGCGATGCTGAGCACGGCGACGGCGCCAAGGCAGATGCCGTGCTGACCGATCCGGTTTGCGGCATGATGGTCAAGCCTGACACCGCGCATCGGGTGACGCACGAGGGCGAGGAGGTGCTGTTCTGCAGCGCCGGCTGCAAGGCGAAGTTCGCGGCCGATCCCGCGAAGTATGCGCATGCGCATCATGGCCACGCCATGCATGGCGGTCCCCCGGTCGATCCATCAACCGTTCCCGCGGGCGCGCAATGGACTTGCCCTATGCACCCCGAGATCGTGCGAGACGGTCCAGGCTCGTGCCCGATCTGCGGCATGGCGCTTGAGCCGATGATGCCGACCGCCGATGCTGGGCCCAATCCCGAACTGATCGACATGAGCCGCCGCTTCTGGGTTGGCGCGGCGCTCGCACTTCCAGTGCTGGCGCTCGAAATGGGCCGCCATCTCTTCAACGTGGACAGCTTTGTGCCGCCCGCGTGGAACGGCTGGATTCAATTCCTGTTGGCGACGCCGGTCGTGCTCTGGGGCGGCTGGCCGTTCTTCGAGCGCGGCTACCAGTCCTTGAAGACGCGCAACCTCAACATGTTCACTTTGATTGCGCTGGGGACGGGCGTTGCTTGGACGTATAGCGTCGTCGCGCTCTTTGCGCCGTCCGTCTTTCCCCCGGAATTCAAGGACGCGCACGGTCTGGTCGGCGTCTATTTCGAAGCCGCGGCCGTTATCACCGTGCTCGTTCTCTTGGGCCAGGTGCTCGAACTGCAAGCGCGAGAGCGAACCGGCGGGGCCATCCGCGCGCTGCTCGATCTTGCGCCAAAGACGGCCCGGCGTCTGCGCGACGGGACCGAAGAGGAAGTCACACTCGATCAAATCCTGGTTGGCGATCGACTGCGCGTGCGGCCGGGGGAAAAGATCCCGGTGGACGGCGTCGTCGCCGAGGGCCGCTCCAGCATCGATGAATCCATGGTCACCGGCGAATCCATGCCGGTGACGCGTCAATCCGGCGAGCGCGTCATCGGCGGCACGCTCAACCAGACCGGAGCGCTCGTCATCGAAGCTGAACGCGTCGGCGCCGACACCATGCTGTCGCGCATCGTGAAGATGGTGGCCGATGCACAGCGCTCACGCGCGCCCATTCAGCGTTTGGCCGATCGCGTTTCGGGATGGTTTGTGCCGATCGTAATTGGAGTCGCGATTATCGCGCTCATCGTCTGGTGGGTGTTCGGGCCGTCACCGGCATTTTCCTACGGGCTGATCGCTGCGGTGTCGGTGCTGATCATCGCGTGTCCGTGTGCGCTGGGCTTAGCGACACCGATGTCGATCATGGCCGGCGTGGGCCGGGGTGCGCGCGCCGGCATATTGATAAAGAACGCAGAAGCCTTGGAACACTTCGAGAAAGTCGACACCCTCATCCTCGACAAGACCGGCACGCTGACCCAAGGCAAGCCCGCCGTCGTTGCGATTGAGCTCGCGCAGGGCTTCGAAGAGCCAGCGGTGCTCGCGCTTGCGGCCAGTTTGGAAAACCAGAGTGAGCATCCCCTGGCCCAAGCGATCGTCGAAGCGGCGCGCCAGCGCGGCCTGCCGTTGAGCGAAGCGCGCGATTTTGACTCGCCGACGGGCAAGGGCGTGGTCGGCGTGGTGGACGGCAAAGAGATCGCACTGGGCGCCGAACGCTACATGCGAGAACTCGGCGTCGCGACGACAGCGCTCGAAGCAAAAGCCGAGAAGCTGCGCAGCGAGGGCGCCACCGCCATCTATGTGAGCGTGAACAATGAGACCGCCGCCGTCATCGGCATCGCCGACCCGGTGAAGCCAACAACGCTGGCGGCGCTCGATCAGCTACGCGCCCAGGGCCTGAAGCTTGTGATGCTGACCGGCGATAACCGCACCACGGCGGAAGCCGTCGCTAAGAAGCTCGGCATCACTGACATCGAGGCCGAGGTGTTGCCGGAGCACAAAGCCGATGTGGTGACGCGCCTCAAGAGCCAAGGCCGCGTAGTCGCAATGGCCGGAGACGGCGTCAACGACGCGCCGGCTCTCGCTGCGGCCGATGTCGGTATCGCCATGGGCGGAGGCACCGACGTCGCCATTGAGAGTGCCGGCGTCACGCTACTGCACGGCGACCTCATCGGCATCGTGCGCGCCCGCACCATCTCGCGCGCGGTGATGCGCAACATCCGGCAAAACCTCTTCTTCGCTTTTGCCTACAATGTCGCCGGCGTTCCGATTGCCGCGGGTGTGCTCTATCCGCTGACGGGCATGCTTCTCTCGCCGATGATCGCCGCGCTCGCCATGGCGCTCTCGTCGGTGTCGGTCATCGCTAATTCTCTGCGGTTGGGCTCGCTTCGCGTATGACCGACGTTGCCGCAGAGCCTCGCTTGACCGGCGTCTTAAGCTGCCGGCTTTCGCCGCCGCCAGCGGAAGCGATATGGGATGAGCGCGATACCCGCGATCGTGGACAGAAACGCCAGCACCGAAACGATGATGATCGGGGCGTGGTTGAAGTTCTCGTGGCCCTGGTAATCCATGATGTGAAGCGCCCAGAGGAAGTCATAGATGCGCCAGAGTTCGGAACGGCGCGCCGTCACCTGGCCGGTATTGGCCGCAACATAGACGGCTAGTTTTTGCGGCTCGTTGAACTCGATCCGCCACGCCGGCAAGGCGGCGCGGTATTCTGGGCTCTCGGTTGAGATGAGCGTGGAGGAGGCGACAGGCGCGCTCGTGTTGATCCGCGCGCGAGCGACGGCAAGCGCCGTTTCGGCCGTGAGCGGGGACAGAAGCGCGCCCGAGCGCGCGTCGAACAACGCCGCACTTCCGTCGGCATAGTCGGCGACGACGCGCGCGCCTTCGGGACGATTTTCAAAGGTCAGGCGAATGGGCGCCGTCGCGGCGCCTTCAATTGCCGCCGATGTTGCAGCAACGTCCTGGAGCGTCAACGTGAGCGGGGCCAGTTCACGAACGCGGTGCTCGCTGCGCACCAGCTCGATCGGAACGATCGTGAAAAAGAGGCCGGTCGCGATCCAGAGGAAGATCTGGACACCGATGATCAGCGCCAGCCATTTGTGCAGAAATGACGCCAGCGAGGCAATGCGCACGTGTCGTTCCCCCAAGCTCCGCGCGGACGCGTAAATAGCATACGCACGCGTAAGGCAAATCCCTCAGCCTTGCCGCAAAATATTTGCTCTGTGCGCCAGGCCGGAACAGGCGCGGTATGGCGCCGTTCTAGCCGCAATCCCAAAACCGCGCGAGGCCGCCATGGAAGATCATTCAGAGCACGCTGGGCATCAGTCCGGAAAAGATATGAAGGCGTACCGGATGCTGGCGCTCATGGCGGCAGTGTCGTTCGCGGCGATGTACATTCTTATGTACGCGATGGTCGATCGCTTCGAGAATGTGCTGCCGAATCTCAACCAATTCTACATGGCGGCGCTTATGGCAGCCCCGATGATCGTCATCGAACTCATTTTGATGCGCCATATGTATACGAACGCCCGTGTGAACCTTGTGATCGGCGGTGTCAGTCTCCTGGTTTTGGCCGGCGCGTTCTTTGGCATCCGCTATCAGGTCGCCATTAGCCATGACGAATTCCTGCGCTCAATGGTGCCCCACCATGCAGGCGCCATCCTGATGTGCGAACGCTCGTCCGCGACCGATGCCGACATCCGCGCGCTTTGCCAGGGCATCGTCGCCTCGCAACGCGCCGAAATCGCGCAAATGAAAGAAATGCTCGCCGAGCGCTGAGTCAACGAGGGATTGCGGGCATGGCTGCGTAGCTTTCTCGAGTGGGCTTTGTGCCCGGATTGAGAGGGCACGATGCCGGACCAGCGCAGCCGTTCGGCGCCCGACGCGCCGATTGCACTCCAGCAGGCGTTTTGGGACAGCTGGAATGCCCATGAACGCGAAGCCCAGATCGGCGAGGTGTCGCGCGATCAGAAGACCGCCGTGCTGGGCTGGCTGCATGCCACAGGCCGTCCCGATCTCGATATCATCGACGTTGGCTGCGGCGCGGGATGGATGGAGCCGGCGCTGAAGCAATTCGGATCCGTGACGGCGACCGATTTGTCCGCCGACGTCTTGACCCGCGTCAGCGCACGCGTGCCGCAGGTGCGCTTCATCGCCGGCGACTTCATGGCGCTCCCCTTTGACGATGCCTCGTTTGATGTGGTCGTCACGCTTGAAGTGCTGGCGCATGTCGCCGAGCAGAACGCGTTCATCGCCAAGATCAACAGGCTCTTGCGTCCCGGCGGGCTCTTAATGCTGGCGACGCAGAACCGTCCCATTCTAGAACGGCACAATATCAACTCCATCAAGCCGCCCGCGCCCGGTCAACTCCGGCGCTGGACCGATGCGAACGAGCTGCGCGGGCTGATCGAGCCCCACTTTGAAGTTCGCGAGCTATTTACCAAAACACCACGTGCGTCCCAAGGACCGCTTCGGCTTGTCAATGCGCGCCCGGTCCGAAAATTCATGCGCGCTCTCGTCGGCGAGCGCTTCGAGCATCTGAAGGAGCGGATGGGGCTCGGGTGGACATTGATGTGCTTGGCCCAAAAGCGGGCGTGACACTGCGGCGCATCGTCTCGTACCGGGGTCAAATTGGCAGCGCGTATGCCCAGCCTAT
>JANNFK010000013.1:0-44313 GCA_031379735.1 Caulobacteraceae bacterium | reverse complement strand
GAGTGCGCCTTCCCGCAAACTTCGATCAGTTGTAGCCGCTCTGGACCACGACCGAGATGTTGCCCTCGCCGCGTTGGCGGACTTCGACGTCCTGACCGTTGCCGATCTGGATAATGCCGGAGGTGTTGTTCACGCCGTCTTGGTCAGTCACTGCGCGGCTGTTGGTGCCGATCTGCGCCACGCCGGCGACATTGCCGCGTCCGGTTTGAATCGTATCGGCGCGCAGATTGCGGCCTTCTTGACCTGTGGCTGAGAAGTTGTCGCTACCCACCTGCGTGGTCGCGACATGATTGCGCGTGCCGTATTGGTCCATGCGCATGAAATTGCGATAGCCGTCCTGCACCCCGCGGGCGTAGTGGCGCCCGCCGCGTTGATTGATGACGGCGCCGTTGCGGTTGCCGGTTTGCGCTTGGCCGGCGGCGTTGGCATAGCCGGATTGTGTGACGACGGTGCGGTTTTGCGCGTGCGCAGAGGTGGCCCCCATCGAAGCAAAAAGGGCGGCGGCCACAACCGCGGTGAGTAGACGTTTCATGGATAAGCTCCCGTTCAAGTGCAGCGTTCCCTCACCGACGCTTGAACACACGTGACGATGACGCGCCCAACATGAGCGCTGCTTGAATGGACTTCTCAGTGTGCAGTTGATGCAGCGCGACCTGCAGCGCGTAAAAGAACGCCCCGGAGATTTCCTCCGGGGCACAAGTTGGAGCAGCAAGGAAGGAAACGTGTCGGCTCAGTGCTCGCTCAAGATCACGCTCAAAATGATGCCGGTTGCGATCGCCACGAGCAGATAGTTGCCGCGATCATCCTCGACATAACGATAGCCACGCGGGGGAGCGCTGAGACCGCAATCACGCCAATCGACATCGCTATAGCGGTCGCGATAATAAGCTGGCAGGCGATCGCCGCGCCGCCAGGCGCGATAGCCCGGATCGAAGTAAGGATCTTCGTGATAGGCTGCGGGCGGGGCGCCGTAGCGCCATTGACCGCGATACGTGTAGCCGTTGAACGCGCCGGAATTCCAATCTCCGCGCCGGATGGCGCGGCGGAGGTCGCGCCGGTAACGATCCATGCGCCAATCGCTGTCGCGGTAGTCGCGGTTATAGTGGCGGTCGTAGTCGCGATAATGGCTATCGCGCTCATGTGCGACCGCGGGAACCGCCACGGTGGCCGCAAGAGTGGCTGCGGCAAGCGCAGCTGAGATGATACGCTTCATGAAGCAGAGCTCCCGTCATGCTTCCCTCTGCGGACAAGATTAGACAAAGTCCCTGAACGCGGACTGAACCTTTGCATCGGGCGCCGCGTTCGTACGGATGCCCTCCTTGGACCATGCCGTTTGAGCGCCAACGCCAGGACTGTGGCGAGGAACGCCATCTCTCACGGATCGCCCGGGAGCGGCGCCGGACGCGCAGCAGGGCGCGATTTCGGCGAGCGACCGGATTGAGGTCACAGGCCAAAGGCGCGAGTTCGTAATCTGCGGTGCGAATGGCGGAGCTGCCTCCAGTCGCGCCGTAGGCAATGCGTGCTGGCAGCGCAGAGTGTTGCCCCGGTTAAGACGACATCTCAATCCCGAGACCTACACCCTGGCGGTCACATCTAGCTCAGGGTCCGCTTTCTTGGGCTTTGCCTCGATTGCTTCGCCGAACACAATCCGGCGAAGTTCGCCCGTCCAAGCTTCATGCGCTCGGCGTACTTCGCCGGAGATATCGCCGATGAAATAGCGGCGACGATGCGCCCGGTCTTCCGCGTGGTTGATAACCTTCTCGGCCACTTGCTCCGAGAAGCCCAACGTCTCCTCAATTCGCGTGCGACCGAAACGCCGAGCATCGTAAAGCTGCACATCAGCACTGGCCAAATCTTTGGCGTCAACCAGTCGCTTGCGCGTCTTCTCGAAGCGGTGGGATAAGGTGGTGGAGCGGATGTGATCCTTTCCGTTCTTGGCGGGAAAAGCCCACTTGCTGTTGTGCCGTTTGAACGCTCTGGAGAAAAGCTCCACGGCCAACTCAGAAAGCGGCACTTCGTACCATTGATCGGTCTTGTTGCGATCGGGGTGAATGCGCCAAACGCTGTCCTTGAAATGAAAATCGTCTCGGTGCGCTTTGACGATTTCATTGGGACGCTGCAGCGTAACGAAGCACAACTGAATGGCGATGATCGATATCTCGCCCCAGCCCTGGCCATGTTCCTCGTCGAGCGCCGTCCAGATCGTCTTGAGCGTTTCGTCGGTCAGTTTGCCGCGCCGTTTGACGGGCGTGTCGTCGAACATCTTCCGGAACGCGGCCGGGTTGGCTTCAACCAGATCTTCGTCCATTGCCCAGTTGAACACGGCCTTGATGTCGCCGTGGCACATATTGGCGATGCGGTTGCCGGCGCGGTCCTTACCGTTGCCGCCGGCATCCTTCCAAATGTCGCGGATGCACTCGCGAATGTCGCGTCGGCGCAATTCGTCGAAGGGGCGCTCCGAAAGTTTTGGGAGGGTGTGTTTGTTCAGGCGCCATTCCAGCTCTGAAGCGGTGCGCTCCGAATGCGGGCGCGATCGAGGGGCGGCTAGATAGCTCTCGGCCAGGGCTTTGAAGGTGCGCAATTTCCGAGATTTGGCTTGGGCCTTCGCCGTTTGCCGCGCTTCGACCGGATCGACGCCGTTCACGGCCAGTTCGGCGAGTTTCGCCTTGGCGGCTTCTCGCGCCTTCTTCACCGGCAACAGGTTCGCGCGACATATAGTAAAGTCACTGCGGCCGCCGGACGGCTTGGCATAGCGGACACAATAGGACGCTGCGCCCCGGTTGGTGATCTGCAAAAAGAAGGCGGGCTCTTCAAGGTCCCACAGCCGGGTCTTCTTCGGTCCCGCCTGCAACCCCTTAAGCGCCGCCTCCACGGTCTGTTCGGTCAGCCGAATCCGGCTTCCGACCGTCTCCTTGTGAGCCATTTTCCCAGTCGCTCCCGTCACTTGGGAGTGGTGGAACAAGGGCTGTGCCAGCCCCACCGTTCCACCACCTGTTCCACCAATTTTCATTCCCGATGGTCGGAAATGATCCGAATTGGGTGGGGAACGGGCGCAGACGAAAAGCCTCAGAAAACCCAAGCGGGCCAAGGAAAGCCTTTGCCTTCTTGCACTTACGGATTCAGGCCCGTAAACGGGGCCGTGAGAGCCCGTAGCTCAGTCGGTAGAGCATCTGACTTTTAATCAGAGGGTCTCGGGTTCGAATCCCGACGGGCTCACTCTTGTGTTGCTTAGGTTTTTCCAGACACGCCACAGGTGTAGCTGTCTGCAAATTGCGCATAGCGTGAGATAACACTGGGCGCGGACGTTGTGCGGTGGCTCGGCCTGCCAGTGAATCGTCGAACGGGACCGGTCGACAGGCGCGCCGTTTAGCTCTTCTTGTTCTTCTTTGCCTTTGCCTTCTTGGTGGCAACCGGACGTTTGTTGGCTTTCTTCGCGCTCGCCTTCTTCGGCGTCGCCTTCGCGGGTGCGTCGTCATTCGCCGGCTTATCTTCGAGCGTGCGCGCGTGATCGGCCAATGCGCGCAGTTTGACGGCGATTTCAGCGACGCGATCTGCGGACTGCGTCAACTCTTCTGAGCGCAGTAATTTTGCGCGTGCGCGTCGCTCGCGGCGAAGCTCCGCCCAGATGTCGCGTGCTTCGCGTTTCAACGCCTTTTCATCCATCACGAAGCTCCCCTTATGCCGGACGTGTATCATGTTCTCGGCGCGGATACTTGTCATGCTCGTGTCTGGCGAAGTTCGCAGGTCTGTCACAAATCATCGCGACCGGATCAAATGCCACCCGGACAAATTGGCTACGAAGTGCGCACGCGGCGTCGTGATCCTGCGCAGTAAAAAGCCGCCCGAACCAACCCCGGGCGGCTCTGATCTCAAAATTTAGCCAACTGTGCCTGGCGGAGGCACATCCATCGGTGGCAGCGGCGTCGGCGCGGCCGGGACCGGTGCCGGCGCGACCATTTCAGGTTCTGGACTTGGCGCCGGCGCAGGTGCGCGTTCAACCGGGGCAGCGCGGCGTCGCGGGGCCGGCGTAGCGGCAGGCGCCGGAGCGGAGGGTAGCGCTTCAGGCATGGCCTCCGGCAAAGTGTTCTCGGACGCCTCGTAACCCGCGTCCGCCATCTGTTGTGCCTGCGGGGTTTCTTCCGGAATGAGGCTTGCCGTCTGCTCTTGGCCTGACATCCAAGCATAGCCGAGCGCCGCAGCGCCGAAGAGTCCGCCCAGAAGCGCGACGCGCACCACGCGTCCGCTCTTGTCATGGTGCATCGGTGGCGGGGCGTACGGGTCGGCGTTAGTCTTGATGTCGTTGTTGTTGGTTTTGGCCATCTTTCCGGTCTCCTGATGCGGTGTTCGGAAAGGCAACTCGGGGTGTGAGTAGGGGTTCCGGTTCCTGCGCGGTCACAGCCCTGTGACGATCAGGCCACAAGCCTTGGGAAATGGCCGAGGAAGGCGCCTTCCGCTCTGGTCGGCGGAGCGTCTCTGCATCAACGTGCTCATTCCTCGAGTTTTTGGCGGGGGAAACGTTCTCGGGCCTCAGGGCTCTTGAGAACGACGCTCAGGGGCGATGAGGGGACGGGGCCGCACCGGGAGGGGTGCGGCCCCATTTTCTTTTGCTTTTCGGGAACTTCCGTCGCATTTTGGGAACTTTGTTGTTGGCCGCACGCAATGAGCGGCACAAAATCAACGGTCCCCCGAAAAATGTCCTACGAGCGCTTGTGTTTGATGGACTTCCGCGAATTGCGGCGCCAGAACAGTCCTTAACGACTACGGACGGAGGTTCGAAGATGCGGTGGAAACACCGCGTTTAGGCTACCGCACCGGGTCGCATGTGCGCATCGCGCAAAGACTGCGTTGCGACCGCAGGGGATCCTTTGAGAGGGGTGAATATGAACCGCATCACCAAGACAGTCGCGCTCGCGGCTTTGATGGCAGGCGCTGCTGGCGTCGCCAACGCCACTGAGGGCTGGTATGGCCGTGGCGATATCGGTTGGTCATGGGACGGCGACGCTGACGCGAACGTCTTCCCCAGTGACACAACGCTAGAGCATGATTGGACCGAGCACCTTGGCCTCGGCTACGCCTTCGACAACAATTTCCGTCTCGAAGGTGAACTCGGCCACCGCTTCAACCAGCTTGATCCGGATCTGCCGGGCGTAACGGGCGGCGACGTCCACGCTTGGTCAGCGATGGCGAACCTGTTCTATGATTTCAATCGCGGTGGGGCGCTTGAGCCGTACATCGGGATCGGCGCGGGCGTTGCTCGCATCAATGCCGGTGCGACGGGCACATTCGGTTCATTCGACGACGAAGACACCGTTGTGGCGTACCAAGCGATCGCTGGCGTCGCCGTCTCGCTCAGCGAACAATGGGACCTCGACGTAGGCTACCGTTACTTCTCGGCTGCTGACGCTGAAATCAGCCCTGCTGTTGACGACTTCGACTATCGTCAACAAGCGATGACGGTTGGTCTGCGTTACCAGTTTGCGGCTCCGGCGCCGCCGCCGCCGCCTCCGCTTCCGCCGGTTGCGCCGCCGCCGCCGCCGCCGCCGCAAGTTGCTGCGTGCCCGACGTCGGAATTCGTTGTGTACTTCGAGTGGGATCGCTCGAACCTCAACCAAGCGGCTCTGGAAACGATCGATGCAGCGGTCAACCGCGCGCGTCAGTGCAACATCGGCGGCATCGTCGTTGTTGGTCACACGGACACGTCAGGTTCGCCGACGTACAACCAAGGCCTGTCGGAGCGTCGCGCTTCGGTGGTCCGCGACGCCCTCGTGGCGCGTGGCATCGGCGCTGGTTCGATCCAATCGCAAGCCCGCGGCGAAGGCGATCTCGCCCGTGCAACGCGCGACGGTGTGCGTGAGCCTCTGAACCGCCGTACGGCGGTGACGATTAGCTTCCGCTAATCGCGCTTCGTTTGAGCTAAATCTAAACGCGGGCCCGGCCAAAAGCCGGGCCCGTTGTTTTTGTGCGGTGGTTGTCCGGGGTGGACACCGTAGCCGCCCCTAGCTACCTCGACGTAATGTCAACAGACACACTCGTTGCCGCATCGCGTTCCGCCTGGAGCGCCGATGTCGAGCCTTTGCTTGAGCGGCTAGACGGCGAAGGCGAGAGCCTCGTCACCCGTGCCGAAGCGTGGTCCGCGATCAACTCGGGTTCGTTCGAATTGCCTGGGCTCGCAGCGATGCGGGTGACGCTTCTCGATGCTGTTGTGGAACTCCCGGCGCCGCCCGAAGTGGTGGATCTCGCGCCATCGCAACGCGTCCGGCCGGATGGCGAAGTGGTCGACGTTCAACACGGCGCCTCGATCCGCGTGCGCGTGCGCTCCGAGGCGCCGATCCAAGTCGCGCTGACAGGTCACTACGACACCGTCTTTCCCGCCGCCCACGCCTTCCAAGCGCCGTGGCGCGACGGCGATGTGCTCCGCGGCCCCGGCGTCGCCGATATGAAAGGCGGCATTGCCGTGATGCTCGCGGCGCTCAACGCGTTCGAAGCGCTGCTCGGCGAAAAGCACGTTGGCTACGAAGTGCTGCTAAGCCCAGACGAAGAGATCGGCTCAATGGGCAGCGCGCCGCTGTTGGCTGAACTTGGCGCCCGCGCTCATCTCGGCATGACGTATGAGCCCGCCATGGCTGACGGTGCGCTGGTCGATGCACGCAAAGGTTCCGCGAATTTCCATCTCGCCGTCAAAGGCCGGGCCGCCCACGTCGGCCGCGCGTTCAACGATGGCCGCAGCGCCGTTCTCGCCGCAGCCGAAGCCGCGCTGACGCTCAACCAGCTCAACAGTCGGCGCGAAGGCGTGACCTTCAACGTCGGCGCCATCGACGGCGGCGGCGCCGTCAACGTTGTGCCGGAGCGCGCAGTGTTGCGCTTTAACGTCCGCGTACCCGATGCCGAAGCAGGCGCCTGGGCCGAAGCTGAAGTGCGCCGCATAGCGCGCGAAATCGCCGGCCGCGACGGCATCGAAGCGCATCTGCACGGCGGCTTCACCCGGCCGCCAAAACCGCTCAACGACCAGCAGCGCACGATGGTCTCGTGGACGCGGCAAGCCGGCGCCGCACTCGGCCTCGACCTCAAATTTCAAGCCTCCGGCGGTGTCTGTGAAGGCAACAACCTCGCTGCAGCTGGCTGCCCAAACATTGACACGCTCGGTCCGTGTGGCGGTGGTTTGCACAGCGACGACGAATTCGCGCTGATCTCGAGCTTCGCCGAGCGCGCAAAACTCTCATTCCTGCTGCTCGCCGGTTTGAACTCCGGTGTCTTCGACGTGCGGAGCCTGCGCTCGTGAGCGCACCTTCTTACGTCATGCGCGCCGCCGGCCCAGCGGACCTTGAAGGCTTCAAGCAACTGCGCGAGATTGCAGGCGCCGGCTTCACCAGCCTCATGCTCGGCGACGAGGCCATGCTCTCCAAGCTCGCGCTTTCCGAGGAGAGCTTTGCCTCAACTGCCGCGGTAGTGGGCGCCGAGCGCTACTTCATCGCTCTCGAACACATTGAGACCGGTGCGCTCGCCGGTTGCTGTGGCGTGAAGGCGACGATCGGTGAAACACCGCCGTTCTTCAATTTCCGCATGTTCACGGAAGCGCAGTCATCAGCTGCAGTGAGCCGGCGCTTTGATCTTCGTGTCCTCATCGGCGTCAACGATTTCACCGGCTGCAGCGAAGTCGGATCGCTTTTTGTGCGCCCCGAGCATCGTAGTGGCGGCGTCGGCCGCGCGCTCGCGCAAAACCGCTACATGCTGATGGCCGCGCAACCGCAGCGTTTCCGCAGCCAAGTTATTTCCGAATTGCGCGGCGTCGTGTCACCAGATGGCGTTTCGCCATTTTGGGAATCCGTGGGCCGCCACTTCTTCAAGATGGACTTCGCCGAAGCCGACAAGCTCAGCGCCACCACCGACAATCAATTCATTCTCGATCTTATGCCGCAGCACCCAATTTACGTTGATCTGCTGCCCCAAGCCGCGCGCGACGTCATTGGCGTCTGTCACAAAGACGGTGAGGGCGCGCAGCGCCTGCTGGAATGGGAGGGGTTCGCCTTCGCCAACGTCATCGACATTTTCGATGGCGGCCCGCTGATGAGCGTCCAACGCGACCACATTCGCACCCTCCGCGAATCCACGCGTCTGCGCATCGAACCAACCTCGCAAATCTCGAATGCCAAGCGGGCCTTGATCGCGGCGCCCAGCATCCAAACATATCGCTGTGTCTCGACGCATGCAGCGATCGCCAACGGCGTCGCGCACGTTGACGCCACCGTGCTCGCAGCGCTCAAGCTCGACGCGGGCGCTGAGGTTCTTGTTTGGACTGACCATGCACAGTGAACTCTACATTGGCGGCGTCTGGCATAAGGGCTATGGCGAAGCGTTCGCATCCTACGATCCCGCCACCGGCGACAAAGTCTGGGAAGGCCACGCCGCCAGCGAGGACGATGTCGCCGAAGCTATGGCCGCTGCGCGCCTTGCGTTTCCCGCGTGGTCGCGGCGTCCCGTCGAAGAGCGCATCGCCATCGCGCGTGCGTTTGCCAAAGAGATCGAAAAGCGCAGCGATGACCTCGCGCGCACGATAAGCCTCGAAATGGGCAAAGTGACCTGGGACGCCAAAGGCGAAGTCCAAGCGATGATTGGCAAGATCGAAATCTCGATCCGCGCCCAAGCCGAACGTGCTGGCGCACGTGAAGAGAAAGCCGCTTTTGGCGCCATGACGCTTTCGCACCACGCCCACGGTGTGCTCGGCGTCTTCGGTCCGTTCAACTTTCCGGGCCATTTGCCCAACGGCCACATCGTGCCCGCTCTGCTTGCTGGCAATTGCGTGCTCTTCAAGCCCAGCGAAATCACGCCCGGCGTCGGCGCACTTGTGGCGGAAGCCTGGGAAGCTGCGGGCTTGCCCGCCGGCGTGCTCAATCTGCTGCAAGGCGCACGCGAGAGCGGGTCCGCGCTGCTGGACTCGCACGGTTTGAACGGCGTGCTTTTCACCGGCTCCGCACATACCGGCGCCCTTATCCATAAGAAGTTTGCTGGCCGCCCTGACGTGATCCTCGCGCTCGAACTCGGCGGCAACAATCCGCTGATCGTCTGGCCGCCTGTCGACGCGAAGGCCGCGGCGAACCTCATCGCTCATTCCGCTTTCGCCACCAGCGGTCAGCGCTGTTCGTGCGCGCGGCGCCTGATAGTGCCGCAAGGCGCGGAGGGCGATGCAATCATTTCAGCGCTCGCGGACTTCACGCAGCAGATCAGCGTCGGTCCCGCAACGCAAACGCCGGAAGCGTTCCTCGGCCCACTGGTGAATGCGCATTCCGCTGAGCGCGCTGTCAAATTCGAGCAGGCTCTCATTGCCATGGGCGCCAAGTCGATTGTGCCGGTGAAGCGCGATGGCGCCTTCGTCCACCCGGCCATCATCGACGTCACAGGCCTCGCGCCGCCCGACGAAGAACTTTTCGGCCCGGTGCTGCAAGTCTATCGCGCGCCGGATTTCGCGCACGCGCTCGATCTCGCCAACGCCACCCGGTTTGGATTGTCCGGTGGTTTGATCAGCGACGATCCTGTGCTCTGGGCGCGCGTGAAAAAGGAGATGCGCGCCGGTGTCCTCAACTGGAATCGTCCCACGACCGGCGCATCCGGCGCCATGCCGTTCGGCGGTCCGGGACTTTCGGGCTCGTTGCGTCCAAGCGCGTACTACGCCGCCGATTACGTCGCCTATCCGGTCTCGACGCAGCTCGCCGAGAAGGCGGCGCCCATTCCGGCGCCCGGCCTGCCGCAATGACGGACGCCGGAGCGAGCGCCGAAGAGATCAACTTCGACGGCCTCATCGGTCCAACCCACAATTACGCTGGCCTATCCGAAGGCAATCTCGCCTCAGCCCGCAACGCCAACATGGTCGCGCGCCCACGTGACGCCGCCTTGCAGGGCCTTGCCAAGATGCAACGTCTGCGCGCGCTCGGCTTGCGCCAAGGCGTGCTGCCGCCGCACGAGCGCCCCAACATCACGTGGCTGCGCTCTCTCGGTTTCACCGGTTCGGATGGCGACGTTTGGGAGCGCGCCTGGAAGAGCGAGCCCACCATCGCGCGCGCAGCGCTTGCCGCGTCAGCCATGTGGGCCGCGAACGCCGCGACGATCTCGCCGAGCGCGGATTGCGACGATGGCCGTCTCCACGCAACTGTCGCCAATCTGCAAACCATGCTGCACCGCGTTCTAGAAGGTGAGCAGACCGAACGCACGCTGCGCCGCTTGCTGAACGACGATGCGCGCTTCGCCGTCCATCCCGCCTTGCTTGCGCATGACGCGCTTTCAGACGAAGGCGCCGCCAACCACATGCGTATGGCTGCGAACGCTGGCGCACCAGGCGTTGAGATTTTCGTCTATGGCCGTACAGCCAGCGAAGCCAAAGCCGGTTTCCCCGCCCGCCAGACGCTTGAAGCCTCCGCCGCCATTGCCCGCGCGCATCATCTCAATAGCGCAGTATTTGCGCGCCAGGCGCCTGAAGCAATCGACGCCGGCGCCTTCCATAATGACGTCGTCGCCGTCGCACATGAGCATGTGCTCTTTCACCACGAAGACGCCTTCGCCGATAAGGCTGCGCTCTACGCAGAAGTGCGCGCGAAGGCGCGGGGCTTCGAACCCGTGTTCGTCGAAGTCCCGCGCGCCCGAGTCGGACTGGATGATGCAATCACGTCTTATCTCTTCAACGCGCAGCTCGTGCGCGTGCCTGGCGCAGCATCACTGACGCTAATTGCCCCTACCGAGGTCCGCGAGAACAACAAGACCGCCGCCTATGTGGCGGACGTGATTTCTCTGCCGAATGCAGCGATAGGCCAGGTTGAGTACGTCGAAGTCCGCGAAAGCATGCGCAACGGCGGCGGACCCGCATGCCTGCGCCTTCGCATCGTGATGACGCCAGCCGAACGCGCCGCCGCAGCTCAAGGCTTTTTCCTTGATGACACGCTCGCCGCAAAGCTCGAAGCCTGGATCACGGCGCATTACCGCGAGGAGCTGGCGCCGGCCGACCTCGGCGACCCGTCACTCGTGCGTGAAACGCAAACAGCGCTGGACGAATTGACGCGTATCCTGCCGCTCGGCAGCAACTTCTATCCATTCCAAAGCGCTTAAGCCGTCGGGCTCATGCAAAAAGGAGCGCGCATCGTCTTGACTCTGTCGGCGCAGAGTTTCATCACGCGCGCCCTACAAAGCACGCTCCGGTCCCAAGCTGGAGCGTTTCTTCGTGCCGGAGCGCTTCATGACGCTATCGATCGGCCTCGATTTCGGCACCACCAACACGGTCGCGACGATGATCAACGCCGAAGGGCAGGCCGAAGCCGTGCACTTTTCCCACGCCGACGGCGTGTTTGATGCGTTCCGCTCGGTGCTCTGCTTTTGGGAAACGCATGACGAGCGCGCACGCCGCACCAATGTCGAAGCCGGCCCATGGGCGATCGATCAATTCGTCGAATTGGCCGGCGACTGCCGATTCATCCAATCCTTCAAGACCTTCGCCGCCAGCCCGCTCTTTTCAGATACGCTGATCTACAATCGCCGCCTCAAATTCGAGGCGCTCTTATCGAGCTTCCTACGGCAAGTGCGCGCCCATGCGGGGCGCGACTTTCCCAAACGTGTCGTGATCGGGCGCCCGGTGAAATTCGCTGGCGCAGCGCCCGATGAAGCATTGGCGCGGACACGCTATGAAGAGGCGTTGCGCGCGGTGGGATTTGAAGAGATCCACCACGTCTATGAACCGGTCGCCGCCGCGTACTTCTACGCGCAGCGCCTGAAAGCAGAAGCCACCATCCTCGTGGCCGATTTCGGCGGCGGCACCAGCGATTTTTCCGTCGTGCGCTTTTCGCGCGGTCCAAACGGATTGGACTACAAACCGCTCGCGCACGCCGGCGTGGGCGTTGCCGGTGACGCTTTCGATTATCGCATTGTCGATCAAGTGGTGGCCCGCGCTTTTGGGAAAGGCTCCGAATATATGAGCTGGGGCAAAGTGCTGCCGGTGCCCAACGGCTACTTCACCAAATTCAGCCGCTGGAACGAACTCTCGATCATGCGCCACAGCCGCGACTATCGCGATCTGCAGCAACTGGTGCGCACCAGCCTCGATCCCGAACGCATCCAGGCCTTCCTGGCATTCCTTGAGGCCGACGCCGGCTACGCCATGAACCGCGCCGTGACCGCCGCGAAGGTCGAGCTTTCGCAGACTGAACAGGGCACGCTCTCGTTCCACGCCGCCGGCGTCGATATCGAGCGGACGATTAAGCGTACCGAGTTTGAAAAATGGATCGCGCCCGAACTTGAAGAAATCGGCGCTTGTGTCGACCGCGCGTTGAGCGAGGCCGGTTTGCAGGAAGGCGACATAGATCGCGTCTTCCTTACCGGCGGCTCGTCATTCGTCCCAGCCGTTCGCGCCCAATTCGAAAGCCGCTTCGGCGCCGCCAAGATCGAAACTGGCGATCAGCTGGTTTCAATTGCCTACGGCTTGGCGTTAATCGCGCAAGAACGAGACATCAGCCGCTGGGCGGCGTGACTTGCTCAAACAAAATCGGCGGCCGCCTAGCTCGCGACCGCCGACCATGTCTCACATCACACCAGAAGCGTTAGTTCACGACTTCCGGGCGCAGCTTGTACTCGCCGTCGTCCGTTTCATCGAACAAGAGATCGATCGACGGGTGCTCGACAGGTTCGCCGCTTTCGTCCGCGATCAAGTTTTGCTCGGAGACATAGGCGACGTAGTGGCTGTCAGAATTCTCTGCGAAGAGATGGTAGAAGGGCTGCTTCGGGTCCGGGCGCACGGGCTCGGGGATCGCCGCCATCCATTCCTCCGTGTTGGAGAATTCCGGGTCGACGTCGAAGACGACGCCGCGGAATGGAAACAGCTTGTGGCGGACCACTTGGCCAATGGAGAATTTCGCTTCCTGCATTTTCTCCTCCTTCTTCCTCCTTCTTTCCTCTCGCAGAAGTAAGGTATGGAGCGATAACGCCGCTCACAAGGATTGGTCCCATCGCTCGCTCATGTGGACACGAATATGTGTCTTATCGACCTCGGTTTCGCGCCAACGGGGCTGAAAGCAGGCGAATCCGGGGTGTGTCCGCGGCGCAAAATCGCTAGCATCGCTCCGAACTCGCAATTTTGCAGAGCGACGACGCGCTGCTGGATGAATTGAAGATGAACAAGGATGGGCGGGCGCAAACGTCGCGAGGCGACGTGCGCTCTGGCCCGCGGCCGCGACCGCCGATTTTTGCGGCGCTTGACCTGGGCACGAACAATTGCCGCCTGTTGATGGCGCAGCGGAGCGCTGACGGCAGCTTGAAGGTCGTCGATGGTTTTTCGCGCATTGTCCGCTTGGGCGAAGGGCTCGCGCACACGGGGCGTTTGAGCGAAGGCGCCATGTCGCGTGCGTACCAAGCGCTCGCCGCGTGCGCACAACGTATCGAGGCGCGTGAACCCATCCTTGTCGGCTGCGTCGCCACGCAAGCCTGCCGCGCTGCGGCGAATGGCCAAGTTTTTCTCAACCGCATCGAGAAAGATCTCGGTCTGAAGTTTGAGATCATCTCGGCGGAAGATGAGGCGCGCCTTTCCGTCCTCGGTTGCGCCAGCTTGATTGAGCGCGAAGCTGAGCACGCCATGATTGTCGACATCGGTGGCGGCTCCACCGAGATCAGCTGGGTTACGCCAAGCGCCGTGCTCGACGCTGGCCTCAATCCGCCAATCATTTCCTGGGGCACGTGCCCGATCGGCGTGGTGACGCTTGCCGAGGATGAATCCGAGCCCGAAGGCGAAGCGAAGTATGCCTGGTACGAAGGTATCGTCGCGCGCCTCGCCGAAACCATCGCGACAGTCGGCCAAGCCCAACACCTTCGCCAAAGCTTTGCCGAAGGCCGTGGCCACATTATCGGCACCTCCGGCACCGTCACTTCGCTCGCCGGCGTCTTTCTCGATCTGCCGCTCTACAACCGCGCCCGCGTCGACGGCATGTGGTTTGACGTGAAGGATTGCCGCGCCACTATCGCCAAGCTCCTCTCGCAGACACGCGAGCAGCGCGCTGAGAACGCCTGCATCGGCAAGGACCGCGCCGACCTCGTCGTCATCGGCGGCGCCATCCTCGACGCCGTGCTGCGTGTCTGGCCAGCCGAACGCATCCGCGTCGCCGATCGTGGCTTGCGCGAGGGCGTTCTGATGCGCCTGATGGCCCAGCACGAGGCGCGGCCATGAGCGATGATCCACCCGAAGCCCCGAAGCGCCGTTGGACCGGCAAACCCAAAAGCGGCGCCGGCGGCGAACGTCAGATGTTCACGCGCGTAAAGAACAAGAAATTCGACGAGAGCTCACGCAATTGGATGAAGCGGCATTTGAACGATCCGTACGTCGCGCGCGCCCGCGCTGATGGCTATCGCGCGCGCGCGGCCTATAAGATCATTGAGCTCGATGACGAATTTCATTTTTTGAAGCGCGGCATGCGGGTGATCGATCTTGGCGCAGCGCCTGGTGGCTGGGCGCAAGTCGCCGTGCAGCGTGGCGCAAGTGCTGTTGTCGGCGTCGATCTCCTGCCGATCGAGCCCCTGACAGGCGCGACCTTTTTCGAACTCGATCTGCTCGATGACGATACGCCCGCCGTTCTGATGACCGCACTCGGTGGCGCGCCTGATCTTGTACTCTCCGACATGGCCGCCAACACCACTGGCCACGCCCGCACCGATCAGATCCGCACCGGCGCACTGGCCGACGCCGCAGCCGATTTCGCGCTCGCCCATCTTGCACCCGGCGGCACGTTCATCACCAAGGCCTTCCAAGGCGGCCTCGACAACACGCTGCTCACGCGCCTGAAGCAAGGCTTCGCGACTGTGAAGCACGCCAAGCCGAAAGCCAGCCGGGCGGAAAGCTCAGAAGTCTACGTCGTCGCGATGGGACGGAAAGCCTAGCGCAGCGAGTAGCGAACGATGGTCCGGATCGGGTCCGGCCCGTCGCCCCATTCGTAAGTCTCCCACGAGAACCCACCGATGCCGTGGCCATTGGCGGCGCACCATTGGTGAATCGCCATGTGCGTCTGCGGCAGACCGTTCAGGGAGCCGAGATGGATCGACGTGGCGACTTGGCCGCCCGGCGTCGAGATGCATGTGACTGATCCAGCGTCAGCGAATGGATTCGAGACTTCGATACCGAAGTCGATATCCATCGCCGCCTGCCGATGCGTCGGGTGGTGATAAAGAAACACTTGTCGCCCCTCGGCCAATTCTGGGTGCTCGGCCAGATGCGCCTTCACCGAGTAGATTGCCGGCTTCCACGCTTCCGGAATGTCCTTGATTTCGACGGTGCTCCGAACCGCCGCGAGGAGCTGAGGTTCGACTGTTTCGAGGGTGATTTCCGGCACGGGATGGCTCCTATTACTGGGGCACTCTGGACAGATCGGCGAAGAATCTCTACCAGCCGTACATGGAAATCCGTGAAGCTTTGACCTTTGACGACGTGCTCCTTGAACCGGGCCCGTCCGATGTGCTGCCAGCTGACGTGAACACCGCAACCCGGCTGACGCGCGGCATCACTCTCAACATCCCGCTCATTTCCGCCGCCATGGATACGGTGACGGAAGCACGCCTCGCCATCGCCATGGCGCAGGCCGGGGGCCTTGGCGTCATTCACCGCAACATGACACCGGCCGAGCAGGCCGATCAGGTGAAGATGGTCAAGAAGTTCGAGAGCGGGATGGTGATCGATCCGATCACCATCCACCCGGACATGACGGTCGGGGAAATCATTCTCATCAAGGAAGCGCGCAAGATTTCCGGCTTCCCAGTTGTCGATCGCGACAACGGTAAGCTGGTCGGCATCCTTACCAATCGCGATATGCGCTTCGCCGACATGAAAGAGCGCGTGTCGGACGTAATGACTAAGGAAAACCTCATCACCGTTCTCGATGGCGTGAATGAGGGCGAAGCCAAAAGGCTGCTGCACAAGAACCGGATCGAACGGGTGATCGTCGTCGACCACGCCAACAGAGTCACCGGCCTCATCACGGTGAAGGATTTCGAAAAGGCCCAAGCCTTTCCAAACCGCGCCAAGGACGAGCGTGGCCGTTTGCTGGTCGGCGCTGCTTCAACGATCGGCGATGCCGGTTACGAGCGTTCGATGGCGCTGATCGAAGCGGGCGTCGATGTCGTCGTGATCGACACCGCGCACGGTCATTCGAGTTCCGTTCTCGCGGCTGTGACCCGCGTGAAGCGTGCGTCGAACAACACGCAGATCATCGCAGGCAATGTCGCCACCGCTGATGGCGCGAAGGCGCTGATCGATGCGGGCGCGGATTCGGTGAAGGTCGGTATCGGGCCTGGCTCGATCTGCACGACGCGGATCGTGGCCGGTGTTGGCGTGCCGCAACTGACTGCCGTGATGGATGCAGCAAGTGCGGCGCGCAAAGCCGATGTCCCGGTGATCGCCGATGGCGGCATAAAGTTCTCGGGCGACCTCGCCAAGGCGCTCGCTGGCGGCGCCGAAGTAGCAATGATCGGTTCGTTGCTCGCGGGCTCGGAAGAGGCGCCTGGCGAAGTGATCCTCTTCCAAGGCCGCTCTTATAAGAGCTATCGGGGCATGGGTTCGCTCGGCGCGATGGCGCGCGGTTCGGCCGATCGCTATTTCCAAAAGGAAGTCACCGATCAAATGAAGCTCGTGCCGGAAGGCATAGAAGGCCGCGTGCCGTTCAAGGGTCCGGTCGGCAACATCATCCATCAACTCATTGGCGGCTTGCGTGCATCAATGGGTTATGTCGGCGCAGCCAACTTGAAAGAGATGCGTGAGAAGGCGCGGTTCGTGAAGATCACTTCCGCAGGCCTTCGCGAGAGCCACGTCCACGACGTGTCGATCACACGCGAAGCGCCAAACTATCCGCTCGGAGGCTAGCCAATGGAGAAGGGCAATTTCATCCGTATCACGCCCTTCATCCACGTGCCTGACATCGACGCGGCAGTGACTTTCTTCGAAGAGCTTGGTTTCACCGCCTACTTCAAGTTCAACGACTACGCTTACGTTCAACGCGAGTGCGCCGGTGTGCGCTTGCTCCAGAACCGGGGCGAAGTCGGTGCTCCAGCCGGCAATCGGCGCTTCGCCTATTACATCGACGTCGAGGACATCGAGGCGCTTTGCCAAGATCTGAAACCCAAGCTTGACGCCATGCCGAAAGGCGACGTCCACGGCCCAGCTGACAAGCCCTACAACCAGCGTGAGTTGTGCGTGCTTGCGCCTGACGGCAATTTGCTCGTATTCGGCCAGGCTATCGGAGGCTGAAGCCTCTTCATTTTCATTTGTGGGGTACTCCCGATGCGCAACGGCGCCCGCCAACAGGCGGCAATCGAAATTCTGATATCGCTCGAAACCGAACGCCGGCCAGCCGCCGACGCGGTGAAGGCATGGATGCTTACGCACCGGTTTGCGGGTTCTAAAGACCGCGCCGAAATCGGCGATCTCGTCTTCGGCGCATTGCGCTGGAGGCAGTCTAGCGCCTGGCGCATGGGCGAAGATACGCCGCGCGCTTGGGTCTGGGGCGCCCTGCGCTGGGGTTTCGGCCAGAGCGCGCATTGGGTCGAGGAAAGCCTTGTCGACGATCCGCACGCGCCGTCGCCAATGACGGAGGCCGAGCGCTCTGCACTCAGCGGCGACAACATCGCAGAAGCTCCGGCGCATGTGCGCGGTGATTTTCCAGCGTGGCTCACCTCCAGCTTCACGCGCGCCTTCGGTGACAACGCCGCCGAAGAAGGCGCGGCGCTCGCTGTGCCTGCCTCGCTCGATCTCCGCGCCAATGCGCTGAAGACCGACCGCGCAAAGCTGATCGAGGCGCTGGGTGAAAGTCCAAAGTTGAAGGGGCCGCCACAGCCGACGCCGTATGCGCCCGATGGCGTCCGCATTCCGTGGTCGCAAGGGAGGACGTTTCCGTGGGCGACGGAGCAAAGCTTCGTCAAAGGCTGGTTTGAAGTGCAGGACGAGGGCAGCCAACTCGCGGCGCGTTTTTCGGGCGCCGAGCCGGGCATGCAAGTCGCGGACATTTGTGCAGGCGCCGGTGGCAAGACTTTGGCGCTCGCGGCGTTGATGCAGAACAAGGGGCAAATCTTTGCCCACGACATCGATGGCCGCCGCTTAGCGCCGCTGAAAGAGCGGCTCGATCGAGCCGGTGTGCGCAATGTACAGATCCGCACGCCAATGCGGACAAAAGACGCGCTCATCGATTTGCGCGATCGCATGGATGTCGTCTTCGTTGATGCGCCGTGCACCGGGTCGGGCACGTGGCGGCGGAGCCCGGACTCGAAATGGCGGCTCCGGCCGAACGCGTTGGCCAAGCGGCTGGAAGAGCAGCAGCAGGCATTGGCGCTTGCGGCGCCGCTGGTGAAGCCGGGGGGGCGGCTCGTTTATGTCACTTGTTCGGTGCTGCCAGAGGAGAACGAGGACGCCGTGGGGACATTCCTGGCATCTTACGCCGGCTTTGCGCCTGTGGGATTGGATGTCGATTTCCCCGCCTCAGAGCGCAGCGTCGGCATTCAGATGACACCGCTGCAGACAGGGTGCGACGGCTTTTACGTCGCCGTGCTCAAGCGCGCTTAAACTTCGATATCGACGTGCTGGCCGCGATGGTCGGCTTTGTCAGGCGGCTCGTCGCTTCGGCGCGGCTGCGTATGGGCGCCCTTTTTGTACGCCACAGAAACTGGATCGACGCGCATCTTCTCGCGCACGAAGTCGCGATGCGTCACCGCGGCCCCGTACTCGACAGGGGTGCGCCGGTTCTGTTCATCGTGCGCGGTGTAGGCCGCGACCGGTGCAGCGACAGGGGCGAGTGTCGTCATGGGCGCTACAATGTCACATCGCGGTTAGCGCGCGGTTCGGTTGTGTTGCTAATGTTCGCTAACGCTAACCGGCGCGAAACCATATGAAGCGGCTCGACATCGCTATTGCCGGTTGCGGCGTCGCAGGCCTCGCGTGCGCAACTTTGTTGCGCCGCGCGGGCGCGAACGTTGTGATCTTCGACAAGCTCGAGGCGCCGCGTCCGCTGGGTTCCGGCATTATTTTGCAACCTGTTGGTCTTCGCGTGCTCGACGAAATCGGTGTGGGCGATGCGATCCGCGACCTTGGCGCGCCGATCACGCGGCTGTTTGGACAAGCCGAGCCACGCGGAAATGTCGTGCTCGATGTGAGCTATGCGGCGCGGGGGCAGAATGCGGCTTGCGGATTGGGCGTGCATCGTGGGGCGCTGTTTCAGGTTTTGTATGATGCGGCGCTTGCGGCTGGCGCGGAGATCGAGAGCGGGCGCGAAATCGTGGCGGCGCGCGAAGGGCGGTTGCTGTTCGCCAACGGGCAGAGCGCGCGGTTTGATCTGATCATCGACGCGCTTGGGATGCGATCACCGCTTTCGGGCGGCGCACCAAGGCCGCTGCCGTTTGGGGCGTTGTGGGCGAGTTTGAACTGGGTCGGCGTGTTTGATCCGGCGGCGTTGGAGCAACGCTACCGCGCGGCGCGGAAGATGGTGGGCGTGATGCCGATCGGACGGCTTAAAGGCGAGCGGCGCAACCAGGCGGCGTTTTTCTGGAGCTTGAAGCACGCGGATCGCGCGGCGTGGGCGAGCGCGCCGATCGACCACTGGAAGGACGAGGTTCGCGCGCTTTGGCCGGAGACTAAGCCGCTGCTGGCGCAAATCGCTTCGCACAACGACATGGTGTTTGCGACCTATGCGCACCGGACGCACAGAGACGCGGTGTCGCCCGAGTGTGTGCATGTCGGGGATTCATGGCATTGCGCCAGCCCGCAGCTCGGGCAGGGCGCCAACATGGCGTTGCTCGATGCGTTAGCGCTGGCGCGCGCGCTGGAGACGCAGAGCAATCTCGACGCGGCGCTCGGCGAATATAAACGGCTGCGCGCATTCCATATCTGGCTCTACCAGACCGCTTCTTTCCTGTTCACGCCGGCCTATCAGTCGGACAGTGCTGTGTTTGCATTCGTACGGGACTGGATCATGTCGCCGCTCTCGCGCCTGCCGCCGGCGCCTGCGATCCTGGCGGGACTTGTCGCGGGTGAGATCGGCGCGCCATTGCACGCGATTGGGCCTGCGCCAACGGCGCCGGCATCGCGTGGCGATGCGGCGTGAAAACGCGATGGACGTTAGAGTTAGTTCAGGAGGTGTCGGCGGCCGCAGGCGCGAGCGCGTTGGCGCAGCTTTCGCACGCGACACGCGTGACGATGAGCGCGTGGCGAGCGAGACGCGGGAAGCGCCAAATGGCTGTCAGCCGCTTCAACGCGCGCTGGATCAGCGGTTCGATATTGCTGATGCGCGTCTGCAGGCGTTTCACGCGCTCGCGCAGCGTGCCGCGATGCATGTCGCGCAGGAGGCCGCTGGTTAAGCGGCGCGCGGCGTTCGAATGCCGCCGCGCACGGACTGATCCGGCGCCGCGACCTGGGTAGAGCTTATCGAATGTCCGGCCGTGGGCACGGCGCATGCGCGCACATGCCTTTTCAGTGATGATGAACCGCAGATCGTGCACGCAAACGCGTATTTCTTTTTGGGCATCCACTCTGGCTGCGTTCATCGCGTCCTGGAGCAACGCGCAGTCGCGCAGCCACGGCAGCGCCGCGACGTACGCGAAAATGCCGCCGAGATAACGCAGCATCGCCGCTAGCCAACGCACATCCGAAGCCAGCTGGGCTTCGAGATAGGTCGTGTCGGCATTGGGTTGGCGGGAAACGCGCATGTGCGAAGTATGCGCCCGCGGTGGGAGGGGGCGGATAGATTTGGCGCGCGGTGTTGATGGCGCTGGATTTTTGGGGTGTTGGGTGTGGGATAGATTTCATGCGCCTCGAAAACCAAAGCGCTTCGAAAGCTCGGCAGCGAGCGTTCTTACGCGCTGCGCGGGATCTTCCAACAGCGTGACTGTCAAGTCCCGTGCCCACTGCATGCCGGAGGCGAGCGCTCGTTCAAGGCCACTCAAAGCAATGGCTCTGACCGGACCAATTGTATCTCGCGTCGACCCAGCGAGGGCCTCTTTTAGTGCCGCTTCTTTAAACGGCGTGTCTGGGGCAGCAACAATCAGGCGCATAATACGTTCGCGCACTCCATTCATTGCGGGCCGACCGTTTAGCAGTCGACGAACCTCAGCGAGTTTCGACACATTAAGCGTCGCTTTAGCGATCTCTATAGCTGAGACTGCTGCGTCAATCGCTGCGGGGTCCTTCCGCTTCGCCTTCGCGCGATCCAAGAGAGCAAAATGAAAGTCATCTGACTTGTCGATCGCGTCGAGTCCGTCACGTTTCCGGAGTGCCACCGCCACGCAAGCAATGTCGGGATGTCTCTGCGTGTCGGCAAGCTCAGCCAAGCGCTGCGCGTTGTACTTCGGGAATTGCTCGATCTTGTCAGGGTCAGCTTTCCAGTCGCCGTTGACCCGCATGCGAAGTTTCTTGAACGTCGCCGGCTCTGTAAACGGATCGAGAATTTGAATTTCACCGCGTTTGAACAGGTCGCGTTGACGTGAGTTGCGCGCCGAAAGCGCCAGTGCCTGCAGTAATGCAGCGAGCAGCACGAGGTCAACGATCACGCGCGTGAGGAATACGAGGTGACGCGACCAACCTTGTTCTTGGGGGGCAATGTTAGCGTCACCTTCGACGTGATAGACTTCAGCCCAATCCACGAATGGCACGGCCTTTGCCAGTTCGGTTCCGTAGTATGCGATCCACTGCCAGAGATTGGGTGTTTTATCGTCACTCATAACAAAGAGCGGCAGGTGCATATAATCTGCGGTCAATTGAAACTGACGCAACGCGAGCGGTACTAGGAAGAACATTGTCATGAAGCTGAACAGTGCTTCGTCGCGCAGGTCCTGCGCGAAGCCCATTCTTAAGTGATCGCCTGAATATTTGCCGCTTAGCATCGCGACATCGCGGTCATCTTCAACCCACGCCCATGCGCGTGACATCGCGATCGCCACGAGGAATCCCCAACCGACAGGAATGAGTCCCCATGGGGCATCGAGGAAGTACCCGAGAAGCGCGCAAGGGATGAGCGTTCCAAAAAGCAGAAAATAGCGAAGAAGCGGATTCGTTCGGAGTGCGCCAGCTGCGCCCGCGACTCCGAACACAAGCAGAGCATCTATCCCGCTTAACCAGCGCCCCAAAAGCCTTATCGGAGAGGTGATTGGATTTAGGGTTTCCGAGACGCGTTGTAAGAATTCCTCTGACGGCGTGAGGGCGGCGAGGAAGAAGGCACCGGCCACGCCGACAACAACGAAGATGCCCCACTGTGCATGAATGACTCGATCGACCGCCGAACTCGACGCGGCCCAATTTGCGAGAAGCACGATCGCGGCCATCACGCACACAAGAGCCAGGAAGCTCCAGCCACTTATGTGGTCTCGTTTCTTGTCTGTGCCGAGAAAGAAACGGCTTTCGAGCGCGGCTTTCCAAATCGCCGCTGCTACACCAAGCGTCATCAGCGCGCCGAAGACAGCGGCCCATTGCCACTCGGCAAAGGCGCTAGACCAAGTTGGCCTCATGGCCGCGGCCAAGGCCATGGCAGTAGTTCCGGCCGCGCTTATTGTGCATGCCACGGCGGTCCAATCGACCGCTCGTATGGCCGCGAAAATGCTCTCGCCTTCGTCCGCGTCCCTGGCCATGCCGTCTCCCCCGAGATCGTTACCGGACATTAACCTTCCGGAACGATGCCGCAACTACGACGAGGATGTGCGGTTATGCACACGGATTGGCTTCGGTTGCGGGTCGCTCGCAAGTGGGCGGTAGCCGGGAGGACGCGTCGGATGGTGGGGCCTCGCCCCATCCATTTCCCCTCCCTATGACGGGAGGGGAAATGCGCGGCGCTTATGCATTTCCGCGAATTGACGCCTGCCGCGACGCACTCCATCTCAGGTCATGGACAGAAGCGAAGCGCCTAGCGCCCCGACCGCCTCCGCAGCCCACCACGAACGCGTCCTCATCATCGACTTCGGCAGCCAGGTAACCCAGCTGATCGCGAGGCGGGTGCGTGAGAACGGTGTCTATTGCGAAATTCATCCGTTCAACAAAGTCGACGCCGCGCTGCTCGCGAGCTTCGCGCCGAAGGCGATCATCTTCTCGGGTGGTCCCGCCAGCGTGATGGAGGGGGCGAGCCCGCGGGCGCCGGATGAAGCGTTCAAGCTTGGCGTGCCGATCCTGGCGATTTGCTACGGCCAGCAGACGATGCAGGTGCAGCTAGGTGGCGTGGTCGAGGGCGGGCACGCGCGCGAGTTCGGGCGCGCTGATGTTGAGGTGAAAAAAACCTCGCCGCTGTTTGAAGGCGTGTGGGATGTGGGCGCGCGCTATCCGGTGTGGATGAGCCATGGCGACCGCGTGACGAAACTCGCGGATGGCTTTGAAGTGGTGGCGACGAGCGAGAATGCGCCGTTCGCGATCGCCGTCGATGAGAAGCGGCGCTTCTATACGACGATGTTTCACCCCGAGGTCGTGCACACGCCGGACGGGGCGAAGCTCTTGAAGAATTTCACCCATCGCATCGCCGGCATGAAGGGTGATTGGTCGATGGCGGCGTTCAAGCAAGAGGCGATCGAACGCATCCGCGCGCAAGTCGGCAAGGGCCGGGTGATTTGCGGGCTTTCGGGCGGGGTCGATTCAAGCGTCGCGGCGGTGCTGATCCATGAAGCGATCGGCGACCAGCTGACGTGCGTTTATGTCGATCACGGGCTGATGCGCTTGGGCGAGAGCGAGCAGGTGGTGAAGCTCTTCCGCGATCACTATAATATTCCACTGATCCATGCCGAGGAGAGCGAACGCTTTTTGTCGGCGCTGGCGGGGGTGAGCGATCCGGAGACGAAGCGCAAAACGATCGGGGCGCTGTTCATCGATGTGTTCGATGCGAAGGCGGCGAGCGTGGGTGGCGCGGAGTTTTTGGCGCAGGGCACGCTTTATCCGGATGTGATTGAGTCAACGTCGGCCACGGGTGGGCCGTCGGTGACGATCAAGTCGCACCACAATGTCGGCGGCTTGCCGGAAAACATGAAGATGAAGCTGGTCGAGCCGCTGCGCGATTTGTTCAAGGATGAAGTGCGGGCGCTGGGACGTGAGCTTGGGTTGCCGGAGACGTTCGTGGGGCGCCATCCGTTCCCGGGGCCGGGGCTTGCGATCCGTGTGCCGGGCGAGATTACGCGCGAGAAATTGGATACGCTGCGGCAAGCCGATGCGATCTATTTGGATGAGATCCGCAAGGCCGGTTTGTACGATTCCATCTGGCAGGCATTCGCGGTGCTGCTGCCGGTGAAGACGGTCGGCGTCATGGGCGATCACCGGACGTATGAGAGCGTGTGTGCGCTGCGGGCGGTGACATCGACGGACGGCATGACGGCGGACTTTTTCCCATACTCGATGGATTTCCTCGGCCGCACGGCGACGCGGATCATCAACGAAGTGCGTGGCGTGAACCGGGTGGTGTATGACGTAACGTCGAAGCCGCCGGGAACGATCGAGTGGGAATGATGAGGCGCTCGCCGGACACCGCCATCACGTAGCGTCGCGTGCTTGCGCGGCTGCTGTGCGCGGTTAGGCTGCTCCGAAAGGGAGCGCGCGATGCAACTCATCAGTCAGACCGCCGTCGAAGGCCGCAATGGGCCAACGTTTGCGGCGCGCGCGCCGCAGCCTGATGCGTCGGGGCTCACGGATCTTCACGTGTTCGCCAAGGGGCAGCCTTATGCGCTTTACCACGAGCTTCGCGATAAGGCGCCGGTGGTGTGGGTGGACGAGCCGATCAGCGGCGCAGGGTTCTGGGCGCTGACCCGCTATGCCGACGTGATGAAGGTCAACGGTGATCCGCAGACTTTTTCTTCGCAGCGCGGCGGCATTCTGATGGTGACGCCGCGGCCCGAGCAGGGGCATCCGTTGCTCACGCGCGCCTCGCTCGACGCTATGATCAATATGGATGCGCCGTGGCATCTTGAGCTTCGCCGCGAGCACATGGCGTTCTTCACGCCGAAATATCTGGAGACTATGAAGGCGCGGGTCGCCGACAAGATCACGCAGCTGCTCGACGCCATGGCGCCGCATGCGGGCGAAGAGATCGACATGGTCGAGCATTTCTCATCGCGGCTGCCGCTTTTTACGCTGTGTGAATTGCTCGGCGTCCCGGAAGCCGATCGCGATAAATTTTTGGAGTGGATGCACTATCTGGAGCGCGCGCAGGATCTGGCGCTGCAGCAGCGTGTCGGCAAGTTGGAAATGTCGACCGAGCTTTTGACTTTCATCCAGAACTTCAATTCCAACGTTGAAGAGATGTTCGCGTACGGCCGCGATCTTTTGCACAAGCGCCGCGCCGATCCCAAGGAAGACCTACTGACGGCCATCGCCCGCGCCAAGCTCGATGACGAATTGCTCCGCGATGAATATCTCGATGGATCGTGGTTGCTGATCGTGTTCGCCGGCAACGACACAACGCGTAATACGCTCTCGGGGACGATGAAGCTGTTGACCGAATTTCCCGATCAGCGCGCCAAACTTGCGGCGAGACCAGAACTCGGCGCCAACGCCGCCAACGAATTCATCCGCATGGTGAGCCCGGTCATCTACATGCGCCGCACCGCGACGCGCGACGCCGAGATTGGCGGTCAAATGATTGCCGAGGGCGAGAAGGTGATCATGTATTACGGCGCCGCCAATCGTGATCCGGCGATGTTCGACAATCCCGATGCGTTGGATGTTGAGCGCGCCAACGCTGATAAGCATATCGCCTTCGGTTACGGGCCGCACGTCTGCGTCGGCAAACGTGTGGCGCAAATCCAGCTGCAAGAAGCTTACAAGCAAATCCTCGCGCGCTTTCCGAACGCGACTTGGACCGGCGATATCGACATTGCGCCGAACAATTTTGTTCATGCGATTTCGCGTTTGGGCGTGAAACTCGGTGGCTAGGTCAGGCCACTTGTTTTTTTCCGGCGCCCGCCATCCGCGAGCGCGAGCAGCGCGGGCAGCACAATCACATCCACGATGAACGCCACAATGATCGTGGCGCCGACCAAGAAGGCTTTGTGCGCGGTAAGCGTGAAGTTCGAGAGCCCGAGCAATAGAAAGCCGCCGCCAACGACCAAAGTCGTCGCAAGCACGCCGGTGCCGCTCTCACCAACGGCCACGCGCACGGCTTCGGCGGGTTCGCCGATCGTCTCCCGCGCGCGCTGATAGTTCAGAACGAAATGGATGGTGTCGTCGACGACGATGCCAACGGCGACCGCGAAGACGGTGACCGCCGCCATATTGATCGTGCCGCCGAGGACGCTCCAGACGGCGAACACAAAGAGGATTGGTGCAACGTTCGGCACAAGACTGAGCAGTCCCAAGCGCACTGAGCGAAACACCACGATCAAGCAGACGGTGATCACGCCCAGCACGATAAACGAACCCCAAGCCACGCTCCAGAAATTGCGCGCGCTCAAGCTGGCGAAAGCCATGGCGACACCTTGGACTTGCGGCGCGCGCTCCGGCGCGGCGTCTCGCGCCGCGGCGAGCGCATGATCAGCTTCGCGTAGTGAAGCGAACGTCGTGTGCTCTTCTGGGTCGAAGTAGGACACGAGGAAATCCCGTCGTCCCGGCTCGAACTGCGTCATCAATCCGGCGCTGGAGAGCGTGCGCGAGGAGGGTTCGGAGGGAAGGTCGTCGCCGAATATTTCAGCTGCGGGCCGTAGGCTAGTCGGTGCAGGGTCCAAGACGCGCGCGTTGAACGCGCGGACAGCGCCGGTGGCGTCCAGCCAATCAGATTGCGTTTGCTGCCGGAGCCGGTCGGACAGGCGCGCGATGTCGGCGACGCCGCCCGTCACATACGGCAGCGCGACGAACGCTTCCATGTCGCCCGTCTCGACCTCGTAGGCGAGCGACATGGTTCTGAGGCTCTGATAATTGGCGTCGAGCAAATCCATGCCCTGACGAAACTCCGTTCGAGGAGAGAACCAGCTGCTCAGGCTGTCATCGATGCGCGCAGTGGTCAGGCCCGCGCAGCTCACGACCACAAGGCCGCCGAATATCAGTGCGATCAGCAGCGGGCGGCGGGCCATGCGCGCCGATACGTCCGCCAAACCGCCGCGCATCAAGCGGGCGGCGATCTTTGTTGACGGCTTGGTATGCAGCAGCACCAGCGGAAGCATCAGCACGCAAAGCAGCCAAGCGATGGCGACGCCCACAATCACGATCATGCCCAAGAGGCGAACAGCCGGCGATGTGCTGAACAGCAAGGCGATCTCGCCGACGAGCGTCGTGCCGCTCGTGGCCGTGATTGCCCAGAAATTGTGGGAGAACGCCTCGGCGACGAACTCTGTGCGCGGTCTGTCTATTCCGGCATGCAGGAAGTAGGAATTGGCCACGTGCAGGACGTCGGCGGTTGCAAGTGTGCCGACGAGCAACAGGCCCGCCATTGAGAGGGTCGAAAACTCCCATCCAAGTCCAGCGGCGATCCCCGCCGTTGCGACTACTGGCAGGACAATGAGCATCAGGCCGGCAAGCGTGAATGTCAGTGAGCGATACAGAACGAAAAGGACGCTTGCCACTAGAAGCAGTGCGAGGGGGGCGAGGCGGCGCACGTCCTCGCGGAGGATCTCGGTGCTTGCGTAGTCAAACATCGTCGATCCGACGAGGTACAATCTGTCACCTGGTGAGACGGCCTGTAGCTCACGCTCGAGATCGCGCACGCTTTGCTGCAATCGCTCGAGCTTCGTATAACGTGAGCCAGCCTCACGCTCCAGATCGAGTTGGACGACAACGGCGGCGCTTGTGAAGTCGCGCGCGACATAGCGGCCATGGATCGTCGGCGTCGCTGCGAGATCGCGCGCGAGCGTTTCCATTGCATCGTCGACGAAAAGGTTGGCGCCTTGCAAAAACGGCACGGCGGCGTAACGGGGTGGCGCACCCGCTTCGCCGGGAAAGACGATGAGCTTCTCGGCGTCGAAAAGCGATTTGGACGACAGCACAAACGGAAGCGCGCCGGCGGCGTCTGCAATGTGGCGATATTGCGCGAGGCTCAAGTTGCTGAGCACCGTGCCTTCGCCCGGGACGTAGATGACGACCGCGCTTTCCTTGGAATTGCCGAGCCGCGTGGAGAGCCAATCGGACCGTTCAAGGATGGGATCGTCATGTTCGAAGAACGACCGGTAATCATTGCGGAGATGAACGTTGGAGAAGCCGATGGCGCTGAGCCCGACAACTACGAGTCCTAGAATGAAGAATATCAGTGGCCAACGGACCAACGCCGCGCCAACTCCGTTCTCGATCTTGCGGCCGAGATTAGGCAATGACGGGCTCGAACGTTACTTCGGGCGCTTTCTCGGGCCGCAAACTCACGCCCGCACGCGGGGCTGATAGCGGCCCATTGGTCAGCCTTGGCCGTCCGCGTGCAAAAATGCGCGACAGCGTCTCCTCACAAAGGAAGAAACCAATCCGTTGCCCGACACATTGCCGGGCGCCGGCGCCGAACGCCATGAACGCCATGTCGGGTGAGGGCTTCGCGAACCGCGTCGCGTCGAACACATTCGGATCGCTCCAGTTCAACGAATTGCGGTGAATGATGTAGGGCGAGACGCAAACGATGGCCCCGGCCGGTATTTGTCCGTGCGCGGTGCTGAAGGTCCGGCGGGCGCGCCGGAAAATGAAGGGCAGTGGCGGGTAGAGGCGAAGCGTCTCCATCAGAATCGCGGTGAGACGTTTCCTCTGCTCTGCCGGGTTTGCCGTCATCCATGCCCAGAGTTCAGGATGTTGCGCGACAAGCGCCACCACCCACATGCAAGCGGCCGACACTGACTCAAATCCCACCATCAGGTTGATGACGAAGTCGCGCTGTGAGGCCTTCGAGAACGTATTGGTAAAGCCAAGCGAGCCATGCTCGGTGATCGCTGCATCGATTGCGCTGTAGTAGCGCCTCACGATCTGGTGCGCCGCGCTCATCCTTGGCGTTCGCAACCAGATCGGCGCGCCCACAACGTCGAGCACATCAACGCGCTCGATCAGGTCACGATGCCGCTGTGAGTGATCAAGCAATCGGTCACTGGCGACGGCGCCCTCGTATCCGAAGCATTCCGCGGCCAGGAGATTGAGCGCAAGCGAGCTCAAATCGTTGGAAATTGGGTTTGGCGATTCCGATGTGAGCCAACGATCGATCAGCGCCTCTATTCGCTCGGCGCTACTGTCGCGCAGCACGCGGGCGGTTTTCACATACGCCGCCGAAGCTTGGCGCTGGCGTTTCCAGGATTCGCCTTCGGCGACGATGATGCCGTTGCCTAAGGCTGGGCGGAGCATGCGCCGGTGCATGTTGGTCAGGCCGAAAATGTCGCCGCGATTGGCGAGAATTGCCTTTGCCGTCGCAAAGCAGCCGACGGTTATGATGCGGCGGCCAAGCACTTTGTGCTCGACGAGCGGCTCAGTGTAACTGCGCTCAGGAATGATCGAGAGGCCGTTGTGCCGTGCCGCGCCAATCCAGGCGCGATTGGTTGGCCAGTCCGCGGCGGGGATGTGGCTGACTGGCCGAAAGCGCGGCGGGGCTTCGATAGTCAACAACGGCCCACCCCTGACGCCGCCTATGCGGAAAGAAGTGTGCCTTCCGGCCCGAGGCATCGGGTCGATGTATCATCAACGGTCCGCCCACGCTCGTCGCGAACTTGAAACGCGAGCTCGTCGCACTGCATGACCGCGAGAACGGTGCCGGCGCGGATCGTGGCGGGCGCTTGCTCCACCAGAAGCTGCTCTGGCGGCGCAGGGCGGACTTCCGTCAGGTTCACGTAGCCGACCACAACATAGCCCTCGACGGTCCCGTCGCGGACGCGCTGCGAGACCATGTACCAATCTTCTTCGCCGACGCGCCCGGACAGATAGAACACGCTATTTGGCTCGATAACGCCGGTGGACCGGCCACTGGCCGCCGGCGCATCCCGCACATCGAGGCGCCGGTTCCAGGACACCGGTTGGGCAACCACCGAGATATTGGAAAGATTTGTGACCCGCGCTGAATCGTAGAACACATCCACGCTCGCTTCGCGCGTTGTCCGATTGCCGGCTGGTGTCACCGATCCAGTTGCGGAGCTTTCGGGAAAATCCAGTACCGAGGGCTCACCGGTGCGGAGGGAGGCGCTCGCCGCCTGCAGCATCCGGCGTTGATCGTTCGCTTCCAACTGCTGCTGAATTGCATTGCTCAGAAGGTAGGTGCCATAGCCAAGCAGCGCTCCGGCCGCGGCGCACATGACTTGGCGCTCCGCAGAAACGTCATTGCGAAAAGCGCCACACGCTGCAGCGCCTACTATCGTGACGATGGTGCCGAAGATGGAACTGCGGCGATGCTGCTGCGCCAGCCTCTGCTCGCGTTCTTGCAGCAATTGTCCCATCGACTTGTCACCAACGGGGGTGACTTGCTGATTTTGCTGGGTCGGTATGCCGGGAATTCGGAAATCCCCAAGTTGCGCGTACGCAATCCCAGGAGATAATTGTGTGACGATTACGACGGTAGCCAACGCTAAAATGCAAGCGCGCTTGAGCATAATGTCCCCACCCCGGATTTAACCGGTAGCTTTTGTACAAATTGTCGTCAAGCGTAGTTTTTTCACAGTGACGAAGCCGCGATCGTCGGTAAAAGAACGGGCGCTGCGCGCGAGAGAACTGACTAGGGCGGGGATTTAATCATAGCGGCCGGGACCACGTCTCGCAGAGCGGTGTTGCGTGGTGTAAGCGCGTTGCCTGCGCTTGCATCGCCGATGCTTGCACCGTTGGCTTACGCACAAACTGCTTCTGAAGATTCCGCGACGCGCGGTCGCGCTGTGTCGCGGTTGCGTACGTTCTTTGCGTCGACACTCGGCCAGTCCGAAGCAGAGCGCCTAAATCTGGCAAATGCAGCGCTCAGCGGCGCCGATCCTTTCGATGCATCGTCGATGTTGGTTGAAATCGCCGCGATTGGCGTGATTGTTCGGGCGCAACCTGTTCAAGAATCCGTGCGCGCCCGCTATCCGTCACGCAGTAAGTCGGCGATCGACCGCGCCAGCGTAGCTTTTCCCGGAACCCCCTGGGCGATGGCGCTCTGCGGCGCCTGGCACTACGAGGTCGTTCGGCGTTCGGCGTTTGGCGCAATGATGTTGGGCGCGAGCCGCGAGGCGGGACGTGATTTCTTCGCCCGCGCGATTGCAGCGCCAGGCAGTGATCTCGGCGTGCGTGTCGCCTATGCCATTTCGCTGCTGTCTGATCCGCGCGACGATAGTGTTGTCGCGACGGCGACGAACGTGCTGAATGTATCGCCGGGGGAGGACAACCCGGGCGACGCGCCAGAAGCGTACCGAGCGACCGTCCGGAGGCACGCGGACGAATTGCGCGCGATGTTGCGTAACCGTAGTATTACTCAGGTCCAAGCGCACGTTTTGGAATCTTATTAGCGGAGTGGTGGGATGAAGGTAGCGAACGCATTCGTGTACGCAGCGACATTGGCAGTAGCAGTCGCGACGGCGTCTTTGACATACGCGCAAGGGTTGCTCGCCGATCGTCCGTTTATGCGCAGTCTCGACGGCTCCATCAGCGCGCGGCTCGATGGGCCAGCATGCGCCGACAACGTTGCCTTCAACTTCACCGGCCCTGAAACCGGCGCCTTCAATAGCGACCGGACCGCCACGCGGCTGATGAACAACGTCGTGAGCAATATTCGCGACGCGTGTCCGCGCGTTCAACTCGTGTCGGCCAAAGGCTCGAGCGGTGGCCGCGTTGTTTACAATGCGATCGCCGAACGCAGCACCAGTTGGCTGTTGCTTGAACTTGGCGGCGCGCAGGATGCGAGCCTGTTTGCTTCCGGCGCGCGCGGCGCTTCGGGTGATCAATCGGCTTTCCTGCGCCAGGGCAATTTTGCGGGCTTCCCGGCGGTGTTGCAAGCGATGCGCGGCAACGCTGGTCTGTGCGCAGGCAGCGACGGATCGACGTGCACCGCGGCGATGGAGTTCAACAATCCCAGTGCGGACGCAGCCACCATTGTCTCGCGTACGTTGGTTCAAGAAGACGGCACCCAAGCAACGCTCACTTACGGTGCGACCAACACCAATGGCCTGCTGTGCGGCAACCCTCAGCAAGCGACCATCGAGATCACCGGCGGGAACTCTTCAGCGGCGTTGCGTCAGCGTTTCGCGACCGACCTCCGCGCACGCCTTGAACCGTACGGCAGCCGTGTGTGCACTGGTTTCGCCAGCCGCGCTGGCGGCTTCGTCAGTGCGAATTTCGATGAGAGCGGCGCCCGCGTTGGCAACGAGACGGTGATGTCGCTCTCGTCAACAGCGCCACGCCTGCGTCAGGGCAGCTAGGCATGGCGTCGTTCGGTATTCGGCGGCTTTGCCTTGGCCTGCTTACGCTGGCCTGGGCGGGGGCGGCACAGGCGCAATCGACGGAGGATGCAGCGGCGGTGACTCGCGGCCAACGGGCGGTCAGTTGGATTCAAGGCTATGAATGCCCGCGGCCCGGGCGCGCCATGACTGTGCAAGGCCTCAGCACCGATGCCGAAATCCAACAAAGGCTTACGGAGAATTGGAGCTTCATTCAAAACAGTGTCGCCGCGCGGCAACAAGCGCTGCGCCAGCGGGATGCTGTGGCGTTGGACCTGCAGGTATCGGGCTCGAGGCCGCCAGCATCGTTGCAGCGCTCGTTCGCCGAACTGGAAGGCGCGCTGAACACGCTCGATTATCGCGTGGCGAACGCCGAGGCGCAGTGGGCGCTGGCAAACTATGTGCTGATGTCGCGGGCGCCGGCTGAGGTGAATTTGCTGAACGGTCAGGCCAATCCACTGGCGGATTTTATACCCGTCGTGCAATCGCTCGAAGCCTTGTCCGGGCAATTCGGTGAGCCGGCCCAGCAGGTGTTCCGCCGTTTCCGCGATTGTTGGATTTCGGCCAACGATGTCTACCTGGACAATGTCGGGCCGATGGTGCGCGAGCGTGTGCGGCAGGCACGCACGCTAAGCGACATCGACCGTCTGCTTGCGATCGTCGCCGTGGTGCCGACCAATAGCGAGTTACCAGGTGGCCAGGTTGTTGCCGAAGCGCAGACCAAGCGCGTGGATATCGAGGCGGAGATCCAGCGTCAGGCTGAGTTGCAGCGCGCCGCGAGCGATCGTGCCGCACGCGAGCGCCTTGAACACGACGCGAATGCAACGCTCTCAGTCGCGAGCCGCTATGTGAATTTGATTTCGCGCGGTTCGGTGGGCGATGCGTCGGCGTTGTTGGCGTCCAATGTGCGACTTTATTCGCCGCGCGGCGACGCCAGTGGCAGAAGCGCGGTTATGGAACGGATGCGCTCGGCTTCGCAAAGCGGCGAGCAAGTGAACATGCAGGCGCCGCGGATTGGGTCAGACTATCGCGTGGAGTCGCGCATCAGCAGCTCTCAAGGTTCGGGCACGATGTCGTTCCAATCCGCAAATGGGCTCATCACCGTGATTGAACTGCGTCAATGAGCGCGCCCGTCTTCGTTCGATCGATGAAGCGCTTCGCGAGGTTCGCGCTTGCAGCGGTTGTTGGGGCGTTTGCGGTACTGGCGATCCCGAGCCCGGCCCAGGCGCAGGGTGTGTTCATGAACCCGTTCGAGGAGCGGGCCATCGGCGTGCAAGGACATCGTGAAGCCCTCACCGGCATGGGCGGATCGCATCCGGACGCAGACTTCGCCGCCTATGTCGCGGACATTGGCATGCGCGTGGCGCAGACATCGGCGCGCCATCCTGATCAATTCGTGTTCAGCCTCACGAACAGCGGCGAGGTCAACGCGTTCACGCGCCCAGGCGGTTTTATCTACATTTCCGCCGGCATCATCCCGTGGATCAATGATGAGTCTGAATTCGCTGCTTTGCTTGGCCACGAAGTGGGCCACGCCATAAACCGTCACTCCGGCCGATCGTACGCCCGCGAAAACGTCGCTGACCGGATCATCGACCTTTCGGAGCGTGCGGGCCGGTCGCAGCAGGCGACCGAGGATCGGCGCGTGCGTGCGTCGCTGATGATCTTGGCGTACTCGCGCGAGCAGGAGTTTCAGTCCGACGACGCGGCTTTCCAGGTCGTCGAGCGTCTTAGCCTGGATAATCTCGGCGCGGCGCGCATGCTGCGCCAGTTGGTGCTGATGGAAGGCGTGTCACGCACTTTGAATGGGTCCAATGCCGCCAACTATCCGATCGCGCTGCGTAGTCACCCGCCAGGTGCTGATCGAGTTCGGCGTTCGGCCGACCTCGCGCAGCAAACCGGCGCGGGTGCTAGCGGCCCGTCCGGACGGGATGCCTTTCTCGATAGGATCGATGGCTTCATGGTTCCGGCATCGGATTTCACCGGTGGCCGGGCAACGCGGATCAGAATAGTCACGGTGGGCGCGGCTGATACCGCGGCAACACTCTCCAGCCGCATGGCCGCGCCGGCGGCGATCCAGCAGCAGCTGTTTTTGGCGATCAACGGGCTCACAGACGCTTCCGCCGTCACCGCGGGCATGCGCGTAAAGATATTGGGTCAATAGCCGAAACCGGTCTGTGCCGCGGGACGCTGGGTGACTGAAAGTATTCAAGCGGCGTGACTCGGCCATCGGACGCCGCTAAAATCGCGGTGGGGGAAGACACATGGCGAAGGGCCAGCAATCCATTTTCATCGGGTACCGCCGCGAAGATACCGGTGGCGATGCCGGCAGAATTTATGATCGTCTCACCCAAGCCTTTGGACGCGAGCGCGTGTTCAAGGATGTGGACTCCATTCCGCGTGGGGTTCGCTTCCGCGAGTATGTCCAAGACATTATCGGGCGTTGCCGCGTTGTCATCGTTCTGATCGGTCCGAAGTGGATCGACTCTCGCGACGAGGACGGCAATCGCCGTTTGGAAAATCCTGAAGACCTGGTGCGGGTTGAGATTGAGACCGCGCTCTCGACTCCAAAGGTGCAGGTGTTGCCGGTTCTGGTTGCAGGTGCGCCGATGCCTCGCCGCGATCAATTGCCGGGCGCTCTCACTGCTCTTTATGAGTTCAACGCGGCCGACCTGCGGCGCGACCCTGACTTCAACTCGGACATGGATCGTCTCATCCGCGTCATTGAAACGGGCGCCGTTGTCCGCCGCCGCAATCCTCTTCTCGTGTTTGCAATGGCGACCTTAGTAACACTTGGGCTTGCTGGCGGTGGCTTCGCTTGGTGGTCGATGCAAAACCCGCCTGCAGACGAGGCCGCTTTGACCGAGACCGCAGACGCCGCGACGCTAAACCAAGGTCAACCGCCGGCAGCTACCGCGCCCGCGACGACGCCGCGGCAAGAAACAGTCCAAGCGCCGCCGCAACAGGCGGCGCCACCGCCTGAAGTGCGCCGCGCTGCGGTGGCAGGATCGTGGGAGGGGACATATCAATGTGCTTCCGCGCTGCGTCCCGAAGGGCAAACGCAAATCCGGTTTGAGGCCGACGGAGGGCGGCTCACGAGCGCAGCGGAGTCGTTTTCGCGTGGTCCCATCCTGAGTGGCGCGACAAATTACGAAGTGACGTCGCAATCAGACGATGGCCGGAGCTTCACGGTTCGGACCGCTCAATATGGCGGGTACGAGATCAATTTCGTCTTGTCGCGAGATGGCTCGACGTTGAGCGGCGATTATCGCGGCCATTCAAGTTGCACAACGATGCAATTGCGCCGCCGCTAGGGGTAAACCACTCATGGCAAACGGTCGGGCCGCCGCCGCCGATCTGCCGCGTTGCAAGTGGCCCGGGAGCGATCCGCTCTATCTTGCGTACCACGATCACGAATGGGGCGTGCCGCTGCGCGATAGCCGGGCGCTGTTTGAGATGCTGCAGCTTGAAGGCGCGCAGGCCGGACTGTCGTGGATCACCATATTGCGGAAGCGCGAAAATTATCGCCGCGCGTTCGATGGCTTCGACCCGGTGAAAATCGCGCGCTATACGCCGGCGAAAATTGAGAAGCTCATGGTGAACGAAGGCATCGTGCGCAACCGCTTGAAGGTCCAGGGTGTGGTGACTTCGGCGAAGGCTTATCTCGCGATGGAGAAGTCGGGCGTGAGCTTTTCTGATTTTCTCTGGGGCTTCGTCGACGGTGAGCCGATCCTCAATCACCTGAAGCCCGGTGGGCCGATTCCGGCTGAGACAGACATCTCGCGCGCGATGTCCAAGGACCTCAAGAAGCGCGGCTTCAAGTTCGTGGGGCCGACGATTGTCTATGCATTGATGCAGGCAGTTGGCATGGTCAACGACCACCTCGTCACGTGCTACCGCCACCCCGATTTCAAGAAAAGCGGGAAGCGGTAACACCTCGTGCTTGCCGTCGTTGCGGCGCCTGAGGGTTTGGGGTTGTGCGAGGCTGGCCCGGCGTTAGAATCCCAAGTGCAGATGGAAGAAAACGCCAAGCTCATACGGTCTTGCTCGATTTGGCGGGCGCTGGAGGTCGTCGGCGATACGTCGACGATTCTGATCCTCGAAGCCAGCTGGATCGGCGCGCGTAAGTTCGACCAATTCCGCGCGCGTACTGGTTTGCGCCAATCGCTGTTGAGCGACCGGCTGAAGCGGTTGGTGGCCGCGGGCGTGATGGCGAAGGCGCAATATTCGACGGCGCCGCCGCGGTTTGAATACCGGATGACGCGCAAGGGCCTCGATCTCTATTGGCCCTCTTTGATGATGCTGCGCTGGGAGCGACGTTGGACATCGAGTGACGGCAAGTGCGAAGTGGAACTCACGCACAAGGTTTGCGGCAAGCGCTTTGAGCCGACGCCGACATGCACAATGTGCAATGACGAGATCAACGCGCGTGACATGTCGTGGAGTCCCGGCCCAGGCGTCGGCTGGATGTCGGCGTCGTACAGCCGCCGCCGCCAACATCGTGACTCGCCGACCGACCGGCCGCCGTCATCGACGCTGATGGATGAAGTCGCGCAGGTGATGGGCGATCGTTGGGCTGGCCTTGTCTTGCGCGCGCTATTTACCGGCTTGCGCAAGTTCGATGAGATTTTGAGCGACTCCGGTATGGCGACGAACATCCTTTCGGAACGCCTGCAGTGGCTGATCAGCAAGGGCATGATCCGCACGCACGAATATAGCGCGATGCCGAAGCGCCACGAATATCGGTTGACGGGAAAGGGCATCGACTATTATCCGGTGCTGCTTATGCTGATGCAGTGGGGCGACAAGTATTACGTGTCGCCGGAAGGCCCACCGCTGCTGCTGCGCCACAAGCGCGATGCGCATGATCTCAGCGCGGTGGTGACGTGTTCTGGATGCGGCGAACAAGTTCGTCCGCAGGACGTCGACTTTAAAGTCATCGAGCCCGCGCGCGTGGCCGTTGCGACGAGCGCGTAGCCACGCTTGCGAAAGCGGAGTGACGGCTTTAGCCTCATAGTATGAGTGACAAATCCTCAAACACGGCGCCGCGCGTTGTTGTCATCACTGGCGCTGGTAAGGGCCTTGGTTGCGCGTTCGCGCTACACGCAGCATCGACCGGCGCCTGCGTCGTGGTGAATAATCGCCGTCGCGATGGCGAGCCAAGTTCTGCGGACGCTGTTGTCGCGGAAATTAAATCGGCCGGAGGCGATGCGGTCGCGGACTATCACGATGTACGCGACGATCGCGCGGCGGAGGGGCTCGTTGGGGCTGCGTTGAAGACTTGGGGACGTCTCGATGCGCTCAATCTGAATGCTGGCGTCAACGGCGCTGCGGCGCGCTTCAGCGGCCAAACGGTCGAGAATTTTCGCGATGTGTTGGAGACCAATTTCTTCGCCAATCTCGCCATCCTCCAAGTGGCGTTGCCGCATCTGACAACATCCGGCGCCGGGCGCGTGATCTTGGTGGCGTCCTCCGCCGGCATCCACGGTGTGCGGGGACGCGCGCCGTATGCGGCATCAAAAGGGGCTCTAATCGGCCTGGCGTTGACGTTGTCGCACGAATTGCGCCGAGACGGCGTCGGCGTGAACGTCATCGCGCCCTATGCAACGACGCAAATGACCGCTGGCGCCATGGCGGCGCAGGATGAAGTTGGGCGGCGTTTAACGCCTGAAAGTATTGCGCCTCTGGCGACGTGGCTCGCGAGTGCAGCGTGTAAGGCGAACGGCGAGATATGGATCGCCGGTGGTGGCTATGTCCGCCGCGCCCGCATGATGGAGGGCGCCGGTGCGCACTTCGATGAGCTCGGCGAAGTCGCTGGCGCGCTTGAAGCTGCTCGGCCGATGCACGCGGCTGCGGGATTTGTTGGGGCCGAAGTCGCGTTTGCCGATTTCGCCGCCAAGAGCGCACGCTAACGCCAAAGAAAACGGGCGCCCCGAGAGGCGCCCGTAAAGGTCCTTAGGAGGAAGTTCGCACTGCTTAGAAACGCTGCGACAGTGAGATGCCGAATTCCTGCGGCGGGCCGAACACTGAGAAGCCGATGCCGACGTTCTTGATCACGTGCAGGCGATAGTCTTCGTCGGTGAGATTCTTGCCATAGACGGAGACCGTAAAGCCGCCTGGGGATTCCCACGCTGCGAACGCGCCAAGCAGGCCGTGTCCATCTTCAAGAACTTCAGGATTGTTCGATGGGTCGAAGTAGAACTCGTCGGCCCACTGATAGGTGACGCGCGAGCTAAATTCGCCGCCCCAAATGTCCCACTCACCGTCAATGAAGGCATTGTATTGGTGCTCAGGTGAACGCGGCAGAGTGTTGCCGTTATAGGGCAGCGTACCGACGGTCGAGGTCGCGTTGGAGGTGTAGCGCGCCATGAGGCGCGTGTACGACCCACCGATCGTGATGTTCTCGTTCACAGCGAAGGCGGCTTCAACTTCGATCCCCGACGATTGAGCGTCGGCGTTCGAGGTCGCGAGGTTGAGACCAAGCAATTCGTAGACTTGCAGATCGCTGTATTCGAGCAGGAAGCCTTCCGCGTTGAAGCGCAGGCGGCCGTCCAACCATGTCGTCTTCATGCCGACTGCGTAGTTGTCGAGAATCTCGCTGCGGATCGGTGTTGATGCTTGTGCTGCGTTCTGCGCGCCACTGACGAACGAGCCGGCTTTGTAGCCGCGATCGTAGCTGATGTAGAAGCGTGCGTTGTCGACGGGCTCGACCGAAAGCGCGAGGCGCCAAGTTGGCTCCCCAAAAGTGTCATCGGCCGTGACATTGTACGGCGTACCTGCCGGTCCAAGCGGGATGCCTGCAGGCGGCGCGCCAAGCGTGTCGTTGTCGCGCGCTATCTGCGTGATCTCGCGTTCGTCGTGCGAATAGCGGACGCCGGCGGTGAATTCCCAGATGTCTGCGAACGGCACCGTCATCTGGCCGAAGGCGGCGTAGCTTGTGTTGGTGGCGTCTTGCAGGAAGGTCACGTCGCCGCCAAAGCTCGCGGGTGCGATGGGCAGGGCCGCTTGAACGATGAAACGCTCGCTGCGGTCGACGTTTTCATTCAGGAAGTAGACGCCCGCCACCCAGTGGATCGGCGACGTATCGGGCGATACGAGACGGAATTCTTGGCTGATCTGATCCGACGCTTCCGCCGCTTGGTCATCGACGGCGAGCGGGAATCCCGGAAACGGCAGGCCACCCAGGTTGTCGCGCCATGCATAGTCGTTGTTGCGGTAGGACGTCAGCGACACGAAGTTGAAGTTCTGACCTTCGTGCTCAGCGCGGAACGTCACGCCGTAGTTCGTGCGCTCTTGATAGTTGTTAGGCGACGAGAAGCTTTGGCGATTGTCGAGGCCTGTGCGCAACGTGTTGATCAGCGTCCTGAACCCTGGGTTGGTCGAAGCGGTGGTGACCGGGATGCGGGCGTGGCCATCCATGTCCTCGTTCGAATAGTCGATGCCAGCGAGGAACGACCAATCGCCCATCTCAGTCAGATACTGAGCGCGGGCGCCCCATTGCGTGCCGCCTTCGAGGCCTTGGCCCGTTGGCGCGAACTCAGCGTAGCCTTCGTTGGTGCTGTATTGCGCAGCAAAGCGAACAGCGGCGTTTTCGCCTAGTTGCGCGTTGTACATGCCGTCTGCGCCGTAGCCGTCAAAGCTACCTGCGCGGACCGAGATGCGGCCCGTGGTGTCGAACACTGGCGCGTTCGTATAGACGTTGAGCGCGCCGCCCGAGGCGTTTCGGCCATAGAGCGTGCCTTGCGGGCCGCGTAGAACTTCAACGCGATTCACATCGAGAAACGCCAGTGCGCTTGCGCCCGTGCGACCGATGGAAACTTCGTCGATCGAGATGCCGATCGAGGGATCGCTGGCGGCGGAGTCGCTCGTTGTGCCGACGCCGCGGATGTAGAGTTGCGGTTCGCCGATATTGAATTGTGTGAGCGTGACGCCCGGCGCGCGGCTGGCGACGTCTTGAATGCCAACGGCGGCGCTGCGCTCGAGATCTACTTGGGTGAACGCGGTGATCGCGATCGGAACGTCTTGCAGGCTTTCTTCGCGGCGTTGCGCGGTGATGACGATTTCGTCGAGTGCTGCGCTGTCGTTCTCCTGCGCAAAGGCCGGTGTCGCGCCGATCGACGTGGCGGCCGCAATCACCGCCAGCGAAGCGCCAAACACACTCATTTTCTTCGTTTTGGCCATGAGTTCCTCCCCTCGTGTTGTTGTTGTTCCAAGGCTTGCAATAGAAGACTGACGGTGTAAATCCCTTTACGCAAGTCGGTGAGCCGAGCGGAGTTGGGTGGTGCATTTAGGAACCAGTGGGCTCGGTCCGCTCGCGGCTGTCTCGTTGGTGCTTCGCGCTGATTTGGTTGATAATTGATTGGGGCGAGCCAAAGGGCGTGCGCCTGGCGCCTAGTCTTGGCTGGCGTGCCGCTGGCCACGTGCGCGCTCGCCATTTTTGCTCTGGCTGAAACCGGGTGCGGGAGCGACAAACACGTCGCTTGCATTACCGGAGTTGCGTGCTAGCGTCTCTTTCAAGGAGCAGAACTAGGCTCGGAGGAAGCTATGGCTGACGGCAATGCGCGGCGCATCGAAACCGGCGAACTCACCGGCTTGAATCTGCTGAACCCGTACATTCAGGGCATCTACGAACCCGTCGCCAAAGAAGTCACGGCACTCAATCTCAATGTGATCGGCGAGATTCCGAAGGACTTGTACGGCGCCTATTATCGCAACGGTCCGAACCCTGTGCATGCGCCGCAGACGCTGCACCATTGGTTCGATGGCGACGGCATGCTGCACGCCATCCACTTCGAAAACGGCAAAGCCGAGTATCGCAACCGCTACATCCGCAGTGATGACTACAACGCCGAAGTCGCAGGCACGATCGACGCAGGCGGCGTGTTGCTGCCAGCCAATCGCGCGCGCGAAAACAAAGTCTATAAAGACACCGCCAACACTGACGTCGTGATCCACAACGGCCAGCTGATGGCGCTTTGGTATATTTCCGGCACGCCGGTGCGCGTCGATGCGCGCACGCTTGAGACGATCGGCAATGACTCATTCGGCGGCAAACTCTCGCGCAACGTCTCCGCGCACTCGAAGGTCGACCCAGAGACGGGCGAGTTCGTGTTCTTCGATTACTCGCTCTACGAACCGTGGATGACGTTCGGCACGGTGAGCCCGGCCAACGAACTCGTGCATTTCGAGAAGGTGGATTTGCCCGGCCCGCGTCTCCCGCACGACATGGGTCTCACCAAGAATTACGTCGTGTTGCACGATCTGCCGATCGTGTTCTCGGAAAGCGGCCTGCGGAATAGCATGTGGCAGATCAAGATGGCTGATCAGCCGGCGCGCTTCGGCGTCGTCCCGCGCCGCGGTCGTGGCGACCAGATACGCTGGTTCGAGACAGACAGCTGCTACATCTATCACGTGATCAACACGTGGGAGGAAGGCGACGAGGTCGTCATGACCGCCTGCATGATGACGCCGAACGGTTTTGCGCCGAACCCGGAATACGGGCCTTACGCGGCGATGGTGAACATCCTGGCGCTGCACGCCGTGCCGGTCGAATGGCGCATGAACATGCGTACCGGTGACTGCAAGAAGCGTATTCTCGATGATCGCATCGGTGAATTTCCGGTGGTGAACCTCGACTATGCGGCGAAGAAGACGCGCTGGTCCTATCACGTTGCGATGTCGCCGGATCAGCTTCAGAAATTCGCCGGGCTTTACAAATACGATCTCGAGACCGGCAACGCCGAAACGTACATGTATGAGCCAGGCATGTTCGGCTCCGAACCTGCGTTTGCGCCGCGTATCAACGCAAAGAGCGAAGATGATGGGTACGTCGTGGTGTTCGTGACCAACGAAAACACCGGCGCCTCGGAAGCGCAGGTCATCGACGCGCAAAACTTTGAGGCAGGCCCGGTGGCACGCGTGCAGATCCCTGCGCGGGTGCCGGCCGGTTTCCACGGGACGTGGGCGCGCGGCGATCAGATCGCCAGCTAATGCCGGCGTTCATTTATGACGCAGTGCGCACGCCGCGCGGCAAAGCCAGGCCGAACGGCGGACTGGCGGCGCTGAAGCCGCAAGACCTCGTGAGCGGGCTGGTTGGCGCCATCACTGAACGCACCGGGGCCGTGCTAAGGCCTGACGCGTTGATCGTCGGCGCCGTCGGCCAAATCGGCGCGCAGGGGGGCAATATCGCGCTCGTCTCGAAACTGCACGCAGGTCTGCCGGACGAAACGTCCGCATTCACGATCAACAACTATTGCGTCTCTGGGCTCACGGCGATTGGGCAGGCAGCGGCGATGGTAGAATCCGGTCACGCCAAGCAAGTGCTCGCAGGCGGCGTTGAGATGATGTCGCGCGTGCCGTTCATGGCCGATAATGCGGACTATTATGCCGACGCCTCGTTCGACCGGCGTGCACGTTATATTCCAGTGGCTCTCGCGGCGGATCGCTTGGCCGAAGACATTGGCGTCTCGCGTGCGGAGATGGATCAAGCGGCGCTGACATCTCAACAACGCACCGCAGCGGCCGAAGGGACGCCCTTGGTGGCGTCGCGCATCGCGCTCAACGGTCTCGATCGGGAAGAGTGTGCGCGGCCAACGACGACGCTGGAATCGCTTGCCGCTATGGCGCCCGCCTTTGCCGCGCTCGCGGAGCAATACCGTGAAGCCCTTGGTGATCGCGTCATCGACCATCGTCACACCGTGAGCCATGCGCCGCCGACGTCGGATGGCGCTGGTCTCGCGCTTGTTTGTGGCGATGGCGCGAAGGCGCGAGCACGTATCGTGGCTTGGGCGGAAGCGGGCGGTGATCCTGCGCAATCACTCACGGCCGGATTCACGGCGATGCGGCGCGTGCTCGATAGTGCTCGTCTGACACTAAGTGATCTCGAACGCATTGAGTTCATGGAATCGTTCGGCGTCACCATCGTGAAATTCATGCGCGACTTCAAACCCGATCCCGCGAAGGTCAATGTCGGCGGCGGCCACATCGCCAAGGGCCATCCACTGGGTGCGACTGGGGCAATCCTATTGTCGTCGCTGCTCGATGCGCTCGACGTGGCCGGTGGAAGATACGGCCTCGTTGTCGCGACGGGCGCTTCAGGCGTTGGAAGCGCTATGATTGTCGAGCGATTGCAGCACTGATGAGCGAGGACGCCGCCTCATGATTGTGGTTCCGGCTGAGAGGATCGCCGACTTCAAGCGGAAGGGCTGGTGGGGCGACATACGGATCGACGATCTGTTCGAGAGGAACGTCCGCGCGAAGACCGATGCTGAGGCCTGCGTTGATCCCAACAATTGCATGGATATTGTCGGCCGCGAGCCGAAACGGCTTACGTGGTGGCGACTGGAAGATCTGGTCGGCCGTTATACGGCGGTGCTCACAGCGCACGGTCTGCGCAAGGACGATGCGCTCGTCGTGCAGCTGCCGAACTTGGTCGATCTCCCCGCGATCTATCTCGCATGCGCCCGCCTGGGCATCATCGTCAGCCCGGCGCCTGTGCAGTATCGCGAGCACGAGCTTGCTTACATCATCACCAGTATCGACGCGAAGGCGGCGATCACGGCGTGTCGGATCGGCAAGCATGCGCACGGCGAGATGTTCGTGCGCGTGAGAGAGAAAACGCCTACGCTGCAGCACGTCTTCGTCCTTGGCGGCGATGTGCGAGGCGCGACCGAGATCGAACCATTGCTCGCGCGCGTGAAGCAATCCGACTTGGCTGCGGCGCAGCGCGCCGAGCAGGAAGCCAACGTCACCGCTGACGACATCCTCACTATCTGTTGGACCTCAGGCACCGAAGCGCGGCCGAAGGGTGTGCCGCGGAGCCACAATGAATGGATCATCATGGGTGAGGGCGTGGTTCACGCCGGCGATATTGAGGATGGCGACACCCTCCTCAATCCGTTCCCGATGGTGAACATGGCCGGAATCTCCACATCGTTCGTGAGCTGGCTCCTGGTTGGCGGCAAACTCATTCAGCATCAGCCGTTCGACTTGCAGGTGTTCTTGAAACAAATCCGCGACGAGAAGGTCGAC
>JANNFK010000065.1:0-36320 GCA_031379735.1 Caulobacteraceae bacterium | reverse complement strand
CAAAGCTCCGCTCGATCTGATCGTGACCTTGGACGATGCGACCAGCGAAATCTATTCGGCTTTCTTCATCGAGCAGGAAGGCACGATGTCGAGCCTTGTCGGATTGCACGAAACGATTGCAAAAATGGGCTTATTTTCGAGTTTTTACACTGATCGCGGCTCGCATTATTTTTTTACGCCTGAGGCCAATGGCAAGGTCGACAAGATCAATTTGACCGAGGTCGGGCGGGCGCTGAACCAGCTTGGGATCGAGCACATTCCGTCTTACGCGCCTGAGGGCCGTGGACGCATGGAGCGTGTTTTCGGCACGTTGCAAGGCCGGCTGCCGCCGATGCTGCGCCTCACCGGGATCGCCGAGGTGGGCGAGGCCAATCGTTGGCTGCGCGAAGTCTACATCCCCGATCACAACGCGCGCTTCGCGGTGGCGGCGGCGGAAACAGGCTCAGCCTTCATCCCGTTCGTTGGCGACCTCGACAACGTCTTGTGCGCGCAGGTCGAGCGCGTGGTCTCCAACGACAACACCGTGCGTTACGGAGGCCGAGTGCTGCAGATCCCAGAGCAGAAGCACCGACGCCACTACGTCAAGACCACTGTGAAGGTGCACGAATACCCCGATGGGCGCCTGGGGGTGTTTCACGGCCCGCGCCAGCTGGCCAGCTATGACGCTGCCGGCGCGCTCACCGAGGAGGTCAAGAAATCGGCCGCTTAAGCCCGCTCAGCGGTCGAAGCTCCCCCGTGGAGCCCAGACAAGAAGCGGACATTTGATGAGCTACGAAAGCCGGACATCTTCGCGCGCTATCGACAGGATTGTCTTGGCGCATCGATGTCTAGGGAGGAGCGACGGGCGCTTAGGCGCGAGAGGATCGTTGCTTGAAAGCGTAGCGCGAAAGTCGACGGTGTTCGTAGCGGGAGCGGGGGCAACGAATGACCGGAGAGCGCATGCGATCCTTTGTCAGCTGTTGTTAGAACGGCGAAGGGGGACGCTGTGTGGCGTCCCCCCTGCCTGTCATTACATCGTGGTGGCGACGACCGGCTTTTTCGCAGTCTTGCGCTTGGCGGCCTTGCGGACCGTCTTCTTGGCCATCTTCTTCGCCGGCTTCTTGGCAACCGTCTTCTTCGTGGTCTTGCGGGCAGTGGTCTTACGGACCGACTTCTTCGCAACCTTCTTGGCCGACTTCTTGGCGGCCTTCTTTACCTTTTTAGCCATTTTCGTTTCCTCATTTTTACTGGTGTGTTGGTACGCGGTTGGATGGGAGTTGTTTGACTCTCCGAAGATTTTTCTGAAGCAATTTGGTTTGCAAGTAGTTTCCGCAAGTCTTCGCACGCGTTTTTCTGCGTGCGCGGTTTTTCTCTCTGCGATGACTACGCGAAAACTCTACGAGCCTTGAAAACAAAGGCGCGAAGCGTTGCGCGCGCGCGCAAAAAGCATCACGCGCGTGGATGCGCGCGCCGATACGACTGCAATATTTTTTGTGCTTCGACGCTCGTGTAGGTCTGAGTCGTCGAAAGTGATTCGTGTCCGAGCAGGTCTTGGATGGCGCGCAAGTCGGCGCCGTTGGCGAGCAAATGGGTCGCGAACGAGTGCCGCAGAGCGTGCGGTGTTGCACTCGAAGGCAGGCCAAGACTCATCCGCAGACGCTCCATCAGCGCTTGCGCCATGCGCGGTGAGAACGCTCCGCCGCGGCTTGCTCGGAAGAGCGGCGCGTCCTCTTCGATGGTGTAAGGGCAGAGCTCGACGTAGCGCTGAACCGCTTCGCGTGCGGCCGTGAGCAAGGGAACCACGCGCGCTTTGCCGCCTTTGCCGGCGACGCGTAGCACCTCCGGCAAGGGCAGATCGTGGCCTGTCAGCGCCAGGGCTTCGCTGATGCGAAGGCCGGCGGCGTAGAGCAGAGTGAGGAGCGCTGCATCGCGTGCGGCTTGCCAATCGCCGGCGCCAGTCGCGGAGGCTTCAGCGATCAGATTTCGCGCAGCGCCCTCCGAAACGGGGCGCGGCAGCGAGCGTTTGAGCTTCGGGCCGCGCACCAAAGCGAGGCGCGCGTTCCTCACGCCGTGGCGGCGTTCGAGGTAGCGATAGAAACTGCGGATCGCGGCCAGCGCGCGCGAGATCGAGCGATCGGCCAGCGCGTCAGGGCCTTGGCGGCGATGCGCCAGATAGGCGCGAAGATCGCGTGGTTCGAGCTCGGCGAGATCTCCGGCGCTGGGCTCGCCACCCAGATGGCCGTTCAAAAAGCCAAGAAACGCCGAAACATCGCGCTCATACGCTTCAACAGAATTGCCGGAAAAACGGCGCTCTTCGCGCAGATGCGCGGTCCAAAGTGAAAGCAGGGCGGTAGCGGCCGTCATCGGCGCGACAGTGCGCGCGCGAGATTTAAGCGGGCTTAATGTTTGCGCTTCAGTGGCGGTGCGAGGTGTTCAAGCCACCAATCGTACGCGTAGTGCGCGCGACCGTTCGTGACGGCGTACTTCGGCTGATGCGGCCGCTTGCCTTCGTGCGTGAGCAGGTCTTGCGGGATCCGCCATGGGCTAACGCCGGTTGAGCGCGCTGTCGTGAGTTCGGCTTCGAAGGCTTGCATCTGGCGCATGGTAAGGCCGAGGCGGAGGTCGGCGACCGGGTAGAAACCGCCTTCAATGCGCGACGCTAGGTCACGAACGAAGCCGCCATGATCGTCGCCGCGGCGTTCATGGCGGGTGGCGACTTGACCTGGCGCGCCGGAGCACAGCGCAAAGAGCGCGGTGGCGCGGTCGCACGCGCGCTGGGTGGTGATCCAGTCGAGTTCGGCGATGCCGGCATTCCAATCCCAGTTGAGCACGATCTCGTGCCAATCGTCGGAGCACATCTTCTGGATGAGGGCTGAGAGAGTGGGCGCTTCGATGTCGAGCGGCGCAGCGAGGCACTCCTTCCAGCGTGAGAAGTGGGCTCGCCGCGCGCTCTCCGCCGCCACAAGCGGCATAAGCTCCGCGATCAGCTGCTGGCGCGTTTCGATGAGGATACGGCGGAAGGCGGGATCAACGCGCCAAAGCGCCAGTTGAAACTCGAATGCTTCGGCGCGCTCGAAGCAACAGACATAGGCCGAACTGACGCGCCGCAATTCAATGCCGTCAAGCCGTCGCCAGTTCGCGCCGATGATTTGATCGACGAGCGCTCGGAAAAGCGCGTGCTGCGGCGGCACGGCTTCATCGGGAAACGCCGCGCGGTACTGATGGTAGATCGCGTTCAGCACCTGCGGGGGCGCGCCTTCGGGTGCGAAGGTTGTGAACAGGTGGTCGTGCGCGCTGGCCGGCAGCGGCACGAGCCGAGACAGGAGTTTGGCGAACATAACGGGCGGACACTGGCGCGCCGTGGCTAAGAACCGGTCATTAAGGAAGGTAAAGCGCCATTCAGTAACAGCAGAGCAACATCCGGCGCTTCCACCGACTCTCTTGAACCCCTAGATTCAATGGCAATGAGTTCAACCGCCCGCCGCCGCGCCATGGACGCGCTGAAGCGCACCCGCGCTGCGCCCTCGTTGGGGCCGCTCTTCTCGGTTGCGGAAGAGGGCGCCACATACGAAGCCGATACCGTCGACAAGATTTCGGTGCTGTTTCCGCTGCCGTTGCCGGAGCCGTTTGATTATCGCGCGCCATCGTCGCTGAACATTGTGCCTGGCCAACACGTAATCGCGCCGATTGGGCCGCGCTTGGTGCGCGGCGTGGTGTGGGGTGTTGAGAAGAACCATCCCGGCGCGGCCAACTTGAAAGCGATCGAAGAAGTGCTGCCTGGCACGCCTGTGCCTGAGATCAGCCGCTTGTTCGTGGATTGGGCGGCGAAGTATGTGGTGCGGCCGCCCGGTGATGTGTCGCGCATGGTCGTGCGCTCGCCGGAAGCGCTGTTTCCGCCGCCGACAAATACGGTGCTGGCCCCGACAGGGCAGGCCCCGCCGAAGCTGACCGACGCGCGCCGCCGGGTGATGGAAGAAGCAGCGAAGGAACAGGTGAGCGCGGCTGAGCTTTCGCGCCGGGCGGAGACTTCGTCGGCGGTGGTGAAGGGCTTGGTCGATTGCGGCGCGCTGATGAAGGTGGAGGTCAGCGAAGATCCGCCGTTCCCGGCGCCTGATCTGAGCATGAGCGGCAAAGCGCTCTCGGACATTCAGCATGCGGCGGCGGAAAATCTCTGCGCGTCGGTGCGCGAGGGCAAGTTTCATGTCGCGTTGCTCGATGGCGTCACCGGCTCGGGCAAGACGGAAGTGTATCTCGAAGCTGCGTCCGAGGCGCTGAAGCGCTCGCCGGATGCGCAGGTTTTGGTGCTGCTGCCGGAAATCGCGCTGACGCAATCGGCGCTGAGCCGGTTCGAGGCGCGCTTTGGGGTGCAGCCGGTGGAGTGGCACTCGGCGATTCAACAGAAGGCGCGGCGGCGTGCGTGGCGCGAAATTGCTGCGGGCCGTGCGCGGTTGATCGTCGGCGCGCGATCGGCGTTGTTTTTGCCGTACCCGAACTTGCGCCTTATCGTGATCGACGAAGAGCACGACCCTTCCTACAAGCAGGAAGAGGGCGTGATCTATCAGGCGCGCGATATGGCGGTGGCGCGCGCTAAGCTCGGTGACTGCATGGTGGTGCTCGCAAGCGCGACGCCTTCGCTGGAAACGTTGGTGAATGCGCAGGCCGGGCGTTACGCGCACGTGCAGCTGCCGTCTCGTCACGGCGCGGCTGAGCTGCCGGATGTTGAGCTGATCGATCTGAAACTTGATCCGCCGGAGAAGGGCCGATGGCTGTCGCCGAAATTGATTACCGGCGCTGCGCAAGCGTTGCTGCGCGGCGAGCAATCGCTCTTCTACATGAACCGCCGCGGCTACGCGCCGCTGACGCTCTGCCGTGCGTGCGGGCATCGCATGCGCTCGCCCGATAGTGATTCATGGCTGGTTGAGCACCGCTATTCGGGGCGGCTGGTGTGCCACCTCACCGGGTTTTCGATTCCGAAGCCGAAGGAGTGCCCGGAGTGTAAGGCAGTTGACGCCTTTACCTCGATCGGGCCGGGCGTGGAGCGGATTGAAGAAGAGGTGCGCGATAGTTTTCCGAACGCGCGCATTGAGATTTTCTCATCCGACACGACGCCGAACGGCGAAGCGGTGCGCGATTTGGTGGCGCGCATGGAGAATAATGAGATCGATATTCTTATCGGCACGCAAATCGTCGCCAAGGGCCACAACTTTCCGAACTTGACGTTCGTTGGCGTGGTCGATGCGGACTTGGGTTTGAAGGGTGGTGATCTACGTGCGGGTGAGCGCACATTCCAGCTGGTGAGCCAAGTTGCGGGCCGGGCCGGCCGTCACGAGAAGCGGGGCCGGGCGCTCATTCAAACTTATGCGCCGCACGAGCCGGTGATGCAGGCGCTGGCGGCGCAGGATCGTGATGCGTTCTTTGCGGCTGAAATCGTCGAGCGGGAAGCGGCGGGCATGCCGCCTTATGGCCGGCTTGCAGCGATTATTATCTCAGCGCCCAGCGAAAAACTTGCTGCGGATTCGGCCAAGGCGATGGGAGAGAAGGCGCCGCACGTCGAAGGCCTCGATCTTTGGGGACCCGCGCCTGCGCCGCTCAGCGTCATCCGCGGCATGTACCGGCACCGGTTTTTGGTCCGCGCCAATCGCGGCGTTGATGTCAGCGCGTTTCTCGCAGCGTGGTCAGCGCGCGTGAAGCTGCACAGCGCCGTGCGGTTGCAGATCGACGTGGACCCGTACTCGTTTCTCTAACGCCTAGAGGTGCTGCCAGAGATAGGCCAGCAAGAAGAAATATGCAGCGGACACGGCCGCGATCTTGAAGATGAACAACAGCCAGATTGGTAGTTCGAGCGCTGGATCGTGACTGAGGGTATCGTCACTCTCTGTCACGCCCGCCTTTTCTTTGCCCCGGTAAAACGAACGCCAAATACAAGAGGCGACCAAATAATGTGTGAGATCGAAAGCAAGCGCCAAGACAATGAGCGCTGCTGGCCAAGTTAGATTGTCCGGCAAAGTCGGGCCCCGAATGCCGTCCGACTTGAAGACCCAAATCAGCGCAATCCCGGCAAAAGCGAGCTGCCTGCAGAAGTCGCTCGCCTTACCCGAGAACGTGTAGAAATCGGTGCGATAGTCGGCGAGCTTCATTAGCCTCGCGGTCCAGTGCCGCCAGTCCCGTTGCGCTTACGCTTCGCGACTTTCTTGGCGGCCTTCTTCTTTGCGGTTTTGTGAGCGGTCTTCCGAGTTGCTTTCCGAGCCGTGCTCTTTTTGGCAACCTTTTTGACCGCTTTCTTCACTTTCTTGGCCATGTGACCCCCCAGTCTGTGTCAGACGCGACTGCTATTTCTGAAGCTGCTACAGCCGCCCATAAGAAAGTATGTACAAAACTCTTCGATCTTACTGGCCGCGTTGCACTAGTTACAGGGTCTAATAGCGGCATCGATTTGAGCGGGGCGCAGACGGGCGCGAACGTGAGGCGATTGCTCCGTGCGCTACGGCGCGGCATAGTTGCGCCATGATAAATCAAACTCTTGGTATCGTTGTATTGGCTTGGGCGCTGATGGCCACGGCGCCGGCGTTTGCGCAGGAGCGGGACGCTGCATGGGCTGTGACCGAGCAGGCGCGCGGCGAGGCGCTGTTTCGCAGTCAGGATTTCATTGGCGCGGAGGTGGCGCATCGGGCGGCGCTTGAGGTCCGCGCGCGTAGCGCTGATCCGCTGGGGTGGGCAGAGTCGACTGCATCGGCAGGTGCTGCGCAATCGTTTCGCGGTATTCGCACACGCGATGCTGCAGCGCTCGAAGGCGCGGTGACTGATTATCGCGGGGCGCTGGGTGTCTATTCGCGCGCGGAGACGCCGAACGAATGGGCGGAAGTGCAAAACAATCTGGCGACCGCGCTGGTGTGGCTTTCGCAAGTACGCGGTGGCGCTTCGGTCATTGAGCTGGAAGGGGCAGAGTTGGCGTTTCGCAATGTGCTGGAGGTGACGACGCCTGCGGCCAATGCGGCGAACGCAGGCGTGGTGCTTTATAATATTGGCACGGTGCAGGAGCGCATTGGCGACCGCTTGGCGGGCGATGTGCAGCGGACGAAGTATCGCGAGGCGTCGGAGACTTACGCGCGTGCGCTCGATACGCTGCGTCGCGGCGGCAGCTTTGATTACGCGTCAAACGTTGAGCGGCGCGTTAGTCCGTTCATGAACCGCGTCGCGGCGTTGGAATAGGACAATGACCTACAAACTCTTCGATCTCGCTCGCCGCGTTGCGCTTGTCACTGGCGGCAATGGCGGCATTGGGCTGGCGATGGCGGATGCGTTGGCGCAGGCGGGCGCGAGCGTTGAGGTTTGGGGTACGAATGCAGAGAAGAACGCGCGCGCCGTTGAGCAGTTGAAGGCGCACGGCACAAAGGTGAATGCGCGCATCGTCGATGTATCCAGGGAAGAGAACATCGTTGCGGGCTTCAACGCGACGATCGCCGAATTCGGGCGTGTCGATTCTTGTTTTGCAAATGCTGGCGTCGCCAATCGCTGGAAGTCGTTCCTCGATATTGGCGGCGATGATTATCGCCGGCTGATGTCGATCAATCTCGACGGCGTGGTGTGGACGCTACGCGAAGCGTGCCGCCACATGAAAGCGCGGGCTGAAGCGGGCGATCCGGGCGGCTCGATTGTCACGGTCGCGAGCATGGGCGCGATTTGGGGTTCGCCGCGCGCCGAAGATTATAGCGCGACGAAAGCCGCAGTGATTGCGGTGACGAATGGCGTGGCGGTTGAGTTCGCGCGCTACGGCGTTCGGGCGAATTCTATTCTTCCGGGTTGGATCGCGACGGACATGACCGGTGCGGCGCAAGAGAATGAAGTGTTCACAAAGAACGTCATCTCGCGCGTGCCTTACCGGCGCTGGGGGAAGCCGGAGGAATTCGGCGGCATCGCCGTTTATCTGGCAAGCGACGCATCGACCTTTCACAATGGGGATTCGATCGTGATCGACGGCGGCTACGGCAAGTATTAGCGGGCGCCAGTGAAGTCCGGAAACGGCCAGCGCCGGGCGGAAGATTCCGCCAGTATCGGTCCTGTCGGTCCACTCCCGGAGACAATCTGAAATGTCCTTGATTCATATGGCGCGCGGCGTGGCCGTGGCGCTCGGAGCCCTTCTTATGTCCGCAACTGCCCATGCTTCGCCCGAACAAGATCGCGCGGCGGTCGCGGCGCTTGACACCGAGTATCAGGCCGCGGTCGAGCGCAACGACGCCGAAGGCATGGCGCGCATTCTGCACCCGGAGATGATCCTGGTTGTTGGCCGCGGTGCGGTATTTACGCGTGAAGACCTGCTGCGCTCTGCGCGCGCGCAGGAGTTCGTGTACGAGCAACAAGTCGAAGAAGAGGGCACGCAGACTGTGAGACTCTATGGCGACGACACCGCGATCGTCACGGCGCTGCTGTGGCTAAAGGGGACGGGGCCGCAAGGGCCGTTCAATCGCCGCTTGTGGTTTAGCGATACGTATGTGCGGACGCCGGACGGTTGGCGTTACGCGTTCGGTCAAGCGTCGCTTAACCTGCCGCCACCGGAATAGGTGTGGCTGCGGGTTCGAGCTTGCGCTTGAAGGTCCGGAACAGAAGCCACATCGCCAGCGCGCACTGTGCAATCACCGACCCAACGGAGAGCAGCCAGACGTGGTGCAGCGTGAACCACGGCTGCGTCGACATCCAGAGTGCGGGGATGATGAAGGTGAGCATGCGGGTGGCGCTGGAGAAGAGTGAGGGCCGCGTGTCACCCATGCCTTGGAAGAGGCTCCCCGCGGCCATCACCAAACCGCTGAAAACAAAATTCCAGGAGACGATCTGCAGGTAGTCGTTGCTGATGGCCAGCACCGCGGGGTCGTCGGTGAACGGACTGGCGAGCAGGCCGGGGCTGATGTGGCAGAGGAGGCTCAAGGTCAACATGATGGCGCAGCTGATTAGCGCCGTGACGTTGAAGGTTTCGCGTACGCGGTCGTAGCGCTTGGCGCCGAAATTCTGGCCTGCGATGGGCGCCGCAGCGAATGCAACCGCCATCGCGGGCAGGAAGATCGACTGCATGATGCGCCCGCCGATGCCGAAGCCGGCCTGCGCGTCGGCGCCGAAATCGCGGATAACGAAATAGATGACGATGAAGATCACGAACATCATCAGGAATTCGAGTGATGTCGGGAGGCCGATGAAGATGATGCGCTTCCACGCGCTGAACTTCGGCGTCAATGAGTCGAGGTGAAGCCGCAGGTATTTTTGAACGCGCGGAAACATGACGACGAGGCCGATTGTGCCAACGAGCGACGCGATTGAGCTTGCCCATCCGGCGCCGGCTGGCCCGAGCGCTATGCCGGTGCCCCAGCCGGCGATGAGCACCGGCGCGAGGATGGCGTTCAAGATGATGGTCGCGGTTTGCAACACCATGGTCGGCATGGTGACGCCTGCGCCGCGCAACGCTGAGGTCATTGCCGACCCAGGAAAGAGCAGCGCGAGCGAGGGCAGGAAGGCGAAGAGATAGGCGCGGCCTGCGGCGGCGCTTTCGACGTCCGCAGTGAGTGCATCGACGCCGATACCGCCGAACGCGTAGCCGAGCACCAGCATGATTACGCCGAAGAGCAGCGACATGGAGATGGCTTGGCCGGAGAAGAGATTGGCTTCGGCCTCGTCTTTCTTGCCGACAGCCTGCGCGACCGTCGCCATGACGCCGATGGATATGAGTTGGCTAGCGGCGAGGGCTAGGAAAAAGACGTTGCCCGATGCGGAGACGCCAGCGATGGCGGCGCTGCCGAGGCGGGAGACGAAGTAGAGGTCGACGATGAAGTACATCGTCTGAAAGATTAGGCCGATGCCGATGAACGCGGCCATGCCGAGCAAATGACCCGAGATCGGCCCGTCGGTAAGATCACGCACCTTCAAATCCCTTGATCAACAGCACAACCGCTTCGGCGCCGGCCTCACGGTCAACTGCGATCTCGGCGTATTCGGGCGACGTCGCCCAAGCGCGGAAGGCGCCAGCATCCGCGAATTCCATGAGCACGACTTTATTGCGATCCCACCATTGGCCCTCGAGCACTCGCGGAGTTTCGTCGGCGGCGAGCAGTTTACCGTTGTACTTTGTCAGCACCGGCATGAAGCGCGCCATGTAACGGCCGTAGCGCTCCGTATCGTGAATCCGGAGTTGTGCGAGAGCGTAGACGACCGCCATGTGTGTTTAGCCGCGACGGAAGTGCAGGCGCGCGCAAATAGCGTCTGGCGAGTAGGGGATGGCTTCGACTTGGCCGTCGGGGCGCGTTTCGAATTGAATGGGTTCGCGCAAACCCACATAGCGCGTTGTACCGTCCGCCGCGTCGTAGCGGCCGATCGCAGCTGGACCTTGCGGCCCGCAGAAGAACACGCCCGGCGGGTTCGAGCGCTCGCCTTCGGTTGCGTAATAGAGCGTCGTCGCCTCTTGCCCTTGCAGACCCATGATCTGCGCGAGCGGGCCGCCCGCGGCTTGGGCGGCGAGATCGTTGTTCGTGTGATTGCCTTCTTGGAAGGTCAGCGCGCGGCCATCGGCGTGGCGGAGCGTCAGCGTGACGATCGGGTCCATGCCTTCGCCGGCGCCTTGTGAGGAAAGAACCTCGGTCACGTGCTCACCGACCGCGAGCGAGGTCGAAGCGTCCGCGGCGGTCAATGTCGCTTGCGTTTCCGACGTTGGCGGCGAGACGCAGGCGACGAGAACGAAGCCCGCGGCGAGGATAAGTTTCTTCATGGCCTCAATCTCCTAGTGCGCCGCCGGCGTATTGGCCTTCGGCGGCTTTTTCTTGGCTGCGCCGCGCGAAAGCATGTTGAGGCCCTCGACCAACGCTGAGAACGCCATGGCCGCGTAGATGTAGCCCTTCGGCACGTGGACGCCGAAGCCTTCGGCGATCAGCACCATGCCGATCATCAGCAGGAAACCCAACGCCAGCATCACGACGGTTGGGTTCTTGTTGATGAAATTGCCGACCGGGTCGGCCGCGAGAAGCATGACTGTGACGGCGACGATAACGGCGGCGATCATGATCGGCACGTGATCGGTCATGCCGACAGCGGTCAGGATCGAGTCGATCGAGAAGACGATGTCCAGGAGGATGATCTGGAAGATGGTCGCGCCGAAATTGGCGACGACCACTTGCTTTTTGTCGAGCACGTCATCGGTCGGCGTCGGATCGACGGTGTGGTGGATTTCCTTGGTCGCCTTCCAGACGAGGAAGAGGCCACCAGCGATGAGAATGATGTCGCGCCACGAGAAGGCGGTCTCGAATGCCGGATTGCCGTGATCGTCGATGCTGCCGACGATGCCGAGATCGAATACGGGGTTCACCAGCGTGACAATGATCGCAATGGTCGAGAGCAGGGCCAAACGCATGACCAAAGCGAGGCCGATACCGATGCGGCGTGCGCGGCCGCGCTGTGCTTCCGGCAGCTTGTTGGTCAGGATTGAGATGAAGATCAGGTTGTCGATGCCGAGCACGACTTCCATGACGATCAGGGTGATCAAAGCGATCCAGGCGGCTGGGTCCGCTATAAGATGACTGACATCCCAATCCATTCGTAAGTTCCCTCTGCTTCGCGCAGGATGTAGGGGATTGCCGCGACGCCGGGAAGAGCGACCAAGTGCGCAGGAGCCGAAGATGAAAGCCGAAGTGTCCGCAATCGCAACGGTCCGCTCGCCGCGCAAAGATTTGACTGATGATTTCTGGGGCGCGGTGGAGGCCGATATTGTCCTGGACGACGCGTTCGATGAGACCGCGTTCTATGGTCTCGGCGATTTTAGCCATGTCGAGGTGTTGTTCCTCATGCACCACGTCGACCCGGCGAAGGTAGAGAAGGGTGCGCGGCATCCGCGTGAGCGCACCGATTGGCCGCTCGCCGGCATCTTCGCGCAGCGTGGCAAGGCGCGCCCGAACCGTATTGGGCTGACGCGCGCAACGATCGTGAAGGTTGAGGGGCGGGTGCTTACGGTGCGCGGTCTTGATGCAATCGATGGTACGCCGGTGTTGGATGTGAAGCCCTGGATGAACGAGTTTGCGCCGATCGGTGCGACCCGCCAGCCTGCGTGGGCGAGCGAACTGATGCGGGATTATTTCAAGGACTAAAGAACGTGCAGCTGCCGATCCTACGAACGCTCGCGCTGGTCGCCGTTGGAAACGCGGCGTTCGGCGGCCGTGACGTGTCCGGGTTTTATCCTGGCGATCCGATTTTTCGCTACACTGCTTCGCTCGACTTCATGTCGCCACGCGCGGCGGGGCCGCTGGCGCGGGTGGCGAACAGTCCGGAAGATTGGTTCGACAAGCTAAAAAAGCGCGATTGCCGTGGTTTGCGTCTGCACAACGCGCCCATGCAGCAAAACAAAAAGCTCGATCATATCGATGAGCGCATGCTGGTCGGCATGGTTGGCGGCGGGCCGCGTTGGCTGATCGAGGCGGTCTATCCGGATCATTCCGAACTCTGGGAAGGTTTCGATCGCGTTGGCGACAAGAAAGCGCCGGATCAGAAGATTTGGCTGAGTGCATATCTGGTGATCGGCGAGGCGGCGTCCGCGGAGAGCACCGACGCCAGCATCCGCGCGGCGGCGATCGATCTGCGCGACGCGTCGCTGATGACGGAAGCTGTAGCCCGTGAGATTCCCGGTGCACCGTTCGCCGATGTGTTTGCGGGCGCGCGTGATGCGTTGGATGGCAGAGCGCCAGAATTGCCGTATCCGTTGGATTTCCTGCGCTACGCGCAATTGAAACCTGAGGCGGAGCGCTTGCTCAAAGCAGCAGGCCGCGCTTGGGTGTTCGGCGCGATGGGCAGCTGGAACGATATTGGCGTCGCGCCGGCGCTGCAGCCACGTTATGATTCGGCGTCGAAGACGTTGTTTTCAGCGTTGCAGCGCGCGGTTCGCGTGGTTGCGAATTCAACTTATCGCGGCTGAGGCTCTTGGCCGATCTCGAGAAGCGCCTGGAACATTTCATCGGCAAAGTGAATTACGGCGACGCTCGCTTTCGCTTGCGTCTTCGCCGCCGACATCTCGACGAGCGCTGAGCCTAAGCCTGCATCATCCGCGCCAGTGACCGCTTCGAGCACGCGCGCACTGGCGTGCCCAAAGCGGTCAAGGGTGCTGGTGAGGGCCAAGGCGGCGTGGGGGATCGCCGTCATGTAGAGAACACTACACGAGCAGGTTTAAGCTTCTGTTCAGAAGTCTGGTGAATTTGTGAAAACCAAACTCCGCACCGTCATGCGTGGATATCGCGATCCTTCGTTTCCGGCAGGAAGAAGAAGGTGACGAGCGCGGCGATCGCCGTGATAATGGTTGGAAACCAGAGCCCTGCGTAGATCGAGCCGGTCGCGGTGTTGATCGCGAATACGGTTGCGGGCAGCAGGCCGCCGAGCCAGCCCACGCCGATGTGATACGGCACGGAGAGGGCGGTGTAGCGGATGCGCGTCGGGAAGAGCTCAACGAGCGCTGCGGCTTGCGGGCCATAGAGCGCGGTCGCGGCGATGACGAAGAGCGCCATCATGAAATAGACGCCGATCTTTTCGCTAAAGACGCGCGCAATCTCACTGAAACTCCAATTCTGCATCGCGCCCGGCGCGTGCGCAGGATAGCCGGCGGCATCGAGAGCGGGGCGGAGCGTTTGTGTTTCGAACGCTGTGCGGATTGTGCGGATTTCGGAATTGGCCCGGCCGATGGCGCTGACGCTTTCGACTTCGGCGCTGCCGATGCGGATGCGCGCCAGTGCGCCAGCGGGGCCAACTTCTGTCGTGTAGCTGACGCCGGCGCTGGTGAGCGCGCCTTTGGCGATGTCGCAAGAGCTGGCGAATTGGCGTGCGCCACCGGTGAGATCGAGCTGGAAGCTGCAATCGGCGGGGTCGGCGATCACGGTGACGGGCACGTTCTCGGACGCGCGCGCGAGTGCGGGATTACCTTGGCTTGTGATGAAGTGATAGCCGGGGAAATAGAGGACGAGCATCAGCACGATGCCGAACAGCATCACCGGTTTGCGTCCGACTTTGTCGGAGAGCCAGGCGAAGAAGATGTAGAGCGGCGCTGAAAGCGTGACAGCCGCAATCATCAAGAGATTCACAGTGAGCGAGTCGATCTTTAGCGTCCGTTCAAGGAAGAACTGCGTGTAGAACGAGCCGGTGTACCAAACGACGCCCTGCGCCATGCAGACGGTGAAGAAGGCCAAGAGCACGATCTTCAGATTGCGCCATTCGAAGAAGCTTTCGCGATAGGCGGCCTTCGAGACTTTGCCTTCGTCCTTTAGTTTTTGGAACGCGGGACTTTCCTCGAGTTGCAGGCGAATCCACACGGAAATTGCGAGCAAACAAACCGAAAGCAGGAAAGGGATGCGCCAGCCCCATTCTCGCAAGGCCTCTTCACCAAGGACAGCGCGCGTGATGGCGACGACGCCAAGCGCACCGACGAGACCGAACGCGGCGGACGTTTGAATCCAACCGGTGGACAACCCGCGCCTTTTCGGATCGGCATGTTCCGCGACATAGATCGCCGCGCCGCCATATTCACCGCCGAGCGCAAAGCCCTGCAGCACCCGGCACGTGACGAGAAGGATCGGCGCCCAGATGCCGGCTTGCGCCGCGGTCGGCAACAGGCCGATGGCGAAGGTCGCGACGCCCATGATGGTGATCGTGATGAGGAAGGCGCCTTTGCGCCCAGCGCTATCGCCGATCTTGCCGAACACCAACGCGCCGAGCGGACGCACGACAAAGCCAACAGCGAACGTCAGCAGCGTAAACACGAACGCCTGCGCGTCCGGAAGATCTGCGAAAAAGACCGGCGAAATCACCGACGCGAGTGCGCCATAGACGAAGAAGTCGTACCACTCGAAGACAGTCCCGGCGGCGCTCGCAAGCACCACTTGCCGCATCTTTTCTGGCGATACTTCATGGCTGCTCTGCGCAGGCGCGGGCGTGTCGGTCATCTCTATATTTCCCCCCGCCTTATCAGGCGATTTTGTCGCTGATCCGCCGCCCCTTGGCCCGGTTGTCAAGCCGGAACGCACCGTGTTACTTCGCGCGCGCGTCAGGGGAGTCCGCGCGCTCAGGCGCAGCGGCCCGGCTTGGCGTTTGGGTTTTCCCCAAGCGGCGTCATCCAAGCGGCGGGCGATCCAGCGATCGTCAGCCGCGAGAGCAGCGAGACAGGCGTGGCGGATACATTTGATGGCGAGGCTTCCGAGGCGGCCGGGCGCTATGCGCGAGCCGTTTTCGAATTAGCCAAAGATGCCAAGCAGTTAGATGCGGTAGAGCAGGACTTCGCGAAGTTCGCCGCCGCCTGGAATGAAAGCGCCGATCTGCGTGACGTGGCCCGCTCGCCCCTGATCGACCCTGTGGAAAAAGCCAAAGGTTTGGTCGCGGTGGCTGAAAAGATTGGTGTTTCCGAGCTTGGCCGCAAAGCCATCGGCTCAATCGCGCAGAATCGCCGCGCCGCTGAGCTGCCAGGCATCGCGTCTGCCTACCGCGCCTTGGTCGCCCGCGAGCGTGGCGCCCGCCAAGTGCAAGTCATTTTCGCCCGCCAGCCGGGCGAGCAAGAGAAGAACGCCGTCGTCGCGGCTCTGGGCGAAAAGCTCGGCGCCAAAGTCGAGGCCGAAATCAGCGTCGATGAGAGCTTGATTGGCGGGTTCATCGCCCGCGTCGGCTCCCGCCAATTCGACGCTTCCGTCAAAGCCAAGCTGGACGCTCTGCGTCTCGCCCTGAAATCCGCCTGAGGAGTACGTAATGGACGTCCGCGCCGCTGAAATTTCCGCAATCCTCAAAGAACAGATCAAGGGCTTCGGCTCTGAAGCGAAGGTCTCCGAGATCGGCCGCATTTTGTCGGTCGGCGACGGCATCGCTCGCGTCTATGGCCTGGAGAACGTTCAGGCCGGCGAAATGGTCGAGTTTCCGGGTGGCGTGAAGGGCATGGCCCTCAACCTCGAACGCGACAATGTCGGCGTCGTTATCTTCGGCGAAGACCGGGGCCTGAAGGAAGGCGACACGGTCAAGCGTCTCGGCGAGATCGTCGACGTTCCCGTTGGCAAGGCGCTGCTCGGCCGCGTGGTTGACGCGTTGGGCAATCCGATCGACGGCAAGGGGCCGATCAAGTCGGACACGCGCGCGCGCGTTGACGTGAAGGCGCCGGGCATTATTCCGCGTAAGTCGGTGCACGAGCCGATGCAGACCGGCATCAAGGCGATTGACGCTTTGATCCCGATTGGCCGCGGCCAACGCGAGCTCATCATCGGCGACCGCCAGACCGGCAAGACCGCCGTCGCGCTCGACACGATGCTCTATCAAAAGGAAGCGCACGACAAGAACGCGAGCGAGAGCGAGAAGCTCTACTGCGTTTACGTCGTCATCGGCCAAAAGCGCTCGACCGTTGCGCAACTGGTGAAGACGCTCGAGGACAAGGGCGCGCTTGGCTATTCAATCATTGTCGCCGCTACGGCCTCTGATCCGGCGCCGCTGCAATATCTCGCGCCGATGTCCGGTTGCGCCATGGGTGAGTACTTCCGCGACAACGGCATGCACGCGCTCATCATCTATGATGACTTGTCGAAGCAAGCCGTTGCGTATCGCCAAATGTCACTGCTGCTGCGCCGCCCGCCGGGCCGCGAAGCTTATCCGGGCGACGTCTTCTACCTGCACTCACGTCTGCTCGAACGCGCCGCGAAGCTGAACGAAGACAACGGCTCGGGTTCGCTGACGGCGCTGCCGATCATCGAAACACAAGCCAATGACGTGTCGGCCTACATCCCGACGAACGTGATCTCGATCACCGACGGCCAGATATTCTTGGAAACGGATCTGTTCTATCAAGGTATCCGTCCGGCATTGAACGTCGGTATCTCGGTGTCGCGCGTCGGCGGCAACGCTCAGATCAAGGCGATGAAGCAAGTCGCCGGCCCGCTGAAGGGCGAATTGGCGCAGTACCGTGAAATGGCGGCGTTCGCGAAGTTCGGCTCCGACCTCGACGCCGCAACGCAGCGTTTGCTGGCTCGCGGCGCGCGCCTGACCGAGCTTCTGAAGCAGCCGCAATTCTCGCCCGTGCCGGTCGAAGAGCAAGTCGTGCTGATCTACGCTGGTACGCGGGGCTATCTCGATAAGGTCGACGTCGCGAACATTGGCCGCTTCGAGCGCGAACTCACCAGCTGGCTGCGCGCCAAGAAGCCGGACCTGCTGAAGGCGATCTTCGACAAGAAGGACATCGGCAAGGATGGCATTGAGGACAAGATCAAAGCCGCTCTCGCAGAGTTCACCCCGACGTTCGCCTGAGGGGCCGCAATGCCGAGCTTAAAAGAGTTCCGCGTCCGCATCGCTAGCGTGAAGTCCACGCAGAAGATCACCAAGGCGATGCAGATGGTGGCGGCTGCGAAGTTGAAGCGGGCGCAGAGCCAAGCCGAAGCGGCGCGGCCGTACGCTGGCCGTATGGCGCGTGTGATCGCCAATCTAGCGGCCGCGGTTTCGGGCGAAAGCGCGCCGCTGTTGCTGCGCGGCACCGGCAAGGACCAGGTGCAATTGCTTGTCGTGATGACGAGCGAACGCGGCCTTTGCGGTGGCTTCAACACGCAGATCGTGCGCGCCGCGCGTGAGCGCATCGATGAGATGGTCCGCGCCGGCAAGACGGTGAAAATTCTCGTCGTCGGCAAGAAGGGTCGCGATCAGCTGCGCCGCACGCACGGCGACAAGATCGTGAAGTACGTCGACCTGTCGGCCTATCGCAATATCGGCGCCGATGCCGCGCATGAAGTCGGGGAAGCGCTGCTGGAGCTTTTCCATGCGGGCGAGTTCGACGTCGCGACGCTGTTTTACTCGCGGTTTAAGTCGGTGATTAGCCAGATTCCGACTGCGCTGCAGCTCATCCCCGCGCGCGCCCCGGAAGGTGTGAAGCCGCCGGATCTGAAAGGCGCGGTGTACGAGTACGAGCCGAGCGAAGAGGAAATTCTCGAAGCACTGTTGCCGCAGTATCTCAGCGGACAAATCCTGCAATCGCTGCTCGAAAATCAAGCGGGCTTCTACGGCGCTCAGATGAGCGCCATGGACAACGCCACGCGCAACGCCGGTGATATGATCAAGAAGCTGACGACCAAGTACAATCGTCAGCGCCAAGCGAACATCACCAAAGAACTCATCGAGATCATCTCCGGGGCGGAGGCTCTCTAAGGAGAAACACGCATGGCAAATCCGCTTTTCACCACCAAGGCCGTTTCCAAGGGCGGGCGCGCGGGCGGCAAGGTCGCTCTCGCGAACGGCGGCCCGTGGTTTCACACCGAGCACGATAAGGCGCTTGGCGGCTCGGGCGAGGGCTCGAACCCGGAGCAATTTTTCGCGCTCGGTTACGCCAATTGCTTTAATGGCGCGGTGCTGTTTGCCGCGTCGCAAAAGAAGATCGACGCCTCGAAGGCGACGGTCACGGTAGAGATCGGCGTCAGCAAGGATGAGACGAGCTTTGCGCTTTCCGCCAAGCTCGGGCTCGCAGTGCCGGGCCTCGATCGTGCGCAGGTTCAAGAGCTGCTCGAAGCAGCGCACCATATCTGCCCGTAATCGAAGGCGACGCGCGGCAACATCGAAGTCGAGCTGGTGGTCGAAGGATAGTGAAGCGCGCCGCTCGCCTCGCTCTGCTCATCGCGCCTTTTCTGGCGGTGGCGGCGGGCGTGATCGCAGCGCGTTTGTTGAATTAGGGTGTAGCCCACGCGGGCTCAAAAGAACGGACGAGGAAGAGAGAAATGGCACAGCAAGGAACGGGCCGCGTGGCGCAGGTGATCGGCGCCGTCGTCGACGTCGAATTCGATGGACACCTCCCAGATATCTACAACGCGCTTGAGACCACCAACAACGGTCGCCGCCTTGTGCTGGAAGTGGCGACGCACCTCGGTGAGTCGACCGTGCGCACGATCGCCATGGACGCGACGGACGGTCTCGTCCGCGGTCAGCCGGTTATGGACACAGGCGCGCCGATCTCGGTGCCCGTCGGTGAAGAAACGCTTGGCCGCATCCTGAACGTCATCGGCGAACCGGTGGACGAAGCCGGCCCGGTGAAGGTCAGCGCGCGCCGCGCCATCCACCAGCCAGCTCCGGCCTTCGTCGATCAAAAGCCGGTGCCGGAAATTCTCGCCACCGGCATCAAGGTTGTCGATCTGCTGTGCCCCTATGCGAAGGGCGGCAAGATCGGGCTCTTCGGTGGGGCGGGCGTCGGCAAGACGGTGCTGATCCAAGAACTGATCAACAATATCGCGAAGGCCTACGGCGGCTATTCGGTGTTCGCAGGCGTCGGCGAGCGGACGCGCGAAGGCAACGACCTCTATCACGAGATGATCGAGTCGAACGTCAACGTGAAGGGCGGCGGACAAGGCTCGCGTTGCGCGCTGGTGTTCGGCCAAATGAACGAACCGCCGGGCGCACGCGCGCGTGTCGCGCTCACGGGTCTCACCATCGCCGAACACTTCCGCGATCAGGGCAAGGACATTCTATTCTTCGTCGACAACGTGTTCCGCTTCACGCAAGCGGGCTCGGAAGTGTCGGCGTTGCTCGGCCGCATTCCTTCGGCGGTCGGCTATCAGCCGACGCTGGCGACCGAAATGGGCCAGATGCAAGAGCGCATTACCTCGACCACCAAGGGCTCGATCACGTCGGTGCAAGCCATCTACGTTCCCGCCGACGATTTGACCGACCCTGCGCCGGCCGCGTCGTTCGCGCACTTGGACGCCACCACCGTTCTCTCGCGCGACATCGCCGCGAAGGGGATTTATCCCGCCGTTGACCCGCTCGACTCCACATCGCGTATTCTCGATCCGAACGTCGTCGGTGAAGAGCACTATCAAGTCGCGCGTCAGGTCCAGGAGACGTTGCAGAAGTACAAGTCGCTGCAAGACATCATTGCCATTCTCGGCATGGACGAACTTTCGGAAGACGACAAACTCACGGTCGCGCGCGCCCGCAAGATCGAGCGCTTCCTGTCGCAACCGTTCCACGTCGCTGAAGCGTTCACCGGCACGCCGGGCAAGCTCGTCGACGTCAAGGACACGGTTCGTGGCTTCAAGGGCCTGGTGAACGGCGAGTTCGACCACCTGCCGGAACCGGCATTCTACATGGTCGGCTCGATCGAAGAAGCCATCGCCAAGGCGCAACGTCTTGCAGCTGAGGCCGCCTAATGGCGGCCGCCGGCTTCACGCACAGTCAGATCGCGGCGAAGCTCGTCGTTGAAGGCTGTTTGGCGCACATTGCCGGCAACGTGCAAGGCAAGATGCCGATCACGCCCGTCCCATTGACGGAGATCGAGCGCGCTGACCGGGGGCTTGCGGCCGGCGGTCAAGCGCTGATGTATCCAATCGAACCTGGCGGCGTCGGAGTCGATCTCAACGGCTCGACGGCGACAGTATGGTTCGGCGAGGGCGACTTTGATCGGGGCTTGGAGGCGCTCGAAGCGGCGATGAAGAGTGCGCCCTATCGCGTCAAGCAGCTGAAGGACGAAGCGGGAACCGAAGCAAAAACGCGCCGGCGGTCTTACGAAGTTGATCTCGGCAACGCGCGCATGGCGCTTGTCACGGCGAACTATTCGGAGCGAAACGCCAGTGATCAGCGTTTCATCGTCCGCGTGGTCGGCCAAGTTCGCAAACAATGAGGGCGACGTGATGTCGAGACAGTTGAGGCATAGCGAGCTCACCGCGAAACTCGCCATCGAAGGCGCTGTCGCGGCGATTGGCGGTACGGTTAAAGGCCAGATCGGTATTCAGCCGCGCGTTTTGGACGCGCGGCAAAAGGCCGAGCTCGGCATGAGCGACATCGGCGACACGTTGTTTTATCCGATCGATGACGGCGGCGTATTTTTCCACACGGACGGTGCGTTTACGACAATCTGGTACGCCAATGGCGATTTCGAAAAGGGCGTCGGCGCCCTGGACGCATTGCTCAAGCGCGCGCATCCAGACGCGAAGCAGGTGAAAGACGAGACGCACGAGACCGACCCAGATCTCAACCTGCGCACCTACGACATTCGATTGCCGAACAACCATCTGGCGATCGTCGATGCGATTTACCCGAAGGCGCGCGCGGCGAAGCCGAAATTTATGGTGCGCGTTACCGCGATGGCGAGGCAGAACTAATTATGGCTGACAAACTGAGCTTCGCATTGGTGTCGCCGGAGCGCGAATTGTTCAATGGCGATGTGGATCACGTCGTTGTGCCGGGCGTTGAAGGTGAATTCGGTGTGTCGCCGAACCATGCGCCGGTGATGAGTGTGATCAAGCCTGGCGCGCTGCGCGTCATCAATGACGGCGTCGAGCGCCGCATCTTCGTCAATGGCGGCTTCGCTGACGTGACACCTGAAGGCCTGACTGTGCTGGCGGAAGAGGCGGTCGATCTCGCCGACGTCGAGCCCGCCAAGCTTGATGCCGATCTGAAGAGCGCTCAGGAAGATCTGCGCGACGCCAATACCGATGCGAAGAAGGAAGCCGCGCAGCGCATGCTGGTGCGTCTTGAGACCATCAAAGCGGCGATGGCGCGCTAAGCGTGATCGGCGCTAAGCTCCACGCCGATGCCTGATTTTCTCCATCCGCAATTGCTACCGGCGACGATCGGCGCGGTCGTTGGTCTGCCGCTCGTCATCTATGCCTGCGTGTGGCTGTACCGGCGCTGGGACGCGCTGAAGCCGCGCAGACGCTGGATTTTGATTGCGCTGATTGCGCTGGTGGAAGCGTTCTACTGGCGCAACATCTATGCGTGGTTCATCGAGCCCAACCAGCTTGTCGTACGCCATGTCGAGATCGTCAGCGAGGAATGGCATGGGCCGCCGCTTACGATTGCGGTGTTGAGCGATACGCATGTGGGCGGTCCGCACGTGGATGCCGCGCGGATGGGGCGCATTGTACAGCGCGTGAATGGGTTGAGGCCTGAGCTCGTCGTGCTGCTCGGCGACTACGTAAACGGGCATTTGCATCCGTTTGAACGCACACCGGAAGAGAACCAGGAGATCACTGGCGGCATTGCGACATTCGCGGCGCTGCGGGCGCGCTATGGCGTTGTCGCGGTGATCGGCAATCACGATGTCTGGTACGATCGCACAGCCGTGCAGACCGCGATCGAAGATGCGGGCGTCGCCGCGCTCTGGAATCGCCACATCGTCATTCGCCGCACCGCCGGCGATCCCATGGTGATCGCGGGTCTTGCTGATTTCACGACGGGTGAGCCGGACTTTGCGCAAGCACTCGATGGCGCGCCGGAAGGCGCAGATACGATCGTCATAAGCCACTCGCCGGACCCGTTTATCGGCATGCCGCGTGGCCCGGCGCTGATGCTCGCGGGGCACGGCCATTGCGGGCAAGTGACAATTCCACTGATCGGGCGGCCGATCGTTCCTCTGGTCAACGATCGCTATGCCTGTGGTCTCATCCAGGAACGTGGTGAGCAGATGTATGTGACTGGCGGCGTCGGTACGAGCATGATCCCGGTGCGCTTTCTCAATCCGCCCGAGGTCGTCTTCATAACGCTTCGCGGCGCGACGGCGAATTAAGCGCCGGCCGCTTCGCCCCAGCCGAACAGCGAGAGTTGCTTGCGCTTCGGCTTCACGGGCTTTGGACCGATGCCGCGCGCTTCGAGCCATTGCAGCGTGAGACCAGAAACGTCTTGCGCTTCTGGTTCGCCAATCAGCCAGTGACTCATCTCCGGAAACTCGTGGAAGTGCGCTTGGCCGCCGGGGAAGCGGCCGATGACACGGCGCACCGTGCTTGCCGGGTTCACGCGATCCTTGCCGCCGGCCAGGCCCAGCACTGGCGCGCTGATGCGATATACCGGCGCTTGCGCAGCCATCGAATGGTCCATCCACCATTGCACCGCTTCGCGAATGGCGCGGCCGCTTTCCGGCACAAAGCGCGCAAAGGCGCGGCGCGCATCTTCACGTGCGAGACGATCCAAGGTCGTGGCGCGCGCAACGCGATAGTCCGGTGGAACGGGGCGGCGCCAATAATCGCCCAGTAGATTGAGCCCGAAGCTATTTCCATGTTCATCTAGCGTGGTCGGCGGCACGCCCCACGGCGCGCTCGGCGCGAGCAGCACGAGGCCGGCGACGGGCATTTGCGCGGCCACCAGTTGCGACACCAATCCGCCAAGCGAGTGACCGACCAAAACCGGCGGCGCGCGAAGGCCACGCGCGTAATGCGCGATGGCGTGCGCATAATCTTTCAACCCGGTTTGCGCGAGCTGTTCGAGATCGGCGCCGCGTTCGTGATGCGGCAAGTTTGGCGCGTGCGTTTCAAAGCCAGCAGCTTCAAACGGTTCGCGAAAGCCATCGAACGCCCAGCCGCCACAAAACGCGCCGTGTACGAACACAACCGGCGTTACTATTGCACCGCGCTTCACGAGGATGACGCCTCTGCAGCGCCTATCAGGCAGACAATCACTTAGAAGCCCCCACGGTGTGCTTTTTGAACCGGCGCGCCACTTCTTCGTAAACAGGGCGCTTAAACGGTATGACCAAATCCGGCGCTGTCTCGAGCGCCGCCCAACGCCAGTCTACAAACTCCGGGGTATGAGTATCTAGTCTTATATCTGAGTCACGTCCCTTGAACCGGAACGCGAACCACTTCTGCCTTTGCCCCAGATAGCGTCCACGCGGCTTCATTTTTGTGCGCACGTCGATGGGGAATTCGTAATGTAGCCAGTCCGCCGTTTCTTCGAGCAATTCAGCGTGCGCTGACCTTACGCCAATCTCTTCTTCAAGTTCGCGATAGGCGGCGTCGAGCACCTTCTCGCCGCGATCGACGCCGCCTTGCGGCATCTGCCACTGATACGGGCCCTCAGTCGCGACACGCTTGCCGAGAAATACCAAGCCATTCGAGTGGAACAGCGCGAGGCCAACATTTGCACGATAGTTTTTTGGATCTTTCGGCGTTGTCATCTGCGCGCGGCGCGTGCGTTGAGCACGGCCGAGGCTGGCGCCAATTGATATCCGCGCGATTCAACGTCGCGCGCCCAGCGTCCGACTTGCTCCATGGTCACAGGATACGCAAAGCCCGCGCCGATCGCGCTCTGATTTTGCAGCGCGAGAGCTTCGAGATTCAGCAGCTGATCGTCGATCGCATCAGCTTCGCGGCGGGCGTCGATGATGCGGTCGGCGGCGGTGATCGGCAGTTGCGCGCGTGTCGCTTCGACGCTGAGCGCCGTGCGCTGGCCTATGCCTGAAGAGATAAACACAAGGCCGCGGCGGCGCAGCGCTTGTGCGATGGGCGCTGTCGCTTGCGCCGAAGTGGCGAAGCGCGCGCCTTGATAATTGGTGACGCCGAAATAGCCGGTTCCGCGTGATAGCAATTGCTCGAGGCGCGAGATGTTCTGCGCTGCCGGCCCAGCCGCCAGCAGCGTTTGTGGGCCGGTATCGTCGGCGTCAGGATCGAACGGTTCCATCGGCAGTTCGAGCATGACCTCGTGGCCGCGCGCGCGGGCGCGATCGATCCACGATTGCAGGTTCTGCGCGTAGGGCACGAACGAGAGCGTTACTTCCGCCGGCAGCTCATCGATCGCTTGCGTAGTGGCGTTGGCGTTGAAGCCCAGGCCACCGATGACGATAGCGAGCGCCGGGCGGCCCTGACGCGCCGTGAACGGACGTGCGTAGGCTTGCGATGGCGTGCGGCCGTTGGGGCCGACGATCGGCAGCGGGCCGTTCGGGCCAGTCTCGAAAAGGCCAGCCAACGGTGCGCGCGGCAGCGGCGCTGAAGCTGGCCGGCCAGCGTTGGGCGCAGGTTGTGATTCAACGACGGCGACGCGAAGCTCGCCGTTTGAATCGATCTCGCCGAACTCGCCGGTTTGCGGCAGTTCGTCGATGCCGAACGTATGCATCTCCGCGCCTTCTTCAGCAGCGTCCGAGAAGGAAATGCGCGGCGCGTTGGCGTCAGCCGTGGATGGTTGCAGTGAGAGGGTGCGGCGCGGCCCTGCAGCGCCTGGATCGCCGAACACTTGCACGGCGCCAAACGCGCCCAATGCCAGCACGCTTACGAATGCGAACGCAATTGTCCTATGGGTGATTTGGGGCAGGCGCCGCGCAGGCTTTGGAGGCGGCTTTGGCGCGAAACCCCGCATATTCACGCGCGGACGAATCATTGCGCGCAGAGTCGCTGAATTCGCGCCAGCCGTCACTAGGACGACTGGCGCTTTCACATTGATTTACGAGAGGTAAATGCCTCAGCCAGCGCGGGCGCGGAGTCGTTCCGCAACTGTGCCTTGGCGCAGGAATTCCATCGCACGCGACAACTGGTAATCCTCTTCGGCGTTCCAGGTTTCCGGTGGTTGGTCTTCCGGAATATGCGCCTCGCGGCGATGCGCGCCGGAGTCGTTGTCGAGCGCGTTTGGCAGATCTTCTTCTCTGACGGAAATGCGTTGCAAGCGCTCAAGCTCTGCCGCGTCGAGCCGGCGGGCGGCGACTTCCATGTCCGGCGTGATGCCAGCGCCTTGGATCGAACGGCCAGCAGGCGTGTAGTAGCGAGCGGTGGTGAGACGCAGCGCACCGTCGCGGCCACCTTGCAGCGGGATCACGGTCTGGACCGAGCCCTTGCCGAAGCTGTCGAGGCCAACAATCAGGGCGCGGTTGCGATCTTGGAGCGCTCCCGCAACGATTTCCGCTGCTGAGGCCGAGGCGCCGTTGATCAGAACCACAACCGGCACGCCGGCGAGGTCGTCGCCGCGGCGGGCGTTGTAGCGCTGAACGTCTTCTGGCTGACGGCCGCGGGTCGAAACCACTTCGCCGCCATCGAGGAAGGCGTCTGAAACTTCGATCGCTTGGTCGAGGAGCCCGCCCGGATTGTTACGCAGATCGATGATGACGCCGCGCAGATGCCCGCCCGTATCGCGGCGCACGGTGCGGATCGCATCTTGGAGCATCGAGCCGGTGCGCTCGTTGAAGGTCGAAATGCGAATGACGCCGACATCGCCGCCTTCGACGCGCGCCGTAACGGCGCGGACGTTGATGGTTTCACGGCGGAGTGTGACGTCGAATGGATCCGTATTTTCACGTGCGATGGTGATGGTGATGTCGGTGCCGGCTTCGCCACGCATGCGGCCGACGGCTTCGTTTAGCGTCAGGCCGACGATGCTCTCGCCGTTTATGGCGGTGAGATAGTCGCCCGCTTGAATGCCGGCGCGTGCGGCAGGGGTCCCGTCGATTGGCGAGACAACCTTAACGACGCCCTCTTCGCTGGTGACTTCAATGCCAAGGCCGCCGTACTCGCCGCGAGTCTGGCTTTGCATCTCGCGGTAATCGGCGGCGTTCATATATGAGGAGTGCGGATCTAGCGAGGCGAGCATGCCTTGAATGGCTGCTTCCATTGCCTGCTGTTCGTCGATCTCGACGACGTAATCTTGCTCAACGCGCGCGAGTACGTCGGCGAACAATTCGAGCTGGCGGTAAATGTCGCCGCTGTTGCGTTGTTCGGGAGCTGACCAAGCGAGGGCGCCAACCAGTGCCGCCGCACCTGCAACAGGCGCCAAAATCCAACCTAAGCGCATCGCTTACTCCCCGGACGTCGTCGCCCGATTCGCGTTAACCGGCCCGTACGCCAGCCTCCGCAGTAAGGCCACGCGCGCTAAGCCATCTCCCAGGATCAACCGGCTGGTCGCCCCGGCGAACTTCTACATACAAATCCGGCGCCGAAGAGGCCGTCGCTGTCATTTGCCCGACGAGCTGCCCCGCCCGCACCGTTTCACCGACCCTGACATTGATAGCGTCGAGACCGGTTAGGACGAGAGCGTAACCACCATCCAGATTGAGGATCAACACGTTTCCGTAGCTTCTAAAGCTTCCGGCATAGGCGACTTCACCTGCGGCGGGAGAAACGACCTGCGCGCCCGAGTTCGTGCGCACGGTAACGCCCTGCGCCGCTGGGCCGCCTGAGCTCCGCGCACCATAATTTCGCGTAATCTGTCCCTGTGCCGGGGCGACCCATGCGGCAGGGATGATGCTGGGGCCTGAGGGGGGAGGTGTTCCTTGTTGGCGCCGTGTCGAGGCGCGCTGAACGCGTTGCGCAAGTTCCCGAAGGGAACGCGCCTCGGCGGTGAGTTGGCGGACGCGCCGCTCGGCGGCGGTCGCCTCGCGGGTGAGGCGGGTCTGCACCGTACGGCGCTGCGCCAGCATGTTCACGATCTCGCCGCTCTCTTGGGCGATGGCGTTTTGGGCATCTGCGAGCACGCTTTGTTCGGTGGACACAGTCACTTCTTCATGGCGCGCCATGGTTAGCGCGCCAGTGCGGCGTTCTTGTTCGGCGCGATAGGCTGGCCCGAGCGCGCGCGCGACGATGCCGGCGCGCACGGCGCGCGGCTCGATGTGGCGCGCGGCGAAGGCGGCGGCGATGACCGATGATTCTAGCGAAGTCTGCGCGCGCACGCGGGCCGCACTCTCGACGGCGACTTGGTGTTGAACGCCGGTGAGGCGCTCGCGTGCGGCGGCGGCGGCGGTTTCGGTTTGCTCGCGGCGGCGAGTGGCTTCGATCAGGCGGGTGTCGAGAGCGTGGACTTCGCGGCCGGCGGCAGTGGCCTGCGCGCGCAAGCGCTCAACGCGCTGCGCTTCGGTGCGGCGATCGCGCTCGGCTTGAGCCGCCGTGCGTTGGGTCTGAGCGTCAGCCGATCCCAAGAGGAGCGCAAGCGCACCTGTCGCGCATGCGACCAGAGCGCGGGCGCGTTTTGCGCCTCGAGCCATTTAACCACCACCATATCGTCCGGAATCTTCAGTCCCGGTGATACGGAGTAGAACAGAGTATCGTCACAGCCCGGTAAACTTGCTCGGAAATCATGACGCGAACGAGCCTGTGCGGCCATGTTTGTCGGCCAAAAGCCAGCTTTTCTTCAGCGTTATCCTTAACGCCTTGTGAAGCGCCGTCCGCGCCGCCGATCCAAAATGTGGTGCACGCAACGCCATCATCGCGCCAACGCGCGAGCTTTTCCGCAAGCTGGCGCGATGTCCATTCCGCCCCGCGTTCATCGAGCAGGATTTTACGCGCATCGTCTGGCGTGGCGCGAAAGAGCGCGGCCGCTTCCGCGCGCATATCGCCAGGCGGCTTGCCTTCGACCTCGACGAGATCGAAACCTTTGAAACCGATTTGACGGCCAGCTTGCGAAGCGCGTTGCAGATAGTCGGATGTCATCGCCGCTTCGGGTCCGTCACGCAGACGGCCAACGGCGGCGACGATCACGCGCAAGTCTTAGCTCTGTAGCGAGTCCGGCGTAGCGCCCGACCAGATCTTCTCGATGTTGTAAAAGGAGCGAACTTCCGGGCGGAAGATGTGTACGACGACATCGCCTGCATCCACAAGCACCCAATCAGCCTGCGGCATGCCTTCGATGCGCACGTCTTTCACGCCGGCTTCCTTGAGCTGCGCCAGTACATGCTCTCCCAAAGCGCCCACGTGCCGCGCCGACCGCCCTGAAGCGATGACGAGCATGTCCGCAAAAGAAGATTTGCCGCGAATGTCGATGGCGAGGATTTCCTCGGCCTTGTCGTCCTCAAGCGATGTCAGCACCACTTTGGTGGCCGCTTCCACATCGATGCCGCGGGCAGGGCGATCGGCCCCCCGCTCTTTGGCTCCGGCGTTGGCGGCGGCCGGTGCGCGTTTCATTTCAGGCGACAGGGTCTTTGATCCTTCTCATGTCCCAGAGAGCCTAACGCTATCACTTCCGCTTGGGTTTCGCCAACGCCGTACGCTTGCTGGCACGGATGGAGGTGGAAGATTCCTCATGAAGACGGGCATTTAGGTAAGTCCACCCACGAGGCGCGCCAAGCCTCTCGGCCGCGCGTACGCTCGGACGGGAGACAATTGCGACCGGAATGGCGTCCGCCACCTCTCGCCAGTTTCGCCATTTGCGGAAATTGGCGAGGTTGTCGGCGCCCATGATCAGAGTGAACGAGACGCCGGGATATCGCTGCTTCAACGCGCGGAGTGTCTCGTAGGTGAAGCCGCAGCCAAGGCGTTGCTCCAGATCGGTGACCACCATCTTCGCGCCGTGCGCCTGCGCTTGCGCGGAGTTCATGCGCACTTCGAACGGGCTCGATTTCGCTTTTAACGGATTTTGTGGCGACACCAGCCACCAGACACGATCAAGACCGAGACGCTTTAGGGCAGTCTCTGCGACGTGGGCGTGACCTCCGTGCGCTGGATCAAAGCTGCCGCCGAAGAGGCCGATCTTCATGCCGGGATAAGCGAGGGGCAGGTGGCGCTTCATGCCCTATGGCGCCCAATCCCCTTGGGCGCCGGCTTGTTGCACTGCTTCTTGCGTACGGCGCTCACGCAGCATTGTCGCGATCTCGTTTAGGAGATCGCGCACGCCGGCGCCGGATACGCCAGAGACCAGGCGCACGTCTTTGCCGATCGCACGCGAGAGGGCTGAGCATTTGCGATTGGCTTCCGCCGGCGTCATCGCGTCGACCTTGTTGAGCGCGACGATCTCGGGTTTTTCGGCTAGACCAGCGCCGTAAGCTTCGATTTCGTGACGCACGGTGCGGTAAGCTTCAGTTGCACTCTCGCCGGTCGCATCGATCAGATGCACCAAGGCGACGCAGCGTTCGACGTGACCCAAGAAGCGGGTGCCAAGGCCGGTGCCTTCCGCCGCGCCTTCGATCAGGCCGGGAAGGTCGGCCATCACGAAGCGCTCAGCCTCACCAATGGTGACGACACCCAAATGCGGATGCAGCGTTGTAAACGGATAGTCGGCTACTTTCGGCGTCGCGCTCGATACTGCCCGCAGGAATGTCGATTTGCCCGCGTTGGGCAGGCCGACGAGGCCAGCGTCAGCAATCAGTTTGAGGCGGAGCCAGAAGACGCGTTCTTCGCCTTCGAGACCGGGATTGGCGTGCTCGGGCGCCTGGTTCACCGACGACTTGAAGTAAGCGTTGCCGAAGCCGCCATTGCCGCCGCGCGCCAGCAACACCCGCATGCCGGCTTTGTTTAAATCGGCGATGACGGCGTCCTTGTCTTCGTCGAGCACTTCGGTGCCGGTCGGAACTTTCAGCACGACGCTTTCGCCGTTCGCGCCATGGCGGTTTTGGCCCATGCCGTGGCCGCCGGTCGCGCCCTTGAAGTGCTGTTGGTAGCGAAAGTCGATCAGCGTGTTCAAACCGTCGGCGGCTTCGATCCAGACGTCGCCGCCCCTGCCGCCGTCACCGCCATCGGGACCGCCGAACGGAATGAACTTTTCGCGCCGGAACGAGACCGCGCCTGCGCCGCCGTTGCCGGAGCGCACGTAAATCTTGGTCTGATCCAGGAATTTCATGGCGCTCTATATGGCGAACGCGCCTCGGTGTCTCAATCGGTTTCGCGTCGCCAACGCAGCGAAACGCGCTGATCGCCGTTGCCAAGGAAGCTGGTGATGAGCACGAGGCGGGGGCGGATTGTCCATTCCACGCGCGATTGTGCTTGGCCGAGCCCGGTGCGGGCGACTTCGACGTAAACGTCTCGGGTCAGATAAACGCCGCCGGCGACAAGAAAACCCCCGTCTTCATCCTGGCGCACGTTGAAGCGATCAAGACCCGCAGCGGCGCGCGCGGCGTCGACAAGATCGAGAGAAGCGCGACCGGAGAGGGCGGCTAAGCTCGCGGCCAGCTGCGCGGCCTCGAGCGCCGAAAGATCTTCGACGCCGCGGCCAAAAAGAATCTGCGGCAGGATTTCGTCTTCCGGCAGAGCTGGGTCCGACGAGAACGTAACTTCTGGATCGCGCGCTGTGCCGATCAAGCGGATGCGGGCGGTGAGATCGGCGGTGTCGCGCACGGCTGTGAGATTGATGCGCGCGTCGAGAGGATCGCCGCCGAACTCAATGATCGCGCTCTCGATTTCGAACGGCTGACCTGAAAGCGCTAAGGTGCCGCGCACCGCGCGCGCTGTGCCAAAGACCCGCGGCTGCGCCGAGGTGCCGCCGAGGCGCATATCGAGCGACCATTCAGCATCAACGCCGCGTCCGCGCGTAAACACGCGGCCGGGCGCCTTGACGTTGACGTTCAACGTCGTCGCTCCGTTGCGGCGCGGCGCTTCTTCTTCAAGCGGTTCATCTTCTTCGCCGGGGCGATTGATTTCGATGACGTCAATCGTGGGGATGCCCGCTTGCGGGTTGGAGGCGATGTCGATGTTGGCTTCGACAATGTTGAGATCACCGGTGAGCGAGGAGTGAAGCCCCTCCCAGGCAAGCGTCAGCTCGCCGCTCGCGATCGCGCGCGCATCGGGGCGGTCGGCGACGCGCATGTTGTCGACGTCGACGGTGATGCTGCCTTGCCGGTCGTTGACGCTGCCACCGGTGGCAGTAAGGCGGCCGCCATTCGGACCTGAAGCAGTGAAGTTCTCGATTGTGACGCCGCGCGCATCGAGCGCCATGCGTGCATCGAGATCGACAAGCCGCACCCCGGTCAACTTGTCCTCGAACCGGCCGTCGACAATTTCGAGGTGGCCGGCGCCGGAAAGATAGCCTGCGCCGAATTCGAGCGTGCCTTCGCCGCCGAGCGTGCCTTCAAGTGATTGGTCGGGTAGGCGCGCGGCGGCCCACAGCGCTTCTGCGGGGCCGTTCACGGTCCACGATGCGCTTCCGCGCCGTTCACGCGCGAGTGCAATGCGCAGTGGCGCGGCGCTGGTTTCGACCGGCGCATCGGCTTCGAAGTGTGCAACGAGGCCGCTCTCCGATGTTGCGTCGACCGTGGATGTAAGCCGTGTCGGCGTCAGGTTGCCGACAATGTGCATGTCGAGCGTGCCGCGCTGGCGGCCCGACACGCGCGCATCGTCGAGCCGCACATCGGCGTCGCCGCTTAGCCCGCGTCCGTCGCTAACTAGAGACATGCGGCCATCGATGCGGCCGGTCGCGCGCTCGCCCCAGATCGATGCCAGCGGGCCGAGCGGGGCGTCTTCGATTTGCGCTGAACCTGTGAGCGCGCGGCCGCGCTCTTGCCACTGCGCCTGCACGACGCCATCGGCGAGTGCTACGTTGATCGAAGCGTTAGTGCTTCCGGCGCTCCAATCAACCAAGATTGGCGAGCGCGTGAAGACGGGCGCGTCCGACAGCGTGCCGCGCCCCTCTATGCGCGCTGTTTGTTCATCGAGATTGAACGTGCCTGTCCCCGCGAACGCCAGCGGCGCCTGCCGCAACCGCCCGCGCAGATCGAACGTCGTCGCGATGGCGTCAATCGGACCTTCGGCGCGGAGCGTCGCCGCGCGCACGCGTAGTTCACCGGCGCGCGCGTCGGCGATGTTGGCGACGATCAGAATTGTTTCCGGTGTGAGCGCGACATTGCCGGCGAGCCGTCCCGTTACGCCCGGCACGAGGCCATCGATCGCGCCGTTGACGTCGAGCTGAGCGGAGACGCCGCGGCTCGCGAATTGCGCGCTGCCTTGTGCCTGCAAGCCGCCCCATTGCGCGTCGAGTGCCTCCAAGCCAAAGACGCCGCCGTTGATAACGACGTTCGAGGTAGCGTGCAGCGGCCGGCCGGATGCGGCGCCTGTCACTTCGGCGCGGCCGGCGTGAGCGTTTCCACGCGGCGCCAGTGTGAACGCGATGACCGGTTGTTCAACCACGACGCCGCCTGCGGCGAAACTGCTGAGCGCGCCGTGCATGGAAAGTGTGGGGCGGGTGATGCGACCTGTCAGTTGACCAGTCGCGTCAATGGCGCCGCCAATCTCGGCCCCGCCCAGATCGAGCGGCCCACGCGCGCTGGCTTCAATGGCGAGGTTGGCCTGGCCGTTGACAATTCGCCCGGTCGCTCCAGCGCGCAATTGCGCGCCGTCGACGCGTAGGTGCGAAACGGTGATGCCGCCACGCTCGTAGCGCATGCGCGTATCGAGGCGCGGCGTGGCGCCGAGCAATTGCGGAATGACAGCCGGCGCGCCGCCAATGCGTGCACCTTGGCCGTCGGCGCTGATCGCCCAGACGCGTTCGTTGTTGGCGTCTTCGCGGAACGCGCGCCAACGACCGGATGCTTCGCCACGCATTTCGGGGGCGAGCGCTTCCAGTTTGCGCACGCGCCATTCGCCCGCGAACTCACCATCATCGCCGTTGACCCAGCCTTGCGCGCTCATCGCGATGGCGTCGCCAGTGAGGTCGGTGCGGCTGAGTTCGAAGCGATGACGGTCGCGGCTGTATTCCAGCGCGGTTCGGAGGCGCGCACTGGCGAAGAGCGGTGATGTGCGCGAGGGGGCGCGAAGATCGGCGCTGAGCGTGAATGCGGCGTCCGTCAGTACCGCTTCCACCGGACCGGTGAGACGCGTGCTTTGACCGAGGGCGTCAATTTGTTGCGCATCGAACGTACCGCGCACCGCCGTCGTACCGCGCGCGCGCCGCAGCTCGCCCGCAAATCGCGTGGCGCCGAGGGGAAATGGCGATTCATGCGCGATGTCGGAAAGGCGGGTGGCGGTAGCGACGATTTGTGCGGGCCCGTCGAGTTGAACTTCGTCATCGAGCGCGCCAGCGAGATCGATAGCGAGAAATGGTGTTTCGGCGTGCGCTTCGAAGCTTCGCGATTGCGCCGCGCCGCTCAAATTGAAGGCCAGACTGGGGCCGATGCGCGCTGCTAAGTTTTGTAGGGCAGGCAACGTATCGAGCTGTGCTTGGCCTTGCGCGGACCATTCTGTTGCGGTCCAAGTCGTGCTGCCGATCAGGAGTTGCGTGCCGCCGGCGACGGCCTCGTAGTGCGCGTTGCCGATGCTGGTGTCGCCATCGCCAATCGCGGTGGCGCGCACGCCGTCATCGCCGACGCCGATTGCGCGCGCGATCACGCCGCCCGGTGCGCTGTAGAGGTTAAGGCTGAGCGCATAGCTTTCGCCGCCGTGATAGAGCGCCGTCAGCCGGTCGTCGTCAGAATCGATGCGGCGCAGTGTTAGGTCGAGTGAGCGTAACGTATCGTCGCGCAGATCGATAGCGAGGTCCGCCGAGAATTCGGCTGCTTGACCGACAACCGGCTCTGCTAGTGTCAGGCGCTCGATATGGAGTTGATCGATGACGACATCGAATGTCGCGCCGGACGAGGGGCGCTGTTCGAGCAACGTTGGTTGGCGCGTGATGGCGATCGAGTTCGCGCTCGTCGCATGTAGTCGCACCGCACCGAACAGGATGTCCTGCGGTGACCAGTCGAGCGCGACGTCGTGCGCTTCGAGCCACACGCCATCTTCGTCTTCTATCGTGACAGTGCCGGCGCGCAGATTGCCGATCCAGCCGCCCCTGACGTCGTCGATTTTGATGCGGCCCAAACGCCAAACGCGTGCGCCGTCTCCGAATGAGTCAACGATGAGATGCGCCGCGGGACCCAGCGCCAGCACAGCGCCCGCGCCGGCGAGCACGCCACCGCTTGCATAGGCCCACCAGCGTTTGAACCGGCGTCGTTTGGGTGTTTCTTCGGTCAAAACGCCTGACCCAGGCTGATATAAAGAGCGAAGTCGCCGTCGCGCTCGTCCTCATCGAGCGGGAAGGCGATGTCGAGACGGAGCGGCGCAAAGCCGAGATTGTAGCGTGCGCCAAAACCGACGCCCCAACTGAGATCGGTTGCATCGCCCCAATTGTCGAACGCCGTGCCGGCATCGACAAAAGCAGCAGCGCCCCAACTCGGATTGAAGCGCCAGCGTGCTTCCACCGAGCCTTCGAGCGCGCCTTGCCCGCCAGGCGTGAGGCCAAGTGTGTCGCGCTCTTGCGGATAGATCGAGTTGTATGCGTAGCCGCGCACTGAGCCGCCGCCGCCGGCATAGAAGCGCCGGTCAGGCGGTACGTTATTGGGATCGCCGGAGACGGCTTCGAGCCAGCCCACGCGCCCACGCGCGGCAAGCGTCAGACGATCATTGTTTCCGAGCGTTTCGTAAATGCGGCCTTCAGCTGTTGCGCGTACGAAGCCAAGCGTCTCGTCGCCCGTTGATACTGAGGGCTCGACGCGCAATTCAGTGATTGAGCCATCAAGCGGATCGAGCGTGAATCTTGTGGTGTCGTGACGCCAGTTGCCGAAACCGGAGAGTATGATGGCGTCGCGCACGGTGCCGACGAGGTCGTCATATTCGTCCGCGGAGAGGCGCAGGCCATAACTCGTGGCCGTGCGCAATCGCGTGGAGGCGTCGATTGAACTGAAAAGCGCCACGCCTTGTCGGCTGTACGCGTCCAATTGCTCGCGGTCCGCGGATGCGCCGACGGTGATCGCGTGACCCAGGCTCACGGCGTGAGGCCGCGTCAACGAGGCGCTCAAACCTTGCTGCATCTCGGCGAGCGTTAAGCCGATGGTGAGCGAGTCGGCGCGGCCCGTGAGATTGCGCCGCGTCCACTCTGCCTGAACGCCGGCGCCTTCAGTTGTCGAGTAACTGACACCGAGTTCGTAGGCGTTACGCTTCGCTGGTTCGATCGCGATGACGACATCCCGCAATCCGTTGGCGTCGGGCGGCGCGAGGCTGGTCGATGCGAGCGAAACCGCGCCCGTTCCGGTCAAGTCCCGACGCAGCCGCGCTAAAGCTTGTGGCGAGTAAACGGCGCCAGTTTCCCAATTCTGCAGATCATCCATGAAGCCTTGGCGCAGCACACCGCCGGGCTCAGCGCGCACGCCGCCGAGACGCGCCAATGCGCCGGCGTTGAAGCGGAAATGCGTCGCCACTTGCGCTGTGGCGTGGTCGACGACGACGCGCCTGTCGAGCGCGGTTGCGTCAGCGTAACCGTTTGACTCTAGCGCCGAGAGGGCGGCGCCTTCAGCTTGCAGCACGGCTGCGGCGCGCGCGGGATCACGCGGGCGTACTGTCGCAATCGCTTCATCAGCGGCTTGCGTAGCGATGGCGTTCGGCGACGGCGAATCGTACGTGACCTGCGGCGCCTCGAACGTGAAGCGCGTGCCAAGATCGATTAGCAGGCGCGCGGATGGTGGGTTCTCACTCGTCTCGGGCGTGACGGTCGCGCCGTAATAGCCTTCGGAGCGCAGCCACACCAACGCGCGTGCGGCGGCTTCTTCGGCGATACGTTCGGCGTCGAACAAACTCTCTGGCGCGTCGCGATCGGGGAGGAGATCGAGAATGGCGCGGCGCGTGTCGCGATCGGCGCCGTCAATGGAGACGGGTGAATCCGCCCATGCGGGCGCCGCGGCGGGCAAGCCGATAGCCGCGCAGAGCGCGACGGGAAGGATGGGTATGCGGCGCATCGCTCGTCGTAAAACCTGACCAGCGACGCTCGCAGAATTGCGGTTAAGGATTCATCAACCATAAGCGCGGGTCCGCACCCCGCATTCCGACGAAATAGCGCAATAGATCAATGCACTAGCACGTGTGCGCGGCGCCTTGCCGAAGCTTAACCCCAAGTCCCGCGTTTACGCGCCGGCGGGCGACCCACGGATTGGCGGTTAGCCTCATCGTTGCACGCCCGGTTTTTGCGTGGTGGGGTGCTAG
>JANNFK010000051.1:0-97820 GCA_031379735.1 Caulobacteraceae bacterium | reverse complement strand
ATCCTTTCGAGAGCGGGCGCGGCTGGAAGGCGTTTGCATCAAGCCGCCAGTATAGGCTGTCCCGCCAAGCTGGCAACCCACTCGCAAGGTCGCAGGCACATTCCAAGTGCCGTCCGCCTTGGTTTACAAAGCTACGCGCGGACGGCATACGGAGTATGCCTGCTACTTTAAGCGCCTCGTCTCTACCTACATCCTCGCTCCGACCTCCTATCCCCTCCTCACTGATGCGGCATCACCATCCCGTGGAATGCTTCAAATTGATCTTTTAACTGTTTGTTAAACTCTTTTGCAATTGGGTCTTTGCGGGATTGCACAAACACCGCCGCGCGCGCGGCCCCCCGGGAATGGCGCGTGATGTATCCTCAAGCGGCGGGCTTGGCAAACCAGCCGACGAAGCTGAGCCAGGCGCCGATCAGAAGTGCGATGACGCCGGCGACGAGCGCGCCGGGGCCGAGATTGAGGAATTGGTGGACCAGGCCGGTGAGTATGCTCGGCGCGAAGAGGAGCGTCATGCCGCGAACGATGGTGAGCACCGCGAGCAGCGAGATCGCGATGGCGGGCGGACTGGTCCAGTGATGATGCGCGGCGAGGAGCACAACGCCGCAGATCAAGGTGAAAATGCCGGTGATGAACGCTAGCGGTCCGTCGCCGAGAATGCCGGGGATCAGCAGCATCAGATCGGCGGCGCGCACGATGACGACGGCGCCGACAATGACCAGAAGCGGGCCGACGACGCGGGCGCAAAAACGGGTGGTTGCGGCTTGAGGGTCAGTCATGCGGTGCTCCGGGCAAGTGCTGTGGTAACGCGCTGGGAGGATTCGGGTTCAGTTCGTCAAAGCGGCGAGCCAATCCTAGCCGCAATTAGACCCCGTTCTCGGGCGAAGCGTAGTGTCGCAGGGCGCGGGTGACGCCCGGCCATTGCGCGCTTGCTTCGGCACGCTCATGTTTTGCGCCAGGAGACGATGCGAATGGGAACGCCTGCGGACTACACCATTATCGTGCTGCTGGTGGCGGTGGGTGTGGGCCTGTGGACGGTGCTCGATCGCGTCGGCCAATTGCAAAAGGACGTCGAGGCGCTGAAGCGGCGCGCCGGCGTCGACAATGCGCCCGGCGATGGCGGCTGAACGGTGGTTCGCTATTGGGGAGGCGCAGTTGCGTATTGTAGCGGCGGTGAGTCTGGCTATCGGCTTCAGCGCCTGCGGAGTGTCGACGCAGGCCCCGTCCGGCGGCATGCCGGTATGGATAAGCGGCTATTGGCTCTCGTGTGAAGCCGGTCGCGAAGCGGCGGAGAGCTGGATTGGCGCGGGGACGGACACGATGCTCGGGACAAACCTGAGTGCGGAAGGTTTCGAGTTTTTGCGCATCGCGCCGAACGAAGCAGGTGGGCTGAGCTACAACTCGATGCCGAATGGCGCATCGCCGCCAACAGCGTTCGCGATGACCAGCAACGCCGATCAACGCGCGGTGTTCGAAAATCCGCAGCACGATTTTCCGAAGCGGATCATCTACGAGCGCGACGGCGACGTCATGAGCGCGCGCATCGATGGCGGCGAGGGCTCGGAGCAAGCGATGGAATGGCGCTTCCAGCGGGCTGAGCCTGATGCACGCTGCCCGCTCTAGTCGCGGTTCTTTGCGTCTGGATCGATCTGGTCGATGAGATCAGCTTTTCCGGAGATCGATTCGAACGGCGGGATCGGCAGGTGGCGTTGCGCAAAGAGCAGCCCGGCTTTGTCGAACGCTAGCTTGATGCGTTTGTTGAATTCGCGCTGGACGCGCCATTGTTCGCCGGGGCGCGTGCGGATGCGTCCTTTCAACATGATCGCATTGTCGCTGATGGTTTCGACGCCGGCAATTTCTGCAGGCGCGAGCATCAACGGCTTGAAGGCTTCATCCTTCGCCAGCGCGTCCGCGGTTGCGCGCAGGGTTTCGAGTGCGTGCTCAAGATCTGAAATGAACGAGAGCTGCAAGTCAAACACCGCGTAGGAGAAGTTCTTGGTGCGGTTCGAGATCACCTGCGCTTCGCTGTACGGAAAGATGTGCAGGGTGCCATCATAAGCGCGGAGTTTTATGGTGCGCAGCGACATATCTTCAACGGTGCCGGAGAATTCCGCGATCTTCACAACGTCGCCGATGGAGACGGAATCTTCCATGATCAGGAAGAGGCCGGTGAGGAAGTCCTTGACGATGGTTTGCGCGCCGAAGCCGACGGCGAGACCGACGATGCCGGCGCCAGCTAGTAATGGTCCGATCTCGACGCCAACTTCCGAGAGCGCCATCATCGCCGCGATGACGACAACGATGCTGGTCGCGAGGCCTGAGAGCACCGGGCCGAGCGTGCGAATCTGCGCGGCGCGGCGTGGGTTGCGCGAGCGTTTGGCGACGCGTTCAAAGACGCGCTTGATGGCAAGTTGCCCGAGTTCGATCGTGGCTAAGGCCAAAACGAGGATGAGCGCGATGCGGCCGAGAACCGTAAAGACGGCGTAGATCGGACTGTCGCGCAGGTCGCTAAAATCGAAACCCCAGAGACGGAGCACGATGATGAGCGCGCCGACGAAGATGGCGAGCCGTGCAACGCGCATGGTCCAGCGGCCGATATTCGTACTGCGCTTGGGCGCGCCGTCATCTTTTGGGGCGATGCGCTCGGTCAGCGACTTCAGGATGATGTGCAGACCCCAGATGATGATCACTGCGGCGATGAGCACGAGGAAAGTGAGACCTGCCCGCAGCAACGCTTGTTGCGGATCGAGCGTCAGCACGCCGCGCACAAAGTCTTCGAGCTGCGTTGCGAACGTGTTGAAGGAATAGTCCGCAGGCTGAGCGGAGGCCGGTGTTGGCGCGGGGGGCGGTGTGGTTGTCATTGGGATCATGTGAGGGCGATATGAGAGCGCAACGGCGCGATTTCGAGACTGGTCACGCGCGTGGTTTTGTGAAGGCGAGCACTACCCATCCCAGGATGAGTGTTATTCCCCCGATTGGCGCGAGCATGATTAGTGCGCGGCTGTGTGTGATGGCGAGCGTGTAGAGTGTTCCCGCGAACACAGCGGCGCCAAGCAGGATCATTGCGCCCGCAATCATGTTGAGACGGCCGCTGCGATTGGCGATGGCGAGGCCGGCCGCTGCGGCGCCGAGTTGGAGATAAGCGCCGCTATGAATGCGCTCGAGATCCTCGGGTGCGGGTTGCAGCGCGTGCGCGGCGAGAACGAGCATGACGAGCGCGAGGACGCCCGAAAGGGCGGCGAAGACATTGAGCAAACGCATTGAGGCTCCTAGATAGTCGCTATTCTCGACAATCTGAGCGCGGCGTCTAGGCGATGCCGTTGGGAGCGGCAACATGCAGCAGAAACGCGAAATCGGACGCAGCGGCATCAAGATCACGCCGCTGGTTCTGGGCGGCAACGTGTTTGGCTGGACCGCCGATCAGAAAGCCTCGTTCGAGATTTTGGATGCGTTTGTCGATCAGGGCGGCGACGCCATCGATACTGCTGACGTTTATTCGGCCTGGGCGCCGGGTCACGAGGGCGGTGAGAGCGAGAAGGTCATCGGTGCGTGGCTGAAGGCGAGCGGCAAGCGCAACAAAGTCGTGATCGCAACGAAGGTCGGTATGTGGCCGAAGCGGTTGGGCATCAAGCGCGATAACATTGTCGCTGCGTGTGACGATTCGCTGGCGCGGCTTGGGGTGGAGACGATTGATCTCTATTGGCTGCATCGCGATGACGAAGCGACGGACGCGGAAGAATATACGGCGGCGCTGAATGACTTGCTGAAGGCGGGAAAGATCAGGTCGTTTGGCGCATCGAACTTCAAACCGGGGCGGTTTGCGGAAGGCGTCGCCGCGGCGAAGAAAGCGGGCGTGCGTTTCGATGCGCAGCAGCCTGAGTACAATCTGATGAACCGCGAGATCGAGGCGGAGCTTGTGCCGTTGTGTGCGCGTGAGGGCGTTTCGATCTTGCCGTATTTTGCGTTGGCGAATGGGTATCTGACGGGCAAGTATCGCGGTGCCGAGGACAAGGCGAAGAGCCTTCGCGGCGGCCGCATGGATAAGTACATGGAAGGCAAAGGGCCAGCCGTATTGGCGGCTTTGGACGATATTTCGGCGCGGACGAAGGCGACGCCGGCACAGATTGCATTGGCGTGGATCATGGCGAAGCTGCCGATTGGCGCGCCGATCGCGAGCGCGACGAGCGTGACGCAACTCACCGAGTTAATGGGCTCGCTGCGCGTCACGCTGAGCGCGGATGATGTCGCGGCGCTGGATCGCGCCAGCGCCTAGCCGCGCGCGTACCCGCGGCGTGCATAAACGAGCGTCTCGGCCTGAGCCATGGCGTCGCGCGTAGCCTTGCGAACGCACTCACGCTCGGTCGTGATCGGAGCGCCTTCACTTGCGCGCTCGACTTCGTCGCACGCGCTTTGCGCGGTGTCACGGACGCGGCGGTGAAGCTCGGCGACGTCGGAATCGCGGCGCAGATCGAGATCGCCGGTGTTGATCACACGCTGCATCGTCAGCTCTTGGATGGGAATGCCGCTTGAGGTGCGCCGGCCGGTGTCGTCGCGATAGACGCCGGGCGCCACGACGATGATGTCGTCGCTGAACGACGCGGATGCGCCGTAGGCGCCTTGTTCCTTCATGTCTTTCGCGAGTGCGGGGGCGGCGATAGCGAATGCGCCGATCGCGGCTATGGACAGCAAAGTTGTACGCAGGGATTTCATGGGGGTCTCCAGTCAGAGCGCGTGGGCACGCGGCTATTGACTGGCGAACACTGCCAAAAGGCGATGGTTCCTAAGGAACACGCGAGGGCTTACCAGCCGCCGCCACCACCACCGCCGCCACCGCCGCCTGACGAGCCGCCACCGCCGCCGCCGGAAGAACTCGAGCTTTGCGGCAGCGAGGAGCTGACGCCGGAACTGATGTTCGAGACCATCGAGTTGGACATCGAAGCGAACGATTGGCTGGCGCCGATGCCCGCCCAAGTCGGGTGATACGTGCTTGCTTCTTGTGGGATCAGCTTTTCGAAATGTTTGGTCCACGGTTTTTCGACGTCGAGTGCGACGGCGTAGGGGAGGAATTTCTCGTAGCGCTCGGTGGTCATCGGCGGCGGCGCTGCTGAGCCGGGTGTGACGGCGTTGAGCTGAAGCTTTTCGGCGGTTTCCATGTAGAGGCGGAAGCCTTCGATCTCGGTGCGCAATTGCTGACCCTTAGCGGTCGGCGCCGGCATTAAGTACATGAACACGACATTGAGCGCGGTGAGGGCGATGAGGCCGATCGTCATGGCGAGCGACCACTCATTGATCTGCGTGGCCGCTATAGCGAACGCGAGGATCGAGAAAGCGAGTGCGGCGATGATGTAGCCGATGTTCCAGCGGAAATAGCTGTCGCCGTATTTCTTGCCGAGCGCCGCTGTGAACGTGGTGTAGGCAGAGGTGAAGGTGGGATCGTAGTCGCCGCCGAGCGTCTTGGCGTTGGCGCCAGAGAACATGCCGGTCTCGAGTGCGAGATCTTCTGGCGCAAGATCGGGCGCGTTGGGCGTTGAGACGCTGCGCGTGAGTTCGGTTTTCTTCTTGTCCGACGCGTCGACAGTGATGCGGCCTTTGACGGCGAGTTGCATCAGCGTCGCGATCAGGGCGCGATGGCCGTTGACGGCGCGGTAGTAGATGTAGTGGACGGCGGCGGGTGAATAGCCGGACGGGGCGTCGTAGCGCGGAAACACCGGGCCCTTTGGCGGATCGCGGCCGACGCGGACGAAGGCTTGGTAGAGAAACCAGAAGAGGCCGCCGATCGACGCAACGAGGATCGTCAGCGCGCCATTGCGTTGCCACCAGATCGCAGTGAGATCGCCTTGCGATGGCGGATCGATCAGGCCCTTCTCAAAGCTGATCGAGATGGTGAGGCCTTCACCTGAGCCAAGCGGACGGGTGGTGTTGAAGACGTGGCGATCGCCCTGCTGCGCGTAAGTGAAGTCGGCGCCGGTCGCGCCGCTGGCGCCGCTATAGACGTTGGTTTCGGTGATGCGCGCGCCCGGCGGCAACGTGACGATTGCGGTCGCCTGCGCGATTGCGAAGTTCCAGTAATTGCCTGTGACGTTCCAGTAGAACTCGTCGTGGTCCTCGAAGTAGCGCACCTGATTTTTGACGCGGTAGCGGATGACGTAGGTGTGGTCGCCATTGTCGAGGAAGACATCTTCGTTGCCGATGATGATGCGATAGGCGTTGCCTTCGGTCTCGGTTTCGTAGTCTTCGCGGCGGTCGTCGCGTTGCACGTTGAGGACGTCGTACTCGTAGTGGAGGCGCGTGCCGTCTTGCTCGTAGAAGCGTGGCAGATCGCGGAAGATGCCGCGGCGGATTTCGTTGCCCTCGGCGCGAACGTTGATGGTCTCGGTGACGACGATATCGCCGTCGCGTTCGACCTTGATAGCGACATCAAAGAGGTTGATCTGCTCGGTCGCGAGCGCCGGGCCGGCGAAGAGGAGCGCAACGAGAGCGAAGAAGAGCGCGCGAAGCTTCGTCACTGGGCGGTGCTCACGTTTGGCACGGCGCGATCGGCGCTCGCGATTTCGAAATAGTCGCGCTTGCCAATGCTAAACGCGCCCGCGACCATGTTCGACGGGAAGGTTTCGGCGGTGGTGTTTAGTTCGCGCACGGCGCCGTTGTAGAAGCGGCGCGCCATCTCGAGCTTGTTCTCAGTGTCTGAGAGTTCGTTCTGGAGATCGAGGAAGTTCTGGTTGGCTTTGAGATCGGGGTAGGCTTCGCCAAGTGCGATGAGCCGGCCGACTGGTTTTGACAACTCGCTCTCAGCGGCGCCGCGCTGGGCGGCGTTGTCACCGGCGGCAAGCGCAGCATTGCGCTTCTCGGCGACGTCTTCGAACAATTGCCTTTCGTGGGCGGCGTAGGCTTTCACGGTTGTGACCAGCTGCGGGATCAGGTCGGCGCGGCGTTTCAGCTGCACGTCGATATCGGCCCAGCCATTGTTGACCATCTGCCGCTTGGCGATCAGCTGGTTGAAGAGAACGATGACGACAATCGCGACCAGCGCGATTGCGGCGAAGATGGAGAGTGTGGTCATGCGTCCAATCCTTTGGATCGGCTTACACGGGGTCGGCAGCTTTCGCAAAACATCAGGCGTGGAGGCGATAGGCGGCGCCAAAGCGGACTATTTCCGCAGAATCTTCTCCATTGCCTTTCCCTTAGCGAGTTCGTCGATGAGTTTATCGAGGTAGCGGATTTCCTGCATGAGCGGTTCCTCAACGTTTTCGACGCGGACCCCGCAGACAACGCCGGTGATGAGCGCGCGCGCCGGATTCATCTTGGGCGCCTCTGCGAAAAAGGATTCGAAGTCCGTCTTTTTCGTCACCTGCGATTCAAGCTTTTTCTGCGTGTATCCGGTCAGCCAGCGGATGATTTCGTCGACCTCGCCTTTCGTGCGTCCTTTCTTCTCGGCTTTCACGATATAGAGCGGATAGACGCTCGCGAAGCTGATGGAATAGATTCGATGCTTCGTCATGGCTCGGTCATCAATTCCGTTCGCAGGGTAACTAAGGCAGCGTTGTTGGCCGGGGGCCTCGGACGAGGCTGCGTGAGTATTCGCAACGCCTTTGCCCGATGAGAAGGGTGGCGTATTCCTCTCGCCAAACGAAGCGCGCCTCGCCGTTAGGAGTCGCCCACCGCATTTCGTTGGCGCCCTCAACGCGCGTTGTTTGGCTCGACGGTGACTCGCATTTCGGCGGGATCGTCGCCGCCGGCCTCGCGGCGCACCAGCGTGCCGCCGGTCGCTTGGAAGAACTCCATTGTTATTGCGCAGGCGCCAGAGCGGCGAGTCCATACGCCTTCGCCACGCGCCATAAGGGCGGCGTAATCTTCTGAAGATCCGCCATCGGACACGCCGGGCAACGGTTCGGCGACGGGTGTTTCTTCCACAACGGGCGGCGCCTCGGGCGGCGTGCAAGCAGCGGCGAGCGACACCAGTGCGACGAGAATGAATGTTCGCATAGTCAAGTTCCCGCACGGTTGGCGACAAGATCATCGACGACGCTTGGATCGGCGAGCGTCGAGGTGTCGCCGAGATTGGATATGTCGTTCTCCGCGATCTTACGAAGGATCCGGCGCATGATTTTGCCGCTGCGGGTTTTCGGCAGACCGGGCGCCCATTGGATGATGTCGGGCGTGGCGGTGGGGCCGATTTCGCGACGGACGTATTGCACCAATTCGCGTTTCAATTCGTCGCTTGGCTCGATGCCGGCTTTCAGGGTGACGTAGCAATAAATGCCTTGGCCCTTGATGTCGTGCGGGTAGCCGACGACGGCAGCTTCGGCGACTTTGGTGTCCGCCACGAGTGCGCTTTCGATTTCGGCGGTGCCGATGCGATGGCCGCTGACGTTCAACACGTCATCGACGCGGCCGGTGATCCAGTAATAGCCGTCTTCATCGCGGCGGCAGCCGTCGCCGGTAAAGTATGTTCCGGGATAGGTTCGGAAATAGGTTTCGAAGAAACGCTGGTGGTCGCCATAGACGGTGCGCATCTGACCGGGCCAGGAATCGAGCAGCACGAGATTGCCGCTTGCGGGGCCCTCGAGGAAGGCGCCTTTGTCATCGACGAGCGCGGGCTTAATGCCGAAGAAAGGCCGCGTGGCGCTGCCGGGTTTCATTGCCGTGGCGCCGGGCAGGTTAGTGATGAGCGCTGCGCCGGTTTCAGTCTGCCACCAGGTGTCGACGACGGGACAGCGTGAATCACCGACCGTGCGATAATACCAAAGCCAAGCCTCAGGGTTGATCGGTTCGCCGACCGTGCCGATGAGGCGCAAGCTGGCGCGTGACGTGCGCTTCACTGGCGCTTCGCCGTCGCGCATCAGAGCGCGGATAGCGGTGGGCGCGGTGTAGAAGATATTGACCTTGTGCTTGTCGATCACTTCCCAGAAGCGCGAGACGCTCGGGTAGTTTGGCACGCCTTCGAACATGAGCGTCGTCGCGCCGTTCGCGAGCGGGCCATAGACGATGTAAGTGTGGCCGGTGACCCAGCCGACATCCGCCGTGCACCAGTAAATGTCGCCGTCGTGATAGTCGAAGACATATTGGTGCGTCATCGCTGCGTAGACGAGATAACCGCCGGTCGTGTGCAGCACGCCTTTCGGTTTGCCGGTCGAGCCTGAGGTGTAGAGAATGAAGAGCGGGTCTTCGGCGCCCATCGGCTCTGGTGCGCATTCGGCGCTGACGTCGGCGGCTGCATCTTCGTAAACGATGTCGCGGCCGTCAGTCATCGGCACGCCGGCGCCAGTGCGTGTTATGACGATGACTGTATCGACGCCCGGCGCGTGTTCGAGCGCCGCATCGACGTTTTGCTTGAGCGGAATGATCTTGCCGCCGCGTACGCCTTCGTCGGCGGTGATGACGACTTTGGACTCGCAATCCTTGATGCGGTTGGCGATGCTTTCGGGGGAGAAGCCGCCGAATACGACCGAGTGAACCGCGCCGATGCGCGCGCAGGCGAGCATTGCGTAGGCCGCTTCGGGAATCATCGGCATGTATATGGTGACGCGGTCACCCTTCTTGACGTTGCGCGACTTCAGCACGTTGGCGAAGCGGCAGACTTCGTCGTGCAATTCGCGGTAGGAGATGTGGCGTGACTGGTGCGGATCGTCGCCTTCCCAGATGATCGCCACTTGGTCGGCGCGCTTTTCCAAGTGCCGATCGATGCAATTGGCGCTGACGTTGAGAATGCCGTCCTCGTACCAGCGGATGTGGAAGTCGTGCTCGGCGAAGCTGGTGTCCTTGACCTTGGTGTAGGGCGCGATCCAATCGAGACGCTGGCCGTGGACGCCCCAGAACGCTTCCGGATCGGTGGAGGCCGAAGCGTGCATGGCGCGGTATTTTACGTCGTCCACATAGGCGCGTTCCGCCCACGCCTTCGGAACCGGGATGATTACGGGGTCGGACATCGGCGCGCTTCCTCTTCTTACGCCCCATCAAGCACAGAGCGCCGTCGCGGGAAAAGCGCTCGCGCGTCTGAAGCTTGCTGAATCGTAGGAAAGCGGGGGGAAACATTCAGGCTGTCGCCGTCGTTGGCGTGCCGGGTCGGGGAAGGTTCGCCCCGGAGGGACGTTTATGAAACGCATACTTGTCATGGCCGCCGCAGCTTTTCTGCTGGCGACGCCGATCGCCATCGCTCAATCAACTCAGACGCCGGCGCCACAAACGCCCCCGACCACCGCGCCATCGACGCCGCCCGTGACCACGCCGGCCCCAACTGTCCCGCCGCCAGCGGTGCAAGCGCCATCTACGACACCCGCGCCCGCGGCCACGCCGCCGACCTCGACGCCCGCGCCGACAACTGCTTCCACACCTTCTGCTGGCGAGCCGCAAGGCTGCCGCACGCGCCAGGAAGCTGGCCAGCAATGTGCGTGCCTGTCCGACACCAGCCGGATAGGTACGTCGACGACGAACAGCGCCGGTCAGAACATCTGCGTCCGTCCGGACTAACGCATCTCAGTTTGATTTGAATGACGCGCGCTCTCGCTTAACCGCGAGGGCGCGTTTGTTTGCGGCTGTGGCGGCCTTAAACGCCCGGTGCGCTTCAGTGCGCGACGCTGGCGGCGCGGCGGAAGACGGTGCGGATGGTGAAGTTCGAGACGAGACGGCGGACGCCCGGAAGCCGTGAGAGCGTGTCTTGGTGGATGCGCTGGTAGCGGTCGTGGTCGGCGATGACGATGCGCAGGAGATAGTCGCTCTCCCCGGTCATCAGGTGGCAGTCCTGCACTTCACGGCAGAGTGCGACGGCGCGTTCGAACTTGGCCATGGTTTCGCGGCGCTGATCTTCGAGCGTCACCGCGACAAAGACGGTGGCGCTGCGCCCGAGGGCTTTCTCGTTGAGGATGGCCGCATAGCCCTCAATGACGCCGGCGGCTTCCATGGCTTTGACGCGGCGGTGACAGGCCGAGGGCGAAAGCCCGATGCGCTCGGCGAGTACTGCGGCAGTGAGAATGCCGTCGCGTTCGAGTTCGATCAGGATCTTATGATCGAACTCATCAAGCTGAACGGGAGTTTCTTGCGGCATGGGGCATAATACGCCGAAAAATAGGCGTCTGGAACGCCTGGACGCCCAAAATATCCAAGAAAAACCGTCTCAAACGGGATATTTCCCCGTCAAATAGGAGGAATTCCCATGCGCGTCGGCAGCCCCAAGGAAATCAAGGTTCACGAGTATCGCGTCGGCCTGACGCCGGAGAGCGCCGCCGAGCTGGTGCGCTACGGGCACGAAGTCTTCCTTGAGACAAAAGCGGGCGACGGCATCGGCGCGCCGGACGGCGTGTACGAGAAGGTCGGCGTGAAGATTTTGCCGAACGCAGACGCGGTCTTCGCGGAATCGGAAATGATCGTGAAAGTGAAGGAGCCGCAAGCGGTTGAGATCGCGCGGCTGAAGCCGCAACACACGCTGTTCACGTATCTGCACTTGGCGCCGGACCCAGCGCAGGCGGATGGCCTGATGAAGTCCGGCGCGACCTGCATCGCGTATGAGACCGTCACTGATCGCGACGGCCGTCTGCCGCTGTTGAAGCCGATGTCGGAAGTGGCGGGCCGGATGTCGATCCAAGTCGGCGCGCATTTCCTGGAGAAGGCTAATGGCGGCCGCGGCGTGTTGATGGGCGGCGTGCCGGGCGTGCAACCTGCGAACGTGGTGATTTTGGGCGCCGGCGTTTCCGGCTACAACGCAGCCCAGATCGCCGTCGGCATGCGCGCGCGTGTGCAGGTGTTCGACAAGAACCCGGCGCGTTTGGAAGAGCTGGACCGCGAGTTCAACGGCCGTTTGGAGACGGTCTATTCGACCAGCGCCGCAATCGCCGAAGCAATCAAGGACGCTGACGTTGTTGTCGGCGCCGTGTTGGTTGCGGGCGCGGCTGCGCCGAAGCTGATCACGCGGGCAATGCTGAAGACGATGCGTCCGGGTTCGGTTTTGGTCGATATTTCGATCGACCAAGGTGGGTGCTTTGAAACTTCTAAGGCAACGACGCACTCGGAGCCCGTGTTCACCGTCGAGGGTATTATCCATTATTGCGTCGCCAACATGCCGGGCGCGGTGGCGCGTACGTCGGCGTTTGCGCTGAACAATGCGACGCTGCCGTTCACGATGGCGCTGGCGAATAAGGGCTACAAACAGGCGTTGATCGACGATCCGCACCTCGCTCTCGGCCTCAACGTCTATGAAGGCGCGATCGCGCACGAGGCGGTGGCGAAGGATTTGGGCAAGCCGTTCAAGCGCCCGGGTTGGCTGGGCTAAGCGAAATTCCCGCTTGACCTAGAGTGCGCTCTAGCCGGTAGCTCACGTGTTGGTCCAACATGGGAGACCAACATGAACACGACAGAGACCAATCGCGCGCACATCAAAGCGGTCTGGACGGCGATGGCGCAAGGCGACGGCTCGACCTTCGGTGAAGCCATGGCTGAAGACTTCACCTGGCGCATGATGGGCGACACCGCTTGGAGTGGAACGTATTCCGGTAAGGCTGACGTGCAAGGGCGCATGCTGAAGGCCCTGTCCCAGCAATTCGCCACGCCCTATCGGAGTGTCGCGCACAGGATTCACGCGGATGGCGACTTTGTGATCGTTCAGTGTCACGGCGAGGTAACGACGAAGCGCGGCGAGCCGTACAACAACTCGTACTGTTTCGTCATCAAGATGCGGGATGGGCAGATGGCTGAACTCACAGAGTATTTCGATAGCGCGCTGGTCGATCGCGCGCTGGCGCCGCCACCTTGGGCGTAGAGACATCCTTTGGCATCGGTGAATTGGCGCGGCGGACGAAGCGCACCGTCCACGCCATTCGCTGGTACGAGGCGCAAGGCTTGATCCCACGCGTCGAGCGCGATGCGGGCAGGCGGCGGCGTTACATAAGCTGGCATGTCGAATGGCTGCTGTTTCTGGAACGGCTGAAAACAACGGCGATGCCGGTGCGTCAGATGAAGCGCTATGCCGCCCTGATCGCGCACGGCGGGGGCATGGCGGAACAGGAGGCGCTCCTGCGCGCACACCGCGAAACGGTCAGCGAGCGCATGGAGGACATCGGAGCGGCGTTGGCGTTGATTGACCGAAAGCTCGCGCACTACGCCAAGCTGCGCCGAACGCTGCGTTGAGCATGGCGGCGGCTTTAATGACCTTAAGGTTAGTCTCCAGCGTGCTGGGTGAGAAAATCACCGGCGCGGGGTTCGTGCATGCGTATCGGCGTCCGCGCTCGCATGGTGAAAAGATGCGGGCAGCTTGTTTCTCCTTGATGATCGCGCTGACGTGCGTAAGTGCGCCGGCGGCGGCCGCGCAGACGTTCGACGAGCTGAACGTCCGCTGCATAAATTTGGGCCGGGTCTATAGCCAGAGCGAACAGGTGCTGGCGTGCACGCGGCAATTGGCGTTGCCGCGACTTTCGGTGCAAACGCAAGCGCATATCTACAATAATCGCGGCAACGCCTTTCGCAGCAACCGCGAGTATGGTTCGGCGATCGCTGATTATGACGAGGCCATCCGCCTCGATCCGACCTACGCTAACGCTTACAACAATCGCGGCATCGCTAATCGTGCCGCGGGTTTGGCCGATCGGGCTGTCGCGGATTTTAACGCGGCGCTCGGCATCAATCCCGAATTCGCCAGCGCCTACGGCAATCGCGGCAGCGCCTACGCGGATCGGGGCGACTTGAGCCACGCGATCTCGGACTACACGCGCGCGGTCGAACTCGATCCGGACTACTCGAACGCCTACAACAATCGCGGCAACCTCTACCGGCAGCTGCGCGAGTATCGGCGCGCCATCGCCGACTTCGATGAGGCGGTCCGGATCAATCCGCAATACGCTAACGCTTACAACAATCGTGGACGGACCTATCAGGCGATGGGCGAGATGGAGCGCGCGCTGAACGATTTCGAACGCGCCCGCCAGATCGAGCCGGACAATCCGGCCTATCAAGGCTTCGGCATGCGGCGCTAAGCTGCCGCTGATGGCCGTCAGCAAAGCTTGTGTCAGGACAATGGCGCTCTCGTTTGCGGGTGCGAGCGAAGTTGTTCACGTTGACCGTCCGGCCTTCCGGACGGCGCGCAAGATCTTCGCGACGGTTCCGCCTGGCGAGCAGGCGGTGAACTTGATGTTCGATCCGCCGACGCAGGAGTTTTTTTGCGAACAGGCGCCGGGCGTACCGCTGCCGGGCGGTTGGGGCCGCATGGGCATGTGCCGGTGTGATCTTAAAGCGGCCGATGAGGCTTTAGTGCATTCGGCGCTGAAGGCGGCTTACACGCTGGCGTTGCCGAAACCGAAGCTGGCCAAAGCCAAGAAGGCCAAGCGCAAAAGCTAGCGGCCGCGGGCGATCACAACTTCGTGGCGCGTGCGTCTGGCGTGGAGCTTGCGTGCATCTTTTGCGTTGATGGAACGAGCCGAAAGGTTTGGTTCACCATTAATGCGATATTGTGAAGGAGCTCGGAGAACACCCAATGCTTGAAAAGCGTATTGGCGAACCTTGTCCGACTTGCCAGACGCCGCTGCAAAAGCGCGCGTCTACCTTCCGCACCATCGTTGGCGACGTCGCGTTTTGCGCGCGCTGCTGCTCGTCATTCGAGCTGGCGGTGGAGGATGAGCAAGTCCTAGCGTTCGGACCGCCGGCGTTCGCGCCGGTTTGACGCCGGAAGTAGCGCGTCAGTAAGCGTCTTGCTTAAGACGGCGCGCGTTGTAAATTTGCCTCAAGAATGAGCGCGCGCATGCGGTTGCCGAATGAGATGAGGCACACTTCTGACGGCGAGAGCGGACCGGTGTCGTAGCTTGAGCTTTCCATGCCTTGTTGCACGCCTTCAATGAGCACGGTGTCTTCAGCGTTGACTTGGCGATTGATGCGCCAGTTCAGATAGCGCGCGGCGTTCATTTCGCGATTTGCATTCGGGTGCACGTAAGCGATTTCGCGGATCATGGTTTGCGTTGCAGATACCGGGATGAACTGCATGAAGTCGACTTGGTCCGGATAGATGTCGAAGGCGATGTTGGGCCAGAGTTTGTAATAGGCCCACAAGCGACGGCGCTCAGCCGGGATGTGATCGAAGGCGCCAAGGAGCTTTTGGTACTGACGCTCGGGCCAATGGTTCGACGGCGTCTCGCTGACGTAGCCCCACATTTTATCGATCCATGGCTTGGCTTCGATTTTGTAGCTGCCAGCGAGGAGGCGCGAGAGGCCTGGGTGCGCGACCGGGATGTGCATGCCGTCGGAATAATTGTCGCCGACGTTTTTCCAGTTCACCGGGCGCGGCCGGAATGTGACGCGGCCGTTGGGGACGAGCTTCTCCAATTCGAACGCGGCGAGTTCTTCGGCGTAGGGCGCCATCATCTCTGCGATGCTGGGCAATCCCTGCGCGAAGCGGATGAATATGAAACCGAAGGCGATTTCTTGATCGACGGATTTGAGGGCGAGTTGGTGTGCGTCCAAATCTTCAAAGCCTTGCCATTTCGGCGCGCCGGCGAAGCTGCCGTCGAGCTTGTAGCTCCAGGCGTGGTACGGGCACACGAGTCTGTGGCCGCATTGGCCGCGCGCTTCGGTTGCGATCTTGCCGGCGCGGTGGCGGCAGACATTGTGGAAACTGCGGATCTGGCCGTTTTCGCCGCGCACGGTGACGACGCGCTCGCCCAGCATGTCGAGCGTCAGATAATCGCCGGTGTTCGGGACGTCGTTGATGTGGCCGACGATGTGCCAAGCCTGCGCGAACACCTTCTCGCGCTCCAGCTCGAAGAAGCGCTGGTCGGTGTAAAGCCAGGCGGGGAGTGATTGCGGCGTCATTGTCTGGGATTCTAGCCGCGCTAGAGCAAGCGCGCCAGAGCGGCGCGGAAGCGGCGGTCGCGTTTCAAGAACCACTCCCGGCTCATGGCTTCGCGGCGCGTGGGATAGCGTTCGGCGTAGAGCAGCACCCAGAAACGGCCGCGGGTCGAGCGCGCGCCGAGGCCGGCATTGTGGAGCGCGAGGCGGGAGTCGATGTCGATGGTCCAACCGACATAGGTGCGCCGGTCGGCGCCGAGGGCGCTGCCGAGGACGTAAACGAAGCCCGAAGTTTTCAGGCGAAGCCCCCGAAGTTCACGAACTTCGACTCTAGATATTCGTCCAAGCCTTCGATTCCGCCTTCGCGGCCGAGGCCGGATTCTTTCCAGCCGCCGAAGGGGATGACTTCGTTTGAGAAGATGCCGTCATTGATCGAGACCATGCCGGACTCGATACGCTCGGCGACGCGCCAGGCGCGGTGGACATCCTTGGTGAAGAAGTAGGACGCGAGGCCGAACGGCGTGTCGTTGGCGATGGAGACGGCTTCGTCTTCGGTTTTGAAGCGGATGAGGGGTGCTACAGGGCCGAAAATTTCTTCGGTGTTGACGCGCATGTCGCGAGTGACGCCGGCCAGCACCGTCGGTGTGTAGAATTGTGCGCCGGCCGCGTGCTTCTGGCCGCCGGTGAGGGCGGTGGCGCCGGAGGCGAGCGCCTCGGCGACCATGCGCTCGACTTTCTCGATGGCCTTCTGATCGATGAGGGGGCCGATTTCGACACCCTCTTCGTCGCCCGGACCGACTTTCAGTTTGGCGACGGCGTTAGCGAGCTTCTTGGCGAACGTGTCGTAGATCGCGTCTTCGACCAGGATGCGGTTGGCGCAGACGCAGGTTTGGCCGGCGTTGCGGAACTTCGATTGAATCGCGCCTTTGACGGCGAGATCGAGATCGGCGTCGGCGAAGACAATGAGCGGCGCGTTGCCGCCGAGTTCGAGCGCGACTTTCTTCACGGTGGAGCCGATGCAGGCGGCGCCCAGTTTCTTGCCGACTTCGGTGGAGCCGGTGAACGAGAAATGGCGCACTTGCGGGCTCTCGCACATTACTTTGCCGACGGCGGTGGCGTTCTCTGTGGTGACGATGTTGAACACGCCCGGCGGCAGCCCTGCCTTTTCGCCAAGCTCAGCCAGCGCGAGGGCGGTGAGTGGCGTTTGATGCGGCGGCTTCAGGACGAGGGTGCAGCCGGCGGCGATCGCGGGTGCGGCTTTGCGGGTGATCATCGCCATCGGGAAATTCCACGGCGTGATTGCGGCGCAGACGCCGATCGGTTGCTTTATGGTCACGTAGCGGCGAGTCGCGGTGGTGGTTGGGATCACGCGGCCATAGGCGCGTTTTGCTTCCTCGCCGAACCATTCAATGAAGCTCGCGCCATAGGCGGCCTCGCCCTTGGCTTCGGCGATGGGCTTGCCGCCTTCAAGGGAGATCAGGCGCCCGAGCCTGTCGAGATCGGCGGTGATAAGATCGAACCAGGCGCGCATAATCTGTGCGCGCTCCTTCGCTGCTTTCGCGGCCCAGCCTGGGAAGGCGCGGTGTGCCGCGGCGATGGCTTCTTCTGCTTCGGCGGCGCCCAGGTCGGGCACTTCGGCGATGACTTCTTGGTTCGCCGGGTTGAACACCTTGAAGCGCTTGGCGGAGGAGCGCCATTTTCCGTCGATATAGGCGTCGGTGCGGAACGTAGGGCTCATTCTTGGTGTTCCTTTGGGAGGTCTAGAACGACATTGCGCAGGCGCCGCGCCGCTTCAAGCCCTGGAGCGTTGCGGATTAGTGGCGGACCCCGCGAGCGCGGCGTATAGGTGAACCAAAGAGGCGCTGCATGAGCTGGAAAGACGTCCTTGTCATCGTGTCGGAAGCTGAAGCGGACGAGCCTGCGATTGCGCTCGGTGAGACCTTGGCTGGCTTGTGCAGCGACTGCCATCTCGCGGCGGCGTTCCTGACGCCACTTCCAGACGAACCCTTGGCGTATGAGCCGACCGTCGTCGCTGGTGTTTGGGCCGAGTTGCTGGGGCGTGCGCGCCAGGATGCGGAGGTCGAGCGCAAGAAGGTTGAGGCGCGACTCCAACGCTCAACCAAGCACGCCGAGTTGAGAACCGCCGAGGCGCTATCGCGCGATCTCGGGCGGGTGGCAGCCGTGCACGCGCGCTACGCGGACGTCGCGGTGATGACGCGGCCGAGTGAGGGCTCGGGTGTCGAGCTGCGCGAAGAAATTATCGAAGGCGTGCTGTTTCATTCTGGGCGCCCGGCGCTGATCGCGCCGCCTGGCTGGCAGGGCGCGAGCATCGGTAAGCGCGTGCTCGTGGCCTGGGATGCGAGCCGCGAGGCAACGCGGGCGCTTTCGGAAGCCGACGACCTGCTGGAGAATGCCGAGGCGGTGACCGTGCTGACGGTGGACGCCAAGTCGAAAATGTTCGGCCATGGAGATCAGCCGGGCGCCAATATTGCCGGACACCTCAATCGCCGCGGCTTGCCGGCGGAAGTCCGCAATGTTGACAGTGCAGGCCGTTCGGCATCGTCGGCCATTCTTGAGGAAGCGCGGAAATTCAACGCAGACCTGATCGTGATGGGCGGCTACGCGCATTCGCGGCTGCGGGAACTAGTGTTCGGCGGCGCGACGCGCGATTTGCTGCGGACGACGACGGTGCCGCTCTTAATGGCGCATTGAAGCGGAGCTGTTGCTGATGGATTTCAACTGGTCGCTGATTGACGGCGGGCTCGCGGTGCTGCTCGTCATTGTTGTGGTTTGGGTGGCGCTAAAGCTCGTCACGCGGCTAATTGTGGGCGTGATCCTCGCGGTCGTGATCGCGGTGATGTTCTTCGGCGTTCACTTGAGCGATTTCGGGATTCGATTGGGCGGCTAGTTCGCCCACAGAATTGGTCCGGCGAACCCTTGTGTGCCCCTTCCGCCACACTAAGTCAGGGGCACAACAACAACTCATGCCACGTTGATCAGCCGTCAGGGGGTTAGCGTGGGACGCCGAAAGGGTCGCTCATGGATATGGAAAAGCTCACCGAGCGCGCGCGCGGATTCGTGGCTGCCGCGCAGACGATCGCGATTCGCGAAACGAACCAACAACTCGAAACTCAGCACCTTCTAAAGGCGCTGCTCGATGACCGGGAAGGTCTCGCGGCCGGGTTGCTGACCAGCGCCGGCGCAAATGCGCGCCAGGCGGCTGACGAGGTTGATAAAGCCGTACAAGCGCTGCCGAAAGTGCAGGGCGGCGGCGATCGCATGTATGCGGCCGTTTCCTTCAATCGTGCGCTTGACGCTGCTGACCAGGCCGCCACGAAGGCTGGCGATAGTTATGTGACGGCGGAGCGCCTGCTGTTCGGGCTCGCCATTGCGGACGGCAAAGCTTCCGAGATTTTGAAGGAGGCGGGGTTATCGCCGCAGAAGCTTGAGGCGGCTATTGTTGAGCTGCGCAAAGGGCGCACGGCGCAATCTTCCTCCGCTGAAGACCAGTACGACGCGCTGAAGAAGTATGCCCGCGATCTCACAGAGGATGCGCGCAAGGGCAAGCTCGATCCGGTCATCGGCCGAGACGAGGAAATCCGGCGTACGATCCAGGTGCTGAGCCGCCGGACTAAGAACAATCCAGTGCTGATTGGCGAACCTGGCGTCGGCAAGACGGCCATCGCGGAAGGCTTGGCGCTGCGCATCATCAATGGCGACGTGCCGGAAAGCCTGAAGCATAAGAAGCTGCTGGCGCTCGATATGGGCTCGCTCATTGCCGGCGCGAAGTTTCGCGGCGAATTTGAAGAGCGGTTGAAGGCGGTGCTGAACGAGGTGATTGCGGCCGAAGGCGGGATCATCCTCTTTATCGACGAGATGCACACGCTTGTCGGCGCCGGCAAAGCCGATGGTGCGATGGATGCGTCAAATTTGCTGAAGCCAGCGCTCGCGCGCGGCGAGCTGCATTGTGTTGGCGCGACGACGCTCGATGAATACCGCAAGCACGTGGAGAAGGACGCAGCGCTGGCGCGGCGCTTCCAGCCAGTATTTGTGAACGAGCCCAGCGTCGAAGATACGATCTCAATTTTGCGCGGTCTGAAGGATCGCTATGAGCAGCATCACGGCGTGCGAATCTCCGACGCGGCGATCGTCGCCGCCGCGCAGCTCTCGCATCGCTACATCACCGACCGCTTTCTGCCGGACAAAGCCATCGATCTGATGGACGAAGCTGCCTCGCGATTGCGTATGCAGGTGGATTCAAAACCTGAAGAACTGGACGAATTGGATCGCCGCTCGCTGCAGCTGAAGATTGAGCTGGAAGTGCTGAAGAAAGAGAAGGATGCGGCATCGAAGGATCGGGTCACCAAGCTTGAGGAAGAAATTCGTCAGCTGGAGACGCGCTCGGGCGAACTGACGGCGACATGGTCGGCCGAGAAGCAGAAGCTGCAGGTCACGTCGAAGTCGAAAGAAGAACTGGAAAAGCTCCAGAACGATTATGAAGGCGCGGTGCGCCGTGGTGATCTCGCGCGCGCTTCGGAGTTGAAATACGGGCGCATCCCACAGCTGGAGAAGCAAATCGCCGACGCCGAAAAGGTGGGTAGCGAGGGCGGCGGGCTGGTGAAAGAGGTGGTGGACGCGGAAGCGATCGCGGGTGTCGTTTCGCGCTGGACGGGCGTGCCGGTCGAGAAAATGCTCGAAGGCGAAAAGGCCAAGCTGCTGGCGATGGAAGATGCGCTGCGTGGCCGCGTGGTCGGGCAGGAGCCTGCGTTGCGCGCCGTGGCGGACGCGGTTCGTCGCGCGCGCGCGGGTTTGCAGGACCCGAACCGGCCGATTGGCTCGTTCATGTTCTTAGGGCCGACGGGTGTTGGCAAAACCGAGCTCACAAAAGCTCTCGCCGAGTTTCTGTTCGATGACGACCATGCGCTGACGCGCATCGACATGTCGGAGTATATGGAAAAGCACTCGGTCGCACGCTTGATTGGCGCACCCCCAGGTTATGTCGGCTACGAAGAAGGCGGCGCGTTGACTGAAGCGATCCGCCGGCGGCCTTATCAGGTCGTACTGTTTGACGAGATCGAGAAAGCGCATCCAGACGTGTTCAACGTCCTGCTGCAAGTGCTGGACGATGGCCGCCTCACCGATGGCCAGGGCCGTACTGTCGATTTCAAGAATACAATTTTGATCATGACGTCGAACGCCGGTGCGAAATTCCTCGCCGAACAGCCGGATGGCACTGATGTTGAGGACGTGCGCGATCAGGTGATGGCTGAGCTGCGCGGCCGCTTCAGGCCGGAATTCCTCAACCGCGTCGATGAGATCATTCTCTTCAAGCGCCTGGAGCGTGCGCAGATGGGCACGATTGTCGATATTCAGCTGAAGCGTCTCGAAAAATTGCTCGCCGCGCGCAATATCAGCGTGGAGCTCGACAGCCGCGCTAAGAGTGAACTCGCCAAGCGTGGCTATGACCCGGCATGGGGTGCGCGTCCGCTGAAGCGCGTGATCCAGAAGGACGTTCAGGACCCGTTCGCACGGCTCATTTTGGAAGGCCGCGTGAAAGATGGCGAACGCGTCGCCGTTACGTTTGACGGCAACGATTTCCTGTTCAATGGGGCTAGCGAACGGGCCGCGGCCTAAGCAAAAGGGCGGAGCATCTCGCTCCGCCCTTCGTCGTTTCCGCGAAACGCGATCCGATTACGGATGCGTCGCTTCGTTGTCGTCCGTCGCGTTGGCGACGGAGTTCGCGGCATCGTTGGTCGCGCCTTCGACAGCTTCGCCGGTTTCGTTGGCAGCTTCGCCAACAGCTGCACCAGCATTCTCGAGCGCCTGACCGGTTTCGGTCGCAGCTTGATTGGCGTCAGCTTCGGCGGCGTTTTGATCGGCGGGTGTGCAAGCGGCGACGGCGAGCGCCGCGGCGGCGGCGAGGGCAACCAGAATTCTCATACTTCTCTCCAGCGTTTCTTTTTTTCCGCTTTCGCGGTCGTGCACACTAGCAGAATGTGAAGCGGCGAGCACCGGCAAAAACGCCCTAACGACTCTGGCGAATGCATGGAACTTTCTTTGGAGCCATGCATTAATCGCGGTTGATGCGGGCTCTCAATCCAAAAACGTGGCTCAAACTTGCGCGGCAAGAGATTGTGCCGATCGCGATTTTTCTCGGCATCGCATTGCCGGTGTTGGCTTTTGTGGAGATCGCCGACGAAGTCGGAGAAGGCGAGGCGCGCTGGTTCGATGAGAGCATCTTGCTCGCTCTGCGCACCGGTGACCCGGCCGACCCGATTGGCCCGCGATGGCTAGAAGCATCTGTCATGGACATTACCGCGCTCGGCGGCTTCGCGGTGCTTGCGCTGGTGACGCTGATGGCCGTCGGCTATTTGCTGGTGGTGAAGCGCTGGGGCGATGCGGTGATGCTGCTATGCGCCACCATCGGCGGCACGCTGATCAGTGAAGGGCTCAAGGTGGGCTTCAACCGTCCGCGTCCTGATCTCGTGGCGCACATTGTCGAGACCACAAGCATGAGCTTTCCCAGTGGGCACGCCATGCTTTCGGCGGTCACCTATCTCACGCTCGGTGCGCTGATCGCGCGGACGCAGGAGCGGCGGCGCCTGCGTGGCTATGTGCTTGGTGGCGCGATCTTGGTGACGCTGCTGATCGGGCTGACTCGTATTTATCTTGGCGTGCATTGGCCGACGGACGTCCTGGCGGGGTGGTGCTTGGGTGCGGCTTGGGCGTTGTTGTGCTGGTTCGCGGCGACGTGGTTCACAAGTCGCGCGGGCGGGATGACGAACCAGCAGGGCCGTTCTACGCTGTCGGAATGAACGACGACCAAAACGCTGTCATGATCACACTCGAACCGAAGCCGCGCTATCTTGGCGGTGGCTTCTCGGTGCGGCGGGCGCTGCCGGCGATCGAGAAGCGCATGGTCGGGCCGTTTATCTTCTGGGACGAGTTTGGGCCGTCGCACTTTGCCGTGGGTGAAGGGCTCGATGTGCGCCCGCACCCGCATATCAATTTGGCAACCGTCACCTACTTGTTTGAGGGCGAAATATTCCATCGTGACACGTTGGGCTCGGCGCAGGCGGTAAAGCCGGGCGATGTGAACTGGATGAATGCAGGCCGCGGCATCGCGCATTCGGAGCGCACGCGGGCGGAGTTGCGCGCGATGGGTTCGCCGATTGCTGGTATCCAGTCATGGGTGGCGCTGCCGGAATCTCATGAGGAGAGCGATGCCTTCTTCAAGCATCACGCAGAAGCTGAGCTTCCGGTGATTGAAGAAGGCGGCAAGATCGTGCGCGTCATTGCAGGCTCGCTCTACGGCAAGAGTTCGCCGGTGCAGACGTATTCGGAAATGTTTTACGCTGATGCGCAGCTCGATGCGGGTTCATCGCTGCCGCTTGGCCCTGAGCACGAAGAGCGCGGACTTTATCTGACCAGCGGCGAGATCGAGATTGCTGGTGATCGCTTTGAGCGCGGGCGCTTACTGGTGTTTCGTCCCGGCGACGCGATCACCATCGAGGCGCTGACGCCGGCGCGCTTTATGTTGCTCGGCGGCGCTAATCTTGGGCCGCGTCACATCTGGTGGAATTTCGTCTCGTCACGCAAAGAGCGGATCGAGCAGGCGAAGGCGGATTGGAAAGCCGGGCGCTTTGGTACTGTGCCGGGTGACGACAAGGAATTTATCCCGCTGCCGGATCACTGATGCGAAAGGCTATCGCTGTCCTGGTTGTACTAGCGTTGGCGTCGTGCGCGACGCGCGTGGCGTCGTCGTCGCAGTGGTCGAAGATCGAGGGCTGTTGGTTTGAGAATAGCGGAGAAATCTGGCCGGCCTACATGAGTTGGCGGCGCGATCCGGATCATCCTGGCGGTTATCTCGGCGACTGGCATCGAGAGGAAGCGCAAGGAGACGTCGATCGAGTGAGCTTCATGCTCACGCCCGCTGGCGACCAGATGCAGCTTTGTGATCGCCGGCCTGGCGGTTCGGAGCGTTGCGTTACGGCGGTGTTTGGCCGGCCCGGTTGGCGTCTAGATGGCGTCGCTGTTTTGGATGTGCAGGGGGACTACCACGAGTTCGGCTATGCGGGTGCGACGATGCCGTTCTTCCGGGGTAATCGCCGCGACTGCTTTTAGTGCATTTCACCCCTTGAGCCGTCCCCGGGGTCCGGCCTGCGTAGTCTGGCCGTTCGAGGAACGTGATGAAGCCCAACGTATTTCAGGAGACCGCGGCGGCAGTGGCTATTCGCTCGCCCACTTACGCACTCCCGCTTGGCGCCTTCTTCTGTTCGTGAAACAGTGGCTTACCCGGCCTCGACAGGCCGGCATAAGCGAGAAGCGGCGCCGGCCGCTGGCGCCGCCCCAACCCCGAACACGGGAAACAAGGGAGAGTGCGCTATGCCTGAAAGTAAATCGGCAAATGTGGTGAGGGCAATCGCCGTCGTCGGCCCAACCGGAGTGGGCAAGACGGCGTTGATGCAAGCTCTGGCGTCCGCCGCTTCGGGTGGCCCGGGAACAGTCCCGGCCGCGGCAGGCCAGTCCACAGAAACGCAATTCACAGCCATCGATTTCATGGGCGATCATTACGCCCTCATAGACGCGCCAGGCGCGGTCGACTTTCTCGCAGACGCTGACTTTGCACTTCCGGCCGTCGATCTCGCCATTGTCGTCGCCGATCCTGATCCGGACAAAGCTGTTCTGGTGCAGCCATTTTTGAAGGCGCTCGAAGACTTGCAGATTCCGCGCGTTGTTTTCATCAACAAGATTGATAATGCGCGTGGCCGTATCCGCGATCTGCTGGAAGCGCTGCAACCGGTTTCGAGCACGCCGCTGGTCGCACGACAGATTCCGATCTGGCAGGACGACAAGGTTACGGGCTTCGTCGATCTCGCGCTTGAGCGCGCGTATCGCTACCAGCAGGGCAAGCCATCAGAGATTGTCGAAATTCCGAAGGATTTGGCTGAGCGCGAAACGGAAGCGCGTTTCCATATGCTCGAACAGCTCGCCGATTTCGATGACACGTTGATGGAGCAATTGCTCTCGGACGCGACCCCGGATCGCGATGTCATCTTTAAGGACCTCGCGAAGGAAACGCGCGATGCGTTGATCGTGCCAGTGTTGTTCGGCTCGACAGCGAACGGGAATGGCGTGCGGCGTTTGCTGAAGGCGCTGCGTCACGATACGCCGGAGCCGAAGTTCGCCGCTGCCCGGCTCGGGCTTTCTGGCAATGGCGCGTACGTGATGAAAATCACGCACGCTGGCCAAGCGGGAAAGCTCGCGTTCTCGCGTGTGTTCGGCAGCGCCATGACCGATAGCGATCAGATCACGCTGAGCGATGGCTCGTCGCAACGGCCGGGTGCGCTCTTTTCGGTCAATGGATCGCAGACGAAGAAGGTGTCCCGTGTGCCGGAGGGCGATATCGCCGCGATCGGCAAGCTCGACCCAGTGGCGGCCGGCGATCTTCTGGCCGCAAGTGGCGCGCAGAAGATGAAGCTCACTTTCAAGAAGCGCTTCCCAGTCTATCAGCTCGCCATTACCACCAAAGACCGCAAGGACGACGTGCGGCTCTCCGGTGCGTTGCAGAAACTGGTTGATGAAGATGCCGGGCTGAATGTGGTGCACGATCAGACGACGCACGAGATTCTTTTACAAGGGCAGGGCGAGCCGCATCTGAGGAGCGTGCTGGACCGGTTGAAGGGCCGTTTCAATGTCGATGTCTCAACCGCACCGCCATCGACCCCATACAAAGAAAGCTTGCGCAAGAACGCGGAGGTGCGCGGGCGCCATAAGAAGCAGACTGGCGGTCACGGCCAGTTCGGTGATTGCGTCATTCAAGTGAAACCGCTGCCGCGCGGCGAGGGCTTTCAGTTCGTCGATAAAATCACCGGCGGCGCTATTCCACGCCAATGGATCCCGGCGGTTGAGGCCGGTGTGAAGGACGCTCTGGCGAAGGGCTCGATCGGATTTCCGGTCGTAGATGTGTCGGTGACGTTGATCGATGGCTCGTTTCATTCCGTGGATTCAAGCGAGCACTCCTTCCATCAAGCCGGACGCCTTGGGATGCAGGAAGCCATGCAGCAGTGCGGCTCGGTATTGCTTGAGCCGATCGAGAAGCTTTCGATCTACACGCCGAGCTGGGGCACGCCCAAAATCAACTCGGCGGTTTCGGCGCATAACGGCCAGATCCTGGGCTTCGAACCGCGCGAAGGCTGGGCCGGCTGGGATCGTGTCGATGTCTATCTGCCTCATAACGAGCGGCAGAATTTCATCATCGAGCTGCGCTCACTGACGCAAGGGCTGGCGACGTTCGAGGCTGAGTTCGATCACATGGTCGAAGTTACCGGCCGCCGCGCCGATGACGTGGCGAAGAAGGTGCAAACCAGCGCAAACGGCGCGTAAATTTCGTTTAAAATCGCGCGGCGCTCCGCGGGCGCCGTGCGATTTCAAAGTTCACAACTTCTAGGCGGCGCCCACGCAATGACTTAGGCATAACGTCGGGGTTCCGATGGTGAGGCTATGCTGAGCGGCGGCAGGCAGGCGATGCATCTTCACGACTTGCAGCTTGGCGCTCGGTTGCGCCAGCGCAGGCATGAGCTTGGCATGACGCAGGCGGCGCTCGCGACAGCGCTGCATCGGACGTTTCAACAGATCCAAAAGTACGAGAACGGCATCAATCGAATTGCGGCGTCAACGCTCATTGAAATCGCCCGCACTTTGAAGACGCCGGTGGCTTGGTTTTTCGAGGACAACGCCGCGTCGGCTGTGCAATCGCCCCCAGCGACGAGCGCTCGTATGATCTCTGCCATCGATGGCCTCGCGAGCATGGTCAGTGATTTGGTTCGCGCTAACCTGATTCAAGTTCAGGTAAACTTCGCCAGCACCGCGTTGGGGGATTTGCCGCTCGCGGTCTACCTCATCGATCGGGACGGGCTTCTCATGTATTGCAATGCTGCAGCGGTTGATTTCGCGGGCCGGCAGCCGCGCATAGGTCAAGACATGTGGTGCGTTACCTGGCGCTTGTGGGAGCCCGATGGCCGGCGACTGCCTCATGATCGTTGTCCAATGGCGATCGCGATGAAAGAAGATCGCGCGGTACGTGGGGCTAGCGCGGTCGCGGAACGTCCTGATGGATCGCGGGCGTCGTTTACGCCGTATCCGACGCCGCTGCATGATAGCCATGGCGCTCTGGTGGGAGGGTTCAATGCTCTAGCGCCGCTCGCTGCTTAACCAGACACTGCCTTAAGCTTCAGCGACAAGCGGCGCTCATCATATGCCGCCCACAGACACGCGGCGATGATCAACGCAGCGCCCATGTAAATCTCCGGGCGCGGGACTTCCCGGAAAATGAAAAAGCCAATCAAGCTCGCATAGATGAGCTCGGTGTAGTGGATGGGCGCGAGCTGCTGCGCCTCGGCGCGCGCATAGGCCTGCGCCATCAGATACATGAACACGGCCGCGAGTGCGCCCAACTGCAGGAAGAACCACCAGCCAGTCAGGACCGGTGGTGTCGCAAGTGCAATTGTCGGTGCGAGCAGGATGACGCCCGGCACAACGCTTGTCATCAACGTTACGATCGGTGCGCCATCTTTCTGTGAACGCTCGCGCAGCAACACCATTGCGATCGAGAAGAACGCCGCCGAAAACAGCACCGCTGCGACGCCGAGGTCGTGCTGCGGCGATTCAGTTTCGCTTGGGGCGCCCTGCATGGCGACGATGACGCCAGCGAAGCCGATCAGTGCGCAGATGACACTGGAGGCGCGGACGCGCTCTTTCAGGATCACGAAGGCGACGAAAGGCGCGAGTAGCGGGTAGATGAAGGAGAGCGCTACCGCTTCCGCGAGCGGCAAGACGGAGAGGGACCAGAAGAACGTTACCGCGCAGATTGCGATGACAAAGCCGCGCAGACCGTGGGCGCGCCACATCTCCTTGGAGATGACAGGGCGACCGGCGCGCCACCAGATCAGCAGCGAGAACAGCGCGCCGAAGAGATAGCGGCCGAACGCCACCAGCAGCACGTGGTTGGTCTGTGACAAGTGTTTGATCGTGGCGTCCATGCACGCGCCGGCAATGATCGCCAGCGTCAACACAAGCGCCGGCGGCAAGCGGGCAAACATGAAAACTCCCCGCGCGCCTTTTGGCCCGCGAGGAGTTCAATCGCAATCGCGATTTGCCGTTACGGCGTGGTGGTCGCCGGTGGCGGTGTCGTGGTTTCACCAGCCGGGGCGCCGTTGGTTTGCGCATCGAGTGCTTCACCAGCTTCTTCCGCCGGGCCTTGGCCCACATCGGTCGTGCCGGTGCTGGATTGTTCGTAGTTGGTGTCGGCTGCTTCACCGGCCTCTTCGTTCGGGCCTTGGCTGCAAGCGACAACGCCCAGCATGCTCAGGGCAGCGGCGGCGCCCAGCAATGACTTCAACATGTGTTTCTCCTGAAGTGTCCCAGTTGTTGGGCGGCGTAGCGGCCGCCGGGGGGTTCAACGTTCCGTTAAGAACACGGTTCCGCAGAAAGCGCGGGACCGCGTTCCCGACCGGGGGTTACGGGTTGGTGCTGCGATCGCCATCGGTGGCGTCGTTGAGCGCGTCGGCGGCGTCACCGTTCTGTTGGTTGCCGGTGGTTTCATCGATGCTCTCGCCGGCTTGTTCGAGCGGGCCGTCACCAAGGTTTTCTTGGCCTTGTGTTGCTTCTTCGATAGCGGAATCGGCGTTTTCGCCGGCGCTTTCGGCGCTGCCGCCGTTGCCGCAAGCGGCGAGACCAAGCGAAAACGCGGCGATGGCGGCGGTGGCAATCAACTTACGCATTTCAAACTCCTGACCTGCGCCGGTGTGGCGAGGATTGCGGATCAGAAACACTGGACCAGGACCTTGGTTCCTGGCTGGGAACGCTAGCCACTCGCAATATCGCGGCTATAAGCGGGCAACGAGGGAACAATGTCGGCCCAACTCACGGAAGACCAAGACTTTATTGTCGAAACCGCGCGCAGCTTCGCGCAGGAAAGACTTCGTCCGAATGCGGCGCGCTGGGAGGAAGAGGGCCTGAACCGCGAGGTGCTGGTAGAACTCGCGAGCTTGGGCTTTGGCGGCATTTATGTGCGCGAAGAGTTCGGCGGTTCCGGCCTGACGCGCCTCGATGCGGCGCTGATCTTTGAGGAACTCTCACGCGGCTGCATCGCCACAGCGGCATTTCTCTCGATCCATAACATGTGCTCGTGGATGATCGACTCGTTCGGCGATGACGCGCAGCGGGCCGAGTGGTTGCCGAAGCTGACGACGATGGAGACGATTGCGTCGTACTGCCTGACGGAGCCGGGCTCTGGTTCGGACGCTGGCGCGTTGCGCACGACCGCGAAGGCGGATGGTAATTCGCAATACGTGATCAATGGCTCGAAGGCGTTCATCTCCGGCGCCGGTTTCTCCGATCTCTATGTTTTGATGTGCCGCACGGGCGAGGATGGTCCGAAGGGTGTCTCGACCGTGCTGGCGCCCGCAGGGACGAAGGGGCTTTCGTTCGGCAAGAACGAAGACAAGATGGGCTGGCGCGCGCAGCCGACAGCAATCGTTAACTTCGAAGATTGCCGCGTGCCGGTCGAAAATCGCATTGGTCCTGAAGGCGAGGGCTTCAAGTATGCGATGAAGGGGCTCGATGGCGGGCGCTTGAATATTGCGGCGTGCGCCTTGGGCGGCGCCCAGGACGCGCTCGATCGTGCGCTTGGGTACGTCAAAGAGCGCAAGCAGTTCGGCAAGCGGTTGGCGGACTTTCAGAACACGCAATTCGTGTTGGCGGACATGGAAACGGCGCTGGCGGCTAGCCGTAGTTTGCTACACACCGCCGCCCGTAAGCTCGACGCGAAAGCGCCGGACGCGAGCAAGTATTGCGCGATGGCGAAGCGCTTCGTGACGGACGCTGCGTTTAATGTAGCGGATCAGGCGCTGCAGCTTCATGGCGGCTACGGCTATCTGGCCGACTATGAAGTCGAGCGCATTGTTCGCGACCTTCGCGTGCACCGTATTCTTGAGGGTACCAACGAGATTATGCGCGTCATTATCTCGCGCGAAATGCTGAGGGAATGAGCCGGGACACGAAGGCCGACCCGCGCCATCAACACCATCCTTTGGCAGGATTGGGATCCGATCGGCTGCGGCGTGCCTGAAGATGAATACGAGTCTTATGTGTGGCCGGTGTAAAAGCTTTTGATCGATGGCGCCCCGCGCGAAGCTGTGGCCGAGTATTTGCGCTGGGCGGCGGATGAGAACATCACCGTGTATGTGCCCGAAAATCGCCTCCAGGCGGTCGTTGATAAGTTGATGGCGCTTGGCGTGAAGCCCGCAGGAGAGAGCTGACATGATTATGCGTGCTATGGGGCTGGGCTTTCTGATGTGGCTCGCGGTGGCGGCCGCGTTTCGGTTCGGCGGGCAGTATTTCTTCCTGCCGGAGGAATCGCTGCGGCTGGTGACGTTCTTGTCCGCGCCGGTCGTTGGCGGCGTTCTGGGTTTTGTTTTCCTGAAGTTGCTTGGCGAGACTTCCGGCGATGAAGGCGAGGCGTCGATTGGGCTGGCGCTGCCGGTCATTTTGCTGAACGGATTTCTCACACACGAGTTTCCGAATGCGTTTCCAAATCTCGATGAGACGCTCGACGCGACGTTCGGCGCTTGGTCGTTGCTGTTTGGCGGATCGATTCTGTTCGTGGGACTTTGGAGCACCAAGCTCTCGCCTCAGGACGAGCGTATATGAATCGGCGCGGCGTATTGCTCGGCGCCGCGGCACTGGCAGGTTGCGCAAGCATGAGCGACTCTACCAACGCCCGCCCAATCGTGATCGCCCATCGGGGCGCGAGCGCGTACCGGCCCGAGCACACGCTCGCCGCCTACACGCTGGCGATTGAGCAGGGCGCGGACTTCATTGAGCCTGATCTAGTGATGACGGAGGATCACGTCCTTGTCTGCAGGCACGAGAATGAAATCACTCAAACGACCAACGTATCGACGCGGCCAGAGTTCGCGGATCGCCGCAAAGTGAAGACAGTCGATGGCGTCGAGGCGCTTGGCTGGTGGGTTGAGGACTTTACGTTGGTTGAGTTGAAGACGCTGCGCGCGCGTGAGCGTATTCCGCAGCTGCGTCCCGCCAACACGCAGTACGATGATCAGTTCGAGATACCGACTTTTTCCGAAGCGCTTGCGCTGGCGCAGAGCCATGGCAAGGGCATCTATCCCGAGCTGAAGCATCCGACTGCGCTGCGCGAGCTCGGCTTTGATTCGGCGCCGGCGTTCATCGCGGCGGTCAATGAAGCCGGCGGCCAGCGCGCTGCGGATACGATGTATGTGCAGTGCTTCGAGATCGGCGCGATCCGGACGTTGGCGCAGATGTCATCGATCCGTTGGCAATGCGTCCAGTTGGTCGCCGCTGAGGGCGGGCCATGGGACCAGCGCGATACGACGTATGCGGCGATGATTGCGGGTGACGGCTTGCGGCGTATTGCTGAATATGCGCGTGGGCTTGGGGCCGAGAAGTCTCTGATCATTCCGCGCGATGCGGCAAACAACATGGCGCCGGCGACGGATCTGGTTGCGCGAGCGCATGCGGCGAACCTGGTTGTGCACCCCTGGACGATGCGGCCGGAGAACTTCTTTCTGCCAACATCACTTCGTGTCGGTGATGCGAGTGCGGCCGACTACATGCGTCAGCATGGCAATCTCGATGCTGAGGTGCGGGCGTTCTACGCTGCTGGTGTCGACGGCGTGTTTAGTGACGATCCCGCGGCTGCGGTGGCGGCGCGGTAACGCCGTTGGTCCGCGCCGCCTTCGACGGGCTCAGGCTGACGCTGGATAGAAAGATGGCGTCACCCTGAGCTTGTCGAAGGGCGACGCCACGAAATGTTGATTGGTTGTGAGCTTACGCTACCCGCCGCAGCGTGTTGCGGTTCAGGATCGGCGCTTGCGCGTCCAGAATATCCTTCAGCACGCGCTCGCGCGTTTGATCCTCTTTGATCGTCAGCAGATGGATTTCTTTCGCGCCGAGATTTTCCGCCGCTTGCCACATGTCGTGGCGGTTCAGCGTCGTCGAGAAATCCGCGCACTGCGCCGCGTACAAGCAGATCGGACCACCCCAATCTTGCGACGGCTGATCGTGCGGCTTCACAAACAGATAGATGCCGCCAATCGGCTCCCACGCGCGTTGCGCGCGCGCGATCTCGAATTCGAACCAGCGGCCGCTGCCACCTTGCCAATTGAAAGTATTCACAGCGCCCTCCGGCAACCCGACCCAGGCGCGAACCTAGAGTGAGTCGCCCGCCATGAAAGGCGTACGCATTAAGGCGCCGGGTCCATGCTTACGGATTGGACATCTGCGGCGTCGAAGAATGCCGGCCAGAATGCTTCGATTGCCTGGGCCTGTTGCGTGGCATTATCCGGCCGATCTATTGGAACGACACGCAAATCTACACGCGCGAAGTCAGGCGGACCGTTCGGCGTGCTGGCGACCCACGCCGAATAATTCGCGTCCGGAACATAAAGTGAGAAACCCTGTGGATTGTGTTCGAGCAGATCCGACACGAGCACCAAGCGCCGTCGTGGGATCTCGACGCCAAATTCTGGATCTGCCGCTACAGCGCGCAGTGCAGCGATAATCGGGGAAGCGCGCTGTGGCCCGCCAAAGCCTGCGCTGCGCAGCGCGCTCTCCAAAGCTTGAGCAAACTCTTCGTCCCAAGTCGCCTGCACCATGCGCGCATTTTGGAAGAGCGGATTGGCTTGTTCGGGCGGGCGCGGCAGGCATTGCGAGAAGAGGATCGACGGCTCCTGCGGCCGGCGGACATTGATGCGCATGATCGTCAGGCGATCGTATTGGCCAAGCCGCGCACGCTCTTGCGCCAAGACTGCGCGCAGCTTCCGCCGATGCCGCGACTCCAAGCGATCGGTTGAATCCACCAATACGATCGTGTGCGCCGCCAGCGGTTGGTCCATACGGCAGAGCGTTGAGGCCTCGGTTGGCGGCGGCCGAAGAAAGAGCGCCGCGCTTGCCAAACCACCCAGTGTCGCCAGCGCCAAGATGATCAGCACAATGCCCAGCGCATTGCGGCCGTTGGCGCTGCGCCGCCGATTCATGCGGGACCGCCGGTATTGTGCCGGTTGATCGCTGTTTCCAACTCGACCAGCAAACCTTCAAGCGATTGTGTCGATTGCACTTGCGCTTCGGCCATGCGCGCGCGGGCGTCGTCAATCATCGTGGCGGCGGTGGCGAGTGCATCGAGCGACGGTCCGGCTGCTGGCGGCGGGTTGCTGAAGTAAACTGGCGCTGGCGTGGCGCGATTGGCGGCGTTTTCTTGACGATAGAGATGCACGGCGCTTGCGGCCGCATCGTCCAAGGCCCTCGCTTGGGCGTCGAGCGTCTCCATCTTGGCCGCTGCGCCGTCGAAGGCTTTGCTCATCGCTTCGAAGTCAGTGCGCATCTTTTCGAGCCGGGCCGAGAGCTCGGCCTTTGCGGCGTCGATTGGTGCTTCAAGTTCGAGCCGGGCATCGGCGCGGAAGTCCGATAGCGACTCAGAAGCGGCCTTGGCGGCGCGATCCATCTTGCCGAAGTCGGGGTATGGATCGTCGAAGCCGGAATAGCCTTTGAGCGCCGAAAACACCCAGACGCCTGCGCCCAGCATCAGCAAGATGATCGCCTGCGGCGAGTCCAGCGCGAGCAACGACCACAGATGGAAGCTTGCATCCGAGCCCATGTCGACTTGACGGCCGCTCAATGCCGCAAGCTGATCGCGCCAGTCGGCGGCAAACAGGTTCAACATCAGCGCCAGCGCGCCAACGGAGGCAAAGGCCACAGCGCCCATCACCTTCATCGGCAAGCTTCGGTGCTGTAAGTAACGCAAGCCCAGGAAGCCGGCGATAAAACCTAGCGTGACATTGGCGCCGGAAATCCCAATCGCCGTGATTGCGCCGCCCAGCAAGCCGCGTTCATCGTCCTCGGCAAAGAGCGCGGCGCTGAACAGCGCTTCAAACACCGCGGCGCAAAACAGCAGCCCCGACTGCAGCAGGGTCGAGCGCGGATAGATGGCGGCGCGCCGCAACTCGTGCGTGCGCTTGAAGGCATTTAGCTCTTCGCGCGCCTCGCTGGCTCGCCCCGAGGCCTCATCCCAATCCTGTGCGACCCGGCCGGATACCTGCCGGAGCGCCAGCCGCGCATCGATCGCCGGCCCCATAAAGTCTTGCGGCGCCGGGGCTAATGTCCGCATCCGGCGCTCCGCGTCGGTCATGGCGTCTTGACGCGATTGATCCACGCGCGCGCGTTCCGCGGCGACAGCGTTCATGATCGCCTTTTCGGTATCTGAAAGATCGTCCGCGTCGCGGCTGGGCAAGTCGCGTGCGGCGTCCTCGCGGGCGCGCTTGCGGATGCCTAGTTTCTTGTCGAGGCGGACGCGCTTACGCCCGGCGGCGGCTTGGCCGCTGCAGGCTCGGCGTTGGGCCTGGTCTGCCCTCCATCCATGGAGTGTCCCCCGGGCGGGCAGTAAAGCGCGGATGCGGCGCTTCTCCAAGAGGCGCGCGCGGGCTATCAGAGGGCCGTGAACGATCTCAAGGCCTTGTTGAAGCTCGCCGATACCGCCGCCGCCGCCGCGGGTGAGGCGCTGCTCGCCAACCGCGTCCAATGGGGCGTGATCGAAGCCGAGCAGGGCCGCGAAGTGAAGATTGGCGCGGATAGGCACGCCGAGGAGATCGTCCTCACCGCCATCGCGCGCGAGAGTGACTATCCGATTATCTCAGAGGAGGCCGGCTGGACACGAGCGCTACAGCGCGGCGATCGCTTTGTGTGGGCCGTCGATCCGCTCGACGGCAGTGTCAATTATTTGCGTGGCTATCCGCACTGCGCCGTCTCGATCGCATTGTTGGATGAGGGCAAGCCGGTGCTGGGGGTGGTCGACTGCTTCGTGACGCGTGAGCGGTTCACTGGGGCAAGCGGTTTGGGCGCTTGGCTTAATGGCGCGCCGATGCGGGTTTCGCCGATTGAAGATCCCGCGAAAGGAATCTTGCAGACTGGAGTGCCGTCACGCGCAAGTGACGATTCCATGAAGGCGTTCGAGCAGCGGCTACGGACTTGGCAGAAGGTGCGGATGATTGGCTCGGCCGCCACCGCTTTGGCGTATGTCGCGGCCGGCCGCGCCGAAGCTTACCGTGAATCCGGCTCTATGATTTGGGATGTCGCGGCTGGATGCGCACTAGTTGAATCCGCCGGCGGAAAGGTGCGGATCGAGGGTTCGGCGCTCGATCAGCCGCTTGAAGTGGCGGCCAGCAACGGTGCGGCGTCCCTGCCAGATTAGTGCGCGTATAAGTTTCGCAAGCGCAATTTAGGGCGTCGGTTTGGTGTGCGCGTTTGCACTCAACAGGTTGATGCGCTGGAACATGGGCGGGGTGGTGGACAGGCCGTCGCGACAGCTTCAAGAATAGCTGCAACATATGTAGGGGTGGGGACAACATGCTCCGAGACACGATCCTTATGGGATCGGCTCAGGCCGTCAGCGATGCGTGGGACGCACGCGCCCGATGGGCGCCAGCGAATATCAGCGTGCGCGGCGTTGCGCTCGTTGGTCCGGGTGATATCGTATTGCCGGTCGTGACGCGCGTACCGATCTGGGATGCAGTTGATCTTCTCGGCGTGCAATCCGCGACCGTGATCTTGATCGACCCGCCGGCAGATGGCGCCGCGCGCCGCACTGTGCTGACGCACATCGCCGATGCAGGGCTTAAGACTTTCATTCTCGCCGCTGGCAAGCTCCGCCGTCTGCGGCTTGAGGATCTCATCGGCAGCCCGATGGGCGAGGTCGACTTCGCGCGCATTCGCGATGTCGTTGCCGGCAAGCGTGTGCTCGTTACAGGTGGCGGCGGCTCGATCGGTAGTGAACTCGCGCGCCGCATCGCGTCGCTCTCGCCCGCGCGTCTCACTCTGCTCGATAGCTCCGAGCACAACCTTTATAAGATCGGTCTTGAATTGCCGAAGGCCGTTCAAGTGCTGGCCGATATCCGTGACGCCAGCTCCATCAATCGCTGGTTCGCGAAGGAGCGGCCGGAAATCGTTTTTCACGCCGCTGCGTTGAAGCAGGTGCCGATGGTCGAGGCGTTCGCCAGTGAAGGCATTCTGACCAATGTGTTGGGGCTGCGTAATATTGCCGAGGCAACGCGTGCGGTTGGCGCTGATCTTATTTTTGTGTCGACCGACAAGGCCGTCGATCCGTCCGGCCTGATGGGCGCCACCAAGCGTCTCGGCGAAATTTACTGCCAAGCGCTCGACCGGCAGGGGCCGGGCCGTGCGATTCCTGTGCGCCTCGGAAACGTGCTCGGGTCTGCGGGCTCGGTGACGCCGATTTTTGAAGCACAGCTTGCCGAAGGCGCGCCGCTGACGGTGACCGATCCGGACGTGACGCGCTTCTTTCTATCGATCCCACAAGCGGCCGATGCGCTAATGCAGGCCGCCGCCGTTGGCGTCACAGCCGAGCCGCGGGGCAGCGCGCTGGTGATCGAGATGGGCGAGGCGCTGGCTGTTGTCGAACTCGCGCGCGAAGTCATTCGTCTCGAAGGCCTTCGGCCCGAAATTGATGTGCCGATCGTGTTCACTGGCCTTCGCCCCGGCGAAAAGCTGCACGAGGCGCTTGTTGCGACCGATGAGTGGCGCGAGGCCGATCCGGCAGCTGGTGTCATTGCCGTAGCATCGCCCGCGCGCGCACTCGCAGATGTGTTGGCCTCGATCGAGGCGCTCACGTTGCTCGCGCGCGATGGTGCAAACGATAAGATCGCGGTCGCGCTGTTCGACGCCGTCGGCGCTGGGGCGGCTGAGGGCTGGGTCGCGGCGGGTCAAGACGCGGTCCGCGCTTAGTCCAGCGTGCGTCTAAAGCGCAGCAGCGCAAGCGTCGCGAGCGTGAGCAAGATGAGCGTCAGCGGCCAAAGATCGCCAATGACATCCCCAAAGCCGGCGCCCTTCAGTACGATCTCGCGGACGATGCGCAGGAAGTGCGTGATCGGTAGCGCCTCGCCGATCACCTGCGCCCAGCCGGGCATGGCGCGGAAGGGAAACATAAAACCCGATAGCAGAATCGACGGCAGGAAGATGAAGAAGGTCATTTGCATCGCCTGCATCTGCGTGCGCGCGACGGTGGAGATGAGATAACCCAGCATCAGATTGGCCAGGATGAAGAGCGTAACCGCAACGAGGAATGCGAGGAACGAGCCAGTGAACGGGATCCGGAAAAGCAAGATCGCGACGGTCAGCACGATCGCAACTTGGATGGCGCCGACAAATACATAAGGCGTCGTCTTACCGATCATCACTTCCAGCGGGCGCACTGGAGTGGCCAGGAGGTTTTCCATCGTTCCACGTTCGGTCTCGCGGGTCAGGGCGATCGATGTGATCATCACCATCGTCATGGTGAGAATGACGCCGAGCAGGGCGGGCACGATGTTGAATGCGCTGACACCTGCTGGGTTATAGCGCCGGTGCACGATGATCTCGTAAGGGGGCGGCGCTTGCGCCAGGTACGATAGCGACCCAGTGAATTCCGATGCGAAGGCCGATTGCGCGATGCGTTCGATCGCGCCGAGAGCGCCGCTCGCGGCAACCGGATCGCTGGCGTCGGCGGAGACCAATATTTGCGGCCGCTCGCCGCGCACGAGGCGGCGTTCGAAGCCTTCCGGAATCGAGATCAGAAAGGTCGCTTGGCCGGAGCGGATCATTGCTTCGCCGTCTTCGGCGCGCTGCGTTATCGCGACGATGTCGATGAACGACGATTGGGCGAGTGACGCGAGAAAGGCGCGCGTCATCGGGCTGTCTTCACGCATCTCGACGACGGCGGGCATGTGACGCGGATCTGTGTTGATGGCGTAGCCAAACAGCACGAGCTGCATCACCGGCATCATGATCATGATTGCAAATGTCGGCCGGTCGCGGCGCATCTGCACAAGCTCTTTCAGGAATACCGCAAAGACGCGGGCCCAAGAAAGATCGAAGAGCGCAGCGAGAGGTGGGAATCGCGGCGCCGTTGTCATTGGAAATTGTCCATGGCGCCGGACATGAGATAAATGAAGATCTCTTCGAAACCGGCTTCGATCGGCGCGATTTCGACGTGCGGCTCGGCCGCCTTCACCGCGCGCACAGCGGCTTCAAGCGCCATAGGGTCTTTGCCGCACGCGTGGATTTCCGCGCCGAAGCGCGCGACGAGTTCGACGCCAGGCGCGGCCTCGAGCAGCTGTTGTGCTTTCATCAGCGGGCGGCCTGAGATCCGCCAGCCGTAGAGGCCGATCTGCTTTGGAATGTCGGCGGTAGGCGAGTCGATCAGCTTTTTGCCGTAGGCGATGTAGGCGATGGAATCGCACTGCACGGCCTCGTCCATATAGTGCGTGCTCACGAGGGTCGTGACGCCTTGCGCAGAATAGCGGCGGATGGCGTCCCAAAAATCGCGCCGCGCTTTGGGATCGACGCCCGCGGTAGGTTCGTCGAGCAGCAGCAGTTCAGGCTCATGGATCATGCAAGCGGCGAGTGCGAGGCGCTGCTTCCAGCCGCCGGAGAGTTTCCCCGCGAGCTGTGTTTGACGCTCGCTTAAGCCGAGATCGCTCAAGGCTTGGTCAACCCGCTCGGTGCGGCGATCGAGGCCGTAGAGACGGGCGATGAATTCAAGATTTTCTCGGATTGAGAGGTCTTCGTAGAGCGAGAATTTCTGCGTCATGTAGCCGACGCGCTCTTTGATCTTCGGGCTCTCCCGCAGCACGTCGAAGCCCAAGACTTCGCCTTCGCCGCTTTCGGGCTTTAAGAGGCCGCAGACCATGCGGATGGTCGTCGTCTTGCCGGAGCCGTTCGGGCCCAAGAAGCCGTAGATGGCCCCGCGCGGCACTTTGAGATCAAAATTGTCGACGACGGTGCGGTCACCGAAGCGCTTGGTCAGGCCGCGCACGTCGATGACGGTGTCGGTCATTCGAGAGGCCGTACATCCACCGGCATGCCGGGCCGGATCGGGGTTGCGCCGCCGAAGCGTGCTTCGATCAAGAAAACGAGCTTCTCGCGTTGATCGAGCGAGTAGATCACGGGCGGTGTGAACTGCGGCTCGGTCGCGACGAAGCTCACCCGGGCCTCGACGGGTTGCGCGCAGCCGTCGCAACTCACCAATACGCGCGTGCCGACTGGAAACTGCGCCAGCATCGTTTCAGGCGCAAAGAAGCGCACCTTCATATTGTCGGGCGTGAGCAGTGCGACGATCGGCTGACCGGCGGCGACGACTTCGCCGGGGCGGTGGAAGATTTGTTGGATTGTGCCGGCGGCTGGCGCTTGGCCGGTCGCATCGCCCAGGCGTGCGCGCGCGAGGCCGGTGGCGGCGCCCGCCGCGCCGGCTTGGCGGCGGGACTGCGCGAGTTGTGCGTTGGCGGAATCCATCGCGGCGCGATCTGAATCGAGACGCGCGCGCGGATAGAAGCCGCGCTCGAACAACTCAGCGCCGCGGCTATAATTGCGCTGCGCCAATGTTGCTTGCGCCTGCGCGGTGCGAATGGCGGAGGCGGCCGCTGCGCCTTGAGCGCGTGCGGATTCTTCGTTGAATGCGAGGCGATCTGGATCGAGCGAGAAGATGCGCGCGCCGGCTTCAACAATGTCGCCCTCGCGGACGCTGAGTTCGCTGACAACGCCGGTCTCTTGGCTTGAGAGGTAGATGTAATCCGCCTCGCCATAGCCTTGGAGAACGTTGTTGGGTTCGCGCGCACAGGCGGCGGCAAGCAGAGCGAGTGAGATCATCAGAAAGCGCTTCATGCGCGTGGCTCCAGCCCCGAGAGCAGGACATCGAACTGCTGTTCGATCAGTTTTTGAGGCTCATTGAGAGCGGTTTCGCCGCTCAGGACATGCGTCCACATCGCCTCAAAGAAGAGTGGCCCGATGAAGGCGCGGACGACGGCGTTCTTGTCGACCCGCCGGATCTGACCCTTTGTCATCGCTGCTTCGATGAGGGTTTCGAGCGCACCGCGCGCCAACGCGACGACGTGCTCGCGGTAGTAAGTCGCGATTTCGGGGAAACGTCCGGAGATGCCGATTACCAGGCGCGGGACGGCGATCACGCGCGGATCGGACATGCGGTGCGCGGCGGCTGTGGCGAGCATGCGCAAGGCCAGCAGCGGGTTCTCGGCGCCCATGGTGGCGAGCGTCTGCGCCTGCTTTGCCAGTGGGCCGACCTTGGCTTTGATCAACGCTTCGAGCACGGCCATTTTGCTCGGGAAGTAGAGGTAGATCGCCGCCTTCGAGAGACCCGCGCGCTTGGCGATGTCCTCCATTCGGGCGGCTTCGAAGCCGCGTGTCGTGAACTCCGCGAGAGCGGCGTCCAGGATTTCTTCAGGACGCGCCTCGGCGCGTCGTCGCCAACGGGGCTCGGAAATCTTGGAGACCGTGAATTGGTTCATTCATATATATAACTGACTGGTCAGTCATATGCAAGCAGAAAGAATACCGTAGTGGGTTCGACTTGGGTGCCTCTGGGGGGTCGCGCAAAGAAAGAGCGGCGTCCGGTGAGGAGCGCCGCCCAGGTCGGGGAGAGTTATGGGAAGGCGGCTTCAGTCCACCCAGTCGCGCTCCAGACGGCGCGACGCGATCACGTAGAGGACCGCCGCGACGACGTAGAAGCCTGTGCCGGCAAGGATCGAGTAGCGGAGCGACTCCTCGGCGAACCGTGCAACTAAAGCATCTGAGATCAGGCCGAGCAGATACGTCCCGAGCCCGATGCCGATGAGGTTGTTGATGAAGAGGAAGCTCGCGCTTGCCGTCGTACGCATGTGCGACGGCGCCAAGTGCTGCACGGCGGCGATCACCGGCCCAAGCCACACAAGACCAAGCGCGGTTGGCGCCAAGAAGAGAAAGAACGCAATTGTGGGCGACGGTGAGAGCAGGCCAAGCGCGTAGCAGGGCGCGGCGAGAATCCATGCGGCCGCTGGTACGAGCGCAAACATCGCGCGCCGCTTAGCGCCGAGCTTGTCGCCCAGCATGCCGCCGATCCACACGCCGAGGACGCCGCCAAAGAGCAGAATTGCGGAGTAGAAGAACGCCGCCTCCTGGAGCGAGAAGCCGTATGAGCGCTGCAGGAAGCTCGGGATCCAGAAGAACGAGCCATAGCCCATGATCGATGAGCAAGAGGCGCCAAACGAGAGCAGCCAAAAGCTGGGCTTCCGCGCGACAACGCCGAGCGCTTCGAAAAGGCTGGCTTTCGGCGCATCGCCGGCGGGCTTTGCATCGTAGCGGCCGCGTTGTGGCTCGCGTACGAAGGCGCGGAAGACTGGCGCGATGAGAACACCAGCGATGCCGACAACAATGAACGCGACGCGCCAATCAACGAGTGAGGCGACGATGCCGCCGAGGGCGATGCCTGCGGCGCTGCCGATTGGAATGCCGAATGAATAGATGGCGAGTGCGCGTGCGCGTTCGGCTGGCGGGAAATAATCGGAGATTAGCGAGTACGCGGGCGCGACGCCGCCGGCTTCGCCAACGCCGACACCCATACGCGCGAGGAAGAGTTGCAGGTAGGTTGTCGTGAAGCCGCAGAGCGCGGTGAAGCCGCTCCAGAGCGTCAACGCAATGGTCATGATCCAGGTGCGGCTCCAGCGATCGCCGAGCCACGCGATTGGGATACCGAGGCCGGTGTAGAAGAGCGCGAAGGCGAGGCCGCCTAGCAACCCCATTTCAGAATCGCTGGCGCCGAGTTCGGCTTGGATCGGCGCGGCAAGGATGCCGATGATCTGCCGGTCGATGAAGTTGAACGTATAAACGAGGAAGAGGAGCGCTAGCACGACGTGCCGGCTGGCGTCTTTGACCGGGCTTGCGCCGTTCGTGTGCGTCGTCGCTTCAGTCATTGTACCGCCGGAAAAGAAGCGGCGGCATGAGGTGATCTCACGCCGCCGCTGATGCTTAGCGATTTAGAACCGGAATTCGATCGAGCCGGTGATGGTCTGTGGTGGACCGTAGAAGCCGATGATCGAGTTGCCGAATGTGGCGCCGGGGAAGTTGTAGCCGCCGACGCGGTACTCTTCGTCGCTGAGGTTCAGCGCATGCAGGCCAAGGCGCACATGATCGCTGTCCGAGGTCCAGGTCATCGACGCATTATAGAGCGTGTAAGCCTGCTGATCGAGCGCCGGTGTGGCAAATTCGAACATCTGACTGTCGCCGCGATAGGCGGCGGACGGCGTGAAGGCGAGGGTGCCGTTTGCAACTTGTGTCTCGTACGTCAACGAGAACGAGCCCGTCAGATCCGGCGTGTTTTGCAGCGCAGCCGATCCAGAGAGATCGATCGGCACGATGATCGTGGCCGGAGGCGGCGCTGGGTTAGCGACGACCGTGTTAGATCTGTACTCGTTGAAGCTGCCGTCAATGTAGCCGGCCGTGAAGTTGGCGCGCAGACTGTCAGTGAATTGGAAAGAACCCTCCAACTCAGCGCCGGTGATGTCGGCGGATGCCGCGTTGTCGACGAAGGAGGCGATGCCACCTAGCGTCGTCGCTTCCTGACGCGTGATCTGCATGTCGGTGTACTCGGACGAGAACACCGCGCCGCTGAGGTTCAGACGGCCCTGCATCCACGACGAGTGGAAGCCGATTTCGTAAGTATCGACGAACTCCGGATCGTAGCCGTTGACGGTGTTCGGCGTGAACACGGCGTCGCCACGCATGTCGAAGCCGCCGGATTTGAAGCCTTGGCTGAACGATGTGTAGAATGTCAGCGCATCCGAAGGTTCCCACGTCAGCGAAACGCGTGGGGTGACTTCTTCGAATTCAGCATCGTTCGTGTAGTTCGTGCGAACGAGGCCTGGGATAGCGGCGCCGTTTCCGAAGAACGGGCTGCGGATGCCGGTATAGTTTTGACGATAGACTTGGCCAGTCTTCTCATCGCGCGTCCAGCGGGCGCCAACAGAAAGCGCCAGCGTTTCGGTAAGATCGAAGCTCACGTCGGCGAATGCCGCCAGAGATTCCGTATCGACGCTGCCTTGCGTGAAGATCGTGGTGGCGAGACCGCCAAGCACAGTGTCGAAGGCGCCTTCGGACGTCGCGTCGAGATAGAAAAGGCCAGCCACGCCTTGGATGCGATCGTAGTCGAACACCAGTTGGAATTCCTGCGTGAGCTGTTCGTCACGGTAGTAAGCCGGGATGTCCAGCGTCGGGAATTCTGTGTTGTCGAAGTCGATCGTGCCTTGGGTCTTGCCGCGGCGGGACGCGGTGATCGAACGAATCGTCAGATTTGGCGTCAGTTCATAGTCGATGTGCAGCGCTTGACCCGCGGTCTGCACAAGGTTGTCGTCGCCCGAACCAGCGCGGGTATCATAGACATTCGGCTGAACGTTGTACGACGCGCCGCCTGCAGGGAAGCTTGCGAGGCGGTGGCCGTGACGCGGGTTTGAGCTGTCTTCCACGCCGTCCGCTGAGAGGCGGATGGTGAGGTCGTTGGTTGGCGTCCATTCGGCGCTGAGGCGATAGGCGTCGACGTCCTTATTGTAGGACTCGGCGCCGGTGACCAGGTTCTCGCCGTAGCCATCGCGGGCATAGAGCGCGAGCGCCCCGCCGACGACAAAGTTCTCAGTCAGCGGCACGGAGCCGGAGATGATCGCTTCCATCTGGTTGTACGAGCCGTAGTTGAAGCGTGCGCGAAGGTGCGCTTCTTCGGTATCGAGCGGCGCCGTCACGTAGCGGATTGCACCACCGACCGAGTTGCGGCCGTAAAGCGTGCCTTGCGGGCCGCGCAGAACTTCAATGCGTTGGATGTCGAAAATGTCGAGCACCGCGGCTTGCGGACGGGCGACATAGACATCGTCAACATAGAGTCCGACGCCTGGTTCGAAGCCCCAAAGCGGATCTTGCTGGCCGACGCCGCGAATGAACGCGATGAGGGTCGAGTTTGAACCGCGCGCAACTTGCACTGTGGAGTTCGGGCTTGTTTGCTGAAGCACCGTGATGTCGGAAGCGCCACGTTGATCAAGCTGCTCAGCCGTTTGCACCGTGATCGCGATTGGCACGTCTTGCAGAGATTCTTCGCGACGGCGCGCCGTCACGATCAACTCTTCTTCTTCGCTCACGCCGTCTTGCGCGAACGCCGGCGCACTGAGCGCAAACGGCGATGCCGCTACACTCGCCAACAAAAGCGCGACACGCGCCTTATCACCAAATCGCTTCATGGGGTTGCTCCTCCGCTCCTCAGGTCGGGCCGCCGCGTTTCGCGGACAAAAGCCTCGATATGATTCAAAAAATCGTCCGGCGCCTCGAGATGCGGCACATGGCCGGCGCCTTCGATGACGACGCGTTTTGCGTTCGGCGCGGTCTGCGCCACGAACGCGGTTGCGCCGTCATCGTAAACTTGGCTGTCGCCGCCATGGATCACGAGCATTGGCGTTGTGATGCGCGTGAGCGCGGCGCGAAAATCTTGTGTGGCCATGGAAGACCAGAACGCGGCCATGGCGTGCGGGTCGGCCTTCGCCATTTCGCCGGCGGCCCAAGCCTCAAGCTCGGGGCAGGCTTCGCGCATCGAGGGCGCGAACAGGCGCGGCGCAAAGCGCGAGACGTAGGTTGGCCAGTCGGCTTCGATTTCGCTGACGGTGCCGGAAACGTCGGCGGCGCTGTAGCCGCTCGAAATGCCGTGAGCCCAGCTGGCGTCGTTGACCAGGCGCGGGCTCATGTCCTCAACGACGATGCCGCTCAAACGCGCGCCAATCCGGGGCACGGCTGCCCAAAGCGCCATCGCACCCATCGACCAGCCGAGCGCGATGGCGTTCTTCAGGTCGAGCGTCTCGAAGAAATGCGCGATATCGTCGGCCAGAGTTTCGATAGTTAGCGGCGCGTCGCCCGGTGGCGAGCCTGGGTGGCCGCGCAATGTCAGGGTGTAGACGCTGTGGCTCTTAGCCAATTCAACGGAAAGATCGCTGAAAAAGGTCCCGTTTGCGGCCCAGCCGTGCACCAAAACGATGGGTGGACCCGCGCCAGCTTCGGCGTAGGACATGGCCGCCCGGTCTGGCAAAGCGCAGTGAGGCATGTGCCTCTCATTCCCCCCTCGGTCCGTTTCTCGGCCCGAATTTTATTGTCTTGGCCGGGCTTATATCGGAGACTTGAAACATGAGTCAACATTCAGGTTCCGAACCAGGTGCGCTGGAGGAGCGCTCCGGGCCGAAGACTGAGCGGGGCAGGCGGACGTTAAGGCGGTTGCTGGATGCCGCAGCGGAAGAGTTTGGCGCGCGCGGCTACCACGAGACCGCGATCTCTAACATCACTCAGGGCGCCGGCGTGGGGCTCGGGACCTTCTACGTCTACTTCAAGTCCAAAGAGGAAGTTTTTCGCGCGCTTGTCGCCGACATGGGCGCACGCACCCGGCATGCGATGACCGAAAGCACACGCGGTGCGCAGGATCGCCTCGAAGCTGAGCGGCTCGGCATCCAAGCCTTCATCGAATTCGTGCGCTCGCACAAAGCGCTCTATCGCGTGGTCATGGAGGCGCAGTTCGTCGCGCCGGAGGCGTATCGCGACTACTACCGCACATTTGCCGCAGCCTATCGACAGCAGCTGGCGCAAGCGGCCTCACGTGGCGAAATTAGCGCCGGACAGGACGATGAAGTGCGCGTGTGGGCGCTAATGGGCGCCTCAAGCTTTCTCGGCATACGTTACGGCATCTGGGACGACGAAACGGATTCCGCTTCAGTGGCGGAAGCGGCATCGGATTTGATGATTAATGGGCTCGCACCGCGGGCCAAGAAAGGTGACGCGCCCTAGAAGGCGCGCGCAATAGGGAGCGAATGATGGGTGTCGACATGGTCGACATCACCGCGAAACGGGCGGCGCTGACGCCGCATCGTGTCGCGTTCGAAGATGCGCTGACTGGGCGCACGCTTACCTATGCTCAACTTGATGAGCGCGCGTCGCGGGCGGCGGGGGTGCTCGCTTCATTTGGTGTTGGGCGCGAAGATCGCGTGGCGATCCTCTGCCGCAACCGCATTGAATTCTTCGAAGTGTTGTTTGCGTGCGGCAAGCTCGGGGCAATTCTTGTGCCGCTGAATTGGCGCTCGCCGCCGATTGAGCTTGCGGCGTTGCTCGATGATTCAGCGACGAAATTGTTGATTTTTGGCGAGGAAGATGCGGAATCGGCGCAAGCGCTGGATCGCGTTGGGCTGGTGACGCTCGCTCTCGACGACGGTTACGAAGGGCGCATCGCAGCTGTAGCGCCACTGCGGACTGAGCGGCGTTGGCCGGGACTTGCAACGTGGTTTCTGATGTACACGTCAGGCACCACGGGTCAGCCGAAAGGCGTAATCCAGACCTATCAGATGTCGGTCGTGAACGCGTTTCACGTTACACAGGCGTTTGGATTGCGCGAGGCGGACACGACGCTCAATTTTCTGCCGCTGTTTCACAGCGCCGGCATTCAGCTGGTGACGCTGCCGACCTTGATCGCCGGCGGCACCGTGGTGGTGCTGCCAGGGTTTGATGAAACGCGCGCGCTGGCGTTGATGCCGCGGCTCGACGTGTTCTTTGGCGTGCCTGCAGTTTATCAGCAGCTCGCATTGCATCCGGAATTTGAGCGCGCTGATCTAGCGCGCGTGCGTTCGTGGGGGTGCGGCGGAGCGCCGTTGTCGGATGTGTTGGTGGAGCGCTTTGCGGCGAAGGGCGTTTTGGTCTGCAACGGTTACGGCATGACCGAGACGGGGCCGACGGCGTTCCTCGCCGCGCGCGAGGATGCGCTCACCAAGATCGGCTCCGTCGGCAAACCGCAAATGCTGATCGATGTGCGCATCGTCGACGCTTACGGCGAGGATGTCGCTGAAGGTGAGAGCGGTGAGATCTGGATGCGTGGGCCGGGGTTGACGCCTGGCTATTGGCAGAAGCCCGAAGAGACTGCGAAGGCGTTTACCGCTGACGGCTGGCTAAGAAGCGGCGATATCGGCCGTCGCGATGGGGACGGTTGCTACTACGTCGCCGGCCGCATCAAGGAGATGTATATTTCCGGCGGCGAGAACGTGTATCCGGCCGAAATCGAAAATGTCCTCGCGAGACATCCGGCCGTGCTGGAAAGCGCGATCATCGGTGTCCCTGACGAAAAGTGGGGCGAGGTCGGCCACGCTTTCATCCTGCTGCGCGCCGATGCGCCGCCGGTGACTGACGCCGAGGTGATTCAGTTTTGCCGCGCCAATCTCGCTGGCTATAAAATCCCTCGCCACGTGACGTTCGTGGACGAATTCCCGCGGACGGCCGCGGGCAAGATCAGAAAACATCTGCTCGCCACGGGCCGGCCGGCGCCCGCGCGCTGAGTGCGAGGAGGTCGCGAGCGTACCATGATCAATGTGCAAAAAGCTTCTCGCCGCGCTCTGCTGGTGGGTGTTTCTGGATCTGTTTTGACGAGCGGTTGCGCGTCTTTTTTTTCCACCAGCGCTGACACCGGTGACAACGCGCTGCGGGCGGTCACACTTCGCGCGATGAAGCGCGCGGCGCGGTTCATGTGCGAGCAAGCGGCGTATCGCGGCGGCTATGTGTGGAGCTACGCAGCTGATTTCTCGCGCCGCTGGGGCGAGATGGAAGCCTTCCCGACGATGATCTGGATTCAGCCGCCGGGCACGGCGACGGTTGGGCATCTCTATCTCGATTGCTTCCACGCGACGCGCGATGAGTTTTACTATCAGGCGGCGATGGATGTGGCTGAAGGCTTGATTGCCGCGCAACACCCGTCTGGGGGTTGGAATTATCTCTACGACTTCGCCGGCGAAGAAAGCACACGCCGTTGGTATGACACGATCGGCAAGAACGGCTGGCGGCTTGAGGAATTTCACCAGTATTACGGCAATGCGACGTTCGACGATGCGGGGACGTCCGAGGCGTCGCAATTCTTGCTGCGGATGTATGTTGAGCGGCGCTCGTCACGCCTGCGGGCGCCCGTCGAGAAGGCGCTGAGCTTCGTCTTGGATAGCCAATATCCAAATGGCGGCTGGCCGCAGCGTTTTCCGCTCACCCGCGAAGACGGCTTGCATGGTCGCGCCGACTATACCCACCAAATTACATTCAATGATGATGTTGCGGGTGAAAACATCAAGTTTCTGCTGATGGTGTATCAAACGCTCGGTGATGAGCGCGCTTTAGCGGCGATCCGGCGGGCGATGGAGGTTTTTCTCGCGACGCAACAGCGCGCGCCGCAGGCGGGCTGGGGGCTGCAGCATGATGCGCTGACGCTCGCACCGATCGGCGCGCGGACCTATGAGCCGGACGCGCTGACGACACACACGACCGCCAATAACGTGTCTCAACTCATGAACTTCTATGAGTGGACGGGCGATCCCCGGTTTATCGCGCGGGTCCCGGAGGCGCTGGCGTGGCTGGATGGCGTGCGTCTGCGCGATGATCAGGTGCAGGTGGCCGGACGCCACTATCCAACGTTCGTCGAAATCGGCTCGAACCGTGCGCGCATCGTCCATCGCCGCGGTTCGAATGTGGTGAACGGCGCCTATTACTGGGACTACAATGTCGCCAGGCCGATCACGCACTATTCACAATGGCGCAATCTCGATGTTGAGGCGCTGCGGGCGCGCTACGTGCGTCTGCGTTCGCTGAGCTTCGAGGGGCCGCCAGCCAACTCGCCGCTCAATATGCGGCGTGATTTCAGGCTGCCACGCTATTTCACGACACAGAACCTCGAAGTTTCGGATTTGAACTCGAACGTCGGGTCAGGCGCCGTGGCGCGACCGACGTCACAGCGTGTCCAAGAGCTTATCGCTACGCTGAATGCGGAGGGATATTGGCCGACACCGCTGACCGCCACGAGCAATCCGTACATCGGGGATGGTTCGCCCACACCCGCGTCAGGCGATTTTTCGCAAACGCTGGTTGGCGATGCGTCCGATACCTCGCCCCACACAACCGATCACCCCGTAATCGGAATTTCGACCGGGACTTTCATCCAGAACATGTCTGCGCTTCTGCTCAGCGCCGGTTCAGGCGAGTAGGAGAAGGCTGGATAAGTCCGGGCGAGGGGCCTATCCTAGCCAGGGTGGGGAATATGCCGTGACTGAGCAGCAGGGCGAAGAACGTACAATCCGTTTGGCTTCGATCGTCTCGATCGACATCGTCGGTTTTTCGACCATGTCGGAGCGCGATCAACGCAACGCGGCGCGCAAGGTTGAGAACCTTCGTGCGCGCGTTGAACGCGTCGCCATCGCCAATGGCGGGCGCTTGTTCAACACCGCGGGCGATGGCTTCATGCTCGAGTTCGCGTCAGCGGGCCAAGCGCTCGCGGCGATCCAAGAAATTCTCGACAAGCGTACAAAGGGCGAGCCGCCGATCCGCGTTGGCGCCCACGTCGGCGATGTCATCGTCACCTCTACGGACGATTTGCTTGGTCACGGCGTGAACGTGGCGGCGCGTCTGCAAGCGTTGGCGGAGCCGGGCACGGCGCTGGTGTCGTCCGAGTTCCGCTCGATGGCTCGCAACTCGCCGCAGAGTGCGTTTCTATCGCGCGGCCAGAAGCCGCTCGATAACATCGATCAGCGCGTCCAGACGTTCGAGATTCTTTCCAAGCGCCAAAAATTCATGCGCGCGTCGCGACGCGTCGGCTGGATGGCGGCGGCCGCAGTCGCTGCCGGTGCGTTGATCTACTTCAGCCCGACGATTTTCAGTTTTGCGCAAGACTATATGCGCACGCATCCACAGACTGTGGCGCAACAAGAACAAGCCGTGCAGCAAGCAGCGGCAACGACGGCGGAAACGCCTGCGTCGCCGGTTGAAGAAGCGCCGACGCAGGCGCCGGGGTACACGTTCACTGATTGCACTGGCTGTCCCGAAATGACGGTCCTTGGCAGCGGCCTGTTTGTTATGGGCTCGCCGGATAACGAACCGGGCCGCGGCCGTGACGAAGGTCCGCAGCGCGAAGTATCTGTCGCGTCGTTTGCCATGGGCAAATACGAAGTCACGTTCGCGCAGTGGGATGCTTGTCTCGCGGGCGGTGGCTGCAATGGCTATTCGCCGCCGGATGGCGGCTGGGGCCGTGGCGATCGGCCAGTTACAGGCGTGTCGTGGGACGACGCGCAGGCTTATGTTAGCTGGCTCAATGGCCAGGCCGGCGGCGCGCTATATCGGCTGCCGAGCGAAGCCGAATGGGAATAGGCAGCACGCGCGGGCGAAAGCTCCGCCTATGCATTCGGCGCGCGCGTGACGCAGACGCAAGCGACGTTCCAGACGCGTCAAACGACACCGGTTGGCGCGCACGCCGGCAATGCCTTCAATCTCTACGACATGCACGGCAATGCTGGTGAATGGGTCTCGGATTGCTACGCGCCGAATTACAATCTGGCGCCGATCGATGGCATTGCGGTGCAAGCCGATGAATGCCGGCGCCGGGTTTTCCGCGGTGGAAAATTCAACGACCAGGCGCCGGTGCTGCGCGCCGCGGCACGGCGGTCGAGCGAGTTTAATTCGCGCACCCAAGGCATCGGCTTCCGGATTGCGCGCACTTTGGATTGATCCCGTTAGAGATGACGACATGAGCGCTCAGTGCCGAAAGGTGCTGAGCGTTCGTCTTTGAGCGATGTGCTAAAAAGTGGTGATGTGTGACCCCGGGCACAGACAAAGCAGTACGCGCCGCTGCAGTTACCCCTCAGGGAAACGCGCAGAAGGCTGGGGCGAGACACATGAGCGGACATTTCCGGCTCGCACAGATTTCAGACACCCATGTCCGTGCGGACGATGGCGGCGTCGCTGCGGGCCAATTGAAACGCGCCATGGCGCAGGCGCATGCCTATGGCGCGGACGTCATCCTCGTGACCGGCGATCTCGTGAACAATGAACGCGAGGATGAGTATGCGGCGCTTGCTGAGGCGATCGTTGATCCGCCGGCGCCGCTTTATCTCATGCCTGGCAATCATGATGAGCGGGGACAGCTCAAGCGCATGTTTCCGCATCACACGTATCTGCCTCGCGAAGGCCCGCTGCATTTCACGATCGAGGACTTCCCGGTTCGCATCGTCGCGCTTGACGACGTTGTGCCCGGTGAGACCCACGGCTTATTGCGCCGTTCGGGCGCGGAATGGCTGGAATCGACGCTTTCGGCGGAGCGTGAGCGGCCGACCATCGTCGCACTTCACCATCCGCCGTTTCTGACACACGACTTGCTGTTCGATACAATCGGGCTGCTGGACGCTGAGGAATTCGCCACGGTCATAGCCCGCCACCGTCAGGTGTTGCGGATCGTTTGCGGACATCACCACCGCGTTGCGCTGGGCCAAGTCGCGCATGCGCCAGTGATTGTCGCCCCATCGACCTCTTGGGTGTACGGCCTGGCTATGGATGAGGGCCAGCAAATCGCGCCCAGGACGTCCGAACAGCCGGGTTGGATGCTCCACGCATGGACGCCGGCCGGCGGCCTTGCCAGCCATTTTATTGGGCTCTGACAGAGGTCAGGCCAGCTCATTCTGAATGTGGCCCAAAACGCAGGTGGGCCCGATCTTGCGACCGGGCCCGTGCTGCGGTGGCGCCTGGGCGGGGGGAGTAGGTCGGCGCCGTGGGAATAACCCCCCACCGGCCCCCCCGTTCCCTGGTTTTCTGAAAAAATTTCGGTCCCGAAAACCGAATGGCGCGGGCGATGTCCTGCGGGACAATTCGGCGACGGCGCCGTCGACTGAGAGATCGGGAGATGCAATCGCGGATGCACTCGCCGTTATGTAAGAATTGTACAACTTACGCAGTGTTCATGAACCCATCCAGAACTTCAGCTTTGGGTTTATTGACGGTTTCATGAAAGCGGCGCTCACTCGCCGTGCAAAAAAACGCCGCGACGGGATACGCGATAATCGGGGAAAATGCACGGATGCCAATCGAACCACCGCAGAATGCGCCGAAGAACAAAGAGAACGCGGTTTCAAAAGAGGGAGAACAACAGCACCGGCACCAAGAACAGGTGGTTCATTCAAAGGTAGAGGAAGCGCCGAAAAGTAAGACGCGCGCGCGCCAGCGAGCAAAGATCGTCATGAAAGCCGCGGACGCGGTGCAATCAGAAGCAGTGCCGACGGCCGAGGAGAACGAAGAACAGGAAGCACGCTTGCCATCGGCGGAGAGACGCGTCGCGCCGGAATACACTATTGTGCTCACCGATGCTTTCTGGGAGGCGACCTATCACAGGAAGGCCGAGTACATCGAGGCCGTGAAAAATGAAGCGAACGCCCGCATGTACAAAGCGGAGGCGATGCTTTGCAACGTCGATGAGATCATCACGATCGGCCGCGTTGGTCCAATCGCGACCTTCGATCAATGGTGGACGGCATTTCTGGTCGAGGATCAGTGGTTCATCCTGAGGTATCGCGAAGAGGAAATTCGCGAGTACGAACTATTGCCGGCCTTCGGTCCTTCACCGGGCGACGGCGGTCCGGCGCCGACGCAGAAGCGTTTGCAAAAAAGACCACCGCCGAAGCGCATCGCGCCCAGACCTCGCACACGTCGCGACCAGGGCGACGCGAAGGGCGTTCGCGGTGTGGTAACAAGCGCGCCGCCTAAGAGGCGAAATGCCAAGAAGGAGGCAAAACGTATTGCTACGGATTTAGTCCAGCGTGCGGCTTGGGAACTTAGCGTGCTGTGTAACACTTTTGGTCACAGTTGGGAGCAGTCAGCGCGCGCAATTACACCACACTTGCTTCGCAGCGTGGTGAAGATGAGACGGCGTGTAACTACGATTTCGCACCTCATGTGTGATGCCAGATCGTCTTTTGTACAACTCGCGCAACAAACCGCTGCGTTCATTACATCTGAGCACGGGTCGTTAAGTAGTTTTCGTCCACACACGCACACAATCTCAGGTCAAGAAGCGCGACTCGAACCAAGACTCGCCTGCCCAAATACAGGTCTGACTTTGGTTCTAAGTTCGTGGGTCCGGACCGATCTATCACCGATCGATTGGAGCCAACCGCGCTTCGTGGTCGATTGGAACGCGAACTTATTTGGCGTGAAAGAAGAGCAGGCGTTCACATGAAGTCAGGCCTAGAGCAGCTCAAAAAAACGGCGAGCCGTACACGTAAGGCGAAGGGGCCGCCGGTCCTTTCAACTTCGGAGGCGCGCGCGAATTTCGCGGAGGCTCTAGAAACGGCGCAAGTGGACAATGCCGTGATCGGGTTCGACCGTTATGGCCGAACCGTCGCGGCGCTGGTGCCAGTAGAGGCGATCTACATGCTTGCCGGTTTGGGCAAGCTTGTAGATCCCACCACGCGTAAAGAGATCGAAGACGGCGCGGTCGCGTTTGCAAACAACGTTCCGCATCGATCGGTGACTCCAGACCGTGTTGCCGCGGCTGTGAAGAGCAAGCCGTCTCGTGCGCCGAGCAAGCAGGCTCGTCCGGCTTCCAAGCGGGGGCGGGCGGCAGCGCCGGTGCGAAAGACGACGAGAAGCGGCAAGCGCGCGGGCTAGCATTTTTCGCGCGCATCGTTTTCGGCTCGCGCTATAAGCGCGCGCGAAGGAGCGATGCGTATGAAGACGAGAGCGGCGGTTGCGTTCGAGGCCAAGAGGCCCCTGGAAATTGTGGAGGTCGACCTTGAAGGCCCGCGCGCGGGCGAGGTTTTGGTCGAGATCAAAGCAACTGGCGTCTGCCACACCGATTCATACACGCTCGAAGGCTTCGATAGCGAGGCCGCTTGGCCCGCCATTCTCGGTCACGAAGGCGCGGGCATCGTTCGCGAAATCGGCGCTGGTGTGACAAGTGTCGCGATCGGCGATCACGTCATTCCACTTTACACGCCAGAGTGCCGGCAGTGCAAAAGCTGCCTCTCGCGCAAAACCAATCTCTGCACAGCGATCCGCACGACGCAGGGCAAGGGCTTGATGCCGGATGGCACATCGCGGTTTTCGTACAAAGGCAAGCCGGTGTTGCATTACATGGGCTGCAGCACCTTTTCCAATCACACGGTTCTACCGGAAATCGCGGTGGCGAAGATCCGCACGGACGCACCGTTTGAATCCGCTTGTTACGTGGGCTGCGGTGTGACGACCGGCGTCGGCGCGGTGATCAATACCGCGAAGGTCGAAGCTGGTGCGAATTGCATCGTGTTCGGGCTTGGGGGCATCGGTCTCAATGTCCTTCAGGGTCTGAAGATGGTTGGCGCCAACATGATTGTTGGTGTCGATCTCAATCCCGCCCGCGAGGCGTGGGGCAAGACGTTCGGGATGACGCATTTCGTCAATCCGAAGGAGGTCAGCGGCGATCTGGTCGCGCACCTGGCTGAACTCACCGGCGGCGGGGCCGACTACACGTTCGACGCCACTGGCAACACGACGGTGATGCGGCAGGCGCTTGAGTCCTGCCATCGCGGGTGGGGCGAGAGCATCATTATTGGTGTCGCCGAAGCCGGCAAAGAGGTTGCGACGCGGCCGTTCCAGCTGGTCACCGGCCGTGTCTGGAAGGGCACTGCGTTTGGTGGGGCGCGCGGCCGCACCGACGTGCCGAAGATCATCGATTGGTACATGGACAAGAAGATCGCCATCGATCCGATGATCACGCACAAACTGCCGCTTGAGCGCATCAACGAAGCGTTCGAGCTGATGCACAGCGGTGAGAGCATCCGTAGTGTGATTGTATATTGATGGCTGACTGGAAGTTGCCTTGGAGCGCGTCGTGCCTGTGCGGGCAGGTGAAGATGCGCGTTACCGCCGCGCCGGCGATCTCGATGGCGTGTCACTGCACCGGCTGTCAGAAACTGACGAGCGGCGCCTATTCGTTGACGCTGATGTTGCCGACAAGCGGCTTCGAAGTTGAAGGCGAAACGCAGATCGGCGGGCTGCACCGCGAAGGCAGTGTGCATCACTACTGCCCGAACTGTTTGACCTGGCTCTTCACGACGAGCCCCAACCTTTCGGCGATGGGCTTTCTCAATTTCAGACCGACGATGCTGGAAGATGCGAGCTGGGTGGTTCCGTTTATTGAGTCGCAGACAGCGGAAAAGCTGCCGGGCGTGGTGACCGGCGTCAAGCACAGTTTCGAGCGTTGGCCGGCGCCTGAGGATTATGGGCGGCTGATGCAGGCCTATGCCCAGGACGGCGCGCGGCCGCGCTGACGGTCGCATTTGTGCCACGGAGCGTTGCTTGATCGCGTGGCGCCGGGATAGGACGGCCCTGGCGGTGGGACGCTGAGGCCCCGGTTTGGGGCAGAGGGTAAAGCTTATGATCCGGACCTTGGCGATAGCGGCTGTGCTGGCCGTGACCGCGGCGCCCGCCTTTGCGCAAGAGCAACCAATTGAGCGCTGCGGCGTGTTTCAGATCACGGACGCGGAGCATGTCTCCTACATTCCGATCCCCGGTTATTCGATATTGCTTGCGCAACCGCCGTTCGCGGCGCCGCCAGGCGCGGTGCATGCGGTTGTTTGTGATCGCACTTCCATATTTCTTGGTCCGAACGACCACCGTGTGATTACCGATCTTGGCGTGCCGTTCTTTATTCGTAGCAGTGGGCGCATCGCGGTGCTTGAGATCGCCGATCGCCAATTGCGTTTGCGCTTCACACAAGGCGAGCCTTCGCCAACAGAACGTGCCTCCATCGGGCCAGCGATCGAGCGAGCGTTGGCGGAAATCGAAACCATGCCGCCACGCCAGCCGGCGACACCCGCGCCATAATGAACATCACGAAGACGCATCGCGTCGCCGGTGGCGAGCTTGCGTACGCGGTGCATGCGAGTGCTGCGACCGGCACGGAGATGCGGCTTTCGGTGTTTACGCCGCCGGGCGCGGGGCCATTCCCATATCTGATCTGGCTCTCCGGGCTTACCTGCAACGAGGATAATTTCACGACCAAGGCCGGCGCGTACGCGGCGGCGGCTAAGCATGGTGTGGGGATCGTTGCGCCTGACACGTCTCCGCGTGGCGAAGATGTCGCCGACGATGTGGCCTATGATCTAGGTCAGGGCGCGGGATTCTACGTTGACGCCACGCAAGCGCCGTGGACGCCGCATTTTAAAATGGAGAGCTATGTCGTCTCCGACTTGACCACGGCCGTCGAGGCGGCGTTTCCGCTGGCGCCGCGTCGATCGATCTTCGGACACTCCATGGGTGGGCATGGCGCGCTGACATTGGCGATGAGGCACCCGCACCTCTTCAAAAGTATGTCGGCATTTTCGCCGATCGCATCGCCGACGCGGTGCCCGTGGGGTGAAAAAGCGCTTGGCGCCTATCTCGGCCCGGATCGCGACGCTTGGCGCGCGCACGATGCGGCGCTGTTGATCGAGTCGGGAATGGCGGCGCCATTCGATGACATCTTGATCGATCAAGGAACAGACGATCAGTTCTTGAAAGAGCAGCTCAAGCCGGACTTGCTTGAGGCGGCGGCGCGCAAGGTGGATCAGAAGATCACTCTGCGTCTTCGAGAAGGCTACGATCACTCGTATTTCTTTATTGCGAGTTTCGTCTCCGAACACGTCGCCTTTCACGCCGCGCGCTTGGCGTAACGGTCACCAGGTCGCCAGGGTTGGGCGGCGGACGATTGCGGCGCGATATCCAAGTCGCGAAAGCCGCGATTGCACCGAGGCCGAGGAATGAGCCGGCGCGGATGACACCCGACAGCTGCGCCGTGTCGATGAAGAACACTTTGACGATCGTCGCCATGAACACGCCAAGGCCGATCCAGCGCAACACCGGATCGTTGCGCCAGTTGCCGAGAGCAAGCGCGATCGTCGCCAGCGCCGCCCATACGGCCGAGTAGATCCAGAGCTCGATATCGGCTGAGCGCGCTGTGCTCATTTCTTCGCGATGATACACCCAGCGCACGATGAGGGTGGCGGCGACAAGGATGTGCGCCGCGCAAGCGACAGTAGCCGCTGGCACCATCCATTTCATGCCACGCACGTGTGGGACGTCCGGCGCGACGTAGCTCAGCGCGGCGGCGGCGATGTATGCGAAGAGCACGATCACGGCGCCGAACGCCGTCAGAGGCGCCGCCGGCCAAGGCCCCCACCATGGATTGAACAGTGACCAAAGCCCGAGGCCCGCGAAACCGAGTGCGGGCCAAATCGCAGACGCCCAGATTGCTTGCATGTCGTAAAGGTAAGCGCGGGTGGTGTCGCGGCCTGGTGCGAACCGTGTGAGTTGAGCGGCGGCGATGACGAAGAGCAGCGGCCAAAGCGTATGCGCGATGCCCTCCAGCGCATAGGGCGCTGCGCCGTCATCCATGTAGCCGCGATGATGCAGCCAGCGGATGACACAGTGGCCGAAACTCCAGGCGAAGAGCGAAGCAGCCGAGGCCGCGGCGAAGCGAGTGAGATCTGCTTCGCGCGATACTGAAAGCGCGCGGCCGAGGGCGAGGGCGAGCAGCATGGCGACGGCCTGGGCCAACACCGCAAGCATCGTCGAGAAGGCGTTGCTGATTGTGCTGTCGTGTATGCCCCAGACTGGATGCTGCAACAGCAGGAGGATCAGCGCCGACGCGCCAAGGCCGCCCCAGCTTACGGCGCGCATCGAGCGCATAAGATCTTCAGTGAACGGGCCGCGCGCCGCACGACGCGCACGCAGGCGTGCGGTGATGGCGACGGCAAGCGCGAAGGCGAGGAACGCGATTGCTAAACACGCGGATTCGAAGAGGCCAATCTCGGGCGACGCCATCGAGCCGCTATGGAAACCGTGGCGAATTTCCATGACGAGCCAAGTGAGCGTCAGCACGCCGCCCGCGATCGCGTAGATGCGGGCGAACAATCGTTGGCGAACGTAGAGGCGGCTGGCGGCCCAGAAGGCCAGTGCGGCGGGCGCCGCGAAGGCGATGGCTAGCGCATTGAGAATGGGCAAGCCGTTGACGACAGCGCGCCCCGGACCACCCCACCAAGGATTGAGCGTCAGCCCCGGCACCATCAATGCGTAGAGCAGGCCGAGGCCAAGGAGAGCGTGTCCGCGCCAAGCGCCGATGAAGCCCGGCGTTTCGTGGATGCGCGGCAACAAGATGAGACCGGCGGCCATAAGCGCCAGCACGCGCAGAGATGTTTCGGTGAAGGCGTCCAATGACGCGCCCGCGCCGCCTGCGGCGGCCCAGCGCAACGCCACGAAGAGGCCGATCAGCACGGCGATCACGGACGCGGCGCTAAGCGCTTCAGCGATTGGAATGTTCAAGGTGCTGCGGCGGATGAGGGTGGAAGCGCCGAACAACAGCACCGCCGCGCCGGTGAAGATAAGCAGGCCAGCCCAAAGCGGGAGTTCGCCAGCGAGTGTTGGGCCGATGAGGGAAGGCGAGAGCGCTTGCGCAATCGTGAGCGCAGCACCGGTGAGCGCAGCCCAACCTGCGACGCGCCAGCCGCGCCAGACGAGGCCGAGTGAGAAGAGCAACGTCGCAATCGCGTGACCGAGTGTCCGTGTCTCTTCGGAGAACGCGGATTCCACGCCGGTCAAAACTAGAACGGCGCCAGCGCCGGCCCACCAAGCTATGGCCAGATCGGTTTTTCGATCCTGCGCCGTTCGTTCGGTGAACCAAGCTGCAGCAAAGGAAAGCGCGCCGGCGATGAACAATGGCGCCCACGCGGCAGGCGAATGCCATTCGTTGCGCGAGAAGGCGGCGAGGAGCGTTAAGGCGGCAGCGCCGCTTGCGCCCGCGGCGGCGATTAACATGCGGCCTGTGCGGTGCGGGTTGGCGAATAGCGCGCAGATTGCGCAGCTGAATGCAGCGAGCAGAACCGTCGCGTAGAAGTCTGGACCGAGTGGGCCGTAGCTCACCCGCGCGCTCAGGAACGCGACGAAGCTGATCGTCAGTGCAGCAATCGCAATCGCCAGGGTGACCAGCGCGGCGCGGCGTTCGCGTACGCCGTAGCTGGCGAGCGCGACGTGGAAGATGCTGATGAGCGCGGGCCCGGCAACAAGTCCGTTTACGATTGGCGCCACTGCAAGCCAGGCCCACACGAGCAAGGTGCTCGAAATGCTAATAGCGATGCTAGGGCCGAGGCCGCTCACCGCTGACCAGCTGAGACGCTCTTTGGCGCCGTCTTCAAGCGGTGCGCGGAACGCGTTGAGCACACCGCCGATGCTGGCGATGCTCACAAGCACGAGCGCACGGCGCACGTCGTCGACGGCAATGGAGGCGAAGAACCAGAAGTAGAGTCCGCCGATTGTGGCCAGCGCGACCCACGACCAGCGCTTGAAGTATGCCAGTGCGAAACCACCGGCGCTGACCAGCGCGACGTAGAGCGTGAGGGCCCAGGACGGCCAGATCGTTGAGGTTGCAATGGCCGGCGCCAGGAGCGCGAGCGCGATCGCGAGAACCCCTAGCGCTTGGCCATGCAGGAGCGAAAGCCCGATCAGCGCAAGCGCGCAGAGTGTGAGCAGCCCCGCAGCGGCGGGCCAATCGATGAAGTGGTAGATGCCGTGCGCGGCCCAGGTCGTGGCGTAGAAAACGACAATGCCAGCGCCTGCGAGCAGAGCCGAGACGAGTGCGTGCCCCGGCGGACGCGCCAGACCCATGCGCCGTGTCCACTCGCCGGCCCCGAGCATGGCGACGCCAAGCACAAGGGCGGTGATGAGGCGTACTGGCGCGGTGAACCAGGCTGACTGTGTGGCGACGGCCACAAGATAAATCGCGCCCACAGCGAGCGCGATGCCGGCGATCCAAGCGAGGCCTTTTTCGGCCAACCATTGATCGAGCCGTCTAGGCGGCTCTTTCGCTTTAGCGGGTGGCGGCGGCGGTGGCGCGGCGCGTTCGGGCTCCGGATGCGGGGGCTCTGGGATGGGATCATCGAGCAGGAGCGGCGAGTGCATACGGGGCGGCGTGGCCGCTTGCGCCGCCAGAGCGGGTTGCGGGGGCGGAGCGGTTTCGATGTCGTTCGAAGGTTCGGGGAGCGGATTGTCGAGAACGAGCACATCGTCGGGCACGACTTCAGTGAGCAGCAATTCTCTCTGAGGCGAGGCGGGCTGAGCCGCAGCGGGGGCGGGCGTCTCAGGCTGGGCGGGGGATGAGCGAAGGGTGAAAAGCTGCAGTTCGAGTTCGGCCACACGGCGCGCAAGAGCGTCGATGCGTTGCGCTAGCAACCACACCCACACGCCCAACGGCAGAAAGGCCAATACCCACAATTCCAAGACGCGCCGCCCCTCGCGAGCTGTCGCCGAAGATCACGCCCACGCACTGCCGACGCAATCGTTTGCATCGCCAACGCGCGGCGCTTCCCCGGCAAAGAGAGTTTGAGCCCGTCCCCGCGACGCGCCCAAACCATGTGTGCAATTTACGTTGATGCTTACGCAACAGCCATCGGTTGCAATCGTTGGGAGCGATGTACGCTTTCCGGTACGCTGCATTTTCTGCATTGGGAGAAACTACGCAAGCCACGTACGCGAAATGGGGAGCAATCCGAAGCGAGCACCAGATTTCAGCGGGACTGTTAACCATGGCGCTTCGCCGCCAATGCGATTTTCAAGCCCCATCCAGCGCCAACAAAGCAAAAGTAGCGAGCCAGTGTTCACCCATATAGTCGCCCGCGACGTGTGGGAGACTTGCGGCGATGTGGAGCGCGGCCGCGTCTTGCGCGTGTGCAGTAACCGGGTGTGCGTCACCGAGCGCCGAGGCGATTGAACGCCAGCACCATGCGCGTGAAAAGTTAAGCCCATCCAGGTGCGCGATCTTACCGTCAGTACGGTCACTAACGCGCGCTGGCGCGAAGAGCGCCGCGGGTTCGCGATCTGCGGCGTGCGGCAGGAAATCGCCGAACCAGGCGCGGAACGCGGCGGGGGCAAAGAAGCGGCGCATGCATTCTGCTTCCATCAGCGTGGCCGAGAGGAAATCGTCCTGGCTTGGCTCCCAGGCTTGCGCGGCGCGATCTGCGCCGTACCACGCGATGACTTTGTCACGCATTAGTGCGTGCAGGTCCGGATCGTTGGGTTCGGCGTAGTCCGCGGCCATCCGCAGTGCGAATGCGGTTGAGCTGTGGACGCCGGTGCGGATCGGATAGTCGGCGAGCGGCAGGAATGCGCGGAAGCGATCAGCGAATGTCTCGGCGAGTGGCCGGAGGTGCTCGGCAGCGCGGAGGCCGGCGCCAGCGCGATGCTGGTCGAGTTCGCTTTGAAGGGCGAGTAGCCAGCCCCACCCGTATGGGCGTTCGAAGCTGCGCGCTTCGGGACGCGCAAGGTAGGCCACTTCTGCCGCGACGTTTTCCGGTGTGATGCGCTCGTCAAGCAAAGCCGCGATTTGCGACGCACGCGAAAGCTCTGGATAGCGCTGCATCAGCCGTGCGAGCAGCCAGTAGCCGTGCACGCATGAGTGCCAATCAAAGCTGCCGAAGAAGATCGGATGCGCCGCGCGCGGTCCGATCACGTCCGCCGGACCGCCCATCACGTGCTGCATCACGTTTGGATATTCCCGGTTGACATGTGCGAGGGCGAGACTGGCGAATTTCTCGGCGATGTCTTTGGTGAGGTGGGTCATGCGGGGAAGGCCAGGAAGCGCATCAAGATGATGTTGGCAATGAGCAACGGGATCGCGGTTGGAATCTGAGCGCGGATGACACCATTGAGCGCAGCTTTGCGGTCCGGGAGCTCAAGCAGGTTTGCCGGCACGACATTGAAGTTCGCGGCCATCGGCGTCATCAGCGTGCCGCAGAAGCCGGCGAGCATGCCAATCGCGCACACGCGCGCCGGATCGCCGCCGAGCTGCATTACGACGAACGGCAATCCCACTGCGGCCGTCATCACTGGAAATGCGGCGAAAGCATTGCCCATGATGATGGTGAAAAGCGCCATGCCGATGCAGTACGCGGCGACGGCGGCAGTGCGCGTGTCAAGCGGAATGAACTCGGAGAAGAGCGCGCCGACTTGTTGACCGACGCCGGCAACTAGAAACACCGCGCCGAGCGAGGCCAGCATTTGCGGCAGGATCGCCGCCCACCCGACAGCATCAAGCAAGCGCCGCGCCTCCTGCAATGGCGCGAGCACAGGTGGTCGCAACCAAAGCATGCAAACCGCGACGGCGATCATCGTGCCGAGGATGAGTGAGATTAATGTCGCTTGCGCCGGATCGATGATGAGCGCGCCCCACTCGGTCTCCTTGGCGATGAGCGTGCCGCTCAGTGCGACTGCGGGAATGATCAGCGCCGGGAGGAACAGAAGGTCGCCGCGCTTCAGTGCGCTCTCGCGACGTTCTTCGGGTGATGTCGTCGCCGGTTTGCTTTGGCCAAGTCCAACCGTCGCGACGACGACTAGCCCGAGTGCGAGTACGCCGTTGCCGAGATCGCCGAGATATTGGCCGGCGAGAAAGCTGGTTGCGAGCAAGCCCCAGAACAGGAAGTTGGAGAGTCGGCGCGGATTGTTGTTGTCCAGCGCTGAAAGCAACGCGATCGCACTGAAGAACAGCCCGACTATGATATAGATGTGCGCCATCGTGATCATTGCGCGGGCTCCGGCTTGGCGAGCACGCGCCTCAGGTGACGATCGAGCATCCAGAGCCTGAACGAATGAATGGCCAACGCAGCGATTGCTGTTGGGATCGCCCAAACCGAAAGTTGGAGTGGTTCGACCATGATGCCATTTTGTTCGAGAAACCCCTTGATCAACAGGATCGAGGCGATGGCGATGAAAATGTCCTCGCCGAAAAAGAGCCCGATATTGTCGGCGGCGGCTGCGTGCGAGCGAATGAGGTAGCGTTCGCGGTCTGGCAGCGCGCCATAATGCGTTTCAGCCGCAGCTTCCGCCATGGGCGCCACGAGCGGGCGCACCATCTGGGGGTGCCCGCCGAGTGAGGTGAGCCCGAGTGCGGCCGCCGCCTGACGTACAATGAAGTACACAATCAGCACCCGGCCAACCGTTGCCGCTCTCACACGAGCGATCAGCGTGCGGGCGCGATCCTGCAGACCGGAGCGCTCAAGCAAGCCGATCGCAAGCAAAACGAACCAGACGACGCTGACATAGCGGCTGTCGTTGAAGGCTTTGCCGAAGGCGGCGAGCGTAGAGAGCGCGGCGTCGTACATGACCTGCACGTCGGCGGCGGGTGTCCACGCGGCCGCGAGGCCAGTGGTGAGGGCGGCCGCCATCACAACAAGCAGCGGATTGGCGCGGAGCACGAAGCCCAACACGACAACGCCAATGCCTAACAATACCAGCATGCTTCCCCCGCCCTTGTTCTACGCTTTGCCGAAGCCGCCGCCGCCTGGCGTTTCGATCACGAAGACGTCGCCCGGCTGCACTTGGGTTTTGCCGGTCGCGGCGAGCGTCGTCACCGATCCATCAGCGCGCTCAACGCGATTTTCACCGGATACGCCGTTTCTACCGCCGTTGAGTCCGAAAGGCGCTGTCGAGCGCCGGTTGGCGAGCATGGCGGCCGTCATTGGCTCGCGAAAGCGGATGCGGCGTAAAGCGCCGTCGCCGCCCTTATGCGCGCCGCCGCCGCCTGAGCCATGACGGACAGCGAAGCGCTCGACCAAGACAGGGAAGCGCGTCTCTAGCACTTCGGGATCGGTAAGGCGTGAGTTGGTCATGTGGGTTTGCACGACGCTCGCGCCGTCGAAACTCGGGCCGGCGCCGGCCCCGCCGCAGATCGTTTCGTAATACTGCCGCTTCTCATCGCCGAAGGTGAAGTTGTTCATCGTGCCCTGCGAGGCGGCGAGCGCGCCAAGGGCGCCGTAGAGTGCATCGACCACGATCTGGCTGGTTTCGACATTGCCGGCGACGACGGCGGCGCCACGCTTGGGATGAAGGAGCGAGCCTTCCGGCACGATGATCTGAATCGGCTTGAGGCAGCCTTCGTTGAGCGGGATGTTGTCATCGACCAAAGTGCGGAAAACGTAGAGTGTCGCGGCGCGTGTGATTGCGAGCGGGGCGTTGAAGTTGTTATCCTGCTGCGAGCTCGTGCCGGTGAAATCAATTTTCACTTCGCGCTTGGCGTGATCGGGTGTGATGGCGACGCGGATCGTAGCGCCGCAATCCATGGTGACCGCAAAGGCGCCGGGTTGGAGCTTGTCGATGACGCGGCGGATTTGTTCCTCGGCGTTGTCTTGGACGTGGCGCATGTAAGCGCCGACGCCTGCGCGTCCATAATGTGCGACGAGGCGCTTCAACTCTTCCGCGCCTCGCATGCAGGCGGCGATCTGAGCCTTGAGGTCCGCGATATTGCGATCGATGTCGCGAGCTGGGTGTCGGCCGGAGGCGAAGAGCGCGCGAGCTTCAGCTTCTAGGAGGCGTCCATCTTGCACGAGCAAGAAATTCTCGATCAGGACACCCTCATCTTCGATACGCCGCGAGTCCGGCGGCATTGAGCCTGGGGTGATGCCGCCTATGTCGGCGTGATGGCCGCGTGCGGCGGTGAAGAAAGCGGGGCGCGGATCGCCGTCTAGAATAACAGGGGCGATGAGGGTGATGTCAGGCAAATGCGTGCCGCCGGCATGCGGCGCATTGAGCATGTAGATATCACCCGTACGCATCGTGTCGCCGCGCTGGCGGATGATCTCGCGCACGCTGTCGCTCATGGAGCCCAGATGCACAGGTATGTGTGGGGCGTTGGCGACGAGGCCGCCAGTTTCATCGAATACGGCGCACGAGAAATCCAGACGCTCTTTGATGTTTACCGATGAAGCCGTGGTCTGCAGCGCCAATCCCATCTCTTCGGCGATGCCCATGAAGCGGTTGTTGAACACTTCGAGGAGGATCGGGTCGGCGCGGGTGCCGATGGCGCTGCGCGCAATGTGCGTGGTGCGGGTGAGGATGAGGTCGCCGAGTTCGCTCATGCGCGCGCGCCAGCCCGGCGCGACATAGGTGGTTGAGCTTTGTTCGAGGATGAGGGCAGGGCCCTTGATTTCAGCGTCCGCGGCGAGCGCCTCACGGTGATAAGCTGGTGCGGTGTGGCTGGCGCCGTCAGCCACAAGCACGATGTCGCTTAGACCGCCGACATCCCCGCCCGCCAGCACGAGATCGGGAGCGCTTGGCGCAGACCGGCTAGGTGTTTGCACCACAGCTTCGGCGGAGAGTGAGCCAACAATGATCGCCCGTTCAGAATCGACGAATCCGAAGCGCTTCCTGTGTTCTGCTTCGAACGCGTGCTTTAGCGTCGCTGTATCGGCAAACGGGAAGGGAAGGGTCGAGTCTGCGCCATCATATTTGAGATTGGCCGTGACGGAGACCGCGAACTGGCTGTCATCTCGCGCACCGAGCGTGACTCCAGCCCGCTGCACCAGTTCCTTGGCGCGAGTTTTGAGATTGGTGGCGTCCGCTAGTTTTTCCTCAACAGTGCACTCGGCGACGGTGCGGACATCGGCCAAGCCGATGCCCCAGGCGCTGAGCACGCCGGCGAGTGGATGTAGGAGAATGGTTTTGACGCCAACCGCGTCGGCGACTGCGCAGGCATGCTGCCCGCCCGCCCCGCCAAAGGCTACGAGCGCGTACTCGGCAGGATTGTAGCCGCGTTGGATCGAAATCTTCTTGATCGCTTCGGCCATGCTTTCGTTGGCGATGCGCAGGAAACCCTCGGCGGCTTCCTCTGGCGCGATGGCGCTTCCCGTTTTGGTTTCGACCTCCGCGCATAATTTAGCGAATTGCGCGGTGACGGCATCGCGGTCGAGTTGTTGGTCTGCATCAGGTCCGAAGATGGGCGGGAAAAATTCCGGCCGCACGCGGCCTAGCAACACGTTGCAGTCTGTGATCGTGAGCGGCCCGCCGCGGCGATAGCAGGCGGCGCCTGGATCGGCGCCGGCGCTGTGCGGCCCGACGCGCAGGCGCATGCCGTCGAAAAAGCAAATCGAGCCACCACCGGCGGCAACGGTGTGAACCTGCAGCATCGGCGCAGAAAGGCGCACACCGGCGACGATGGTTTCGTTGGTGCGTTCGAATGAGCCGGCAAAGTGGGAAACGTCGGTGGAGGTGCCGCCCATGTCGAAGCCGAGCGCGCGATCGAAGCCGGCGCGCTGTGCGGCCGCCGCCATGCCGACAACTCCGCCGGCGGGGCCGGAGAGCACGGCGTCGCGGCCGCGAAAGGTGTCGGCGTGGGTAAGGCCGCCGTTGGATTGCATGAAGAGGAGTTCGGCGTCGCCGCCGAAGCCACGCTCGAAGCCATCGATGTAGGCCCGAAGGATCGGCGAGAGGTAAGCGTCCGCCACGGTCGTGTCAGCGCGTGGCACGAACTTGATCAGGCCGCTGATTTCGGAGCTGACGCTGATCTGGGTGAAGCCAATGTCGCGCGCGAGCTGCGCCAGGCGCCGCTCGTGCGCCGGATAGGCCCAGCCGTGCAAGCAAGCGATAGCCGCTGTACGGAAGCCATCATCGTACGCGCGTTGCAACGCAGCGTACGCCTGCGCCTCATCGAGCGGTGTCAGCACTTCGCCTTCGGCCGTGAGCCGTTCGCGGACCTCTATCACCCGCTTGTGCAGCAGGTCAGGCTTCACGATGTGCAACGCGAAAATGTCGGGGCGGGATTGCGTGCCAATTTCGAGCGCGTCGCCGAAACCGTCGGTGACGACCAGCACGACATCGGCGCCTTTGCGCTCAAGCAGCGCATTGGTGGCCACTGTGGTGCCGAGCTTTACGGCTTCGATGTCGCTCAGCGCGCCGCCGTGCTCTTTGAGAATGAGTCGCATCGCCTCGAGCGCGGCGTCCTCATAGCGGCCTGGATTTGCCGATAAGAGCTTCTTCACGACCTCAACGCCGCCGGGTCCGCGCGCTACGACGTCGGTGAACGTACCGCCGCGGTCGATCCAGAATTGCCAGCCGTCATTCATTGCGCGCGACCATGCCAGCCGCCACCATGCAATCAAGCGCTTAGCGATTGCCGCGACGCATAGGAGCGAGGTAGTTTCGCGCCGCACAGGGAGCAGGCCGCTTGAAGCCCACCAATATCGCGAACCCCGATTACTTTCATAAGGTCGTGGATTGTCAGTGGGCATGTCCGGCGCATACGCCGGTGCCCGAATACATACGCCTCATCGCAGCGCAGCGTTATGCCGACGCGTACATGGTCAATTGGAAGTCCAATGTGTTTCCCGGCGTTCTGGGGCGCACGTGCGATCGGCCGTGTGAACCGGCGTGCCGGCGTGGGCGCGTTGAGGAGCAAGACGGCAAGCCTGAGCCGGTCGCGATCTGCCGGTTGAAGCGCGTTGCTGCTGACAACAAAGGTGAGATCACTGACCTTTTGCCGCCGCTGGCAAAGAAGAAGAATGGCAAGCGCGTGGTTTGCATCGGCGCCGGGCCGGCGTCGCTGACTGTGGCGCGTGATCTGTTGCCGCTCGGCTACGAAGTCCACATTTACGATGCGGAGAGAAAGGGCGGCGGCATGATCCGCACCCAAATTCCGCGCTTCCGTTTGCCCGAGAGCATTATCGACGAAGAGGTCGATTACATCCTGCGCTACGAGCCGGTTACGCATTTTGGTACGCGCGTGAACTCGCTCAAAGACGTGCTGGCGCAGGGCTGGGACGCTGTGTTTGTCGGCACTGGGGCACCGCGTGGACGCGATCTCGGTCTGCCAGGTCAAAAAGAGGCGGCCGCGAACATCCATATCGGCATCGATTGGCTCTCCAGCGTCTCGTTCGAGCACATCGAGAAGATTGGCAAACGCGTGATTGTACTGGGCGGCGGCAACACCGCCATGGATTGTTGCCGCACGTCGCGCCGCATGGGCGGCGAAGATGTTAAAGTCGTGGTGCGTTCGGGCTTCGATGAGATGAAGGCGAGCCCGTGGGAGAAGGAGGATGCCCAGCACGAAGGCATCCCGATTCTCAACTTCCACAATCCGAAGGAGTTCACCCACGAAAACGGCAAGCTCACCGGCGTCCTGTTCACGAAGATGCACTGGGTGGAGAAAGATGGGAAAAAGCGGCTTGAGCCAACCGGCGAGCCGGACGTGCATTTCGAGTGCGATGACGTCTTGATGGCCGTCGGCCAGGAAAACACGTTCCCCTGGATCGAACGCGACATCGGTATGACCTTCGACAAGTGGGATATGCCGGTTGTCGATGAAGTGACGAAGCAATCATCGATCCCGAATGTGTTCTTCGGCGGCGACGCCGCGTTTGGTCCGAAGAACATCATTTGGGCGGTGGCGCATGGCCACGATGCGGCCGTGTCGATCGATCTCTTCTGTCAAGGCAAGGATGTCGGGGATCGCTTGCCCCCAGGCATCTCGATGATGTCGACGAAGATGGGCATCCACGAGTGGGCCTACGACAACGATATCTCACTCGACCTTCGCTATAAGGTGCCGCTGGTTGAGCCGGGTGTTGCGCTTCGCAATGTGAAGATCGAGGTCGAGAAGGGCTTCGATCCGCTGCTTGGCTACAAGGAAGCGCAACGCTGCCTGAACTGCGACGTGCAGACCGTGTTCTCCGCGCCCGCATGCATTGAGTGCGATGCCTGCGTCGATATTTGTCCGATGGATTGCATCACCTTCACCGAGAACGGCGAAGAGACCGAGCTTCGCGAGCGCCTTAGTGCATCTGCGAAGAACATCACCCAGGATCTTTACGTCCAGGACGGATTGAAGACTGCGCGTGTCATGGTGAAAGACGAAGATGTCTGTTTGCACTGTGGTTTGTGCGCAGAGCGTTGCCCCACTGGCGCTTGGGACATGCAGCAATTCTACCTCGATATCACGCAAGCCGGTTGCGCGCCGAAATCTCCATCTCGCAATCGCGAACCAGTCGCCGCGAAGTAAAGTTCCGTACGCGAATTATCTTGCTGCCCAACGACCCTATGTTAGCGTCGCTGCGTGTGGGGGATTTGTGTCGTGCGCAATGCGCACGTTGTCCTGCGACGTCGCCCAAAGCGGCCGCCGCCAAAATGGATGGCGCTTTCGCCCGTTGGCACTAGCGCCGTTCCCGTATCGTGATCACTCCAGGGGAGCATTCAACATGAAGCGTTTTGTAACTGCAGTGGCGCTTAGCCTTGCCTTCGGCTCAGTCGCGCCGGCCGCGATGGCGCAAGAGCAACAAACTCAATTCAGATCGGCGGAAGCGCAATCGTTCTCGACCGAAGAATTGCAGCAATATGGCCTGTCGGCCGAGGATTCCGCGCAGGTCGCGGCATACCAAGACCAAGGCTACAATGTTGTCGTCATGACGCCGGAAGAAGCCTCGCAATACCAAGCAGGCATTACCTCGACGCAATGGTTGTTGATCGGCTTGCTGGTCATCGTGGTTGCCGTCGCAATCTAACAGAACGCGACGAGCGGGGAGGTTCGCTAGACCTCCCCGCAACGTTCTACTGGTCCTCACTTGCTGTAGGAACCGAGCGCCTTAGGGGGCGTTAGGCAAGGTCTGGACGTCACAGCCGAAGGCCGTGGCGGTCTAAGTTTTGAGGACAGGAAGGGACCACCCCATGAAGTCTCGTTTTATTGGCGCTGCGGCGCTCGCATTTGCTCTCGCTACGGCACCGGCCTACGCCGAGCAAGCTCAATTCCGCTCTGCTGCGCCGCAGAGCTTCACGTCACAGGATCTCCAGAGCTATGGTCTGAGCGCTGGCGCGTCGAACCGTGCGGTTGATCTGCAGAACCAAGGCTACGAAGTCCGCGTGCTTTCGGAAGAAGAAGCGCGAGACTATCAAGCGGGAATTACCGACAACCAATGGCTGCTGCTAGGCATCTTGGCTGGCGTCGTGATCATCGCGGTCGCAGTCGCCGACTAATGCTGAGGCGTGTAAGCGCCGCGGCTATGTTGTCGGCACTCTTTATCGCCGGATGTGCGGTCACGCCGGTTACGGACGTGAACACGTTTGCCGAAGCGAGCGCCGACAACAGCTTTGAAGTGTTCGACCGGCGCATGGAGGCAAATGCCCTCGTGCTGCCGGTCGTGCATGATCGCCAAACCGACGGCGCTTCCTGCGGGGCGCACGCCCTGGCGAGCGTGGTCAATTACTGGCGCGGCCCGGGCACCGTTGCTGGAAACGACATTTACTCCAATACACCGCCGGCCCAGCCCGCCGGCTATTCAATTGCCGAACTGCTGACGCTCGCAAATGCGAACGGCCTGGTGGCGAGCGGCGTGCGCTTGGACAACGCCGCCATCATCCGTGAGCTCGAAAGCGGGCGCCCGGTGCTGGTCGCCGTTCGGCTACCGTCGATCTACGTGCAGAACAGGACCTTCCCAGGGGCCAACGCGCCCGTCGTCGGCTATGCGGGCGGCTTCCTATCGTACCGGGTCGGCCAAGTGTCCGAATTCACCGGACTCGAAATGGTGGATCATTACCTGCTGGTGGTCGGCTATGACGAGGAGCGCTTTGTCGTGGTGGAGCCTGTGATGGGCTATCGGACCATTAGTCAGAATAAGCTCGGCCGCTATCGCAGCCATTTCGGCAACGCCTCAATCGTGTTCAGCGCAAACCGCCCGCCGCAGCGCGCTTCACGCGGCTGAGCCCTTCAACTGGACCGCGTGACGGGCTATTGAGTTTCTCCCCGTGGGGCGGACTGGCCGCTTCCGGCGCGGGGTTACAAGGCGTGTACCTTCGCATGGCTAAGCCACTCGCTGCGACGAACGATTTCGTAGTCAAATTCGCCAACGTGAATGGCTCGGGCTCGGCCAGCGCCAACGGCTTATTCGCCAAGGTGATCTTGCGCATGGGTGTGCCGGTTGGCGCGCGCAATATCTTCCCGTCGAACATTCAAGGGCTGCCGACCTGGTACGAGGTTCGGATCTCTGAAGCCGGCTGGCTCGGCCGCCGCGGCGGCATCGATCTTATGGTCGCGATGAACCCGCAGACTTGGGACGCCGACGTGAAGGGTGTCGAATCCGGTGGCTATTTGCTTTACGATTCATCGAAGCCGTTGCCTGCATCGAAATTCCGCGACGACATCACCTTCATCGGCGCGCCGCTCACTGAATTGATCGCCGCCGAGTTTGCGGATCCGCGCCAGCGTCAGCTGTTCAAAAACGTCTGCTATGTTGGCGTGCTGGCGCAGTTGCTCGGCTTCGAAACGCAGGTCGTGAAGGATCTTCTAAAGGAAGAGTTCAAGGGCAAGGACAAGCTCATAGAACCGAATTTCAAGGCGTTTGAGCTTGGCTATACATTCGCGAAGGATCACCTCGCGCCAATCGGCCTCAAGCTGAAGCGCGCCGACAAGGTTGGCGATCGTATTTTCGTTGAGGGCAACGAGGCAGCGGCGCTCGGCGCAGTCTATGGCGGGGCGACGTTCTGCGCCTGGTACCCGATCACCCCTTCAACCTCGCTGGCGGAAGGCTTCCAGAAATACTGCCAGATGCTGCGTAAGGACGCCGACGGCAAGAACCGCTACGCCATTGTGCAGGCCGAAGACGAGATTGCCTCAATCGGCATGGTGATGGGCGCCGGCTGGGCGGGGTCGCGCGCATTCACCTGCACGTCAGGACCTGGCATCTCGTTGATGAACGAGTTTGTCGGTTTCTCGTACTATGCTGAAATCCCAGCGGTGATCTTCGACGTGCAACGCGGCGGTCCGTCCACGGGAATGCCGACCCGAACCCAGCAGTCGGACTTGATGCTCGCGGCTTACGCCTCGCACGGCGACACCAAGCATCCTTTGCTTTTTCCAGCCAATCCGACTGAGGCGTTTGAATTCGGCGCGCAGGCGTTCGACCTCGCCGACTTTTTTCAGACAACGATCTTCGTCATGCTCGAACTCGATGTCGGCATGCAGGAATGGCTCACGCCGCCGTTCAAGTGGGACGCAAAGCGTCCGCTCAATCGCGGCAAGGTCCTGAGCTACGAGCACCTAGAGCAGGGTGTTGCGTTCGGGCGCTATCGCGATGTCGACGGTGATGCTGTGCCGTATCGCACGCTGCCCGGAACGCATCCGACCAAGGGCAGCTATTTTACGCGCGGCTCGTCGCACGACAAAGACGCGCGCTACAGTGAAAAAGGCGAAGACTATATCGAGGGCATGGAGCGCTTGCTGCGCAAATGGGAGACGATGAAGTCTCACGTGCCCGCCCCGATCGTGAAGAAGGCAAAGAAGCGTACCCCGGATGGCGTCATCTTCGTGGGCTCGACCGATCCGGCCATGGAAGAAGCGCTTTGCGCGCTGGAAGATCACAATATTCACCTAGATGCGATGCGTGTGCGCGCGTTCCCGTTCTGCAATGAGGTGTTCGAGTTCATCCGCGAACACGAGCAGGTGTTCGTGGTCGAGCAGAACCGCGACGCGCAATTGAAGTCATTGTTGGTGAACGAGGGTGGCGTGCATCCAGCGCGTCTCGTCTCTGTGCTGCACTATGACGGCACGCCGATCACGGCGCGTTTTATTATCAAAGACATTACTGAGAAACTTAAAGGCCCGCACGCGGCCACGCTGCGGGAGAATGCGCAATGACCTATATCGCCAAACCAGCGCTGCATCACCCGTCGCTCGAAAAGAACGCGCTGGGCTTCACGCGCCGTGACTACGAAGGGCGCATCTCCACGTTGTGTGCAGGTTGCGGGCATGACTCGATCAGCGCTTCGATCATTCAGGCGTGTTTCGAGATCGACCTCGCGCCGCATCGGCTTGCGAAGTTCTCCGGCATCGGCTGTTCATCGAAGACGCCGGATTATTTTGTCAGCCCAGCGCACGGCTTCAACGCCGTCCACGGCCGCATGCCATCTGTGCTGACGGGCGCGAACATCGCGGCGCGCGATCTCATCTATCTCGGCGTGAGCGGCGACGGCGACACAGCCTCGATTGGCCTCGGCCAGTTCTGCCATGCCGTGCGCCGTGGCGTGAACATGACCTACATCGTCGAAAACAACGGCGTGTACGGCCTTACCAAGGGTCAATTTTCCGCCACCTCGGACAAAGGCTCAAAAGCCAAGAAAGGCGCGGAGAACAAGGATTCCGCCATCGATCTCGTCATGCTGGGCTTGCAGCTTGGCGCGACTTACGTTGGCCGCAGCTTCTCCGGCGACAAGCACCAATTGGTGCCGCTCATCAAAGGCGCGCTCTCGCACAAGGGCACCGCAATTCTCGACGTCATCAGCCCATGCGTGGCGTTCAATAACCACGTTGGTTCGACGAAGAGTTTCGACTATGTGCGCGAGCACAATGAAGCCGTGAACCGCATGGACGTGATCACACCGCGCGCGCCGATCACGGCAGACTACAAGCCGGGCGAGTTGAAAGAAGTCCGTCAGCACGACGGTTCAATCCTGCGCCTGCGTAAGCTCGAAGACGATTATGACGCCACCGATCGCAACGAGGCGCTGGGTTATCTTGCGCGAAAGTCGGCGCTAGGAGAGATCGTCACGGGCTTGCTTTACGTTGATCCAGAGGCCGGCGACCTGCACGATTCGTTGAACACGGTGGACACGCCGCTGAATAAGTTACCGGACGCCGATCTCATTCCGTCCGTGGCGGATTTGGAAAAGATCAACGCTAGTTTGCGCTAGGCGAAGCGTTCGATGCGGAACGGCGTAATGTCGACGGACGGCGTTTTGTCAGTCGCGAGCGCTGTGATGATTTCGCTCGTGATCGGCGCCTCCGTGAGTCCCAGATGGGCGTGGCCGAAGGCATAGAGCACCTTCGGCGAGCGCTCCAACCGCCCAATCGCCGGCATAAAGTCCGGTAGCGAGGGGCGCGACCCGACCCAGCGATCCGGCGTGTCCGAGAATTTAATGCCGAGCTCAGCGATGCGCTCCCGCAGCCGCCGCCATTTGCGTTCATCGCCCGGCGCGTCTGGTGAACCGAATTCCACGAAGCTTGTCGCGCGCAAGCCGCTGGTGAAGCGCGACACCGCGATGAAGTTCTCTTCGAAAACCGTCGTTGGGAGGTCGCGCGGCCAATTCGTTTCCGCGCTGTGCAAATGATAGCCGCGCTCGCCGATGAGCGGCGCGCGTATTCCCAGCTGCTCCATCAGCCGTCGCGACCACGGGCCGGCGCTCACAAGCACCGCATCCGCATCGCGGGTCACCCCGCTCGTGAGCGTCACGCGGCCGCTTGTCTCCACACGTGCTGCACTGCCGGTGATGGTTTCGCCGCCGCGCTCCGCGAATGATGCGAGGATGGCGCTGCGCGCAGCTTGCGGTTCGCTCACTTGACCTGTGCCGGTAAACACCACCGCAGCCTGCGGCAAGCGATTGAGAACCGTGCCGTAACGTGCCAATTCCGCGCCCGTCATTTCGCGATAGCTGGTCGTGCTGCCCCATTTGGCTTTCGAGAAAGCGGTTAGACCGTATTCCGCGCCACGCGGTGTCATCCATGCGGTGACATGACCGTGCGGGATAACGATATCCGGCGCGCCGGCAAGGTCGGCGATCCGATGCCAAGCTGGCAGCGAGTCTGCGAGCAGGGCGATCAGCGCCTCACGCCCTTGCTCAAAGCGGGCGGGATCGCAGGCCCGTAAAAACTGCATCGACCATGGCGTCCAGAGCGCAACGTCGCTCCAGCGAAAATCGAGTGGACCGCCCATGCCAAAACTTGCGCGCGGCGCGCGCAACACGTTTCCCCATGCCGACCACGGCGCGACTTGTTCGGCGCCGATGTGGCCGGCGTTGCCGAACGAGGCGCCGCGTCTTTGGTCGCCCGGATCAATTAGCGTCACTTGCACGCCGGCGGCCTGCAACCGCAGCGCTGATGCGGTCCCCACGAGCCCGCCGCCAATCACCAGAATCGATTTCATCGTCACACTGGATCGTATAGGTTTGAACCCGCAAGCAAGCGAGGGGTTCGATGAAGGTCGATTGGCGTGGCGTGTTTCCAGCGGCGACGACACAGTTCGCGCCTGATCTCTCAATCGATTTCGCCGAAACCCAGCGCGTGCAGGATGCCTTGGTTCGTGACGGCGTTCACGGGCTCATCATTATGGGTACGGTCGGCGAGAATAATTCCCTCTTGCCGGACGAAAAGCGCGCTGTGCTGAAGGGTGCAGTCGAGGCGGTTGGCAAACGCGTCCCGATCATCGCCGGTGTCTCCGAACTCGATACCAAGCGTGCTATCGAGTTTGCGCGCGATGCCGAGAAGATCGGCGCGGATGGCCTCATGGTGTTGCCGGCCATGGTCTATGTGCCAGCTGAGACCGAACTCGTGGCGCACTTCCGCGCTGTTTCCGAAGCTACGGCCCTGCCGATTATGCTCTACAACAACCCGCCGGCGTATCGTGTCAGCGTTGGCGTTGAGGCGCTGAAACAGCTCCGTGATTGTGCGAATATCGTCTGCGTCAAAGAAAGTGCGCCAGATACCCGCCGCTTCACTGATCTCTTCAGCGCCCTTGGCGATCGATACGTTCTGTTCGCTGGACTTGATGATGTTGCGTTGGAAGGCTTGCTGCTCGGCGCGCGCGGCTGGGTGTCAGGATTGACCAACGCGTTTCCGAAGGAATCTCTGGCGCTGTACGAAGCGGCGTTGCGCGGCGATCTTGAAACGGCGCGCTCGATCTATCGCTGGTTCATGCCGCTGCTGCACTTGGATGCGGAGCACGATTTGGTTCAGTCGATCAAATTGGCTGAGCAGATCATGGGCCGTGGCAGTGAGCGCGTGCGGCCGCCGCGTTATCCTCTGACCGGGGCACGCCGCGCAGAAGTTTTGGCGATGGTCGAACAAGCCGCCGCGACCCGCCCGGCTTTGAAGGCCGCGGCGTGACGCGGCACGTCTTTCGCTGCATCGATGGCCACACCGCGGGCAACCCAGTCCGGCTGGTTGTTGAAGGCGCGCCGGAATTGGACGGCCACACCATGAGCGAGCGGCGCCAGGATTTCATGGCGCGCTACGATTGGATACGCACCGGCCTGTGCTTCGAGCCGCGCGGTCACGACATGATGAGCGGCGGTTTTCTTTATCCGCCCACCACGCCAGAGGCGGACGTAGGCATCTTGTTCATCGAGACCAGCGGGTGCTTGCCGATGTGCGGACACGGCACGATCGGCATAGTCACGTTCGGGATCGAGAGTGGTTTGATCAAACCGCGCACGCCGGGGCGCTTTGTTGCCGAAGCGCCTGCCGGCCTGATTGAGGTGCAATACGCGCAGCAAGGCGATCGCGTTCGCAGCGTGCGTATCCGCAACGTACCGAGCTATCTGGCGGCGGAGAACGTCAAAATCGATGTACCGGGTTTTGGTCCGTTGACGCTCGATGTTGCGTATGGCGGAAATTTCTACGCGATCATTGAGCCACAAGGCGCGTATCGCGGCCTGGACGAGCTCGGCGCCGCGCGCATTCTTCAATTGTCACAGGCCGTGCGGCAGTTAGTGCGCGATCAGATCGAGCCGGTGCATCCGATCGACCCGACCATTCGCGGTGTAAGTCACGTGCTTTGGGCTGATGCGCCCAAGGGCGAGGGCGCGGATGGCAGAAACGCTGTGTTCTACGGAGAAAAGGCCATTGACCGTTCGCCATGCGGCACCGGCACGTCGGCGCGCTTGGCCCAACTGCATGCAAAGGGAAAGCTTAAAGTTGGCGACGCCTTCGTCCATGAAAGCTACATCCTCTCGCGCTTCACCGGTCGCATCGAAGCTGAGACCAATATCGGCGGCAGATCAGCGATCATCCCCTCGATTGAAGGATCAGCGATCGCAACCGGCCGCAATGAGATTTGGATCGACACCGAAGATCCATTTGCGCACGGTTTCCAAGTCGCCTGATCGCCTTATGCGATGGCTACTTCGTGCCGTACATACGGTCGCCGGCGTCGCCGAGGCCAGGCACGATGTAGCTGTGCTCGTCGAGCTTCTCATCGATCGCGGCGGTCCAGATCGGAACGTCAGGATGATGGCTCTGCACGACATCCAAACCCTCAGGCGCCGCGAGCAGGCAGACGAGGCGAATGTCGCTCACGCCGTTTTCCTTTAGCCGATCGAGCGCAGCGACCGCCGTGTGTCCGGTCGCGAGCATCGGATCGATCAAGATCACGAGGCGATCAGCAACATCGCTCGGCGCTTTGAAATAATACTCAACCGCTTTCAGCGTTTTGGGATCGCGGTAGAGGCCAATGTGCGCGACGCGTGCGGATGGCACAACCTCAAGCATGCCGTCCAGCAAGCCAACGCCAGCACGCAGGATCGGCGCGAACACCAGCTTTTTGCCTGCTAAACGCTTGCCAGTCATCGGCCCGACGGGCGTTTCAATCAAAACATCTTCCAGCGGCAGATCGCGCGTGACCTCGTAGCAAAGCAGCACGCTGATCTCGCGTAGCAGCGCGCGGAATGACCGCGTCGATGTTTCCTTGTCGCGCAAGATGGTGAGCTTGTGCTGCACCAAGGGGTGATCGACGATCGTGACCTTCGACATCAGAACACCGTGCCATCGCTGTGAATGAGAAGTGGGGGCGCGCTCGTTTCAGGGCGCTTGGCGCGTGCAACCTCACGGCCAGCCGCCCATGTGCCGCCTTCGAGCACACGAGCGAGTGGAAATCGCTCCGCGCTTACGCCTAGCCGCTCGCGTACGAGTGGCGCGATGCGGTCGAGCAAGGCCACAGTAAGCGAACGCCACGCGACGATAGGAGGGTCGCTGACCTGGTACATACGCGTACCTGGATCGCGTAGCTGAAGCACGCCCATGTCAACAAAGAGCCCGCCATTCCGATACTCGGCGAGGCCGGTCAAACCATCGATCTCGGTGACGCGAACGCCCGCCGTCTCTAGTGGTTCGATCAAGGAGTAGGCGAGCCATTGCGAGAGTTTATGGAGTGGCACGAAACCGAGTTGCGGATGCGGCCAGCAATCTCCCAGCGACACGCCGTCCAGTGTAGGCCGATTCTCCCATATCGGTCCAAGCGCTTCGAGCAAGGCTTCGAGGATCAAGTGCGCCGGTAGCGCGCCGTTCTTGGTGCGTGACTTCAGCAGATCAAAAAGTCCGCCTGGGCGCGGCGTGTCGTTGATCGCGAAGAGATCCGGGCGTGCATCAACCGTTTGGCCGAGGCGATTGAGCAGGCGCGCGCGACCATCGAGACCTTCCAGCACGTTGGCGCCGCGAGATTGGAACGCATCAGCAAGCGCTGGCGCATCCATGCGTACGAGACCGTCGGCGTCAGCGCGCAATTGGTCTGTCGGATCAGCCGAGAAGCCGCCCCACTCGAACAAACGCAAACTTGCGAGCGCCAAACCTTCCGAGCGCGCCGCGATTAAGTCAGAGCTTGGATCCTTGTAGCGCCACGATGCACCGGCGCCGGCGTCAAGAAGTACGGATGTGATGGCGAGATCGAACTGCGCGCGCGCCGTGGCGGCGGGGTCACGCCATTTTGAATCGCGTGCGATGTCTTGCCAGAAGTTGCGGCCACTAAAAACGAAATGCCGCCAGCGTGCGTGGAACGGCACGTCCAGTGTCGGATAGCGCTTGCGCACTGTCGCCGCCACAAAGTCCGCGCATGCAGGCAAAGCCTCGAGCTGAAGCTGCCAGTCGTCTAATTCGCCCGCTTCAGCCAATGCGAACGCCGCGTTCGCACGCGAACGCACGGCGGCTGCGCTGAGCAGGGCGCGAGCGTCAGAAGTCTTTGAGATCACGCCCCACCACGCGGGTCAGATCCTCTTCGGTCGGGGCGCTTTCGGCGCTGAAATAACCCGCCGCCTTCTTTGCTTCGAGTTCGACGCTTGCGTCGGGCGGCACCAATTCAGGCGGGATCGGCACGCGCTCACCGATGGCGATTCCCGACGACATGATCGCATCGTGCTTCATGTTCGACATCGAGACGAAGCGATCAATGCGGGTGATGCCCAGCCACTGCAGAACGTCCGGCATCAATTGCTGGAAGCGCGCGTCCTGCACGCCGGCGACGCATTCGGTGCGCTCGAAATAGGTCGCGGCCTGATCACCGCCGGGTTGGCGCTTGCGCGCATTGTAAACCAGGAATTTCGTGACCTCGCCGAGCGCGCGGCCTTCCTTGCGATTGTACGCGATGAGACCTGCGCCGCCAGCTTGCGCTTCACGCACGCATTCTTCGATGCCGTGCGTGAGGTAAGGACGGCAGGTACAGATATCGGAGCCGAACACGTCGGAGCCGTTGCACTCATCGTGCACCCGGCAGGTGAGGCGCCGGGCTGGATCGGCGATCGCGGCGGGATCGCCGAAAATGTAGAGCGTGATGCCGCCGATCGGCGGCAGGAAGACGCTGAGGTCTGGGCGCGTCACCAATTCTGGATACATACCGCCGGTTTGTTCAAACAATGTATGCCGCAGACGCTCTTCGCTGACGCCGAAGCGCGCCGCGACGCCAGGCAAATGCCAAACCGGGTCAAGCGCGGCCTTTGTCACCGCTACATCGCCGCTCTCGTGCACGACGGTCCCGTCGACCTTCAGGCGGCCAAGCCGGATCGCTTCGCGCACTTCCGGCAATGAAAGCCGCGCGCGCGTGATGGCGATGGTCGGGCGAATATCGACGCCGCTATCGATCTCTTTCTTGAACGCATCTGCGACCACGTGGCCCCACGGATCGAGCGATACGATTTTGCTCGCGTCGCTCCATTGCGGGAATGGACCCATATCAACGACGGGCGAAGTGTCTTTCAGGTCTGGCCGCACGCTCGGATTCAGCGTGCCAGCGGAAACGGAGAGTGCGCGGTAGATGGAGTACGCGCCGCCGTACGCGCCGATCGCGTTGCGATCTGTCGTGGCGGAGCCGATCACAGGCCCGCGCTCCTGCGCCGTGGGCGCGCCCCAGTGAATGGGGAAGCGCACAGCAGCGCCGGCCCCCGGATGGGACGTCAGGCGAATGTGGCCGATGCGGTTTTCTGACATATTTGTTTCGCTGGCGTATGAACGCCCTCACGAGTCGTAATGTGAGGCTGCGGCCTTTGCTTGGCAATGACTGCCGCGCTTGCCGTAATTAGGCCTTTAACAGATCAAGCATCGCCATGGCCGCGGCTGGATTGCGCTCTTTGGCGCCGCTGATGAAGTAGAGGAAAACGTCGCCGGTCTTCTCCCAGTCACGAGCGGTCTTGGACCATTTCTTCAGCGCGGCCTTTGGATAACCAGTTGGCTCATCCGCCTGTGTAAGTTCGAGGCGCGCGTAGGCGAAGTCTGCCGTGGGTTCGACGATCAGCGGGTGCTTCGCGGACTCTACCGTCACCACCGCGATGTTGCGCTCGCGCGCGAGTTTTAGAAATCCGTCGTCGGTGAAACTATCGTGGCGCACCTCGATGGCGTGGCGCAGTTTCACCTTGCCGAGCTTTTCCGGCAGCATGTCGAAGTACGCATTCATTTCGGCGGCGTCGAACTTCTTGTAGGGCGCCATTTGCCAAAAGATCGGCCCGAGCTTTGAGCCAAGCTCGCCGACGCCGCTATTGAAGAACCATTCGATCGACTGCGCCGCTTCACGTAGATCTTTGCGCTGCACAGCGGCGCGCGGCGCCTTTACCGAAAACATGAAATCGTCCGGCGTCGATTTGGCCCACTTCTGAAATGACGTCGCGCTTTGTGTCCTGTAGAATGTCGCGTTGATTTCGATCGCCGTCACTTTGCTCGAGGCATATTCGAGCTGTTTCGCGGCGGCGAGCTTTTCCGGATAGAAGGTCTCTTCCCAGGGTTCGTAGCTCCAGCCGCCGATGCCAACGCGGATCGTCATCTTATTATTCGCCCGTAAATTTCGGCGTGCGCTTTTCGGTGAACGCGTCGACCGCTTCCTTGTGGTCGCGGGTTTCGTGGGCGAGCGCCTGGAACGCCGCCGACAGTTCAAGAACGTCACTTAGGCGGCCGTGCTGCGCTTCGCGGAGCAGGCGCTTGGCCAAGCGGACGGTACGCGGCGGATTCACGGCGACCCGCTCCGCAACTTTGCGCGCTTCATCCATCAAGGACTCATCAGGCACGACCCGCGAGACCAATCCAATCCGCGCCGCTTCTTCGGCGTCAATCGTATCGCCGGTGAGCACCAATTCCGCCGCGCGCGACGCGCCAATGGCGTTGGTCAAGATCCAAGCGCCGCCGTCACCCGGAATAATGCCGACTTTCACGAAGCTCGACGCCATCTTTGCGGACGCGCCCGCGAGGCGAATGTCGCACAAAATGCCGATGTCGAGACCAAGCCCGATGGCGTGGCCGTTAATCGCGGCAATCGTCGCAACTTCAATGTCGGCGAGCGCCTTGATGATCGAATGTACGCCCCGCCGATAGTTCGCGCGTGTGCCGTCCGGCGTCGCGCGCGGGCCGATGCCGCTTCGTTCGCGGATCGCTTTCAAATCGCCGCCAGCGCAGAACGATTTGCCGGCACCGGTGAGGATCACGGCGTTGATATCGGCGTCGTCGTTCGCCTGCCACAGCGCGCCGGAGAGATCATCGCAATCCTGTTGCGTTGCAATGGCGTTGCGGCTCTCGGGCCGGTTCAGCGAAATCGTCGCAACGCGACCGGCTTTTTCGTAAGTGGCGAACGTCATGGATGCTCCGCAAATTTCTCCGCGTGGCTTAGACGATCACCGCCCGCGCGACAATCTTTTACTCGGCGCCAGAGCCTTGGACAAAACTGATCAAATCCTCGGTTTGCGTAGGATTTGGGCCGTGGCGCTGCACGTCGACTCGCGCGCGGCCATCGCGTCCGGCAGTGACGAATATCTCGGTTTCAACGTCCGCTTGAAACTGATAGCGCGCGCCGTTGGCGTCGAGCTGTTCGGCGCCGTTGCGCACTTCGAGCGAGAACGTGGTCGTGCGTCCGTTTTCGGCGATGTCGATCGGCTGCGCGTTCGCAGCCGTTGCAAAGTCGTAAGAATGATAGAGCAAATCGCCGTCTGCATCTTCGCTGACGACGATTGTGCGCCGGCCGGTAAAGCCCATCAGGCGCGTGCGCGGCATCCACCGGCACGACATGTCGCGATCCCCAATGCGTACGGAGGTGTAAGGCGCGGTGAAAGCGGCCCCAGGTGTTTCCAACATGCCTGGATTGATCTGCCGGACCATGCCGGCCTCGGCGCCGTTCTGCATCAACGTCGTGTAGACGCTGCCCGCGCCGCCTTCGGCGCTGCCGATCTGATACTCGGTGCGCTGCACCAGCGCGCCGTTCGGTTTATCGTATTGCGCCACGCGGGCTGTGGCGCCGTCGCGCTCGAACACCAGCACCACCGGCGCGTTGACTGCGTCGCAGATGAACCACGGCGGCGCGATAGCTGTGATGGTCGTTGTTTCGGGAAGCGGCGGCGGCGGTTCCGCCTGCCCGCAAGCGGTGAGCAAGGCGACGACGGCAAGGGTGGGCAGACGCATGGAACGGTCTCCGAGCGGAACGGGCAGAGTTGACCGTATAGCACATGCGATCAAACGGGCTATTTCGCGGCGCGAATCGCGTCGAATGATTTAGAGACCGAGCTTGGCGCGCGTCGCTCTGGTGATGCTGACGGCGCTCTTGGCGTAGTCGGCCCACGGATCGGGTTCGTTCAGCCGCGCGTGCATGTCTTTGAGTTTGAAGACTGAGGCGGCGGGAATTGTTCTCAACTCATCCCAGCTCACCGGGACGGCAACCGGCGCAGTGCCGCGCGCACGCGGCGAGTAGGGCGCGACGGCGGTCGCGCCGCGTCCGTTGCGCAAATAGTCGATGAAAATACGACCTTTGCGCTTGGCTTTGGACATGTTCGCAACGAAACGCTTGGGATCAAGCGCGGCGATCTGTTCGGCTACGTCCGCCGAAAAGCCTTTCAGTTCATCCCAATCCAGCTTCGGCTTCACATTGAGGACGATGTGAATGCCTTTGCCGCCCGTGATCATCGCGAACGACGTAAGATCGGCGTTGTCGAGCAACGCTTTGATGTCGAACGCCGCGCGCTTCACCACCTGAAAGACCAGCTCTTCGTCCGGATCGAGGTCGAAGATGAGTCGGTCGGGGTGTTCCAGATCTTTGTTGCGTGACCCCCAGAGGTGAAATTCCAGCGCGCTGATTTGCGCTGCCGAGACGATCGCTGTTGCATCAGGCAGCGTGATATATTCTTCGGCGTTGCCTCCGCTTTCAGCGACGTTGATCAGCTTAATCTCTTTCGGCATGCCTTTCATCGCATGCTTCTGGAAGAAGGTCTGACCACCAACGCCATCCGGCGCGCGTACGAGGCTGACCGGGCGCCCATAGAGATGCGCGCCCATGCGATCAGCGGCCATGTCGAGATAGGCGGCCAGTTCAGCTTTGGTCACGCCCGCGTCGGGAAAGAGCACTTTGCCGGGATGCGTAAGCCGCACACGCGTGCGCATCGCGGGCGCGGCTTGTTCGGCTTGCACGTCCTTGGCGGATTTGTCGCCGCGCAAGCCGAGATAGACGCCGTGACGGATGGCGCCTTCGCCGGTGAACTCGGCGAACCGCACTTGCGCAACCAGTTTTGGCTCAACCCATTTCGCGCCTTTTGCCGCCTCGCGCGGCACCGTCAGCGCAGGTTTGGCGCGCTCGATCTTGCTGAGCTGCGCGTGTAACGAGGCAAGCGTCTTGTCGTTGAAGCCTGTGCCGACATTGCCGCGATAGACGAGTTTGCCGTCGACGCGATCGGCCATCATGAGCGCGGCGAATGCGCGGCCTTTCAGCGATGGCTGGTACCCAATAATGACGAATTCCTGCTCATTGACGCACTTAACTTTGAGCCAAGAATTGGTGCGTCCGCTTTGGTACGTGGATGTCGCTTTTTTTGAAATGACGCCTTCGAGGCCTTGGCCGCGAAACGCCTCCAACACATCAGGTCCGCCGCCTTCAAAAAAGGGACTGATGCGGATCGGCGACTTTGCTTTCGCCAGTACTTTTTCGAGCCGCTGTTTGCGCTCCAGCAGCGGCGTCTTACGCAAATCCTTGGCGCCTTCAGCCAGGATATCGAACACGAAATACGAAACGCCCTTGGCGACGCCGCTTTCGAGTGATTTCTGTAAAGCTGAAAAGTCCGTCTTGCCGTTAGCCTGCGCGACAGCGATTTCGCCATCCAGCAGAACGTCCTTCAGATCGAGCGCTGCGAGCGCATCCGCAACCGATTGAAACTTGCCGGTCCAATCGAGTCCTGTGCGCGTGTAGAGCCGCACGCTATCACCGCTCGCTGCGGTCTGGATGCGATAGCCGTCGTATTTGATCTCGTGGATCCAGGCATCACCCCTCGGTGCGTCTTCGATGCGCGTCGCCAGCGCCGGTTCAATGAACGCCCACGTTGGCGGTTTGGCCGCCTTCGGCGCCCGCTCGCCGCCCTTGCTCCAAACCCGCGCGCGGCCCGAGCGTACGTCTTCAATTGTGCGCCCCGACAGTACGCTCGTTACGCTGCGCGCAACCGGATCTTCTTTGCCCGCGAACGCGTCCTTTGATTTGAATAGAAGCCAAGGGTTTCCGCGCTCGCCTTCGCGCGGCTTGATCTTGACCATGTGAAATTCGCCCATCAGCCGGTCACCGGCCAACACGAATTTTAACTCGCCTTTGGCCATGCCTTCGTCGGGATCGAGCAGCCATTTCACCTTCCCGGTGTCCCAAATGATCACCGCACCGGCGCCATACTCACCCTTCGGGATGACGCCTTCGAACGCGCCGTACTCGATCGGATGGTTTTCTGTGCGCATAGCGAGGCGCTTGATGCTGGGATCGAGTGAGGGGCCCTGCGGCACCGCCCAGCTCATCAGCACGCCATCATGCTCAAGCCGGAAATCGTAGTGCAGCCGTGTCGCTGCGTGCTTTTGCACAACGAACATGCCGCCAGCAGCCTTGAGGTCGCCGCCCGCGGGCTCTGTAGTTTTCTTGAAATCGCGCTTGCGGTTGTACTCGGCCAGATCGCCGACCGAGTCCGACTTGGCCGTCTTCTTCGCCCCGCCACTTTTGGCGGGCCGCTTCATTTCTTAGCGCGCTTTTTGGCCGGCGCCTTCGCAGGCGCTTTGGCGCGGGTCGTCTTCGTCCGCTCGGCCGCCGCACGCTTTTTCGGCGCCGGCGCTTCTTCTTCGTCCGCAATCGGTTTCGACTTCTTTGCGAGCGATTTCTTCAGTGCGTCCACGAGTGAAACGACGTTGTCGCCATAATCTTTCGAGGGCTCTTCCTGGTCTTCCAGGATCAGTTCACCGTGGCGCTCGATCTTCTTCTTCACGAGGCGCTCGATCGCGATCGCATACTCGTCCTCGAACTTGTTCGGGTCGAACTTGGCTTTCTTGCGGGTGATCAGCTCTTCGGCGAGGTCGACCAGGTCGGCGTCGAGCTTGCCGCTCGGGATTTCGTCAAAGAACAAGTTCGCTTTGCGCAATTCCTCGGCATAGTGGACCGTCTCGACGATCAGCCCGCCCTCGTACGGCTTCACGGCGGCAATGTACGAACGGCCACGCATGGTGATCTGGCCAAGGCCGACAGTCTTCGTCTTCCTCAGCGCTTCGCACACGACGCGGTACGGCTCGTCCGCCATCTTGCCATCGGGCAGGGCATAGTACGGCTTGTCGAAATAGATCGGGTCGATCGTGTCGGCCGGGGCGAACTGGATCATGTCCAGCGTCTTCTTGGAGTCCACTTTCAGCGCGTCGAACTCTTCATCTGAGAAGAGGACGTAGCGGCCCTTTTGGTATTCGTAGCCTTTGACGATCTCGTCCTTGTCCACCGCGCCAATGCCGGGCGCGACCTTCTCGTAGCGAATGCGCTGCTTCGAAGGCTCGTGAATCTGGTTAAACGAAATCTTTTCCTTGGAATCCAAGGCCGAATAGAGCTTCACCGGTAGCGCCACGAGCGCAAGCCGGATTTGCCCAGTCCAAACGGGACGAGCTGGAGGTGCCATGAAATTTCAACGCCCTTGAAAGACCCGACGTTCCAGCACCGTAACATTACTGAGGAACCCCAGCAACGCGCGTGGTTACCAGTTAACCCTCTTTGTCGCGCGCCAATTTCACTCTTGGCGCGATTGGTCTAAGACCGGGCGAACGCGTAAACGGCCCGCAGAGGCCGCCCGTATAGGGAGATCATGACCCAATCGCACAGCCTTGATTTTGCTCTCGGCGAGACCGCCGACGCCATCCGCGAAACCACCGCTCGCTACGCCGCCGGCCGCATCGCGCCGATGGCCGCTGAGATCGACGCGACCAACAAATTCCCACGCGAACTTTGGCCCGAGATGGGCGCACTCGGCCTGCACGGCGTTACCGTCGCCGAAGAGGATGGCGGCTTGGGCCTCGGCTATCTCGAACACGTCGTCGCGATGGAGGAGGTAAGCCGCGCCAGCGCGTCGGTCGGCCTTAGCTATGGCGCGCACTCGAACCTATGCATCAATCAACTCCGTCGCTGGGCAACGCCGGAGCAGAAGAAGAAATATCTCCCCAAGCTCATCAGCGGCGAACACGTCGGCTCGCTGGCCATGAGCGAAGCGGGCGCGGGCTCCGACGTCGTCAGCATGAAATTGCGCGCGGAGAAGAAGGGCGATCGCTACGTGCTGAACGGCACGAAGTTCTGGATCACCAACGCGCCCGAGGCCAACACGCTCGTCGTTTACGCCAAAACCGAACCGGGCGCGGGCTCCGGCGGCATCACCGCGTTCATTATCGAGCGCGGCATGAAGGGTTTTAGCGTCGGCCAAAAACTCGACAAAATGGGCATGCGCGGCTCGGACACCGGCGAACTCGTGTTCGAAGATTGTGAAGTGCCGGAAGAGCAAATCATGGGCGGGCTCAATCGCGGCGTCGCCGTGCTGATGAGCGGGCTCGACTACGAACGCGCCGTGCTCGCAGCTGGGCCGCTCGGCATCATGCAAGCCTGCCTCGACGTCGTGTTGCCCTACGTTCGCGAGCGCAAACAATTCGGCAAGCCAATCGGCTCGTTTCAACTCATTCAAGCCAAGGTCGCCGACATGGTCGTCGCGCTCAGCGCCGCGCGCGCTTATGTCTACGCCGTCGCCCGCGCCTGCGACGCCGGCAAAACCACACGCCACGACGCCGCCGGCGCCATTATGTTCGCCTCCGAAAGCGCGGTCCGCGTCTCGCTCGAAGCCATCCAAGCCCTGGGCGGCGCCGGCTACACGCGCGACTTTCCAGTTGAGCGCTTCCTCCGCGACGCTAAGCTCTACGACATCGGTGCTGGCACAAATGAAGTGCGGCGGTTTTTGATCGGCCGGGAGATCATCGGCGCGTGATCGCTGACGTCGCTCAACGCACCCCTCCCCCTAGAGGGGGGAGGGGCAGGGGTGGAGGTGAAGGCTCGCTCCGGCGTGTGCCGCAATGAAGCGAGACGCAACACCTTCAAAAGGTGAACTGGAAGCCTGGAAGCAATTGCGCGCGTTGCGTGCTGAGGGTTTCGCATTCCGCCGCGAACATCAGTTTGGTCGCTACTGGGCGGACTTCGTTTGCTTGCGCCGCAAGTTGATCGTTGAAGTCGATGGTCCGTTGCATGAGAACGTCGAAGCACAGGCGCACGATGCGAAGCGCGACGCTTGGCTCGTCAGCGAACGCCTTGTTGTCTTGCGCTTCAAAGACAGCGAAATTCTGAGTGGCGCAAATTGGCTTGGCCGCGTGCGAGAAGCGCTGCAAGAGCGAGAAGAGTTCGGCTACCGCCGGCGCTCACCCCACCCCCTGCCCCCTCCCCCCGTAGGGGAGGGGGAGCAGAGTCCGACATGAAACTCAAATCCTCCATCGATCCCAATTCCGAAGCCTTCGCCAAGAACGCCGCGCATCATCGCGGCTTGGCGCAGCAGCTGCGTGAACGCGCGGCGCAGATCGCGCTGGGCGGTTCGGAAGAGGCGCGCGCACGCCACACCAAGCGCAACAAGCTGCTCCCGCGCGAGCGGGTTGAGCGTTTGCTTGATCCCGGTGCGCCGTTTCTCGAAGTCGGCGCGCTCGCGGCGTATGATCTTTACAATGGCGAAGCGCCCGCAGCGGGCGTGATCACCGGCGTTGGACGTGTATCAGGCCGTGAAGTGATGATCGTCGCCAACGACGCCACAGTGAAGGGCGGCGCGTATTTTCCGATGACGGTGAAGAAGCACCTGCGCGCGCAGGAGATCGCGATGCAGAACAAGCTGCCCTGCGTCTATCTCGTCGATAGCGGCGGCGCGAACCTGCCGCACCAAGCCGAAGTCTTCCCCGACCGCGACCATTTCGGCCGCATCTTCTACAATCAAGCGCGCATGAGCGCCGAAGGCATCGGGCAGATCGCGTGCGTCATGGGCTCGTGCACCGCGGGCGGCGCCTATGTGCCGGCGATGAGCGATGAAACCATCATCGTCCGCAACCAAGGCACCATTTTCCTCGGCGGACCTCCACTGGTGAAAGCCGCGACGGGCGAAGTGATCAGCGCCGAAGATCTCGGCGGCGGCGACATGCACGCGCGCAAGAGCGGCGTTGTCGATCACCTCGCGCAAGACGATGCGCACGCGCTTCATCTTGTCCGCCGCATCGTCGCGAACCTCAACACCGTGAAGCAAGTCGGCCTCGATCTGCGCGAGCCGATCGCGCCGGCCTACGATGCTGAAAGCATCTACGGCGTGATCCCCGACGACGTGCGCACGCCGTACGACGTGCGCGAAGTCATCGCCCGTATCGTCGATGGCAGCGAGCTGGACGAATTCCGCCCGCTCTACGGCCCGACGCTTGTCACCGGTTTCGCGCGCATCTGGGGCTTCCCGGTCGCGATCCTTGCCAACAACGGCATCCTGTTCAGCGAAAGCGCGCAGAAGGCAGCGCACTTTATTGAGCTCGCTTGTAAGCGCAAAATTCCGCTGGTCTTCCTGCAAAACATTTCCGGCTTCATGGTCGGCGGCAAATACGAAGCCGGCGGCATCGCCAAGGACGGCGCCAAGATGGTGACGGCCGTCGCCTCCGCCGAGGTGCCGAAGTTCACCGTGCTGATCGGCGGCTCGTTCGGCGCCGGCAATTACGGCATGTGCGGCCGCGCGTTTGCCCCGCGCTTCCTCTTCACCTGGCCCAACTCCCGCATCTCTGTCATGGGCGGCGAACAAGCCGCCAGCGTGCTCGCGCAAGTCAAGCGCGACGGCATGGAAGCGAAAGGCGAGACCTGGGCCAAGGCGGACGAAGAAAAATTCAAAGACCCAATCCGCGCAAGATATGAAGAAGAGGGCAGCCCGTATCACGCCACGGCGCGGCTATGGGACGACGGGATCATTGATCCCGCGCAAACGCGCGACGTGTTGGGCTTGGCGATCAGTGCAAGCTTGAACGCGCCAATTCCGGAGACGCGCTTCGGCGTGTTTAGGATGTAGAGTTTGATGACCACCGAAGCTCAACCCGTCGGCACAGCCAACCGCGATTTTATATGGTGGCTGTCCGTCATCCTTGCGCCCATTGGTCTCTTCGGCGGCCCGATCGAGATCGCCAACATGGTGTCGGGTGTCGTCGCGTGGCGCGGACCGATCGGATATCTCGTCAACTTTTGGTCCGAAAACATCAGCGTGCATTTCGCCAACGTCTTTGGACTTCTGACGGGACTCTTTAACATCCCGCCACTGTCGGACTTCGTCGTGTCCTATCTCACACTCGGTATTTTGCTGTGCACGAGCTTGCTGCGCGCCGCCACGCTTCTCGGCCACAGATTTCCGCTGCTCGGTCTCGTGGCCGCGGTCGTGCCGGGAATTTTTACATGGCCGGCGGTTGTATTCAGCGCCGGACCAGCTTTGCTGGATAAGAGGGGCCGCGGACCCGCTATTCTCATCTTGGCGCCGTTTTTCATTTTCTTCCTGCTTTGGATCGCCAATGCGCTTTGGGCATATAGATCCCTGGATGGTCTGGACCCATGCTTAAATCAGTGCTCATTGCCAATCGCGGCGAAATCGCTCGCCGCGTCATTCGCACCGCCGTCACCTCTCCCCCTAGAGGGGGGAGGGGCAGGGGTGGGGGTGAAAACGCGCGCTGTGTTTCGCGGATCGCGTGCGCACATAGTGTTGCGATGCACGCCGCAGCCACCGGTTCACCCCACCCCCTAACCCCCTCCCCCTCCAGGGGAGGGGGAAGAGTGCGCGCATGTTGAAATCAGTGCTCATTGCCAATCGCGGAGAAATTGCGCGGCGTGTGATCAGGACGTGCAAGCGTCTCGGCGTGCGCACGGTCGCCGTCTATTCCGACGCTGACGCCAAAGCGCTGCACGTGCGCGAGGCGGATGAAGCCGTGCACATCGGCGCGAGCCCCGCGAAGGAAAGCTATCTCCGCGGCGAGAAGATCATCGCTGCCGCAAAGCAAGCGAACGCAGAGGCGATCCATCCCGGCTACGGCTTTCTCTCCGAGAACGCGGAGTTCGCGCAGGCCGTCCTCGATGCGGGCCTGATCTGGATCGGCCCGAAGCCGGACTCGATCCGCGCCATGGGCCTTAAAGACGCCGCTAAGAAACTCATGGCCGAAGCCGGCGTGCCGACGACTCCCGGCTATCTCGGCGACGATCAAAGCGAAGAGCGCTTGCAGAAGGAAGCCGACGGGATCGGCTATCCGGTGCTGATCAAAGCCGTCGCCGGCGGCGGCGGCAAAGGCATGCGCAAGGTCGAGAAGAAAGGCGATTTCAAAGCCGCACTTCAATCAGCCAAACGCGAAGCCGCGTCATCGTTCGGCGACGATCGCGTGTTGCTCGAAATGTACGTGCAGCGGCCGCGCCATATCGAAGTGCAAGTGTTCGGCGATATGCACGGCAATGTCGTACATCTGTTCGAGCGCGATTGCTCGCTGCAGCGCCGCCACCAGAAGGTGATCGAAGAAGCGCCCGCGCCGGGCATGGATGACGCCACGCGCAAAGCCGTCACCGATGCGGCCGTGCTCGCGGCGCGCGCCGTGAACTATGTCGGCGCCGGCACCATCGAGTTCATCGCCGACGCCAGCGAAGGCCTCCGCGCCGACCGCATCTGGTTCATGGAAATGAACACGCGGCTGCAAGTCGAACATCCGGTGACGGAAGAGATCACCGGGCAGGATTTGGTGGAGTGGCAACTGCGCGTCGCGAGCGGCGAAAAGCTGCCGCTGAAGCAGGAAGAGCTGAAGATAAACGGCCACGCCATAGAGGCGCGGCTTTACGCCGAAAACACAGCGGCCGGCTTCTTGCCCAGCACCGGCCCGCTGAAAATCCTGAAATTCCCCACTTTGCGCGGCGATCATGCGCGGGTCGATTCCGCGGTGGAGCAGGGCGACGAGGTGACGCCGTTCTACGATCCGATGATCGCCAAGATCATCATGCACGCGCCGACGCGCCACGAAGCCATCGCCAACATGCTGCGCGAATGGCGCGACGTCGAGACCTGGCCGGTGAAAACCAATGCCGGCTTTATCTATCGCTGCCTCCGCGACTCCCGTTTCGAGTCTTGCGACGTCGACACCGCGTTGATCGCCTCACGCGGCGACGCGCTGATGGCCACGCCCGCGCCGAGCGATGCCGTCCGCGCCCAAGCCGCCGCCGGCTTCATGCGCGCCGCCGCATCGCCCAGCCTGGGCGCACCCTCAACGCGAGGCTCACCCTGGTCAGCGTTGCACGGCTTCCGCATCAACGCCGCGCTATCCGCGCGCATCGCGATGCGCTGCGCCGGTGAGAGCATCAGCGTCGAAGGCGCCGCGATCGCCACGGCTTGGCCGCATCACATCGGCGACGCGATGATCGTGTTCGATCACGGTGACGCTTACGAGTTCACGCTCGACACCGGCGAGCGCAGCGCGGACGAAGCCACTGCCGGCGATGGCGCGATCCTTTCGCCCATGCCCGGCAAGATCGTCTCCGTCGCCACGAAAGCGGGTGCCAAGCTGAAGAAGGGCGATCCCATTCTTGTGCTCGAAGCCATGAAGATGGAGCACACGCTCACCGCGCCGTTCGACGGCAAGCTTACCGAGCTCAACGCGAAAGCGGGCGCGCAGGTGAGCGAAGGCGTGCTGCTGGCGAAGCTGGAAAAGGAGTGATTTTCCTTCTCCCCCTCGCGAGGGAGAAGTGAGCTAAGCAAACTCCGCCTCAACCTGTTCGTGATGCCGCACCGCATCGCCGAATACTTCGTTGACGCCGACGACCGCCATCTCAGGCACGCTCGCGTTCGACGGCACGCTCGCGCCCGCGCCAATCCGCGCATCCGCGCCGATGAAGGCGTAGCTCCCGATCCGCACCGTACGCACCAGCACGCGAGATCGTCCGCCATCGGTTTTTTTGCGCACATGCGCCGCAAGCTGAACTTCGCGCGAAAACACCACGCGGTTGCCGATATCTATTATGCCGCGATCGAGGACGTCCATGCGCACCGGCCATTCGACGCCATAGCCGACGCGTGAGCCCCACATCCGTAGCCACATCGAATAAAAACCGGGAAACACACGAAGCAGCGATTCTAGATAGGGCAAGGCATCGTAGAAGGCCTGGATGTGATGTGTCGCCAGCCATGGCGAAAATTTGCGCCCGTCAATCTCGGTCACGCCTTGCTTCAGCGTTGACCATCGCAGCGTCACGCGCTGCACAATCGGCGGCAAAAAGTAGATCACGAACAACAGCAGCGCCGCGCTCCACAGCGACGGCCATTGCGCAAATACGCCCAGCGCCGCCAGCGAGAGCACTGTCATCAGCAGCGGGAAATAGGAGAACAGCCTGTCGGCCGCGGTCATCATGCGGCGTCGCTATGCACGTTGCCGGCGATCAGCGCATAGAGCTCATCGCCGCCTCGTGCCGAGCGCAGCTTTTCGCGCACGTCGGGATGCTTCAAGAATCGCGAAATGCGCGCCAGCGCTTTCAGATGGTCTGCGCTTCGGTCTGGCGGGGAGAGCAGCATGAACACGAGATCGGCCGGGCGATTGTCCAGCGCCTCGAAGTCTTGCGGCGGATCGAGACGTGCGAAGGCGGCGATCGGGCGCGTCAGGCCCAGAAGCGGGCCATGAGGTGTAGCGACCCCTTCGCCCAAACCGGTGCCATTGAGCCGCTCACGTATCAGCACGGTGTCGAAGGCGGCGCGCGCATCAATGCCTGCACTCTTGGCCAATGCGTCGGCCATGAGTTGTAGCGCTTGCCGACGCGATGTCGTCAGCAAGCGTGGCATGATGGCGTTCGCCGCAACCAGATCGCCAAGATCGTTCATTCTCACCCTGTGCGCCGCTCCCGGTTAAGGAGCCGGTTAACTCAGGCGCCGTTTTTTAGGCTCCCGCGGCCGGGGTCGATCCAGCCGATATTCCCGTCCGACCGCCGGTACACCACATTCAGTTCGCGATTGGCCGCGTTTCTGAACATCAGTGCAGGAGAGTCCGCCAGATCAAGCTGCATCACCGCCATGGAAACCGTCATTGTCCGCACGGGGTTCATGACTTCCGCGATCACCAGGGGCGTCGCTTCACCATTGGCCGGTACATCGACGCCGTCGTCGTCACCTTCTTCTTCTAATGGCGCGAGCACATAAGACGAAGCGTCCTCGGCCGGAAGGGGAGATTTGTGGTCGGTGTGATGATTTCGCAGGCGCCGCTTGTAGCGGCGCACCCGCTTTTCGAGCTTAACCAGGGCATCGTCGAACGCGCTGTGTGCGTCGCCGCCGTGTCCTTCCGATTGTAGGGAAATTCCTGAAGGGAGGTGGACCAAACAATCCACCGCAACGCCCGAGCCGCCTCCATTCTTGGCGACTGTGACAACGGCGTCTGTGGCGCGGTTGAAGTATTTGCCAACGCCGCTTGCCAACTCGTTTTCGATGCGTGTCCTTAGCGCCTCGCCGACATCCATTTGCCGTCCAGCGATTTGTATGCGCATGCAGGAGCCTCCTTGGTTCAAACCTCGGGGCTGTCGGGGCCGAGCCCGCCCCCAAGGGCGCCCCGATGCCATGACTAAAGCTAGGCCTGGGGTAAGTACGGGTCAACGCATCGCGTGGTGAAAGGGCGCCAAATCGGACGTTATCGCTGCATACGCGAAGCATTATGTTTGCTTTAAATCGCTTCATCACTATGTCGGCGCCGGGGAGCCGCAATGAGCGCGGATAACAGCGCAACAGTAACCGAAGTCGAAACTACGCCGCGTTCGCAATGGCTCGACCTTGCAGCGATTGTGGTGTGCACGCTCGCGTGGGGAACGACGTGGTTCGCTATCACACTACAGCTCGGCGTTGTCGATCCGGTTGTCTCGATCAGCTATCGCTTCGCGCTCGCCGCGTTGCTGCTGTTCGCGTGGGGCGCGCTGCGCGGCGAAAAACTCGGTCTCAATCGTGCACAACATTTGTCTGCCTTTGGCGTCGGCGTTTTCACCTTCGCGATCGATTACTCGTTTGTGTATTGGGCCGAAGAGCGCGTCACGTCGGCCGTCGTCGCCGTCGTGTTTGCGGCGATGGCGTTTGTGAACCTCGTCGTCTTTCGCGTCGCGTTCGGGCAGCGCGCGCCGCTCCTGGCGTGGGGCGCGGGCGCGCTTGGGGTAATCGGCGTTGCGCTTTTGTCTTGGGAAGAGATCGTCACCGCCAACATGAGCGCCCGTGCGTTGAGCGGTGTTGGCCTGACACTCGCGGGCGTGTTCGCGGCGGCGATTGGCAATGTGTTTGCGCGCCGGGGCGAGATGGCCGGCGCCGGCGTGATCGCCTCAACTGGCTGGTCGATGGGCTACGGCGCGATGCTCCTGGCGGCGTTTGCGATATTGACGGGCAAGACCTGGGCGTTTGAGTTCACGGCGCCCTACATCCTGTCGCTGCTGCATCTCTCCGTCGTCGGCTCGGTGATCGCGTTTGCGCTTTATTATGGGCTTGCGCGGCGGCGCGGCTACGCGACGGCGTCTTACATCTCGGCGCTGACGCCACCGCTGGCCATGTTTGTCTCAGCTCTCTTTGAAGAGAAGAGCTGGGGTTTCCTGGCGCTCGGCGGCGTTGCGCTGGTATTGGCGGGGCAGGTGCTGCTTCTGCGCTCCAAGCGCGCCGCTTAGGCTGACGCCGGCTCTGCAATAGGCGGCTGCGCTGCATCGGCCGCCTTTGGCGCAAGAAGCCTATTGAACAGCACCGCAAACACCACGAGCGCCACGGCGCCCGCCGCGATAATCGCCGCATGCATGGCCCAGAAATCGAAGCCGTCCATTGTCTCAATCAGACCTGCAACTTTGCCGGTAGCCAAATTGCAGATGAAGAGGTGCAGATAATAGATGCCGATGAACATACCGCCGAGCTGCCGCGGCGCTGCGCGTGAAAACAGCGCCAAGCCAACAGGAAAGATCATCGCAAAGCCGATATCGTTCACAACGTGGAAGCCGATCCCCCAAAGCAGCGAAACCGGCTGGCCAGTTGCAGCGTGACTAGCGCTCGCGAATGCTAGGATCATTGGCGCTCCAGCCGCAATCACAGCGCCGATGGCAAGCTTGATGATCTCATCAGGCTCTTTCCAATGGCGGGCATAGACCGTCCAAAAGAGCAGCGCGCCGCCGACGGTGACCGTTGATATGATCGCGTCGAGCGAGACCAGCCACGACACCGGCATCGTCTCGCCGAAGAATACGAGATTATAGTTGGCTTCGCCCCAGATCAGGTAGGCGTTGAAAATTTCCTGGTTGCCGATTGCGGTCATTGCCAGGACTGGCAGCAACGCCACAAGCACCGCCATCGTCGCCCAATCACGGCCCGTCAGCTTCGGTTGCGGCACAGCTCGCGCCGCGGCTCCGCGCGCGCGTTCTGGCGGCAGATATCTGCGACCCGAGAGATAAACGAGGAGGCCGACAGCCATGCCGACGCCAGCTGCGCCGAAGCCGTAGTGCCAAGCGATCTTCTCACCGAGGAAGCCGGTCACGATTGGCGCCACGATCACCGCAATCTGGACACCGAGCAGGAATGTCTGGAACGCCGTCGTGCGGCGAAGATCGTCCGGCCCGTAAAGCTCTCCGACCTGGCTGGCAATGTTGCCTTTGAAGAGGCCGACGCCAACGAACAAGCACGTGATTGCCGCGAGGAACGCGACATCGAACGCCATCAGGAAGTGGCCTGCGACCATGAAGAGCGCGCCGATCGTCACCGTTGTTGTACGCCCGAGCCAACGATCGGCGATGAAGCCGCCGATCATCGGCGTGAAATAGACGCCCGCCGAGTAGAGCCCGGTGATCGCTGCGGCGAGCGTGATCGGCGTTGCGAGCGGCCCATACAGACCTTCGAGGAATGCCTTGAAAGGCATGAAGCCGACGACGTGCTCGAGGTTTTCAGGGATGAGCAGGTACTGCGTGAGATAGAGCACCAGCAGCGCTTGCATGCCGTAGTAGGAGAAGCGCTCCCACGCCTCGGCGAACACCAAATACCAAAGCCCACGCGGATGGCCTAAGATATCTTTGCCGGCTGGCGGCGTGAAAGCGATCGTCATGCGGTGTCCCCGATAGTGCCCGGCAGCGGACTATCACACCGGCGGCGTCGCGCTACGACGTTTCTGCAGATAGCCCGTTCGCGTTTGCGAGATGAACGCAATCAGGGAAGCGCGCGGATAGCCGCCACGACGCCGGCGCGCTCCGGTGCGAACACTGGGTTTTGTGTGAGGCTGAGGTTCGTCTGCATCACGGTGAAGAATGCCATGAGATTGTGGCGGCGTGCCAAGCCGACGTTCGATTTATACCAATCATCCCAAGAGGCGCCCAGCGGGCCGGGGCCGGCGACTTGCGTGAACCAAGCTGTCCATTCCGCTTCGCTGAACGCGCCGCGTTGCGCCATGTAGAGGATCGGCGCTGCGAGGCGTTCGGTTTCGCCATGAATGTAGTAGTGCTCGCTCGGCGCGATCTGCACACCGACCGCGTCGCGAATGCGAATGAGATCGGGCTTTGCGACCGCTTCATTCAGCACCAATTGCAAGAGCAGGTCGCTCGCGTGCGCGACCGCGTGGCGGTAGCCATCGCCCGGTGTGAAACCGCGATAGTCGGTGATGCCAATCATGTATGCGACTGATGCGTTCACGAGCTGCGCGCGCTGCTCGGGCGTCATCCATGGCGCGATCCGATCCGTGCGCGCGACATCGGCAAGCACCAAGGCCGCGAACGGCCGCTGAAAGCCTTGCGGGTCCGGCGCTGTGAGCTTTGCCTGCAAGTCCGCGTTGAGCGCAGCGAGCGTTTCCGTCGTCAGTAGGCTGTTGCGCATGTAGTGCTGCAGCGCTTCGAAGGCGATGCCGTCACGGATCGCCGGATCAGGATCGCCGAGACACGCTGTCAGCGCCCGCGCGAATGCGTTTCGCGCTGCTTCGTCGGCGATCGTCCAAGTATTGGCCTTCAGCGCGTCCAACTGCGCGCGATCATAGCCGGCGGGCCGGCAAGTGGCGGAGGCTTGCGATTGCGCTTCGGCAGGCGCTGTTGCGCAGGCTGCAAGCAGCAATAAGGAGGCGACAGGTCCGAGTGCTCTCATTCGCCCATGGTCGCGCCGACTTGGCCGCCGTCCATGTCAACTGCGACGAGTCGTGCGGAACGTACGACGAGCGCCTAAAGCCCGTGCGCCAATTTCCGCTTGCGCTCGACGGAGCTCGGTATCCGCAGGCTCTCGCGATATTTCGCTACTGTGCGGCGCAGGATTTCGACGATGCGGTCGTCGCTCAGGATTTCGACCGGCGTCTCAGTGTCGATCAGGCCCTTGATCTGATAGCGCACGGCTTCGGCCGAATGGCTCTCGCCGCCGTCGGCGGCATTGCACCAGGCAAACAATCGCAAAGCCGATGCGACGAACGGCGGCTTTGGGCCTGCTGTAACGCGGGAGAATGGGGCATCGCTGTCGATAGCGCGCGAAGATGTCCGGCTTTCGTAGCTCATCAAATGTCCGCTTCTTGTCTGGGCTTCATGGGAGCTTCGACCGCTGAGCGGGCTTAAGCGGCCGATTTCTTGAGCCCCTCGGTGAGCACGCCGGCAGCGTCGTAGCCCGCCAGCTGGCGCGGGCCGTGAAACACCCCCAGGCGTCCATCGGGGTATTCGTGCACCTTCACAGTGGTCTTGACGTAGTGGCGTCGGTGCTTCTGTTCCGGGATCTGCAGCACACGGCCTCCGTAACGCACGGTGTTGTCGTTGGAGACCACGCGCTCGACCTGCACGCACAAGACGTTGTCGAGATCGCTAACGAACGGGATGAAGGCCGAGCCTTCCTCCGCCGCCGCCACCGCGAAGCGCGCGTTATGATCGGGGATGTAGACTTCGCTCAGCCAACGATTGGCGGCGTCCGCGTCGGTGATCCCGGTGAGGCGCAGCATCGGCGGCAGCCGGCCTTGCAACGTGCCGAACACACGCTCCATGCGTCCACGGCCCTCAGGCGCGTAAGACGGAATGTGCTCGATCCCAAGCTGGTTCAACGCCCGCCCGACCTCGGTCAAATTGATCTTGTCGACCTTGCCATTGGCCTCAGGCGTCAAAAAATAATGCGAGCCGCGATCAGTGTAAAAGCTCGAAAATAAGCCCATTTTTGCAATCGTTTCGTGCAATCCGACAAGGCTCGACATCGTGCCTTCCTGCTCGATGAAGAAAGCCGAATAGATTTCGCTGGTCGCATCGTCCAAGGTCACGATCAGATCGAGCGGAGCTTTG
>JANNFK010000045.1:0-5164 GCA_031379735.1 Caulobacteraceae bacterium | reverse complement strand
TTTTCACATCTCCGGTCTCGACCCCGCACCGTTCGCACATCTCCATGGCTTGAGCGATGCGCAACTCGCATCCGGCGGCATGCAGCGCGTCACGATCACCGAAAAACCCGCAGCACCTTTCCGCGTCTCGCTCGACGACGCCGAGATCGGCGAAAGCGTCATCTTGCTGAACTACGCCCATCAGCCCGCCGACACGCCCTACCACCAACAAGGCCCGATCTTCATCCGCGAAATCACTAAGCGCTTCAACGCACGCGACACGATCCCGCCGGCGCTCGCCCGCCGCACACTCTCGCTGCGCGGCTTCGATGCGCTCCACATGATGATCGAAGCCGATCTCATCGAAGGCGCGAAAGCCGCCGCCCTCATTGAACGCTTCTTCGCCAATCCAGACGTCGCCTACATCCACGCCCACTACGCCCGCCGCGGCTGCTTCGCTGGTTTGATTGAGCGCTAATAGTCCGCTTTCAACATCACTTGCTGCACCCGCGAACACGTAAGCCTTCCGCCCCGACAGCATTGCCATCGGCCCTCGTCGGCGCCTCTACTGGCCTCGACAAATACGAAGAACGGGAGGTCGCCGCACATGCACGATCTGGTCATCCGCAACGGCACAATCGTCGATGGCTCAGGCAGGCCACGTTTCACCGGCGACGTCGCCATTGATGGCGGTCTCATCACCGATGTCGGTGCAAACCTCGGCAAGGGCAAACAAGAGATCGACGCCGCCGGCAAAATTGTCGCTCCGGGCTGGGTCGACATTCACACCCACTATGATGGCCAGGCCACCTGGGATCAGGAAATGGCGCCGTCTTCCTGGCACGGAGTCACGACTGTTGTGATGGGCAATTGCGGGGTCGGCTTCGCACCCGCCAAGCCCGACAAGCACGACTGGCTGATCGGTCTGATGGAAGGCGTCGAAGACATTCCTGGCACAGCACTCGCTGAAGGCATGAGCTGGAATTGGGAGACCTTCCCTGAGTATCTTGACGAACTCGAGCGCCTGCCGCGCACCGTCGATGTCGGAACCCACGTCCCGCACGGGGCCGTGCGCGCGTACGTGATGGGCGAACGCGGCGCGCGCAACGAAGAGCCGACCGAGACAGATATCGCGCGCATGTCGCAAGTCGTAGAAGAGGGCTTGCGCGCAGGCGCGCTGGGTTTTTCCACCTCGCGCACCATCTTGCACAAATCCATTGATCGCGAACTCGTGCCCGGCACGACCGCCACGAAAGAAGAGCTGATCGGCATCGGCCGCGCCATGGGCCGCGCTGGTTACGGCGTCTTCGAAATGGCGTCGGACCTGAAACGTGAGTGGAATGAATTTGAATGGATGGGCGACCTCTCACGCGAGACGGGATTGCCAGTCACGTTTGCGGCGCTTCAGTCCATCGCAAAAGAATTGCCGCTCGATGAGCAAATTAGCGAAATGCGCGCGCAAAATGCGAAGGGCGCCAACATCGTCGCTCAGATCGCGCTGCGCGGAAATGGCATCGTCATGGCTTGGCAAGGCACGGTGCACCCGTTCCGTTTCCGCCCGGCTTGGCTGGAAATCATGAATAAGCCATGGTCCGAACAGCTCACGCATCTAAAGGACCCTGCCTTCAGGCAACGGATGCTGACAGAAGAGAGCGTCTTTCCCGAGAGCGACGTCATCGGCTTGCTGATGGTCATTGCGGGAGGCTGGACGCTGCAATTCGAGATGGGGCCGGCGTTCAACTACGAGCCGACGAAGGACGAGACCATTGCTGCGCGCGCCGCCGACGCCTGCGCCTCACCCGCCGAATACGCATACGACTTGCTTATGCAAAACGACGGCACGGGCTTTATCTATTTTCCGGTCCTCAACTACGCAGACGGCAACCTGAATTTCCTCGAAGAGCTGCAGGAAGCTGATGATTGCGTGAATTCGCTTTCAGACGGCGGCGCTCATTGCGGCGCCATTTGCGATGCTGCTTCGCCGACTTTCATGCTGCAGCACTGGGTGCGCGATCGTGACGGAAAACGCATCACGCTCGAAAATGCCGTGAAGCGCCAGTCGCGCGACACGGCTTTACTCTATGGCTTGTCGGATCGCGGCCTGCTCGCGCCCGGTTACCTTGCCGACATTAACATCATCGATTTCGATAGGATCAAACTCGGCAAACCCTGGCTCGCTTTTGATTTGCCGGCTGGCGGCAAGCGCTTGTTGCAAAAAGCCGAGGGCTACGTCGCCACGATCAAATCGGGCCAGGTCACATTCCGTGATGGCGAGTATCAAGGCGTTCACCCCGGCAAACTCATCCGCGGCCCACAAAACGCGCCAATGACGATGGCGGCGGAGTAGGCTGCGCTGCTGAAGACTCAACAATAATTAGAATCAGTTCACCAGCAGCGAAGCCGCGAACGCTTGCATTGCACGCGAGGCGTTGACGTGCGGCGCTGATGAACGTTGAGCTTTTGAGACGACGAAAGCGCCCTCGATCGACACCAGCATCGCCGATGCAAATACGCCCGCGTTCTTTGCTGTCATGCCCCGCGCTTCGGCGGCGACGGCGATTTCCTGCTCCCACGAGGCGAACGCTTCGCCAACGGCTTCGCCGAGCTTTGGATTGCCTTCGCCGAAGCCCGTCGCAATCGCAGCCATCGGGCAGGAGGCGGTGTAGCAGCGGTCCTTGCATTCCTTGGCGGTGGTCTTGAACACGCGCTCGATGAAGGTGTTGAGATCGACGCCGCTGTCGTGCAGTCCACGAAAGCGCGATGCGACTTCAGCGCCGACGCGGCTGACGACTTCAATGCCGATCTGCTCTTTGCCGCCTGGAAAGTGGAAATAGAGCGAGCCACGCGGGGCCGAGGAGCGTGACAGCAGTTCGGCGATGCCAACGCCCTCGTAACCACGCTCGCCGAACAGATCGACGGCGGCTGAGAGCATGTCTTCTCGTGCCGATGAAACTTTCGCCATGCCTATAAAATAGCACTTGTATGACGACCGGTCTAGTGATATCTAACAAATAGACCGGTCATCATAGTTGAGGCCGGGTCCTCACTCCCCGGAGGGTCACATGAAGAATTTTGTTATGTCTGCCATGGCGTTAGCTGCGGTTCTGGTCATCCCAGGCGTCGCCAGCGCTGATGATGTCACTGACCGCAACCAGGCTATCGCGCTTTGCCGCGCGGAAGTGCAGGCCCAGGCTGGTGAAACCGCGAGCGTTCGCTTCGACCAGGTCCGCGTCCGCCCGAACGCCGTGCGGGTCGACCTCGATCTTTGGCGTGACGGTCAGCTCCAGAATGTCCGCTGCGAAGTCTCGCGCGGCCAGGAACTGACGATCGCCGCGATCACGCCGACGCTGCAGACTGCGTCGCTCGCCCGCTAACGTCTCTGCCCGAAACGCGTCCTCCGCCTCCCGCGCGGACGTGCCTGCCTGGCGCCTCCATCCCCGGTCTTATTGGGGAGGGGGCGCCATTTTCTTTTGTGCGAATGCATTTGTTCGCGCGCCCGCGCACCCCTAATGACGCGGCATGGAGATCAAGACTCTCTTCGTCACCAAACTCTACCGCGCCGAAGTGGCGGGCATCGATATGCCGTCGCTGCAGAGGAGTTGCCGTTCTATCGCTGCGAGCGACCGCGCGGGCCAGCGTTGGAGCAAGGAAAACAACTACCAGGGCTACACCTCCTATGCGTCGCTCGACGATCTGCCGAAGCGTGATCCGAACTTTACCACGCTGAAGCAGGTGTTGGATAAGCACGCGATGGCGTTCGCGCGCGAACTGCATCTCGATCTCGGCGGCCGTAAAGTTCGGCTGGACACGATTTGGATCAACGTTCTCGACACTGGCGGCGTTCATACTGGCCACATCCATCCGCAGAGCGTTCTGTCCGGGACGTTCTACGTTGACGTGCCGGCCGGTTCTTCATCGCTGAAACTGGAGGACCCGCGGCTCGCCATGATGATGGCGTCTCCGGGTCGGCGTGACGATGCGCCGGAATCGGATCGCAACTTTATCTATGTCGCGCCGAAGGCCGGTGAAGTTTTGATGTGGGAAAGTTTCATTCGCCACGAAGTGCCGATGAACCAAGCTCGAAAATCGCGGGTCAGCGTCAGCTTCAACTACAGCTGGTAGTCCGGGAGGCGCAGTCGTGATCGGCGGGGGAGATGCGCCTCCCGGAGCCAGCAGCTGACCAACGTGGGCGGTGGGTCACGCGGCGGCAGTGAGTGGGTTACGCACAGGCTGGCGCGCCGGATCACACGCGGGCAACGAGGGCGCGCTTAAGGGCGCCGGGTCGCGGGCGCGTCCAGCGGCTCAGGGTTCAAAATGTACGCAGGATCAGCTTGAGTCTGGATCGCGCCATGCGTCGCACGCCGTGCCGGTGAAGTCGGCGCCTTTGGTCGCGCCGTATTCGCGCTTTATTTCACGCACCTGCCTCCGTGCGTCGTCTACGTCATCCGTGGGTGCGACGAACCAAGCGTAGGCAACATGCCGTGCTCCGCAGCTGCCGTCACCGAACGCGTTATACTTAGTTATCCAAGAAGCTCCGCAGCTTCCGGCTTCGGCTCGGGTGCTTCAGTTTGCGGAGCGCCTTTGCTTCGATCTGGCGGATGCGTTCGCGGGTGACCGAGAATTGTTGGCCGACTTCTTCCAAAGTGTGGTCGGTGTTCATGCCGATGCCGAAGCGCATGCGCAGGACGCGTTCTTCCCGCGGAGTGAGCGAGGCGAGGACGCGCGTGGTGGTTTCGCGCAGGTTGCTTTGGATCGCGGCGTCGACCGGCAGGATCGCGTTTTTATCTTCGATGAAGTCGCCGAGATGTGAATCTTCTTCGTCGCCGATCGGGGTCTCGAGCGAGATCGGCTCCTTGGCGATCTTCATCACCTTGCGGACTTTTTCGAGCGGCAGCCCGAGCTTTTCCGCAAGCTCTTCCGGCGTCGGCTCGCGGCCGATTTCGTGCAGCATCTGACGGCTGGTGCGGACGAGCTTGTTGATCGTCTCGATCATGTGCACCGGGATACGGATGGTGCGCGCTTGGTCGGCGATCGAGCGGGTGATGGCTTGGCGAATCCACCACGTCGCGTAGGTCGAGAACTTGTAGCCGCGGCGATACTCGAACTTATCGACGGCCTTCATCAGACCGATATTGCCTTCCTGGATGAGATCCAGGAATTGCAGGCCGCGGTTTGTATATTTTTT
>JANNFK010000012.1:0-33259 GCA_031379735.1 Caulobacteraceae bacterium | reverse complement strand
CGAAGAGCTTGGATCGATAGCAAGAGCCGTTGTCGGTCATCACCTGTTCAACGCCGACACGCTGATGCTTCAGCCAAGTGAGCGCCCGTTCGAGAAAGACTTTGGCGCTCTCCTTCTTCTGATCGGGCAGCACTTCGACGTAAGCCAGCCGGGTTGCGTCATCGATCGCGACGTGGACGAAATCCCAGCCACGATGATGGTTTCCCGGCCGTCGCTCGCCGGTGATGCGATGCCCGATCCGGTTGAATCGGCCCAGTTTCTTGATGTCGATGTGGATCAACTCGCCGGCGCGTTCGCGCTCGTAGCGCACCACTGGGGGCTTCTCCTGCAGAAGTTTCAGGCGCCCGATCCCCAATTTGCGCAGCCAGCCTGCGACCGTGGATCGCTTCAGGCGCAGCCGATGCGCAATCGCGGCGCCGGTGAGACGACGCTCGCGTCGCAAACGTGCGATCTCCGCAATTGTCGGATCGGTCAGCCGATTGGCCACACGCGCAGGCGCCGAACGGGCGTTGTGCAGCGCGGCCGCGCCGCCCCGGCGATCGCGCTCAAGCCATTTGTAGACCGTGCGCACACTCACCCCCCCCGCCTCGGCGATCTCACCGGCTGACCACCCCGCGTGGAAGCGGGCAGCCATTAGCTCTCGAATATGGGGCGTAGTTCTGATGGGGTGGACGCCCCCAAGACGGCATCGATCGTGCCAAATTGGCGGCGTTGTAGGCCGCAAAAGATGGAGGCGTCCGTGAGTATTGTTATCACAATTGGGTTGGACTTGGCCAAGCATGTATTTCAAGCGCACGGGGCGGACAACAAAGGAGCGGTCGTATTTCGAAAGAAATTGCGCCGCGATCAACTACTTAGTTTTCTTCGGACTCAACCTAACTGCACCTTGGCAATGGAGGCATGCGCCGGCTCCCATTTCTGGGCTCGCGAGATTTCATCGCTTGGGCACAAGGTGCGTTTGATCGCGCCGGCCTACGTCAAGCCATTCGTCAAGCGGCAGAAGAACGACACTGCGGACGCTGAAGCGATCTGCGAAGCCGCCCAGCGACCCACGATGCGGTTTGTGGCTGTCAAAACCGCAGAAAAGCAGGCTTCGGCAGTTGTGTTTCGAGCTCGCGATCTTCTCGTGACCCAACGCACTCAAATTATCAACGCCTTGCGAGGCCATCTCGCCGAATACGGTGTGATCGCTCCGCGCGGCCCGGCGCACGTCGCGCAACTCTTGACCCACCTGAGAGATCCGCAATCGAATATTCCCGACGCTGCGCGCGCGTCACTCACAATCCTCGTGCAAATGTTGGAATTCCTGAATTCGAATATCACGACTCTTGATCGAGATATTTCGAAACGAGCGAAAAGCGACGAGGTCGCGAAACGGCTGATGACTATCCCGGGCGTGGGACCGGTGATTGCCACCGCGGTTGAGGCGATCGCACCGTCCGCCGATGCCTTCAGGAAAGGTCGAGACTTTGCGGCCTGGCTCGGGTTGACGCCGTCGGAACGTTCGACCGGCGGCAAACCGCGGCTGGGAAAAATCTCAAGGATGGGCGAGCGCACGTTGCGACGGCTTCTGATTATCGGCGCCAGCAGCGCTGTGCGTCAGGCGGTGAGGACGAGCGCTACGGCGAATACTTGGCTTGCGCGCATGCTGGCAAGGAAACCACGAATGCTGGTGATTGTCGCTTTGGCGAACAAGATGGCCCGCATCATCTGGGCTTTAATGGCGAAGGGGGGAAGTTATCGAGTTCCGGTCACCGCGGCGTAAGACGGCTGCGGCTGGGAGGCTGTCGACGGTGTGAGAAGGTCGAACGGAGGGTATGGCGCGACGGTTGACGAGACGGGATCGGAAAAACCAGGAGTAATGCCATGCGCTTCGAGCGCGCGGTTCTGATTTGGACCCGATCCGCAGACTCCATACGGGCCCGTGGCGATTTTGAATGGCCACACTATGAGGCCGGACAGATGACCGCACCCGACCACACGCTATCAACTCCGGAAATTCTTCTTGCATTGGCGGGGGCGTCCACAGATGGCATTCTGATGGGCGTTCACGGGGGCTCTCCGGAAAGAGGGTTGGCTTCGCAACCGCCAGCTTCCCGCAATCAGTTCCCGTGAACAACCTCTTCAGAATCCACAACTAGTTCGCCGCAGTGAGGTGCGAAACGAGCACAACTGTCGGTACGTCGCCGTCATTGCGCCAGCCGTGGGCTGTGCCCGCATCTTCGAGCGCGACGTCGCCCGCGAGATAAACAATCGGATCCATGCAGGTGTTGCGAATTTCGGTGGCTTGCCCAGAGACGATCAGGGCCATGCCTTGTGTCGCCTCGTGCGGGTGCCAGGCGATGACGCCGCCCGGCTCCATGACAATGCGGCGCAGGCGTACGACACGCGTAGGATCGCTGGCGACGGGCGTTGTTGCAATGTCTGTGGCGGTGACGCCGTGTTGCGGGCCGAAGGCTTCGTGATTGGCGCCGGCGAGTGTGCGCCCGTTTGGGCACATGCGCGGCGTGGTGGCGGACATGATTGCCTCAAGCGCTGTGTCAGGCGGTGGCGGGCGGCCGTCGTCGAGGCCCAAGCGTTGCTCGACGCGATCAAGTGTTGAGCATCCCGCCAACAACGTCACCGCTAAGACTGCGCGCCACATGACCTCAACCCTCCCATTCCATCTATAGCGATCGGAAAATCTCGCGAAGCGCTCGTTCTTGTTTGCCGGCCTCGGACCAGAACCCGAGCATCACCATCGCGTAGAGCATCGCGGTCAGCAACAGGGGCATCCAAAGCTCGCCGCCGCCCACCACCATGCCGAGCACGCTTAGCGCCAAGATGCCGGCGAAAAGCGCGAGCGCGAGGACAGGCGGCTGCATCTTCACGCTGATCTGAGAGCCCACGCCAGCGCCCTGTATGACACCGGCCGATTCCGGCGCGAAGACGTTGTTGTAGCCAAGCACGCGTTGGATCTTGAAGCCGTTGTCGTCAGCGACGCCCTGAAAGCGTTTGTCGTTAGCGCTGTTGGGCCACCGGACTCGAAAGAACTGGGCCCGTTCGATACGCGCGTTGAGAGCAGCGACCGCATCCTGGCGCTTCAGCGGCGACGTGATCTCGAAGCTATGAAACGGGAGCGGCTTCACATCACACCTGCTTCGACCCACGCACTCTTCGGCCAGCGGCGGTGCGACCAGAACCATTGGCCGGGCGCGTCGCGCACGCGCTCTTCCATAAACTCGTTCACGCGTTTGACGCCATCAAAGACTGTCTGTTCGTTATCTGGGTCGTCGTAGTTGAGTTCTATCGCGGGGTAGGCGGTGGCGATGAAGCGCGTGCCTTCGACGCGGCGGCCGGTGATCGGGATCAGCGGCACTTTGAATTTGAGCGCGAGCCGCGTTGGGCCATCGGCGGTCATGCAATTGTGCCCGAAAAAGGGGACAGCAAGGCCGGCATTGTACTTCTGATCGTTCATCAGCGCGATGCTGCGGCCGCGCTTTAACGAGCGCAGCAGGCCCATGCCGCCTTCCTTACCCTTGGCCGCTTGCAGCGTGAGGCCGAATTGAGCGCGGGTCTCGACGATATATTTGTCGATGATGGCATTGTTGGCGGGTCGGTAGGTGAAGTGCGAGTTTGGGTCGACCTGCGCCAGGCAGAGCGAGGTGATTTCCCAGTTCGAGAAATGACCGCCGATGAAGACGGCGCCGTTGCCGCGGGTCGCTTCGATGATTTCTTTGCCGTGAAACTGGACTTCGCCGCTGCGATACTTCTGCAGGTATTTTGGCATGTGCGGGAATTCGCCGGTCATCCGGCCAAGCTCGATGAAGGATTCCTTGCGCACCTCCTTATGGAAGGCGTCGCTCTCGTTCGGAAACGACATGCGGATGTTGCGGATCGCCGTTTTCCAAGCGCTGTTGACCGGTCCGATGGCGGACACCACCGCGCCGCCCCAACGCGAAGCGCGCTCAAGCCCCAGCGAACTCAGCGCACCCACATAGGTGTTGAAGGCGAAGGCTTCGAGCTGAAAGCCGAGATCGAGTGGTTTAGGCTTCGCCATGCGCCGCCGTAATCCGCGATTGCACCGGCGCAAGCAAGGCGTCGAGCGCGGCTTCGTCGGCAAATCGCGCCGCCACTGGCAACACGGCCACACGGGTGCGCCAGTCAGTTGAGAGGCGGGCGGCGTCCTTCTCGGTGGTGATGAGTTGCGCGCCGCGCTCTTCGGCCATTTGTGAGAGAAGGCGCAGGTCGTCATCTGAATAGAGGTGGTGATCGCTGAACGGCACCACGTCCTCGACTTCGGCGCCGACGGCTTCGAGTGTGTCGAAGAACTTCTCCGGCCGCGCTAGGCCCGCGAACGCGATCAACTTTCCCTTCGGTGCTTCGCCGATGGGTGAGAGTGAGGCGTGCAGCACCGGCTTGCGGAACCCTGCTAGCCATTCCGGTTGTTCTGGCGTGTCTTCGCTCCAGGTGTTGTGCAGCATGACGATGGCGTCAGCGCGGGCGAGGCCGTCCGGCAGTCGTTCGCGCAGCGGCCCCGCGGGAAACACCTGTCCGTTGCCGACGCCGTAAGCCGGATCGACGGCGACTATGCTGAGATCCTTGCCGAGTGACGGATTTTGAAAGCCATCGTCCATGATGATGACATGAGCGCCGGCTTGCGCCGCGGCGAGTGCGCCTGCGTAGCGATCGCGGGCGACCCAGGTCGCGCCATCTCTAGCGTGCAGCAGCGGCTCGTCGCCGACTTCGGCGGCGTCCATGTCGGGCGTGACGCGCAATGGGCCGAGCGCCCGCCCGCCATAGCCGCGCGACAGCGTGTGCGCATGTTGGCCGAACTTTGTGCGGATGGCTCGGCTGATTGGGGTTTTGCCAGCGCCGCCGACAGTGAAATTGCCGATGCAGATCACAGGAACCGGCGCGTGGCGGGAGATGGTGGCGCGGATGCGATGCGCCGCCGCCGCTGCGTACGCCCACGACACCGGCGTCAGTAGCGCGCGCAGAACGATTGCCGCGTCGCGGCTTTCGACATCATCCTTGGCTTTCCAGAACTCAGGCGGACGCATTAGCTGGGCTTTGTTGTGTGGCAGGGATTAGCGCGAGCACGGCGTCCAAGGTGCGCTCGAAAGCGTCGCTGCCTTGCGCAGTGATGGCGCGCGCGGCTTCTTGTTGGCGGGTGCGTGCCGGTTCGTCGCGCCAGAGGCGGGCGATTTCAGCGGCGAGAGTTGCCGCGTCTTGCACGCGCGTTGCGCCGCCCGCGGCGAACATGGCGTCGAATAAATCTTGAAAGCTTTCGACGTGCGGCCCCGTAACGATCGCCGATCCGAGCTTGGCGGGCTCGATCGGGTTGTGGCCTTTGAGCTGTGGCAACAAGCTGCCGGCAATGAGCGAGACGGGCGCCAGATCGTAGAGCGTGCCAAGTTCGCCCAGTGTGTCGGCGACGTAAGCGGGCGCATCAGTAGGACCGTCGCCGTGCGAGCGCAGCGGTGCGCTGCCGGCGAGGCGCGCCACATCTTCGCCGCGCTCGGGATGGCGCGGGGCGATAATGAGGAGCGCGTTCGGGACAGCGCGACGTAGGATGTCGTGCGCGGCAAGTACGATTTCGTCTTCGCCCTGATGCGTGGAGGCGGCGAGCCAAACTGGGCGGGCGCCAATCTCGGCAGCGAGTTTGGCGCGTGCGGCGGTATCGACGCGTGGCGCCGGGGCAGCAAGCTTCAGATTGCCAGCCGCGCCCATCGGGGCGGGACGCAGGTCGGCTAGTGCATCCTTGGTGCGGGCATCGGCAGCTGAGATGTAAGTGAAGGCGCCGAGCAAGCGGCGTCCGGCCGTGCGCCATTTGGTCCAGCGTCGCAGCGAGCGAGGACTCATGCGTGCGTTGACCAGCGCGAGCTTAATGCCGCGCGCCTCGGCCGCGAGGATGAGGTTGGGCCACAGCTCACTTTCGACCAACACGCCGGCGTCGGGTCGCCAGTGGTCGAGAAAGCGGCGGACACAATCGGTGCGGTCGAGAGGGACGTAGACGTGCGTCGTGCGCTTTGCGGCGCGGCGGGCGACGAGATCGGCGGACGTGCGCGTGCCGGTGGTGAGCAGAAACGAGAGCGCCGGATTGCTCCGGGTCAGGGCCTCTATTAGCGCGAGTGCGACCCCGCTTTCGCCAACGCTGGCGCCGTGCAGCCAAACCAGCGCGCCCGCAGGACGGGTTTGCGTGTAGCGGCCAAAGCGTTCGCCGAGGCGGGCTGGATCTTCCTTCCCGCGCTCGGCGCGGCCATTGAGGTAAAGCCCTGCAAATGCGCCAAGCGCCGAACTTACGGCGCGATAAAAACTAAGGACCGGGGAAAAGCTCACGAAGGCAGCGCCGCCGTTTCCGCGGCGTCCATCAAGGGCTCGCCGTGTGGCGCTGCCGGTTCGATCGGTTTGACGCCGGCGATGCGGTCGGCTTCGGCGCAAGCGCGGTTCATCTCGAGTTCGAGTGCGAGGCGAACCGACTCCACCTCAGCGTCGCCCGCATCCACCGAGGGCGGCGCAATGGGGTTGCCCCAGACCTGTGCGCCTTTTCCGAACGGAAGCGGCAACATGAAGTGATCCCAGCTTTTTCCGAACACGATCCGGTTCGACGTCGACCAGGTTAGCGATACCAAAGGCGCGCGCGCGATCTTGGCCAGTTGGATAGGGCCGCGCTTCACGCGCATGCGAGGGCCGCGAGGGCCGTCCGGCGTCATGGCGATGACGCCGCCGCCCTCGATGTGGCGCGCCATCTGACGCATGGCTTCGACGCCGCCCTTCATTTGCTTGCCCCGCTTTCCTGCCGAGCCCCGGATGACGTCTACACCGACTGCATGTGCGGTGTGCGCGACAATGCCGCCCTCGCGAGACTGCGAGATCAGCATCTTGACCTTGGGGACGCCGGGTTTGAAGTTCCACAGCTTGTGGGCAAGCGGAAACCGGCCGTGCCACACGCAGGCGATCATTTTGCCGCCGTCTGGCGCCCAGAAGGGCTCCACCGCTGCCCGGTTGACCAGCGTCCACCGCGTTGTGACGCCCACGAACAGCAAATAGCCGCCGATCAGCCGCCCTAGAATAAACTGGAAAACCGGATTGCCGAGTAAGGACTTCAAAATCAAACCTGCTGGCGCGCCCGCTTCCGAACAGGGGCCGTGACCCTTATAGGGGGCGTCCCCCGCACCGCGCCAGAAGGCCCAGCGCCTCCTCTCACAGAACTCACCATGTCCAACCCGGTCAAATTTCCCGCCTTCGACCTCTCAACGCCGGCAGGGCGCAGGGCGGCCGAGCACGATTTGGTGTGGGCCGACCACGGGTTTCTGCGAAACATCTACCAGAACTTCCACTGGATCGAGCCGGGCGTCATGGCGCGTTCGAACCAGCCGTCGCCGGCGCAGATCGCGGGCTACGCAAAGCAGGGCTTCAAAACGATCCTCAATGCGCGCGGTAAATCCGACACCGGCTATTACCTCCTTGAGAAGGAAGCTTGCGATCAGAACGGCATCACGCTGATCGACCTCAGACTGCGGTCGCGCGAACCGCCGAGCGTCGAAGCGATCCATCGTTGCAAGCAGATATTCGAGACGATCCAGTATCCGGCGCTGATGCATTGCAAGTCAGGCGCGGATCGCGCCGGCGTCGCCGCGGTGCTCTACAAGCACTTCAAGATGGGGCTGCCGATCAGTGAAGCGATGGAGCAACTGTCCTTCAAGTACCTGCACGTCAAGCAGGGCAAGACCGGCATGATCGACTTTTTCTTCCAGACCTATCTGGAGGAGACAAAAGACAGCGGCAAACCCTTCATCCAATGGGTCGACGAGGACTACGATTTCGATCGAGTCAAAGCTGAATTCACCGGCCAATGGTGGGCGAACATCCTTGTCGACAAGGTGCTGCGCCGGGAATGAAATCCGTTGCGGGAACCGGGGAACTCGGAAAGAAGCGTAGCGTGAATTATCCGGGGCGGCGGCAGTGACAGTTAACGTGCTCGGACGGCGTTTGCCTGCGACGGCGACGTACGTCGCTGCGCTTACCGCTGCGTTCTTGTTGCTGCTGATAACTGTGGCCGCCGCACTCTGGCAGACCAATCAGGGCGTCGAGCTTAACCAAGATGTTCGTCAATCGATCGAGCAGCGTTCAAGCTTGCGCCTGCTGATGCGCGGCATGCAAGACGCGGAAACCAGTCAACGCGGTTATCTGCTGACCGGCGACGAAGACTATCTCGGACCTTTCTTCGCGGGCCGGGCCGACATCGATCGCGAACTCGCGAACCTGGATAGGTTCGCCGGAGATGATCAGGCGCGGCTGGCTGAAGTGCGGCGTTTGCATGAGCTGGTGAGCGCCAAGCTCGATGAACTTCAGCAAACCATCGATCTGCGCCGTGCAGGGCGCGGCAGTGTCTCGATGGAAATGGTGCGCTCGGACCGCGGCAAAGCTCTGATGGATGAGTTCCGCGCGATCATCGCCGCCGCCGAGGCGCGCGACCAAACGGCCGTTATCGAATCCATGGCCGCGGTGGATCGCAGCGCCGTGCGGTTGCGGTTCGTGATTATCATAGCTGGCGTGCTGCTCTTGGGCGTCGGCGCGCTGCTGATCGTTAGCGTGGGCAGCGCGATGTCGGAGCTACGCGTCTCGCGCGACGACGCACGGTTAGCGCATGAGCGCGTGCTTCAGGAAATGGGTGCGCGTGAGCAGGCGGAATCGAAAGTCCGTCAGATGCAAAAGATGGAGGCGATTGGTCAGCTCACTGGCGGCGTCGCCCACGACTTCAACAATATGCTCGCGGTCATCATCAGCGCGCTGCAATTGGCGCAGCGGCGCATGGCGCGCGGTGAGAAGGACAGCGACCGCTTCATTGACGCGGCCATGGATGGCGCCCGCCGGGCAGCGACATTGACCAGCCGCTTGCTGGCGTTCGCGCGCCGCCAGCCGCTGCAGCCGCAAGTGCTGGAGGTCAGTCGCATTATCGGCAGCATGTCGGACCTGCTGCGGCGCACGATTGGCGAAAACATCGAGCTCGAAGTCGTGCTTGGCGGCGGTGTTTGGCGCGCGCACTGCGATCAGAACGAACTCGAGAATGCGATCCTCAACGTCTGCGTCAATGCGCGCGACGCGATGCCGGGCGGCGGCAAACTGACGATTGAGACGGCGAATGCATATCTCGACGCGACCTATGCCGCGGAGAATGCGGAAGTGACGGCCGGTCAGCACGTAATGATCGCCATCACCGACACAGGCGAGGGGATGCCTGCCGAGGTGCGCGCGCGCGTGTTCGAGCCGTTCTATACGACCAAAGAAGTGGGCAAGGGCACAGGGCTTGGCCTCGCGCACGTGCACGGCTTTTTGAAGCAAAGCGGCGGCCACGTCGCGATTTACTCGGAAGTTGGCGTTGGCACGACAGTGAAGCTTTATCTGCCGCGAACCCAGATGGAAGAGGATACAGACGTCGCGCCGCAGCCGGCGAGCAAAGAGCTGCCAGTGGGCGATGCAGCGACGATCATTCTGGTGGTCGAAGACGAAGAGCGCGTGCGCAACCTGAGCGTCGCCTCGCTGCGTGAGCTCGGTTATACGGTGGTCCACGCCTCAAGCGGCGAAGAGGCGCTGCGGAAGCTGGAAGCAAAGCCGGCGGTGACGTTGATGTTTACCGACATTGTCATGCCGGGGATGAGCGGGCGTAAATTGTCGGATGAGGCGAAGGTCAAGTATCCGGAGCTGAAGGTGCTCTACACCACCGGCTATACCCAGAACGCAATCGTGCACAACGGCGTCGTCGATGCCGATGCGCGGCTGTTGCTGAAGCCGTACTCGATCGACGATCTGGCGCGCAAAGTCCGTGCGGTGCTGGATGAATAACGGCGGCCTTTCGGCCGCCGCTAGACGTATTCGTTGGTTTGGTGCGAAGCGCTTATTTAGGCGGAATGTAGTAGGTTGAGCTCGGATCGAGCGTAGCGTCGTATTGCGGCGACGATGCATCAAGGCGCGGATCGTAATACGCGTCGCCTTCTTCGATGATGGCGTATCCCGAGCCATGATAGCGCGCGATGACGACCGGGTTGCCGGTGTCGTTGACGCCATTCTCAGTGGTTTCGCGTTCGCAGGAGCGGCCGCTATAAGCTTGGCGCGTGTTGGTGCGGCCATCGTTCACGCCGCAGACTTGCTCAGAAGCTTGATCGATGCGGCGGATGAGAGCGTCGGCGCCAGCGGCGCGATTCACGTTGAGGTCACCATAGGTGACGACGCGGCTTTCGGTTTGCGATTGTGCGACGGCCGGCGCCGCGAAGGCGAGCGCCACGGCGGAAGCGAGAACAAGATGTAGTGCGCGAGACATGAGTTCGGAACTCCTAAGGCAACCCGCCCTTCGACGTCCTAACCCACGCCACTCCTATTCAGTTCCGGCTTAACTCGCTTGTTCCGTGCTCTGGAATTGCAGGCGCGAGAGGCGCGCATAGAGGCCCCCCTTGGCTACGAGTTCATCGTGGCGGCCGACTTCGACGATGCGGCCGTTCTCTAGCGCGAGGATGCGGTCGGCGTCTCGAACTGTGGCTAAACGGTGAGCGATGACGAGCACGGTGCGACCCTTGGAGAGCCGCTTCAGCGCGTCTTGCACTTGCGCCTCGCTCTGCGCATCGAGCGCGCTGGTAGCCTCGTCTAACAACAGGATTGGAGCGTCGCGCAGGAACGCGCGTGCAAGCGCTATGCGTTGGCGTTCGCCGCCTGAAAGATTGCCGCCACGTTCGCCGGCCATTGTGTCGTAGCCGTTCGGCAGCGCGACGATAAAATCGTGCGCGGCGGCGTTGCGTGCGGCTTCTTCGATTTCAGCGTGCGTGGCGCCGGCGCGGCCGAGGCCAATATTGTTGCGGATGGTGTCGTTGAAGAGCGCGGATTCCTGTGCGACCAGCGAGATGGCGTTGCGAAGAGAAACGACCGTGACGTCGCGCACGTCTTGACCATCGATGCGGACGCTGCCGCTGGTGACGTCGTAAAGCCGCGGCAGCAAGTTGAAGATTGTCGACTTGCCAGCGCCCGATGGGCCAACGAGGGCGATGGTTTCGCCAGGCTCGGCGACGAAGCTTACATTCTCTATCGCCGGGGCATCGCCATAGCTGAAGGCCACGGCGTTGAACTCGACGCGGCCGGCGTTGACGGCGAGCGGCTTTGCCCCCGGCTTGTCGCTGATCGCTTCCGGCTCGTCGATGAGGGTGAAGATGCGGGTCACGGCAGCGATGGCCTCGTTCAGCATTGTGTTGAAGCCGCTGATCGAGCGCGCCGCGGGCGTGGCCATGCCCACCGCGCCAATCATGCCCAGAAGGTCGCCCAGCGTCATGACGCCGGAGGCAATGCGGACGCCGGCGAGATAGAGCACGCCGCCCAAAGCCAATCCGCCCAGCATTTCCATGAGCGGCTCGCCGCGGGCGCGGTTGTAAGCGAGCTTCATATTGAGCTTGCGCTGGTGTTCGAAGGCCTGTGCCGAGCGATCGGTCTCGCGCTGTTCGAGCGAGTAGGTTTTCACAAAGCGCGCTGCGCCGAAAATTTCGCCGAGCAGGGAGGTGACGGCGCCGATCTGTTCTTGCGCAAAGCGGGTTTGTTCGCGGGCGCGCTTGGCGATCGCCGCAAGCGGGCGCGCCGCCAGCGCAAAAATACCGATCACCACTGACGCCAGCACCCAATCGAGCACGAACATGGAGACGATCGAGCCAATCAAGGTGAGTGAGTCGCGGACCGAGGTTTGCGCTGCGCGCACTAATGCGTATCCAACGACGGCGATGTCATTGGTAAAGCGCGAAACGAGGCGGCCGACATCTTCACGGGCGAAGCGGGCGAAGTCCACGGTCATTAACTTCGCAAACATTGCGTTTTGAAGGTCGCGGAGAATTTTGAGTGCGAGCGCCTGCGTCATCACCGCTTGCGCCCACATCGCAACGGAGCGCAGTACGACAACAACCGCGACCGCGACCGGCACCAGTGCAATCTCGCGCATGCTGCCGGCTTGAATGGCGTCTGTCGCGCCCTTGAGGATCAGCGCGTAGGAAACGCCGGTGGCCGCAACCACGACCAAGACCGGCGCCACCGCGACCAAATCCATCTTGTAACGAAGGATGTACTGCCGCCACAGCCGCAGGAGGATGGCGCCAGCTGTCATGCCTGGATCACATTTCGCCTTCGGGGTCGGTTCCTGGATCAAGCAGGCGATGGGCGTGGATGATGAAATAGCGCATGCGCGCGTTGTCGATCGTGCGCTGTGCGGCGCCCTTCCAGGCGTCGTAGGCGGCGCGGTAGTTCGGATAGGCGCCAATAAAATCGACCGCCTTCAGATCGATGAACTCAGGACGATCGATGTCCTTCATCTCGCCGCCAATGACGAGGTGGAGAAGTTGGCGGTTGTCTTCGCTCATGTGCTTTAGCCGGTCGCTTGATCGCGCGGATGGGAGAGTGATTTGGTGCGCTCGATTAGCAAAGGGTGCAGGCCCGCGCCAGCTGCGGCAACGCCGGGCACGCGCGGATTTTCATTGTTGAACGCAAGCGTCTCGCCCCAGAGGTCGGTGACGGTGCCGCCGGCAGCTTCGATGATCGCGGCGCCGCCTGCGATGTCCCATTCGTGCTTCCAGCCGAACAATAAGGTCGCATCGCCCATGCCGGCCGCAACGAGCGCCATGCGATAAGCGATCGATTGGCGTTCGATGACGTCCATCTTTGGCCAGGGCGCGTCCCAGCGTTTGTCGGCGAAACGGCTCTTTTGGCCAATCATGCGCGCGCCTGTGAGATTGGCGATGCTGCTGGCCCTCACTGGCCGGCCATTGAACCACGCGCCGTGACCGACGACGCCGGTGAACATCTCGTCGGTCATCGGATTGTAGATCGCGCCGCCATAGGCGCGCGTGCCGTCGAGAAGTCCGATGCAAACCGTCCACTGCGGCGTCTTGCTGATGAGGGCTGCGGTGCCGTCGATCGGGTCGAGCATGAAGGTGCGCGCTTTGCCGATGCGATATTCGGGTTTGTCCGGTGTCTCTTCCGAGAGCCAGCCGTAGTCGGGGCGCTGGGACAGGAGCTTGATCTCGAGCATCGCATCGACCGCCTTGTCGACGTTCGTCACCGGGCCAGCTTCGCCTTTCGATTGGATTTCAAGCGGCTTCAATGAAAGCTCACGCGCCATGGCGCCGGCTTCACGAGCACATGTCTCCAGGAGTTCGAGTTCAGACGCCGCCGATTGCAAGGTCGTCCACGATCAAGCTGGAGATTTCGAGGGAGCCGCGATTTTCGACGTCGGAGCCGCAGCGCATGCGTTTGAAGATGTCGAGCAGATTGCCTGCGACCGTGATTTCGCTCACCGGATGCGCGATCTCGCCGTTCTCGAACCAATACCCCGCAACACCTACTGACCAATCGGCCGTGTTCGGATTGAGTGAGGGTGAGAACATGTCGGTGACGAAGACGCCTTTGCCCGCGTTCTTCATCATCTTTGCCAAATCGTCCGTTCCGGGTTTGACGAAGAGGTTGGCGGCGCCAATGCCGGGCGGGCCGCCGTGACCTGCGGTGGCGTGACCGTTGGGCTCAAGCCCGAGTTGGCGCGCCGCAGACGAGTTCAGCAACCACATCGTCAGCACGCCGTCGTCGATCAAAGTTGCAGGGGCGACTGCGCCGCCTTCGCCGTCGAACCAGCGGCTGCTGGCGCCGCGCTTCACGAACGGATCTTCGTGAACGCGGAAGCCATCAGCGAAAATCTGCTGGCCCAATTTGTCCTTGAGAAACGAGACGCCGCGCGCGACCGAGCTGCCGGACATCGCTGAAAAGAGCGGGCCGATGATGCGGCCGGCGAGACGGTTCTCGAAAATAACCGGCGCCTTTTGGCTGGCGATCTTCCTTGCGCCGATGCGGCGCGCGGTGCGCTCGCCAGCGATGCGGCCGATCTCTTCTGGCGAAGGAAGGTCGGAGAAGAACCGTTTGGTGCGCCACTCATAGTCGCGCTCCATCTCATCGTCCTTCTCGGCCACGGGCTGGGTGCCGAGGCTGTAGGACGTACCGCTCTCGGTGGCCTCGAAGCCGGTCGAGGTGGCGTAGACGAAGGTGGAGTGCTCGCTCGATGCGCCGCCGCCACCGGAGTTGGCGATGCCCGGAATCGCGAGCGACGCCGCTTCGCAGCGCTTTGCGAGATCGAGCAATTCTTCGGGGCTCGGGCGCGCCGTGTCGGATTGATCGAGATCAGGCGCCGCACCCTTGGCGTGATAGCGAGCGTCCAGGAGGCCAGCGAACTTGTCCTCAGGCGCGGCCTTTGCCATGGCGACGGTGCGCTCAGCCAAATCCTTGAGCCCTTTAGTCGAGAGGTCCGTCGAGGAGGCAGCGGCCTGCTGTTTGCCGACGAAAGCGCGCAGCGCCACCGAGCGGGCTTCTTCCCGCTCCATGCCTTCAAGTTCGCCCATGCGAACTTCGGCTGAAATACTCTCTCGGACCGCCAGGGATGCCTCGGCGCCGTCGCCGCCAGCTTGTTTCGCGTAGTCGATCAGGACCGCAAGCGCGGCGTGTGAATCAGCGTCAAAGGCCATGGAGGCAACATGGGCCTCCAAGTTCGCCGGGGCAATTGTCGTCTTGTGGATTATAATACTCAAAGCTGCTGGGCGAGCCCGGCATAGAGCAGGCCGCCCCCAATCAGGGCGTAGGAGAGCCAAGTCAGCACCATGCCGAACATGCGCCCGGCGTTTAGCGTACCGGTGTGGAGGCCATAGCCGTGCAAAATTCTACCGAGCGTCAAAGAAATTCCCGCGGCGTGCAGAAGCCAGATCGGGGTCGCCGGGTCGAAAAGCGCGAGCAAAACGATGCCGACGAGAGCGGCAGGGATGTACTCGGCGGCGTTGGCGTGCGCCCTGACGGCACGTGAAAACACTTCGTTGCCCCCGTCGCCCAACGTGATCTTGTGCTTGCGCCGGCCAGCCACCACTAACACTGCGAGCACGAGCAAAATGAGAATGTTTATGCCGGCGTAAAGCGCGGCGACCTCGAGACGCAGCATTCGGTGTTCTCCTTCGTCACTGCTCTAGGCTGCAGACAATTCGCATTTCAACCTTTTGTTTTGCTTTCAGAAACCGCGTGTTCACATCAACTAGGCATTATCTGCCCAACAAAGATGCCTCGAAGGCATAGGGTTGGGTGGCAGTTGATCGACGCTGATTTCATCATGGGCGTCGCATGGGCGATGTTCGCGGCGGCAGCAGGCACGGGCCTGGCAGCCGCCGCGATAGCCTTGTTCCGCAAAGCTGAAGATAACGATTACGATTTCGCAGCGGGTTACAACGCGCTCGCCCCGGTGGTGGGCGACTAAACCTTTACAAAAAACAAAACGACTGCGCTCACGCACGTCGCTAGGGTGCGCGCGGAGGCGTGTTCATGAAACTGCGTGCGATGGTGTTGGCGCTGGCTTTAGCCGCGTGCGGACAAACCGGCGAAAAGCAAGGCGAAGTTCCAACTGGTCCTGCGGGTCCCGATCCGGCGACGCTGAACATCGAGATTGGCCGTTACGGCGCGATGCTCGGACAAATTACCGCACACACCGAAGAACGCCCTGGCTCAGCTGAGCCGGAAGTGACCGAACCTCGAGACCTCGCGCGGCGTCTGCGCGAGACCGTTTGGGAGTACAATATCGAGCGCTCGAAGATTTGCGCCAAAGGGCTTTTCACCGAGATCACTTGCACGTCCGCCTACGAGCCGGTTTGGATTTCCGAGCCGCCCACGGCCGTGCCCACGCTCGAAGAAATTCAAACTCGTTCCGACGCCGTCGGCCACGAGGTCATGACGCTCTGGGATGCGGTCTGCGAGGACGCGCGCACACGGGCGACGAGCGACGAAGAGCGGCAGGTCGCTTGCGCGATGGAGTGATCAACGCAACTTCCACACAGCGGCGCGTTTCACCTCCGCATCCTCCAGCGCGCGCGTCACTGGAATATCGTAGCTCGCGATCTGTTCGAGCTTGTCGCGCGGCAGATAAGTGCGGCCGGGATCGCCGATCAGCACGGTTTTGCCGGAAGCTTGTTGCTCGATCAGCCACGCCAACACGCGCGGCGCGAGATCGCGGTCGTAGAAGAGATCGCCGACGAGGATGACTTCGGCGTCTGTTGGGTTGCCGATAGGATCGGCGTCGCTGGTATGGACACTCACGCCGTTCAGTTCGGCATTCAGCACGGCTGCGTGGGACGCAAAGACATCGATGTCGATGGCTTGTGCGGATGCTGCCCCGGCTGTCATGGCGGCGATGGCGACAAGGCCCGAGCCCGAGGCGACATCGAGCACGCCTTTCCCGCCGACGGCGTTGGGATTGTCGAGCACGTATCGCGCGAGCGCCTGCCCACCCGCCCAGGCGAACGCCCAGAATGGCGGCGGCAAGCCGAGTTCACCGAGTTGCTCTTCTGTGAGTTGCCAGAGGCTGACAGCATCGTCGGCAAGATAAAGCTGCAACTCCGGCACGTGGCTCGGCGCAAGCACGCGCGTGTTTTCGAGGATGAAGGCTCGGATGTCGGAGATCAATGCTCTACCCGTCCCCGAATTGGCCGCAGGCCAAGTACGGGGCCCATAACCACCGATGGTCCAAAGAAAGTAATGTCGCTGTCGCGCGCACTAGAGCACCAGATGGGTTATGGGTCCCGGACCGCGCTTCGCGCATCCGGAATGGCTGTCTAGGCTGGAACTGGTTGTTGTTTCGACGTTGCTTCGTTCAGTACGGCCGGGTAGCTCGGCGCGATTTGCATGCGAGACCAATAGCCTTTGTCCATGAGCGATTTGTGCAGGCGTTCGAGACGATAGCAAGGCACGTGCATGAAGACGTGATGCTCGCCGTGGAAGTGGACCCAATAGGGCGCGATCAAGAGGCGCTCGAAAACGTTCGCGAGTGTCGTGCGTGCGTGGCTGAACGGATCGTCCTTGGTTTTGACGCAGGCGTGCTCGGCAATGTTGCGCAGGCGCGTAACTAGCGGCAGCCACGTCGCCATCGGTACGATCCAAAGCGCGAAGTATGCCCACCAATAACCGGCAACGCTAAGACTCGCGAGCAACAGCACGTTGAAGATCAGGAAGTGCGCCGTGGTAGGATTGACAATCTGACCCTTCTGCAGATTGCCGAACAATTGTGCGCTGCGCTGTTTCAAAAATGTTTGCCCAGTCAGATCGCGCACGATCTTGCGAAACAACGATGCGCGCGTAATCGGAAACGGCGCCGAGAGCGCGAGGTCAGGGTCCTCCGGCTGCTCGGTGAATTTATGGTGCTTCAGGTGATAGTCGCGATAGGCGCTGAGACGTGTGCCGGTGGGCGCCGCGCACAGCCATTCGCCGACCCAATTGTTCACCGCCATGTTCGAATGCAGCGCCCCGTGCGCGGCGTCGTGCATCAGAATGGCGAGTCCGAGTTGACGCGCGCCGACCAGCATGACCGCGAGAATGTAGGTGAGCGGGTTCGGCCAGATGACGAACATCGCGCCGGCCGCGACGATCAGCGCCCAAGCGCCAGCGACGCAGACTAGCCCCAGCCAAACCGAACGCTTGGAGAAGCTCACCCATTCTTCGGGCGTGAACACATCTTTCGGATCGATGCGGGCAACGGCGGGCATGGAGTGCTTCTAGCGCATTGCAACCTGAATGTCAGCTTGGCGGCGCCGCCATTTCGGGGAAGGCGAATACGCGCTTTAGGCCCGCTTCGCCAACGCGTGTGAATTCAAGCACCCGGCTGCCGCGCTTTTGCGTGACCCAGTTGCGCTCGAAGATTTCATCGAGGATGGCCGCACCGAGCGCGCCTGCAATGTGGTGACGGCGGACGCTCCAATCGAGGCAGGCGCGGCAGAGCGGGCGTGCGCCGTTCTCCAGATCCTCGAGATCGATGCCAAAGGTTTGCACTTTGACGCGGCCGAGCTTGGTCAGCGCGAAGGTTTTTTCCGGGCCGGGCAGCATCCACTTGTTCTTCATGAACGCGTCATAGAGCGCCACACCAAGATCACCGGCGAGGTGATCGTAGCAAACCCGCGCATGACGCAGCGCCGGCTCTTTCGGGCCGGGACGGGTGCGCAACGCTTTCGCCCGCGCCGCCACGCCCATCAATGTTTCGAGCAAGCCTGCAACGTCGGCATCGGCCAAGCGGTAATAGCGATGGCGCCCTTGCGCCTCAACAGCCACCAGGCCGCCGTCGACGAGCTTCGATAGATGCGAGCTTGCAGTTTGTTTGGTGACACCGGCCTCGAGCGAAAGTTCGCTCGCGGTAAATGCGTCGCCGTTTAGCAAGGCGGTCAGCATGTTGGCGCGGGCAGGGTCGCCGACCATGGCGGCGATGGCTGCGATGTTGGGGCCGTCTCTCATGGAATGCTCATTGGGATGGTTCGACCATAATCGAACCATAGGGCATTCGCAATCCGCTAGGTTTGGCGGTGAAGGAGCCCAGCTATGCTGACATGCTGTATTCGTTACGAAATCGATCCATTCAAAAGGCCGCAATTCGAGCAGTATGCACGCGTCTGGGGGGAAGCCATTCCCCGCTGCGGGGCAGATTTGATTGGGTATTTCGCGCCGCACGAGGGTTCGGCGACGCTTGCGTACGGGTTGTACAACATTGAAAGCTTGGCGGCCTATGAGCAATATCGGGCTCGTTTGGCCGCCGATCCGGCAGGGCGGGAGAATTATGAGTTCGCCAAAAGCGAACGCTTCATTCTGCGTGAGGATCGCACGTTTCTGAAATTGTGTTCGAAATGATCGCCGTGATCTTCGAAGTCGTGCCTGCTGATCGCGATGCGTACTTCCGAATTGCGGGTGAGCTGCGCCCGTTGCTGGATGGCATCGATGGCTTCATTTCGATCGAGCGCTTTCAAAGTTTGAGCGATCCGGAGCGCATTCTCTCGCTCTCTTTCTGGCGGGATGAAGAGGCAGTCACGCAATGGCGCAATCTCGAAGCGCATCGCGCGGCGCAGAGTTTTGGACGCGCGAGCGTCTTTCGCGACTATCGTTTGCGCGTGGCCGAGGTGGTTCGCGACTATGGAATGCGTGAGCGGGAAGGAGTTCCGCAGGATTCGCAACACAGGCACGGCGCTCCTTCTCCTGGTTAAGAGGGGACGCTCCGGGCAATCAAATCTTGCTCTGCTCCGGCGTTTGCGTGTCGATGAAGCGCCAGAGGTGCCAGGCTGCGGCGCTGCGGAAGGGGGCCCAGCGCTCGCCGTATTTGCCGAGATCTTTCGGTTTGAACTCGCGCCGGTAAAGTTTCTCCGCGCCCTTGCGAACGCCGAGATCGTCGATCGGCAGCACGTCGGGGCGGCCGAGCGTGAACATCAGATACATCTCAACTGTCCAACGGCCGACACCGCGTGCGGCGGTCAGCCGTTCGATGATTTCTTCGTTACTCATGCGCGATAGCTGCCGCGCTTCGGGGATGACGCCGTCGATGCGCTTTTGCGAGACGTCTTGGATCGCAGCGATTTTTTGGCGCGAGAGACCGGCGGTGCGCAGAAATTCGGGTGAAGCCGCGAGTAGGTCTTCTGGATCAGGATGATCCTTGCCTGGGAAAAGCGCCAGCATGCGGCCGTGTATCGTGCCCGCGGCTTTGCCGGAGAGTTGCTGATAGACGACCGAGCGCACTAGCGCGCGATAAGGGTCCTTCTTCTTTTCGAACTTGGTGGGGTAGGGCTCGTGCTTCGGAATCACGCGCGCGAAGCGTTTGCACACTTTGCTGAGGTGCTCTTCCGCTTCGCCCATTTCACACTCCCAATGACGGCCTTATCGTGCGCCAGATGGGTTCGATCGTGAACGCCAGCAAGACGGCCACGCCTATGATGCCGTTGAACTTGAACGCCGCAAGCGCCGTTTCCGGACGTTGGTCGTCGACGCCCGCGAGCATCGGCCAGATCATCAGCGCGCCGATGAGGCTGAGCGGCAGCGCGACCCAGATCCCAGCGCCGGACATCGCGCCCGCGATGGCCCAAAGCGTGAGCGCGCCTATGTAAAAGGCGCTCGTCCACGTCCGCCATTTGTCAGCAAACAAACGCGCGGTGGAGCGCACGCCGACCAGTGCATCATCTTCGCGATCCTGCAGCGCGTAAATGGTGTCGTAGGCGATGGTCCAAAGAATGCAGCCGGCGTACAGCGCAAAGGCTTCCTGCGGGACGATTCCCGTTTCGTAAGTTGAAGCAGCAGCGCCGACGAGCGCGCCCCACGAAAACACGATCCCGAGCCATGCTTGCGGCCACCAGGTGATCCGCTTCATCAGCGGATAAAGCGCGACCAGCGGAATGGCGATGAGCGAGACGATTTGCGCCAGCGGCGGCAGCATGAGGAGCGCGATGAGACCGACGAGGCATTGCGCGAATAGCCAGCCCCACGCGGCTTTGGTCGATACTGCGCCAGAAGGCAGAGGCCGCAGCCGCGTGCGTTCGACTTGGGCGTCGATATCTTTGTCCAGGATGTCATTATAGGTGCAGCCGGCGCCGCGCATGGCGATGGCGCCCAGGATAAAGGCGAGCGCGAAGCGCGCATCTTCCCAGTAAAGTCCGTAGCCAGTGCGCGCTACCGCGATGCCCATGAAGCACGGCAAGAGCAACAATTGCCAACCTATCGGGCGATCAAGGCGCGAGAGCTGCGCGAACGGTTTCCAAGCGCTGGGCAGTGCGTCGGTCCAATGTTGCTTCAGCGCATCGGCGGGTTTCAAATCGTCCACGAGCGCGTATTGCGCGTGGCTTCGCCTTTACGCAAGGCGACACAAACGCTATGTGAGCCGCTGCCGGAGAAAACAGAATGAACACCCGCCTCAAATAAATACGGCGCCGCGAACGGTCGCCGTCGAGCCTTGAGAGAGCGTTAGCTCGCTCAGCTCCAAATTTTGTACCGCCGCCTTCCAGGCGGCAGGCCGGCGGACGCCGGCGGTATGAGAAGCCAGTTCGCCGAGCCGTGTTGCGGGTGATTTCGCGTCTTCAGCGTTTCGCTTCCAGCACTTCGTTCCCATTTCCATGTTGCTGCGCCGCGCATTTATGCGGCGACGCGACCCATCACCGGTACTCAAAATGAGTGACGTATACGATTCTGACGAAGAAAGAGAAGACGGGCAGCGCAAGGCGACCTTCGCGCAAGTCGCCGCCTTCATGTGGAAGCATTGGTCAAGCCAGCCTGGTAAGTTGGCGCTTTTCGGCGCGTTCTTTGGGCTAGCCGTGGCGGCCGAACTCGCAATCCCTTTCGCTTCAGCACGGCTTGTAGAAGCGCTTACCGCGGGACCGTCGGATGCAGCGGCCTACAACGCGACTTGGGCTTACGGCCTCTTCGTCGTGTTGGCGTTTGCATTCTACATGGCGCGCAACACTGGGGTGCGCTTTTGGATCCCGTTCGCTTCCAACAACATGGAGCGCATCGTCAGCGAAGGCTTTCGCGACGTTCAACGCTTTTCATCCGACTGGCACGCTGACAATTTTGCCGGCGCGACGGTGAGGCGCGTCTCGCGTGCGATGAACGCCTACGACACGATTTCAGACACCGTGGTTTGGTACATGCTGCCTGCGGCGGCGGTGCTTGTTGGCGTGACCGTGATGACGTTTGTGCAATGGCCGTTCATAGGGCTGTTCACCGGTCTCTCGATCGCCGCTTTTGTGTTGAGCGCCTATCTGATGAGCCGGTTTTACGTCGCGGAATCTCTGCGGCGCTACATCAAGGCCGACACCGCCATTGGCGCGTCGCTTGCGGATGCGGTGACGTCGAACGCTACCGTGAAGTCATTCGGCGCCGAGACGCGCGAGCAGCAACGGTTCGACCGCGTTGTCGGCGTATGGCGCGTTGAGGCGAACCGCACGTGGATGCGTTGGACCAATGCTTGGGTGCTGCAGAACATGCTGCTATTCGTGCTGCAGGCGGGGCTCCTCGGTCTCGTCTTGCTCGAATGGAGCAAAGGCCTCGCCACCGCGGGCGATGCTGTGTTTGCGATCACCTCGTTTTTGCTGGTTTCGAGCTACCTGCGGACGCTCGGCGAAAACGTACAGAACATGCAGAAGGGCGTCGCCGACATTGAGGATGTCGTCGCGTACTCGTTTGAGTGCGCTGAGGTCGTCGATCGGACGAATGCCCGGCCTTTCGAGCCCGCGCGAGGACACATCGTGTTCGACGCGGTGTCGTTCGGCTACAAAAATGCCGCCGAGAAGCTCTACAACGAATTCTCGTTGGAGATCGCTGCGGGCGAAACGGTGGCGCTTGTTGGCCCAACCGGCTCTGGCAAGTCCACGTTCGTGAAGTTGGTGCAGCGTCTCTACGACGTCGATGCAGGGTGCATACGCATCGACGATCAGGACGTGCGCGCGGTGAGGCAAGGCAGCTTGCGCCAGAGCATCGCGCTGGTGCCGCAAGACCCGGCGCTGTTTCACCGCTCGCTGCGCGAGAACATCACCTATGCCAAACCTGGGGCCACGATGGAGGAGATTATCGACGCGGCCAAGCGCGCGCGTGCGCACGATTTCATCGAGAAGCTGCCGAACGGTTACGACACGGAAGTGGGCGAGCGTGGCGTGAAGCTCTCGGGCGGTGAACGCCAGCGTGTGGCGCTAGCGCGTGCCTTCCTCGCGGGCGCGCCAATCCTGATCCTGGATGAAGCGACGTCGTCGCTTGACGTGGAAACGGAGCGGCAAGTGCAGGCGGCGATGGCTGAATTGAAGCAAGGCCGCACGACGATCGTCATCGCGCACCGGCTCTCAACCGTGCGCGAAGCGGATCGCATATTGGTGTTCAACGAGGGGCGGATCGTGGAGCAAGGCAAGCACGCCGAACTCATCTCCGCACGCGGGCTTTACGCGAAGCTCAACGCGTTGAGCCGGGGTGACGTGCTGGCGGACGAGGCGGCTTAGGCTGTCGCCTCACCGCCTATGCGGTTTGTGGCATTGCGCCTTGTTGGCAGGCGGGCGCCAGCTCATGCTCACCGCTAGCGGAGGCGCGGCCATGCGAAGTGCGGTTCTGATCGGCGCGCTGCTGCTGTCGACGTGTGCGGCGCAACAAGCTGGTGCTACCCGTTTTCCTGAATTGCAGGCGCTTGTGGAGCAGCGGGTTACGCAGGGCTTTTCTGGCGTCGTGCTGGTGGCGCGCGGCGATGATCTCTTGCTGTTCGATGGATTTGGCGAGCTTGGCGGACATCGGGTTGCCCGGGATGATGCGTTCTGGATCGCCTCCACCGGCAAGCAGTTCGCCGCAACTGCCATAGTGTTGCTCGCGCAGAGAGGGCGGCTCGATCTCGATGCGCCGCTCTCGACATTTTTTCCCGAAGCGCCGGCAGATAAGGCCGGGATCACTGTGCGCCAGCTGTTGTCGCATACCTCCGGCATCGGGCAGAGCTACGTGTCCGAGGAACAGGCCACGCGAGAAGCTGCCGTGGCGGCGATGTTGGCTGAGCCGATAGAGGGCGAGCCGGGCGACAGATTCAGATACTCAAACTCAAATTTGCAACTGGCGGCGGCGATCGTGGAGGTCGTGTCAGGCGTGCCCTACGCGGCGTTCGCCCGCGCAAATCTGTTTGAACCCGCCCAGCTGACCTCTACGGGTTTCGCCACACCGGATACGCGCGTGAGCCCAACACTGACGCCGGCGCCGGATCGGTTGCAGCGCGCGTATTGGGGCGAGCAGGGCGCCTATTCGAGCGCGGCAGACCTCTTTCATTGGTATCGGACTGTGACGTCGGGCGCGCTGCTCAACGCCAACTCAATCGCGACGCTATTTCGCCCGCACGCGCAGATCGGTGAGGGAATCGCTGCGTTGGGCTGGTTCATCGGGGTGTCGCCGCAAGGGCGCCCCGTTCGGTTCACGCGGGGCAACGAGGATTTCGGGCCAAACTCGCTGATCTACGCGTATCCGGACTCTGACGTCGTTATCATCGTTCTGACGCACGCAGGGGACGCCAACGATGACATCTCTTGGTCACGCCAGGTGCATCGCGATATCGAAGCGGCCTTGGCGCTTTAGTACGCGCACGCCTCAAACACGCGCTTTACGTCGCCGCCCCATTCGGTTTTGTAGCGTTCGATGAGGCGTTCGGCTGGCGTGATGCCGCTGGAGGCGATGTCGTCGAGCTCCATAAGGAAGAGCGTTTCGTCCATGCCTGCGTTGTCGACGCGCGCGCGCGCCTTGAGGCCTTGGCGCGCGATGGCGAGCGCGGCTTGCGCGATGTCTTGGGCTTTGTTGCAGCGGATCGGGGCGCGCAGGCCGAGGACCGGGACGGCGCGGCGCAGGCTTTCGCGATCTTCGGCTGTCCAGCTCTTTACGAGCGACCAGGCGGCTTCGAGTGCGGCGTCGTCGTAATAGATGCCGGCCCAGAAGGCGGGCAGCGCGCAGAGGCGTGACCATGGGCCAGCATCGGCGCCGCGCATTTCGAGGTAGGTCTTCAGACGCACTTCGGGAAAGATCGTGGTGAGGTGGTCTTCCCAATCTTTCAACGTCGGCAATTCGCCCGGCAGCGCGGGCAGTTTGCCTTCCATGAATTTGCGGAAGCTCATGCCTGAGCAGTCGATGTATTTGCCGTCGCGATAGACGAAGTACATTGGCACATCGAGCGCGTAATCGGCGTAGCGCTCGAAGCTCATGCCTTGTTCGAACACGAACGGGAGCATGCCGGTGCGATCGGGATCGGTGTCGGTCCAGACGTGGCCGCGATAGGAGAGGAAACCGTTCAGGCGGCCTTCAGCGAAGGGCGAAGCGGCGAACAGAGCCGTCGCGATCGGTTGCAAGGCGATGCCGACGCGGAATTTTTTGACCATGTCGGCTTCGGAGGCGAAGTCGAGATTGGTTTGCACGGTGCACGAGCGGAACATCATTTGGCGACCAAGGCGGCCGACCTTGGCCATGTAGTCCCGCATGATCTTGTAGCGGCCCTTCGGCATGATCGGGATGTCTTCGAGCGCCCAGAGCGGCTGGAAGCCGACGCCGAGGAACGCGATGTTCATGTCGCTGCACACGTCGCGCAATTGCGAAAGGTGAGAGCCGGTTTCGGCGCATGTCTGATGCAAGTGTTCAAGTGGTGCGCCGGAAAGTTCGAACTGACCGCCGGGCTCAAGCGAGATCGACGCCAAGCCTTGCTTTAGCGCAATCACGTTCTCGCCCTCGTAAACGCGCTCCCAGCCGTACTTATCAGCGAGCTTGTTTAGCAACGCGCCAATGCCGTTCTCGCCCTCGTAGGGAACCGGCTTCAGCGTGTCGCGATAGAACGCAAACTTCTCGTGCTCGGTGCCAATGCGCCAGGTGCTGCGATCCGGCCGCGGACCTTTTTCAAGGTGCGCGACAAGGTCGGCAAAGCCCGTCAGCACGGGAGACGTCTCTTTAGTATCGGCCAAGCGTTCCTCCCGGCTGGGCTCTTATATATGCGGCGATGTAGGGTTTCGCGGGCTAACCGCAAGCGCTTACGCCTTGCGCCAGTCGCCCCAGACGGCCTGGATTACGCTCAACGCTGCGATCACCGCCGTTTCCGCGCGCAAGATGCGCGGTCCAAGCGAAACCGGAATGACAAATTCCGCTGTACGAAGCATGCGCCGCTCTTCAGGCGTGAAGCCGCCCTCGGGGCCGATGAGAAGGGCGAGGCGCTCTGCCTTTACCGAGCTTAGCGCCGCCGCCATGGAATTCGCGCGTCCGGTGTTTCCGCCCCAGGCTTGGCCGGCGTCGTCGCCGCTTTCATCGGCGTAGATGAGCGGGCGCAACATATCCCAGCCATCGAGCGCCTTATGTAGAGGCTGAGCCTCGAAGATCTCCGGCGCGTCGAAGCGTTCGGTTTGCTCGGCCGCTTCGCGCGCGATGCTTTCGAGGCGATCGACGCGAACGGTTTCGGCAATCGTGCGCTGTGTAACGACTGGCTTGATGCGGCGCACGCCAAGTTCGGTCGCCTTCTCGACAATGAGATCGGTGGCGTGCCGCTTCACTGGCGCAAACAATAGGTCAAGATCGGGTGACGGCTCGGCTTCGCGCAACAGCGAGTCCAGCACCACGCGCATGCTACGCTTTTCTTTGACGGTCACGCGGGCGCGCCATTCGCCATCACGCGCATTGAATGGCCGTAATACGCCGCCGACGCCGAGGCGCAGCACCGTTCCGACATGGCGTGCCTGGGCTTCGTCAAGCGCGATCTCAGCGCCAGCGCGTAAGTCTTGGTCTATCAACAGGCGCGGTTCGGGCATGCATGTCCTTGCTGCCGCGCTGGAGGCTAAGGTGCAAGCAGTCCTCTTGACCGGATGGCCGCTCTGGCGCTCCAATCGCACCGCGGAGGGGATTTATGGCCGATAAGCTTATCGTGACCGCCGGCGATGTTATCGACGTGCAGCTTACGTCGGAGACGGTCGTCATCGACGGCGCGGACCGGCGCCATGTTGAGCCGGGCCATATCACCAATCGCATGCGGCTGTTCGTGCGGCTAACCGACGGCAAAGAGCAGAAGTATGATTTCGAAGACACCGAACTCGGCGTGCGCGAGACGCAGCGCGTCGTGGTGTTGCGTGCGCAGGGCAAAGGTAAGCGCGACAGCGGACCCTACAATGTCGTTCTCTACAATCTGTCGAGCGGCGAACGCGGCGAGTTTGAAGCTGGGCTGCGCGCCTATCTCGGCCACACGCCTTTCTTCGGCCCGCTGTCGAAAGCGGCGGTGATTTCCCTGGGCTCGGCTTTGGTGTTCTGGATTGTCGCGAGCTTCGTCACCAGAACCGGCTATGGCGGGCTCTCGTCCGTCGGTGTTGCGTTGATGATCGGATTTCTGGCCTATCCGTTGTTCTGGTGGCTCGCCAAAACCTGGGACCGCATCACCGAGCGGATGCGTTACCGGGCGGCGCGAAAACGCTTCCTGCGCGAGATGGATACGCGTGCGAACTTGTACGCGCCGCAGGCGAACGCATCTGCAGTGCCAGCGGGCGTCGAGACGCCGCCCGAGGCGAACCCAGGCTAAACCATGGCCTACTGCGCGTTTTCCTTTGCTGTCCCGTCGCCGCCGGGCAAAGGTAGAGTGACCATGAACGTCCTTGACCACCCGCTCTATACATCGCGTCTTCGCCTCGAACCGGTAACGCCGGAAATGGCGGATGCTGCGCGCGTAGGCCCGAACGCATTTGCACATGTCATTGGTGCGGATGCGCCGACCGATTGGTGCCAAGCGAGCCTCGGGCTGGTTGCGCGTTCGATCTCGCACGTGGGTTCCGCACCGGCGCCGACGCGGGCGATCGCCATTCACCGCCAGGAGGGCATTGTTATCGGCGACGTGCGCTTCGAACCGTCGCCACGCTCACAAAGCGAATTCGAGATTGGCTACGGCGTCGCCAAGAGCCGCCGCCGCCAGGGTTACGCGGTCGAGGCGGTAAACGCGGTGATCGACTGGCTCTTCGAAGACGCGGGCGCCGAAACCATCCTTGCGGGGTGTGATGCCCACAATACAGCTTCTGTCAGAACTCTGCGCCGCTTGGGTTTCTGGCTCGATTCCAATCCCGGCCAGACCTTCTGGTGGGTGCTCGCCCCCGACCTCCGCCCGGCGCAGCGCGCTTGACGAGAGCGTCAGTGCAAGGCTTGTCTGTTGCTCAGTTTAGGGAGGCGGCGCGCCAGGGTGCGCCCCCAGGGGATTGTCGATGACTGACTCAACCGCCGGAGCGTCTGGCTCCGACGAAAAGACCTTCATGGGCCACCCACGTGGCCTCGTCACATTGTTCTTCACCGAGATGTGGGAGCGCTTCTCGTTCTACGGGATGCGCGCTCTACTGGTGATCTATCTCACCCAGCATTTCTTATTCTCGGACGATAAAGCTCAGGGCCTCTACGGCGCTTATGCGGCGCTCGTTTATCTGATCCCCGTGATAGGCGGCGTGCTCGCTGACCGTTTCCTGGGATCGCGCAAGGCCGTGACGATTGGCGCCGTCTTGCTCGTGCTTGGTCATTTCGGCATGGCGTTCGAAGGCCGCGGCTCGGTCCAAGAGATTACGGTCGCCGGCCAGACCTACGACATCGTCAGCGAAGGCCGCGGCGAAGCGCGGGCGCTTTTCCTTGAAAACAACGGCCAGCAATTCCCGGTCGACTTCACCGCCGAAGGCATGAATATCGATCCGACTTCTGGTCTCCCGAACTTTGTGGCGACGCCGGATTATGCGCTCAGCACTAGGCCTGACATGGCCAACATTCTCGGGATCAGCGTCCCGTTCGAGCAAATACTCTACCTATCGCTGGCGCTCATCATCATCGGCGTCGGCTTCTTGAAGGCGAACATATCGACCACGGTCGGTGCGCTTTACGGAGAGAACGACCCGCGGCGTGACGGCGGCTTCACCATTTTCTATATGGGCATCAACCTCGGCGCGTTTCTCGCCACGCTGATTTGCGGCTATCTCGGCCAGACGTACGGTTGGGCCTATGGCTTTGGCGCAGCGGGCGTCGGCATGACGTTGGGCCTGATCCAGTATTTGATGGGTCAAAAGCACCTGAAGGGCAAAGCCGATCCGCCGAAGCCAATTTCGGCGGGTTTCGAAGGCCTGTTCTGGATCCTCGGCCTCATCGCCGTCATTCCTGCTTGGCTGCTGGTCCAGCAAACCCAACTGATGGAAGAAGCGCTGCCAATCCTGGTGCCGACTTTGTTCGTGCTCGTTTTCGGTTTCGCGTTGGTGGGCTTTAAAGGCGTCGAGCGCACTAAGATGCTCGCGGCCTTGATCCTCGTCTTCTTCAGCGTAGTCTTCTGGATGCTGTTCGAGCAGGCGGGCTCGTCGCTTTCGCTGTTCGCCGAACGCAACACTGACCTCACGGTCGTGCCGGGCGTGACCATGACGGCGGCGCAGACACAGAGCTTCAACGCCGGCTTCATTGTCCTCTTGGCGCTCCCGTTCAGCGCGATGTGGATATGGCTGGCCAAGCGTAAGTTGGAGCCGTCAACGCCGGTGAAGTTCGCGCTCGGCCTGATCCAGGTCGGCCTCGGCTTCTTCATCCTCGTGTTCGGGGCGCAGTTTGCCGGCCCTGACTTCCAAGTGCCGCTGATTTGGCTGGCGCTGCTCTACCTTCTCCACACGACCGGCGAGTTGTTCTTGTCGCCAGTTGGTCTCTCGATGATCACGAAACTCTCGCCGGCGCGCGTTGTCGGCTTGATGATGGGTGTGTGGTTCTTGTCGTCTTCGCTGGCGCACATTCTCGCGGCGATTATCGCGCAGCGCACGTCATCCGATACCGTGGCAGGCCAAGTCGTCGATCTTGGCGGACAGCTCAATACCTATGTCACCGAGTTTCAGCAAGTCGGGCTGTGGGGTATCGGAGCCGGCGTGATCCTGCTCCTCGCTTCGCCATTGCTGAAAAAATGGATGGGCGACGTTCGCTAACAAAAATTGAATGAAATCAAATACTCACCGGCCTTTGCGGGCCGGTTAGTAACGTTTTCGGATAGTTCTGCCCCGCACAGCGTCAAGGCGTTGCGCGGGGATTATTTTCCGGGTGGAGTGGAGTCCGGTGGGAGAGAACCTCCCTGGCCGGTTCTTCACCAATGAGGCGAGTTCCGCCCCAATCCCGTGCAGGTCCGGCCTAGATTGATACTTACGTTTGATTCACGGTCGCGCTCCCCTGCGGCTGCGGAGGAGGTGACCATGACTAGGCAGCGCACGACCCGTCCCAAGAAGAAGCCAACTGAGGCTTCGGGACAGGGATTGCGCCCTGAAGTCATGGACTTGCTGCTCGGCTGGAAGTCTGACCACGGCAACAAGGATCCGATCGGGTTCGGGAGCCCGCGGCTCCCCGACGCCGAAATCGTTGGCGAAGTTCCGATTCTCTACGGCGAAGACCGCCACCTGCTCACTATCGCCCCAACGGGCGCCGGCAAGGGCCGGGGCGTCATTATTCCGAATTTGCTCCGTTTTGAGGGCTCAGTGATCGTCATCGACCCGAAGGGCGAGACTTGGCACGTGACCGCGCGCCGCCGGAAGGAGATGGGCCAAGAGGTCCGTCTGCTCGATCCGTTTGGCGCGGTCTCGAAGCGCACGGATTCGCTGAACCCGTTCGACCTCTTCAACCGGCCAGGCGCGCTGCTTGATGCGGACGCCGAAATGCTCGCCTCACTGCTCGCGGGTGACGTCGGCTTCCATAAGGAGCCCTTCTGGGACAATTGGGGACGCTCGCTTATGGCTGGCGTCATCGCTGCCGTGGCCGAAACCTCGCCGAAGACCGAGCGTCATTTCGGCAAGGTCCGCGAAATCCTAATGAGCGACGATGCGGTCTATAATCTGGCCGCGCTGATTGAAGGCCATGAGCATCTGAACCGGCTGTCGAAGCAAAACATCTCAAGCTTCCTGCCGATCACCGAGCAAACGCGCTCGGGCATTCTTTCGACCGCGCAGAGTTACCTCAAAGTTGTGAACTCGGATTCGGCGCTGCGTTCGCTGTCGAAGTCGACGATCAATCTCGATGCGGTGCGGCGCGGCGATCCGATGACGATCTACATCGTCATTCCGCCGGATAAACTCGAAAGCCACGGCGCGTTGCTGCGTCTGTGGGTCGGCGCGCTGATGCTGACGGTCATGGGCCGCAAGCGCCGTCCGAAACGCTCGACGCTCTTCTTGCTCGATGAATGCGCACAGCTCGGCGAATTCGGCCCGCTGCGTCAGTCGATGACGCTGCTGCGCGGCTACGGATTGCAAGTGTGGCCGTTCTTTCAGGATTTGTCGCAGCTGCAACGCCTCTACCCGAAGGACTGGCGCACGATTTTCAACAATGCCGGCGTCTTCCAACTCTTCGGGGTCGCCAACCATCTCATGGCGAAGGAAAGTTCGGAGCTCATCGGCGATATCGACGCCGACAAGTTGCGTGCGATGGCAAAGCACCAGCAGATCATCTCCGTCTCCAACGAGAAGGCGATGAACGCGCGCTTGCCGGACTATCTGAAGGATGCGCCGTTCGCTGGCCAATACGACGCGAATCCGATGTTCGAATCCGACGACGCGCCGATAAAACGCAAACCGCGCGCACGCTAGACGCGTTTGACCTACTCCGCCGCCAGCGCCTGCGCGCGGCCGAGGTCGACGCTGACGAGTTGTGAGACGCCTTGTTCTTGCATGGTGACGCCGTAGAGGCGGTCCATGCGCGACATTGTCACCGGGTTATGGGTGATGACGACGAAGCGCGTTGTAGTGAGGCGCTTCATCTCTTCGAGCATGCGGCAGAAGCGGTCGACATTGGCGTCGTCGAGCGGCGCGTCGACTTCGTCCAGCACGCAGAGCGGCGCCGGGTTGGCCAGGAAGACCGCGAAGATGAGCGCGGTTGCGGTCAGCGCCTGCTCGCCGCCGGAGAGGAGTGAGAGATTGGTGAGCCGCTTGCCGGGCGGCTCCGCGAAAATTTCGAGGCCGGCTTCGAGCGGGTCTTCGCTTTCGGTGAGCCGCAGATTGGCGCGGCCGCCTTCGAATAACGTGGCAAAGAGTTGCGCGAAGTGCGCGTCGACTTCTTCGAATGCGCGCAGGAGCCGCTGACGGCCTTCGTTGTTCAAGGTCGTGATCGCGCGACGAAGCTTCGCAACGGCCTGCGCGACGTCTTCCTTCTCGCGCGCCAGCGTATGGATGCGCTCTTGCGCTTCCGCCAGTTCTTCTTGCGCGCGGAGGTTTACGGGGCCGGCTGCTTCGCGCTCGGCCTTCAGGCGTTCTAAGCGACGCTCGACTTCGAAGATGGGTGCAGCGCCCAGCGCGCTGTTGAGGAGATTGCCGGCGGCGTCGGCGAGATTGTCCGCGGTGACGCCGGCCTGTTCTCTGGCCGAGGCGGCGATGTCGGCGACGCGGGCGGCGTTGGCTTCGGCATGGGCGTAAGCGCTGGCGCGCTTTTCGCGCGCGTCGGCGTGGGCTTGTTCGAGCGAGCGGGCGCGATCGCCGGCGACGCGCGCGGCGGTTTCGGCCTCGGCGACTTTGTCGCTGACATCGGCGCGGCACCGTTCGGCGCCGGTGGCTTCGTTCAGGAGCGCTTCGAGCTTTTCGCGCGCGGCGGCAGGCGCGGCCTTGGCGGCGTCGCGGCGTTTCTCGATTTCGTCGAGCTCTTTCGCGAGCGTCTTGAGGCGAGCTTCAGCGCCATCGATGCGCGCGCGCCATTGCATGGTCTCGGCATCGACCGCTTTGCGGCGCGCGTCACGCTGGGCTTTGTCGCGGACAATGCTTTGTGTTGCGGCGGCAGCTTCGGCCGCCGCAAGTCGTGCGGCATCGACGGCGGCGCGGGCGGCGGTGATAGCGGCGTCGTCCACTTTGACCGGCGCCTCGCCTGCCACACCTTGTGCCGCGCCGGCGGCGGTGCTCGCTTCGGTGATCTCGGCCGCGAGCGATTGCGCTTGCGTGTTGAGGTCGGCGCTGCGCTCGGCGATGCGCGCCCGCTCAGCTTCAAGGCGCTCGGCGTCGCGTTGCGCGTTGGCTTCGGCGGCTGCGAGCTTCGGCGCTTCGACGCGAAGGGTTTTCGCTTTGACGTCGCTGGATTGACGTTCAACCTTCGCCATCTCCCACGCAGCCTTGGCCTTCGCGGCCTTGTCCTGCGCCGCTTTCAGTTCTTTGCGCGCGGCGGCGAGGCGGTTTCTGTGTTCGAGGCGCACGGCCGCGGCCTGCGGCGCGTCGGCGCGGCGGACGAACCCGTCCCAGCGCCATAGATCGCCCTCGCGCGACACCAGACGGGCGCCCGGCGGCAGTTGCGCCGCGAGTTTGGCGCCGTCTTTCGCCTCGACGACGCCGATCAGTGTGAGGCGCGCGGTGAGTTGTGGTGGCGCACTCACGAAACGCGTCAGCGACTGCGCGCTGGCGGGGAGTTTCGGCGTAGGCGCCTCGGCGCCGGCCCATCGCGCAGGCGCTTCGGCATTGGTGGAGGCGTCGATGTCGTCGCCGAGCGCCGCGGCGAGGGCGCGCTCGTAGCCGGGCTCGACGTCGATCGAGGCGAGGACTGGTGGATACTTTGCGGCGTCGGGGGGCGCGAGCTTATCAAGCGCGCGAACTTCGGCGTCGAGTTCTTGCAGAGCTTTTTCGGCGGCGCGATGCGGTATGAACGCGGCTTCGTCGGCGCCTTCGGCGCGCTTCAGTGCGGCTTCCGCTCCGGTGAGCTCTGCGCGCAGTTTTTCGCTGGCTTGGCGCGCGGCGTCAGCGGCGGCTTTGGCCGTGGCGGCGCGTGCGCCGAGATCGCTCGTCGACGGCAGTGCTCGGAGTTGTGCATTGAGCGCGCGCGTGCGCTCTTCGAGGCGTGAGAGGCGCGCACGCGCGCCTTCGGCGGCGGAAGTTAGCGCCTGCGTGCGCGCTTTGGCGGCGGCGCCGGCGGCGGCGAGCGCTTCGAGTTCGGCTTCGGCGCTGGTGCGCTTGGCGACGGCGGCAGCTTCGACATC
>JANNFK010000026.1:0-4169 GCA_031379735.1 Caulobacteraceae bacterium | reverse complement strand
CGCCATTCGCGTCGTGATCTCGCCCATAATCCCCCACCCGGTCTCACCTACCGATAGCGCTGACGCGCAACGCAGCCCAGGCAAAATTGGCATTGGCCGTTGCCCGCTCTTCGGAGGTCTCGCTAGATCAGCCTTTCGCGCTGGATGTTGCGGTGCGGCATACTCCCCGCCGACAGCGAACTCTTGGCGCTCCGAGCGCCTCCTCGCACAGCATCCGCTAGACAGTGGCTTCACCGCGTAGCCTAGCTTATTGTGCGCCAGGGGGAAGACACATGAGCGATGCTACGAGTAAGCCAATCGCGGTTGTGACGGTGCATGGCACCAACGACACCGCGGCTGAATTGCAGGGCGAAAAATGGTTTCAGCGAGGCTCGCACTTCTCGGAGACGCTGACGAACCGCTTGGCTGCGCGCGGCATTCAATCAGAAATCGTGCCGTTTCTCTGGTCGGGCGCCAATAGCGCGTGGGAGCGCGAGAAAGGCGCTGAGAAACTAGCGGCGACGATTAAGCGTATGGCGCCGCGCTATGCCGGCGTTCATGTCGTCGGTCACTCGCATGGTGGCAATGTCGCCAACGATGCCGCGCTGCTGCTGCGTTGGGGACGCCGCAAGCAGCGCGCGAAAGAAGCCATCGCCAGCCTGACCACAATCGGCACGCCGTTCTTGAACAGCAGCACGAGCGCTCTCCAATCGCTGGGCGGCCTGCTCTTTCTGGCCATCACCGTGATCAGCATTCCGCTCTATTTGATTTCTAGCCTTCTGCTCTTGTTGTGGGTCAGCGGCCGGGACGAACTCTTCACGATGAACGAGGTGTTCGGGCCGCCGACCGAAGGCAGCTGGTTTGCGGTGTGGCTCTGCGTGCTGGGCGTGGGCATACCACTTTGGCTGATGCTGCGGCTTGCGACGCGGGGCTTGCGCCGCATCATGCGTCCGCGCCGTTTGGATGATACGCGCGCCCGCGTGTTTTCCGTCTGGCACGGCAACGACGAGGCTATCTCGTTTCTGCAAAAGATCGAAGCCTTGCCGCTTGAACCATTCCCCAGCGGCTCGATGCTACGCGGCTCGCGTGCGAGCGCGGTTAGCTTTGGCGTCATAGCGGTGATCCTGACATGCATCGCGCCCGCCGCCATCGTCTTTGCGCGCGCATTCGATCTGATTGCTGCGCCTTGGGCGAATTCCGAATGGCTCTGGATGACGACAGTCGCACTGCTATTTTTTGCGCCGGTGATCTTCGCCATTGCTTATCTTTTGTTTCGGCTAGTTGCAGGCTTAGTGGCTGAGATGCTGGCGCGGCAGCGGCTTAACCGCTGGATTGCGGGCGTTCTACGCGGCGTCGCCTTTGGCCGCGACGGCGATCAGGCGATCGGGCAAGTCCGCACCACCTCGCACACGCATGCGACGCGCGAACTCTGCATCGAAGGCGCAGTGGCTGAGCGCATGCAGGCGGGCGCGCAGAGGGCGGCGGGACAATTGATCGAAACCTATCGCTGGGCGCTCTTTACGGTCGGCTCTGATTCCAACAGTCCGTTGGCCAATCTTGCCAATGACGCAATGACCTGGAGCAGCCTAATTCACACGACCTATTTCGACCAACCGGAAGTCGTCGATCTAATCGCGGACTACATTGGCGATGAGGTCGATGGCGGCACAACCCATGCAGCTGCACGCGATCTGCTTCAGACAGCGCCTGCGGCGAATGCCGAGTCGCCGCTTATGAGCGCTGGCCAATAAGGAGCGTGCCTGTGACTGAGGCGGAAGTTATCGAACAGTCTGTCGAATACATGGGCCTGCTATTGCTCGGCGTGTCGCTCATCTTTTCAGTCGTCTCAGCATACATAGTTGCACTCAACTATTTTGTTGGCGAGGCGCGCATTCGCTTTTGTGTCACTCATTTTGGCTCTGCTGATGGTGGTCATGATCGGCGCTCAGAATACGCATGCGGGGCTTGCCCTCCAACTCGAGGCGCTCGACGCTCAAGGCGATTTTCTTACGAATGGCGGAGCCGATTCAATCCTGTCACCGGCGATGCCCCGAGCACTTCGGCTCAATGTCGCCGAACTTGGACGTCGTGATCAGCACTCAACGAGCTCTTTTTCAACCCCGCTCTCCGCCTCAATGAGCCTGCCCACGGGCAAACCCACAAGACGCACAGGCACGCTCAGCGGCGCGCCTACGCAATCATCTCTGCAATCTCTCTCGTCAATTGCTGCATGCCCTTTTCCCGATCGGCGGTGAAGTCGATCAGGGTCCGTTCGGAAATGATGAGCGTCGGACGAATGGGTTCGAACAGCAGGAGAAATGTCGGCTTGTCGATTTCCCGCGCGAACAGGTATTCACGAAGCACCCATTGTGAGTCGCGCCAGCTGTTCGTTACAACCGACAACACGCCGGCGCTGGTTGCGATAGCCTGCTCGATCTCATGCGCGAGCGGTTTTTGAAAATCCCGCGATCCTTCCAGGAAATCCCACATCGGGATCTTCGACCGCTCGAGCGCTTGCCGCAGGAAGGTCACATGAGCGCTGTCGGCGCTGGAAAAATTTATGAAGAAACGATCGCTCGACGAGATCTTCTGCGACGGCGGCTTAGGTGCGGCGACCTCTACCGCAATCTCTCCCGCTCGCGTCAGCATGGTCGCAATACGCGTGGCAAATTGCGGATCCTCGAATGCGATCGGCTCGCTGAGCTCGAATTCCTGCGCCAGTTGGCGCGCTGTGTCGTCCAAAGGAGAAGGCGCGAGGGCGACACAACGCGCGCCGGACTGACGCGCCAGTTTCAGCTCGTTTCTGCAGAGGATGGATCCTGCATAGCGCGGCGTGAGCACGATCAACACCATTGCCGCGGATCGGATGGCGTCGGCGACAAGTCGCATCGCCTCAGGACCTAGCGATATTCGGTTTCTGACGGCCACGCCTCTTCATCGGCCGGCTCATCCTGGGCATCCAACGGCGGATTCCAATCATCGTAATAGCCGTCCGGCGGTTCATAGCGGCGTTCGTAATAGCGACGGCGGCGCTCACGGCGGCGTTCGCGCCATTCTTCATAACGTTGCTCTTCTTCGAGACTAGCCAGGTCTTCCTGAACCGCCCCATCTTCGATCACCGCATTGGCGCCGTGGCGCACAGGTGTGACAGGTTCGATCTGGCGGGCCCGGGGCGCGGTGCGCGCGACTTCGTCTCGAACGGACGCTTGGGGGCGACGCGCTGGCTGCGCAACATCGCGTCGCGCAGACCGACGCGCAGCCACACGACGTTCCCGTGGACGGTCCACACGCTGCGGCGCCGGCGGGCCTCCGAGCAATTGCGTTTCGGAAGCCGCCAATTGTTGCGATGACGCAGGCGCCGATGCGCTCTCAGCGACTTCGACTGGTGGCGACTCGTCCGTTCGTGGCGATGGCGCCGGTGGCGGCGTTGGTTGGGACGCCGATTGAGCGGGTGATGCGCAGATCGCCTGCACCTCGGGCGGCAAGTCTGGGCAGAGCTCAACCACGGCGGTCCGTATCTCGTGGCCGATGGCGTCGGTCACCTTGTGGAACGCGGTTCTCGCAATTCTAATCTCGGTGTCTGTCGGCGGCCCGGTGATGGCGACAGAGAACGCGATGGCGAGCGACGCCGTCATCACGACGAAGCCGCGCAACCCGTAAAGCCAGTAGCGAACAAGGGATGTCGCGCGCATCTTCGCGCTTTGCTCCGCCCAGAATGTCCCTCGCCGACAATGAGACAGACCGTGGCGTGGTGGTGAAGTGGACAAAGCATTCATGTGGCAGCGGGCGCCATGAAACGTCGAAAATTTTTTCGCGTTCGGGCCGCAGCCGCAAAGCCCTGACGCGTCTTGGCGGCGTGATGATGCTAAGCCCCACCCAAAGGGGCGGAAGGGCCAAGGCGAGTAGTGCGCCCAATCTTCGCGAGCGGCGTACCCTCTCCAATGCGGTCAATCGCTTAGCGCACGCAGGAACGGCACGCCATCGCCAATTCTGTTCTCTAATGGGTCAAGGGCGACTACCGTTTTCCTGAGCTTTTGCGATACCTAAACGGCGTCTGCGTTCTCTACGCGCTCGATGGCGCTTGATGGGGTCAGCTGGGTGCAGAGCGGCTTGGTTGAAATCGCAGTCGGCCGATTGGATCGGTCGCATGCTACAGAATTGTCGCCGTCACCTGCTCCCTCCCTCGGGCA
>JANNFK010000024.1:0-49377 GCA_031379735.1 Caulobacteraceae bacterium | reverse complement strand
CCGGCGGCGATCTCGCCAGAGGAGTGAAAGACCTCCTTGTGCAGAGCCGCCGAAGCCAATCACGCAGACGCGAGACGAAGCGTCCGGCGCTGAGCAATCAGCGCTCACGAACTACCTTGGCGCGACCCTCGCGTCTCCGCCTTCCGCTTTTGACGCACGCGCGTGCGCCAGCCTCTTTGCGTGCCCGGCGCGCCACTTTAGCGCGGCTATTCAGTCGTCGTGGTGTCGACGCTCGAATAGCTGCTCGACGTATCGATCGTGCTCGCGCTCGTATCGATGGTGCTGGTCGTATCAACAGTTGCGGTCGCGTCGAACGTCGAAGAGGTGTCGACAGTTTGATCAGCGTAAGTCCCGCCTTGATCGGCCATCGCGCCATATTCGCCGGCCGTTGTCGCTTCAGACGCGGCGCTGTCGGCATAGATCGACGCCGTGTCGAGATCGCCTTCGGCCGCATACGCTTCTGCGCTCGCGGCGTTATCGTCCGCAATTTCTTGGTGATAGTCGGCGTTCTCGAGTTCCATCTGGTCGTACTGCGCCTCGAGAACTTCCGAATCCGCGACGTCGCCGCCGTGGTCCTTCACTTCTTCCATCGCGTACTCGGCGTTGGAGGCCATCTCTTCGGCCTTTTCCCAGTCGCCGGATTCCGCCGCCTTGGCTTGTTCGGCCTGATAATATTCAGCGTCGTCGCGCGCCGTTTCGGCGAGCTGCGCATCGAGAATGGCGCTGTCGGCGTTGAAGTCCTCAAGCCCGCCTTCTTCCGCCGCCTTCTGCAGCGACGCCATGAAGTTCGCTTGCTCCATCTGCGAGAGCCCAGCGGTATCGACCGAAAGCTGTTGGCCAGCTTCGCTCGCCATGAATTCTTCCAATGTCATCGGGTCAGCCATGATCCATCACCTCTATTAGTCGCCGCCATCATCATCGTCATCGGGAGGAACGGCGTCCTCCACGTCCAAGCTCTGGTTTTCGGCCACGGCGATCACAATGCCGGTCACGATTGCCGCGTCCACAAGCAGTCGCGCCTCATCTTGGCGCTCTTCGATCATTTCTTCGTCTGTTTTCCCGTGATGCGCGAGCGCCTGATCGAACGTGGACGCCAACGCGGCCTCTCGTTCACGCTTCGCGTCCTCATCTTCCTCGGCCTCGACGACCTCGTTGCGCGGCGCGGGCTCGACGGCGACCTCGAACTTCGGATGTTCCGGAGGCGCGTCCGCGCTCAATCGGACACCAAGTCAGGTTTCGGCGGTTTGGGCTTCTTCGGCGTAATTTTCAGGACCTTGCCGCAATTGGGATTGGGGCAACGCACGTTCACCGGCTCCATGCCGGTGAGCTTGGCTTTCGGGACGCGCATCACGGTTTTGCAGGCGATGCAAGTTAGCTTTTCCATGTCTTGCTGCGGCGGCGCTTTCGGCTTGGCGGGCGCGGCTTGCACGGTTTGCGGCGGCGGCGGCTTCGGTAACCAGTGTTCGATAACGCGCCGCCAACCTTGGAAGTCGGGGCTCTCGTGGAACTCACGCGCCAGCTTCAGCCGTCGCGCCGCATACGGCGTCGATGTCATCGCGAATTCGGACGCCTGCATGGCGCCATCGTCAGAAGCATCCTCTTGCTCGCGCCAGGCGTCACGATTGATGCGCGAGACCAGCGGGAACGAATGCAGCGTCCATTGCAGTGTGACGCGTCGCGCGACTTCGATATCGCCGACGCACAACAGTCCGGCGCGATCTGCCGTGATCGCTGAATGCCGCTGCCAGGCCATCAGCGGCGCGTTGATGCCACTCTCGATCAGCTTGGAGGGAGATAGAAAGCTCAAAACACCGTCCGACATCAGCGAACGGTTTCCGGGTTGGCGCCCCGCGAGCAATTGCACGACAGTATTCCAAAGCGCGTGCCCCGCTTTGGCGTGACCCATCTCGCGGCCGATCAGGTAAAGCAGATCGTCACCCCGAAAATTGGTGAGCACCGAACCCAGCGCGATGAACGACGAAGTCTGCGATCCCATCGTCACCGAGTCCCACATCTGCTCACCGGAAATATAGATCTCAGGCAGATGCTGCAGCCCGACGATGCGCGCGGATTGGACTGCAAGTTCGAAGATGTCAGGCAATTGCTGTTCGGAAAGGCGCACACCGTTTACGGCAGCTTCAAACCACGGACGGCCAACTTTCTCAGAAATTCCATGAGCCGCGGAATTCAGCGGCCCAATGCCGGAAAGCGCGTTCATCGCGTCAGCGTCTAGACGCCATAAAAACGCATCGACCGGCATTTGATAGCCGGGTCCAAGTGGGCGCAGCCAACGGCAGGTTGGGCAAAACACCTTCTCCGCCGGCAAGCGCGAACCATCGCCGCCGCATGAATTGCAGCCGATGGCGTAATAGGGCGTCACCGGCGTAACAGCAGCAGCGCCGAACGCGCCGCCGCATTGCGTGCAGAAACGCGCCATGCCGTCGGACGGTGCGTTGCAGCGCGGGCAAGCGATAACGGCGACGTTCATCTAGATGCGCTTCAGAAGTTCGGCTTTCTTGGTCTCGAACTCTTCGGGCGTCAGGACGCCCGCGTCGCGCAAGCCGCCAAGTTGCTTGATTTGGTCCATGATCGCAGCTGAATCGCCGCCGCCAGCGTGAACTGGCGCTGGTTGCGGCGTTGGCGTTGGATGCGGCGTGAACGATGCCTGTGGCGTTGGCTGGAACGGTTGCGACGTGAAGCCGGAGGTTTGAACGCCGCCGCCTTGAAGGTGCTTCATGAACTCAGTCAGCGTCTTTTCAGGGACGCTGCTGCTCAGATTCCATGCGGTGTAGGCCATCGAGCCAATGATGAAGAACAACGCGTACGCAGCGATTGCCCAATTGAACATCGCCGCAACGAGCACCATCACGCCTTGCGAGATGATCAAACCCATCGCGCTGCCCCACTGCAGCTTCAGCGCGTAGCGCGCCGTGACTTGGCCCGGGCTGGCTGGCTGAATTTGGACGTCGCCGTCATACTTGATGGCAAAACCAAGCGTCGTCCACGTGCTCTTGCAAATCGTCTCGAACTTCGCGGCGCTTGGCGGCTGTTGCCAGGTCACTTGCGAGCTGATCTGCCCTTTGCTCGCCGCGCCGGCGGCGTTGATGGCGTTGACCGCCTGGTTGAACGCGTCCTGCGCCGAGCCTGAGAAGGTGGCTTGCTTGTTGGCGCCGCCGCTCGCGCCTGAAAAGCCGCGCGACATCTGCTGAAACTGCGGGTTCGGCGGCGGAGGCTGATAGGGTGGCGGCTGCGGGATCGGTGGTGGATTAGGTCCCGCGCTCATAGGCGCGCCACAAGAACCACAAAATTGCGCGCCAGCCGCTAGAGCGGCGTTGCAGCGCGGACATACCGTCGTCGTCAAAGGATCGCCCCCGATCGCAAGAGTTCGTGCTCGCCTCGCTGGCGAGCCAATGTGAGCAAGTCTTGCAGCGCCTCCTAACGCGAGGGAAGCGAAAACTAACGGGGGCGTCATTTGCGCGTGCGGCGCCCCAACCAAGCGCGCTCACAACCGATGTGAGGGCTATTCACTTGCTGGCTCGGAGGCGCACTGCAAGAAGCGCGCTCGCGGGAGTCGCGAAATGACTGTGAAGCTTTATGGCGCCCACTCAAGCGGCAATTGCCACAAGCCCAAATGGATTCTTGACCGGCTGGGCATTGCCTACGAGTGGATCGAGGTTGATGCGTTTGATGGATCGACGCGGACGCCAGAGTTCCTCGCGCTCAACCCATCGGGGCAAGTGCCGGTGCTCATTCTCGCGGACGGGCGCATGCTCTCGCAATCGAACGCGATGATGCTGCACCTTGCGGAGGGCGGCGATCTCATCCCGGCCGACTCCTATCAGCGCGCGAAGATGTTCGAGTGGTTGTTCTGGGAGCAGTACAGCCACGAACCGCAAATCGCCGTGCGCATCGCGCGCAAACATTATTTCCGCCAATGCGACGATGAACTTGATCCGTCCTTGCTGCCGAAAGGCAATGCCGCGTTGGCGCGCATGGAGCTGCAGTTGAACGAGACGCCGTTCTTTGCTGGCGATGCACTGTCACTCGCTGACATTGCGCTCGTCGCTTACACGCGCAGGGCGCACCTTGGCGGCTACCGGCTTGAGGATTACCCTGCCGTTAGGAGATGGGTGGCCAGAGTGGAAGAGCTACTCGGAATTGAATCGGCGCTACCCGCAAATGGTTAACGCTGGAACTTGCAGCTGTGTGGCCGCATTACGATGTGAGCGATACGCGGCCGCATAGGTCAGCTAAGAGGGAGCATGGAAGTCACCACGGACCTATGGCCCGGATTGGCGACCGTGTTCGGGTTATTCCTCGCGGTCGGATTCTTTGCCCAATTGATCGATGGCGCCGTGGGCATGGCCTACGGCGTGATATCTTCGAGCGTGTTGCTGGCTTTCGGCGTGCCGCCGGCGCAAGCGTCCGCGACCATTCACGCAGCTGAATGCTTCACCACCGGCGCTTCGGGCGTTTCGCACCTCTTGCACCGGAACGTCGATTGGAAGCTGTTTTGGCGCTTGGCGCCCGCCGGGGTTATCGGCGGCGTCGCAGGTGCGTACTTGCTCACTGGATTCGACGCGACCTTTATTAAAGCCGTCGTCATCGCCTACCTCGGCGTTCTCGGCCTTTACATGCTGTCGCGCGCGCTGCGCGACCAATTGGAAGAGCCACCGCACCTGAAGCACGTCATTCCTCTCGGCATCGCCGGTGGATTCCTTGATGCGAGCGGCGGCGGCGGCTGGGGGCCGGTGGTCACGTCAACCTTACTCGGGCGCGGGCACGCACCGCGCTATGTGATCGGCAGCGTCAACTCGGCTGAGTTTGTTGTTACGGTTGCGATCTCCTTAACCTTCCTCTGGACGCTTCTGACTGGCCGCTTCGAACTGGAAGGCGGTCTCGCGACTGGCAGTGCGGCGCTGGGTGGGTTGATCATTGGTGGCCTCGTAGCTGCGCCGCTCGCAGGTTACGTCACCAAAATCGCGCCGGCGCGGGTGTTGCTCGGCGCGGCTTCGGTCCTCGTGATCGGGCTCTCGATCTGGCAGGGCATCCAGCTTTGGCCGCGACTGCTGGAATATCCCATCTTCAATGAAATGGCGCAGACGGCGGGCCTCGTTAACCATTAGGCGCCAACCGCGTGTTTACGGGTCATGAGTGATCCTGAACGCTTCGCGGAGTCGTATTGGTCAGTATCGCCAACATGAATATCGCCGCCGCCTTGTTGGGCGGATCGAGCGCCGGCGGCGTCAGCGCGGATTTGCTGACGTCATGGGCGGCCGCGCGCGCTGGTATTGGCGTCGATGTGAAAGCGGCGAGCCAGGACCCCAACGCGCCGCTCGCGCCGGTTTGGACGCCAGGACTCTCGCCGAGCGCGGCTGCTTTGGTGCAGCGGGCGCTGGGCAACAAGTCGTTCTTCGACGTGAACGCCAAGCTTTACAGCGACCTTGGCGCGAGCGGTGACTACAAAAAGCTGTTCGCGCTCTATTCTGGCCTCACCACGCTGCAAGCGTTGGCCGGCCGCGCCGAAGACACTTCACTTTCGAAGGCCCAAGTCGCGCAAAACCAAGCGCAATTCACGCGCGGACTCACTGAACTCGAAGCGTTCTTCGCGCAGCAGCAGTTTGAGGATATGCGCCTTGCGCAAGGCGATCGTGTCGACACGGCGCAAACGACGCTCGCGATGGTGTCGAAAAGTGAAGATTACACGACGCCAGTCATCCATAGGGGCTCGCTTTCTGATAGGGTCAGCGGGCTTGCGAGTGATGCGACCTTCAATATCGTCGCGACCTCCGCGGGTGGCACGGTCCGTAACGTGGCAATTGACCTCGCCGAGATGGGTTCCGTCCCGCGGACGCTGAGCAATGTGGTCAGCCACATCAACACCAAGCTCTCGGCCGCAGGCGCTTCCTCGCGCCTGGAGGCAGTGGATCAATCTCCGAAGACGGTGAACACGATCATCGGTGGCCGCGTCGTTGCCACGAAATACGTCGGCGCCAAGCAGTATGCGCTGAAGGTTGACGTGCGCTCGAATGAAAGCGTTGCGTTTCAGCCCGCCACGTCCGATCCGGCGTTCTACGCCGTCGGTACGACCGCGAGCGGCGCGCGCCTGATCAAGTTGCAGGACGTCGGCGGCGCGGTGGGCCAGCCAGTTCTGGTCGATCGCCTCGCTGCGACGTCCGATCCGATCGGCGCGCTCGTCGGTGTGGGTTGGCTTGGCGCCGGCGCGCCCTATGTCACTGCGCCTGCTGGCGCCACCGAGCAGCGCACCAACGGGCTGATGTCAGAAGGCGCGAATTCGTTCGAAGACGCGTTGCGCGCCGCGGGCGAAGCGGTGCTGAAGTTCGAACTACCGGATGGCCGCTCGCTTTCGGTGACAACGGCGTGGCGGAGCGACGACCTCGAAGCGTGGCGCGTGCGCGCTGGCGAAACTGAAGATCGCGGCATGCTGGACGATTTGGCGGAGCGGTTGACGCAATTGCTGCACGAGCAAGGCGTCGCCGCTGGCGTCGACGTTCATGATGACAACGGCAATCTCGGATTGTCGGTTTACACAGGCGACGGCGTGCGCGCGTCGAGCCTTTCGATCGGCGGCAAGTTCACCTTGCTCGATACGGTCGAGACGCCTGGCATGGTTGGCGGCTTGCAGGACGGGGTGTTTGCGCGGCGCTTCGAGGTTGCAGGCATCGTGCCGGAGGACGGTGTCTTTACCGGCACGCAAACGTTCACCTTCACGACCGGCACGACGGCGCAATCGATCACTGTGAGCGGTGGTGAAGACGGTATCACGGCGATTGAGCTCCAAGACCAGTTGAACGCAAAGCTGCGCCAGAAGGGCTTGTCGGCCGCGGCTTATCTCATCGACGATGGCGGTGGCTCGTACAGGCTCCGCGTCGACGCGTTGCACGACATGGTCGACGTCAGCGCCACATTGAACACCGATGCTTACGACACCGATCTGCAAGCGCCGGGTGCGTGGGCGTCTGGCGGCCTGCCTGCGTCCGTGAGCGGACAACCGTTCGGCGATTCCATTCGGAGCTTCGCCGCAAGCGGCTCGCCGCTCCCCGAGAATGCTGGCGCGCTCGATATTGAAATCGTGGTGGCCACGGCGAACGGCAACAAGACGGTCACGCTCGCCATCACCGCGAAAGAGCGCGCCGACAATCCAGATCTTGCGCCGGGCCAGTGGAGCAACGCACTACAGGCGCGGCTCGATGCGGCGCTGAATGCGGCGGGCGTTTACGTGAGCGCGCCAACCGGTGATCTCACGCAATGGAAAGTTGCCGAGGGCGCGGGGCAGCGTTTGGCCTCGGTGACGATCAACGGCAATGCGCTGACGCTTTCGGGTGACGCGGGCGGTCTCGCTGTTGGCGGCGCTTTCGCGGTGCAACGCAGCTTCACCAGTGCGCAAGTTGCGGCCGGCGTTAGCGATGATGTGGCGAATCTGCTCGGCGATCAGAATGTCTCGATCACGCTCGATACGATTTGGGGCCAGCGTACGGTCAGCGCGACGCTGCAGCCGGCCGATCCGCGTACTCTGGAAAGCGCGGCGCTCCGGCTGAATGAAGCGCTCGCGACTGCCGGCTACGACGCAGGGCTTGTCGCTACCAATCTTTCGGGCGGCGGCGCGGGGCTACGCGTTGTCACTGGCTCGTCTAGCACCGTGCGCGGCATCACCGGAATGAGCCTGGGCGGGACGAATGTCGCCTCGACGCTCGATCCCATCGACGCGGCCTCCTACGCGGACGATCCGGTTGGCGCGATGCGGGTGTTCGAGCGCGCCGCGCGCGGCGCGGCGGTGACACAAACATTGTCGGCCACCTCGCCGTTTTCGGCGCCGAGCGCGAACTCATCGGCCTGGTTTCCAGGGCGCGCGTTCGACGTCAGCGTCGGCGGCGGCGCCAAGGTCGCGACGGCGCGATCTGTCGCGACAGCGGCGGATGGTTCGGTTTATGTGCTTGCTGATCTCACTGATGGCTCGACCACGAGCGACATCAAGGGCGCGCGCGATGTGGCGCTGCTGAAGTACGATTCCGCTGGCAAGCTGGCGTTCAGCGAAATCCTGGGCGCCGCGCAATCTGCGAGCGGTTTTGCGTTGGCGGTGTCGGTTGACGGCAAAGTAGCGGTCGCCGGCTCGGTTGAGGGCGCTCTGGGCGCAACCACCGCCAAAGGCGGTACGGATTCGTTCGTCGCCATGTTCGACGCCACAGGTAAAGAACTCTGGACCGCGCGCCGGGGTGCGACCGCGGGTGACGAAGCGCGGGCGATCGCATTCGCACCCGACGGCAGCATCGTCATTTCAGGCAGAACCGATTCCGCGTTGAGCGGTCAGGTCAGCACCGGCGGGTCAGATGGCTACGTGCGCGGCTACGGCACGTCGGGACAGGAATTGTTTACCCGCCAGTTCGGCACGAGTGGCGATGATGCGGCTACTGCACTGCTCGTGCGTGACAATGGCGCCGGCGGCGTCGACATCTTTACCGGCGGCGTTGAGGACAATCGCGGAGTCCTCCGCAGCTTCGGCTATTCCAGTAGTGCGGGCCTCACGGCCGGCCAAACACGCGACATTGGCTATTTTTACAAAGGCGCCATCAACGCCATCGTTGCCGACGGCAGTTCGCTCTTTGTCGGTGGCGAGATTGGCGCTGATCGTCTGACGCTTGGTTCAACCGCGCGCGGTGCTGTCGCGGGTCAAGAGGGCTTTGTTGCGCGCATCAACGCGGACCTCGTTTCGACCGGTCTCGATCGCGCGACGTATTTGGGGTCTGCGCAGGACGATGCGGTGAGGAGCCTCGCGATCGTCAATGGCAGTGTTTATGCGGCTGGCGTCAGCGGTGGTGTGATCGCCGGAATGGGCGCCGCGAAGTCGCCGATGAGTTTCTTGACGCGCCTCGGCGCCGATGGCGACACCGATTGGATGCGAACGTTCACGTCGGCTGGCGGCGCCGTGGCGCTGACGGGTCTGGCAGTCGATACGAGCGGCGCGTCGGCGCTTGATGCGCTTGGGCTGCCTCGCGGCGCGATAACCGCGAACGATTCAGGTTTACTCACCAGTCGCAGCGCGCTGCGCGCTGGCGACGAGTTCCGTGTCGGTGTCGATGGACGTAGGCTCACAACGATCAAAATTGGCGAGAACGACACGCTCGCGACATTGGTCGCCGGCATCAACCGGGCGATCGGGTCGGCGGGGCGCGCTGAGATCGTGAAGCAAGATGGCGTCGAGCGGATCAAGATCACGCCGCGCAGCGGGCAGGCGTTGCGCATCGATTCTGGCCGCGCCGATCTGAACGCTCTGCCAGCGCTCGGCTTGACGCAGGGCATTGTCGCCCTTTCTGACGCGGGACGCGGTGCGCTCAAGACGTATGGCCTCGGCCTTGTCGGCCTCAAACTCGACAGCCCCGCCGCGATCGTCAGCGCCAAGGCCGAACTCTCGGCCGCGGTTTCAATTGTTCGAGGGGCTTATGACGCCCTGCTCAATCCCAACGCCAAGGAGCTGACCGCGGATGAAAAAGCGTTGGCGGCGAGGCGTCAGACTGCAGGCGCCGCGCCTGAGTATCTGACGGCCCAGCTTGCGAATTACCGAGCCGCTTTGGCGCGCCTGGGCGGTGGATAAGCGCGTTTGGAAACTGGTGCCACGGGAGAGGATTGAACTCTCGACCTCACCCTTACCAAGGGTGCGCTCTACCACTGAGCTACCGCGGCTAACCGGCGCGAAGCGGGGCTTCTAGCCCGCTCCGACCGGGTTTGGAAGGCCATCGGCGCCGCACCCCAACAGGAGGTCAGTCTTCTCTGGTGGCGCCGGTTTCCGGCGTTTGGTCAGCCTCTTCAGCCGCCAATTCGGCTCCGCCGCACGCCTGCTGGACAATCCGCCACTCGCGGTCGGTGAGCGAGGGCGCGAGGCCGTCACGTGCGCGGGCTTGTGCGGCGACGGCGCGTTCGCGTGAGGCCGGGTGGCTGGAGAGCATGCTCGGAATGTCGCCAGCGCCCGCCGCTTCCTCATACTCTTGAAAACGGTCGAACATGCGGGCGATGCCGCCGGTGCTAATGCCAGCTGCGTCGAGATAATCCATGCCGCGCGTATCGGCGTCGCTTTCGTCACCCCGGCTGAAGCGGAGGCCCGCAAGGTTCACAGAAGCGATGGCGATGGCTTGACCGGCGCCTGCACCGCCGAACACGACGTCGAAGAAGATGCCCGCGCCGATCTGGCGGATCACGTTCTTCATGATGTGATTGTGCTCGATGTGCGCGATCTCGTGGGCGAGTACGCCGGTGAGTTCGTCCGGATGATCCGCCATCTGGATCAAATCGTCGGTGACGATGATCGAATTGTCCGGCAGCGCGAAGGCGTTGGGGAAGCCAGCGCCCGTGATGGTGATCCAAATGTCTTCGCGCTCCGGAACGTTGGACGCCTCCATGATCCGGTATGCGAGATTGTTCAAAATTTGCGTTGCGTCATCGGCGTCGTCGCATTGGACGGTGAATGCATCCACTTGCGACCACGAAATGTCGGCAATCTGAGTGCGATACTTGGCCGGCATGGCGCGCGCCAGTGGGTCAGCGGCGTAAGGTATGCCGACTAGGAACGCGGCGGCGAGCGACCAGGCGAGCGCGATGATACCGCCAACGGTGGCGAGGCCTTCGACGCCTTGTGCGCGCGGCCTCGTCAAATGCGGGGCGACCGCCACGAGCTGATCGTCCTGCCAATCGCCAAACATGAGGCGTTCGCCGGTGTCGGGCTTTTTGCGGCGGATGACGACTTGGCCATTGTTATCGTCGGTGCGCGCGAGATCGGGATAGGCCCATTCGATCACGCGGCCGGCATAACGAATGATTAGCTTCTCGGCGGCGAATTCGACTTCGACGTCGGTGAACACCGCGGCGCGGCCGTCGGCGTAGCGGGCCTGCATCAAATGACCCCCACGCCCATGTCGAGGTCAAAAGCGTCGCCCAAGCTTTCGCCGGCATCGGTGTCCGCCAAAACGGATTGGCCGATCTCTGCGAAGCGTGGTGTGGCGATGAGCTCCAGGCGGTTCATGACGTAGCGGACCTGCAGGAAGCCGGCGACCGGCGTTAGCAAGCCGATGGAGCAGATGAGAAACAGCCAGCCGAGCGTTTCGTAGAACAGGAGCGAGAGTGTCTTCGCTTTCAGGTGGAATCTGGCGCCGTCAATGGTGATCTGAGCGGCGATGCGGTTCATCGCCGCCGCGCGATACGGTGCGAAAGATATGAAATAGGCTATGACGGTGAATGCGCTTGCGAGCACGACGGCCAAAAAGCCGACCCACATTCCGCCGTCTTCAATGATCCCAACCACCGAGAGGCCAGCGATAACTGCGCCGGCGAAGATGAAGCTCAACACGCCGCCGATCGCTGTGCCGATCCAGCCGAACGCAAATGGCCACCACATCCCTTTCTGCGGGGACTCGCCTTGTTGTGGCTCGAACTGGAAGGGTTGATCGCCGAAGCGTGTATTTTCCCACATTAGCCGTGCGCGATTTATGCGCGCGGCGGGCGTGTACCACCCCAGAGAAAGCACCTGCAGGACCCACCAACCCCAAGACGCCGATGCAAAACCCCAGGCGGAGCCGGCGAGGCCGAGGCGAATGCCGCGCCAACGCGTGCGTGAGAGTTGGTAGCGGCGCATCCAAAAGCGCGCGGCGGCAATCAGCGGCACTGAGACGACGTAGAAGCCGAATGTTAGCCACGCCGCCCATGTCGGCTCCATCGCGACGGGTGCGATGTAGAACACGAAGATCGCGGGCAGGAAGAAGCACGGGAGCGCGATCAGGAAACCGCGGAAGAGTTCGATGGCGCTGCCAGTATACTCGAGCGGATCGCCCAGCACCCAGGCGCGCGACCAGAGCCGCCGGCGCATCGAGGTGCGCGCCCAAAAGCGGTACATGGTGAGAGTTATGATCGTGAGGCCGGCGTTCTTCAGCGCCAACCCCAGGACGTTGAAGAACTTGCCGGTGTGGGCGAAAGTCGGGCTTGGGGCGGCTTCGGCCGTCATGAAATCCTCTGGCGGCCAAGCTTAGCCGGGGCTGGGCGAAGGGTCGATGCAGGTGGTGAACGACAAGCAGAAGCCGGCGTCAAAACGCGCAGAACGTCTAGCGGAGGCGCTCAAACGCAACATCGCGCGGCGCAAGGCAGCCAAGAAGCCGGGCGAACCTAAGAAAAACTAGCGCCGAGCCGTGCTTGGACGCATGGGCGCCGCCTTGCTTACGCCGCCGCCGCATCCCATAAACCGGCCGCCGGGGGGAAGCCGGCGAAAGACCTCCATGGATCGTATTGTCATCACGGGCGGCGCGCCGCTCAACGGAACTATCCCGATCTTCGGGGCCAAGAACTCGGCGTTGAAGCTGCAGGCGGCGGCGTTGCTGTCGGCCGAGCCGCTGATGCTCGAGAACATGCCCGATCTCGCCGACACCCGCTTCATGACTCAGCTCCTGAAGACTCTGGGTGTCGAGATCACGTGGATAAAGGAAACGCACACGCTGCGGATGCATGCGGCCGAGATCGTTTCGACGATCGCGCCGTACGATCAGGTGCGGAAGATGCGCGCTTCGTTCAATGTGCTTGGGCCGCTGCTGGCGCGGGCTGGGCACGCGACGGTGTCGTTGCCGGGCGGTTGCGCCATCGGTGCGCGGCCGGTTGATCTGCACTTGAAGGCGTTCGAGGCGATGGGCGCCGATATCGTCATTGAGGAAGGCTATGTAAAGGCTGCGGCGCTGCGCGGGTTGAAGGGCGCCGAGATCGACTTCCCGTTCGTGTCGGTCGGCGCCACCGAGCACACGATGCTGGCGGCTGTGCTCGCGCACGGCGACACTGTGTTGAAGAACGCCGCGCGCGAACCTGAGATCGCTGACCTCGCCGATTGCCTAAACGCCATGGGTGCGAAAGTTGAAGGCGCCGGCACGAGCGAAATTCACATCAAGGGCGTGGCCAAGCTTTCGGGCGTGAAGCACGCAGTGGTCGCGGATCGGATTGAAGCGGGCACGTATGCGATGGCGGCAGCCGCTGCTGGCGGCAATGTGCTGCTGGCCGGCGCGCGGTTCGAGCACCTGGGCGCAATGCTCAAATTCTTGCGTGACGCCGGCGTACGTGTGGATGCAGAAGGCCGCGGCATTCGCGTGCAACGCAAAACTGGCGACCGCATGAAGGCAGTCGATTTCGAGACCGAGCCGTTTCCAGGTTTTCCAACAGACCTGCAAGCGCAAGCCATGGCGCTGATGTGCTTGGCCGATGGCGTTTCGCGCATCAAGGAAACGATCTTCGAGAACCGCTTCATGCACGCGCCAGAGCTCTCGCGTCTCGGCGCGAAGATTGAAGTGCACGGTAACGAAGCTGTGGTGACGGGGGTACCGAAGCTGATCGGCGCGCCGGTGATGGCGACGGACTTACGCGCGTCTGTCAGTCTGGTGGTGGCTGGCCTTGCGGCTGAAGGCTCGACGACGGTGAACCGCGTCTATCACCTCGATCGCGGATTCGAAAAACTGGAAGCCAAGCTACAAGCGTGCGGCGCGCAGATCGTGCGCGAGCGAGAAGAACAAGCCGCATGACGAGCGCCATGCTGAGATTGATGGCGGAAGATACGGATGATCTCGACGTTATCGGGGCCGCTGTGCAGGACGCGCTGGTGCGGGTCGGCGAAATAAATTTGGACAAGAAGGCGCGCCGCTTCACTGTAATGCTGAACCGCTTTCGCTGGGAAACCGCCGGTGAAAAGGGCCCGTATGAACGGGTTCGCGCCGCGCTTTCGTTCGATGGCGTGCTTGGCGTCAAAAGCCGCCGCGTGCGCCAGGACACGGACGAGGCGCTCGGGTCTTTGCTTTCGATCGGCTTTATCCCGCAAGAAGAGCCGCCGGGCGGGGTCGTGCGCTTGTTTCTTGCCGGTGGCGGTGAGATTGCCATCGACGTCGAGTGCCTTGATGCGGTTTTGATCGATACAGGCCCGGCGTGGCCCACGCCGCGCCGGCCCGATCACGAGCAGGCCTGAGGCGGACCGCGATGAGCGACCGCAACCGCCTCACCGACATTGTTCTCGACCAGGCGTCGCTCGCGCCAGCGTCGACAAACGCCGAACATGAGCGCCGCATTGCGCTCTTCGATCTGAAGGAGTCGAACTCTTTCGCCGTCGTTGGTCAGGATGGCGGGCCTTATGTGCTTCTGCTCGGCATGTCCGAAGGGCGGCTGGTCCTTGATGTCGGTAGCGAAGGTGGTGCGCGCGTCGTGCTTCACCACGCGCCGCTCGGCGCCTTGCGCAAAATCGTGAAGGACTACGTCTTCATCTGCGAAAGCTATACCGCCGCCATTCGCGACGCCCCGCCTAGCCGCATCGAGGCCTTGGACATGGGCCGGCGCGGTTTGCACAACGAAGCCGCCGAAGTGCTGCAGGACATTCTTGCGAGCCACTTCACCATCGACACCGAAACCGCACGGCGCCTGTTTACGCTGGTGTGTGCGCTGCATGTCAGAGGCTGAGGCGCTTCCGGCGTCGGTGCTGTTTGCGTGCACCCACAACGTGATCCGCTCGCCTATGGCGGCGGAGCTGATGCGCATGCAGTTTGGCTCTGCGGTGCGGGTCGATAGTGTCGGGCTTCGCCCCGGCGATGAGGTCTCCTATATGGCGGCCTCCACCATGGATGAGGTTGGTGGCGACATAGCCAGCTACGAGCCCAAGGGCTTTGACTTCTTCGAGACTGACTATTTCGAGGATGGGCCGTTCGACCTCATCATTTCGCTCTCACCCGAGGCGCACCATACCGCCCTCGATCTCGTCCCCAAGCTGGCGGCCGCCGCCGAATATTGGCCGACCTTTGACCCATCCTTGGCGGAAGGGTCGCGAGATCAGGTGCTTATGGAGTATCGGACGGTGCGGGACGGGCTGGCCCGGCGCATCGCCGCACGTTTCCAGCGGCCATCGACGGGATAGGTCCTCGCGCCTATAAGGCCCCGCCGCCGCAGATTCTGGAGAAAGAATGGCCAAGGAAGAGCTACTGGAATTCGCTGGAACCGTGATTGAGCTTTTGCCCAACGCGACGTTCCGGATCGAACTTGAGAACGGGCACGAGATCATCGGTCACACCGCGGGCAAGATGCGTAAGAACCGCATCCGGGTATTGGCTGGCGACAAGGTCCTGGTCGAGATGTCTCCTTATGATCTGACCAAGGGCCGTGTGACGTACAGATTCAAATAATGACCAAAGGCTCCCTCGATCGCGCCGTCGTTGTTACAGGCGCATCCACCGGCATCGGCCGCGCGGCGGTCGCGAAAGCGGTGCGCGAGGGTGCGCATGTATTTCCAAGCGTTCGCAAGCAAGCCGACGCCGACAGCCTCACGGCTGAATTCGGCGAAGCTGTGACGCCGCTGATCTTCGATGTCGCTGATGAACCCGCGGTGCGAGCGGGCGCAGCGCAGGTGGCGCAGGCGCTGGGCGGTCGCCGCTTGTTCGGCCTGCTCAACAATGCCGGCATTGCCGTTGCTGGTCCGCTGCTTCACCTCGATACCGATGAGCTTCGCCGTCAGTTCGAGATCAATTTCTTCGGCGTCCACAACGTCACCCGCGCCTTCGCGGATCTGCTCGGCGCAGACAAGGCGCGCACCGGCAAGCCAGGGCGCATCGTGATAATTTCATCGGTTGGCGGGCAAAACGGCTCGCCTTTTGTGGGGCCATACTCCGCTTCAAAGTTTGCGGTGGAAGGCTATTCGCAATCGCTGCGACGCGAATTGATGCTTTACGGCATCGACGTCATCGTCGTCGGGCCTGGCGCTATAGCGACGCCGATCTGGGACAAAGCCGGCGAAGGCGATCTCTCGCGCTTTAGCAACACGGATTATGCGCCGATGCTAAAGGGCGTCGAGAACTACATGTTGAGCCAAGGGCGCGCCGGATTGCCTGCATCTGATGTCGGCGATCTGGTGTGGTTCTGCTTCACCGATCCAAAGCCCAAGACGCGCTATAAGATTCTGCGCCGCCCATTCATGGACGTGACGTTGCCGCGTTGGCTTGGCCCCCGCACGGTCGACAGCATTATCGCCAAGCGCTTGGGCTTCCCGAAGCGCTCATGACCCGCCTTGTGCTCGCCAGCGCGTCGCCGCGCCGGCTGGCGTTGCTGGCGCAGATCGGCATCACGCCCGACGATGTGATCGCCACTGACATCGATGAAACGCCGCTCCGCGATGAGACGCCGCGCAATCTGGCTTTGCGCCTGGCCCGGCAGAAGGCTGAAGCGGTGACGGCTGAGGGCGCGATCGTGCTTGCCGCCGATACGGTGGTGGCTGTTGGGCGCCGGGTTTTGCCGAAAGCTCTGAGCGAAGCGGAAGCGCGAGATCGTCTGCGCCTGCTCTCTGGACGTTCGCACCGCGTTTATACCGGCGTCGCAGTGAAGACACCGGGTGGTGAGGTGCGCGCTCGTCTGGTGGAGACACGCGTCGCGTTTAAAGTTCTGAGCGCTGCTGAAGTCGATACCTACATTGCCAGTGGCGAGTGGCATGGCAAGGCCGGCGGCTATGCCGCGCAAGGGCTGGCTGGGCGCTACATCACCTCGATCATCGGATCGTACTCATCGGTTATCGGCCTGCCGCTTTTCGAGACAGCGAACTTGATTGAAAGCGCGCACACGTGAGCGAGCCGCTTGAGACGTGGATCGATGCCGCCATTGGCGAAACGCGCGAAGCTTTGGTGCGTGACGGCAGGGTCGTTGCGTTGCGGGTAGCGCGGGCCAGCGATGAGGGCCGGCGCGCGCGGTGGGGTGAGCTTTATTGTGCGCGGGTGCGCGAAATCGATCGCCGCCGTCGCGGCGCTTTTTTGGACTTAGGTCTGCGCGATCAGCAAGGCTTTCTGCCGCTTGGCGATGATGGCCGTGCCCGCATGCGCAAGGAGCGCGTTAATCTCCGCGAGGGCCAAGGCGTGATCGTCTCGGTGACGCGAGAAGCGGCGCGCGCCAAGAACCCGGTGCTCGAGCTAACGGAAATTGGCCACGATGGTGAAAGTCCACATCGCATTGGCCAGCACGAAGTTGATGAGGGGCTTGTGCTCGCGCGGCCCGCTGCCGATCCGCAGATCCGCGCCAAACTTGACGCCGCCATTGAAGATGCGCTTGCTCGAACCACGCCTGTTCCCGGCGGCGGCATGCTAACGGTCGACCCTGCGACCGCGCTGGTTGCCATCGATGTAGACGCGGGCGGCCGCCAAGGCAGTGGCGATCCGGAACGCTTTGCGCTCGATCTCAATATTGCCGCCGCGCAGGAAGCGGCGCGACAAATCCGGTTGCGCAATCTTGGCGGGATCATCGCAATTGATTTTGTGTCACTCCGGGCAAAATCTCATGTGAAGCAATTGGAGGACGCCGTCCGCGGCGCATTCTCGGGCGATCCGTGGAGCGTGCAGTTCGGCGGGCTGTCGCGGTTCGGTGTGTATGAATTGGCGCGTTCACAATTACGGACGCCGCTGCATGAACAGCTTCGGGATGCCGATGGCCGGATGAGTGTTGAGACTGTGGCTCTGGCGGCTATGCGGGCGATCGAACGCGAAGGCCGCTCGCAAACTGGTCGTCAGATCGCGTGCACGGTTTCGCCTGAGGTGAAGGCTTGGCTCGATGCTGCCGAGATAGATTGGCGTACCGAGCTTTCTAATCGCATTGGCATGCGTTGGACGATCGACTCTGCACCTGGGCCACGGGACAAAATTGATGCGAGGGCGCTATGAGTAAGTGCGCAATTTGCGGCAAGTCGCAGGACCTGAACTATCGTCCGTTCTGCTCGAAACGGTGCGCGGACGTCGATCTCAATCTCTGGCTTAGCGGCGGTTATGCGATCCCGGCCGTAGAAGAGGATGATCCGAACGACGAGAACTCAGTCGTTCCGCAAACGCCTAAGGGTTGACGCGGCGCATGGTCTGCTTGTCGAGGTGACTTTTCAGGAGCTGAACGTTCTTAGCGTTCGATCTGAATGCAAAGTCGAACGCGTCACCCAGCAGCGGCACGGCGCCCACCAAGGTGTCGATCAAGAGATTGCCTACCATCGCCGCCTGTAAATGCGGCGGCGCGCCAAGCTCTCGCGCGCGGACGATGATGTATGCGCCAAGCAAGGTCGTCACGGCGTCGCCCACGCCTGGAACTAGGCCGATGATGCTATCGAAGCCGAAGCGCCAGTTGGTGCCCGGCAACACGTATTTCGTGTCCAGCCACTCAGCGAGTTTCTCGATGTCGGCTATGTCGGTGTGATCACGCCAGCCGCGGCGTGGTTCGAGGATTTCAGGGTCTTCGTAGCGGGTCGTCGGCATGTGCGGATAACCGAAACTCGGCGAGATGGTTCCCGTTAAGCGAACGTCGCCACAATCGGGACGTGATCGGACGCCTTCTCAAGCCCGCGCGCCTTCTTGAAAATATCGACGCTCTGAAGCGTATCCGCCGCTTGCGGCGACAGCAGCATGTGGTCGATGCGAATGCCATGATCCTTCTGCCAGGCGCCGGCCTGATAGTCCCAAAATGTGTAACGGTGCGCGGCGCCATCGGCCTGCATGTACGCATCGCGCAGACCGAGATTGAGCAACGCGCGGTAAGAAGCGCGTGTCTCGGGTTGATAGAGCGCATCGTTGGTCCAGACCGCCGGGTTATGGCAGTCTACTTCGCGTGGAATGATGTTGTAGTCGCCGGCGATAACGAAGCGTTCTTCCTGCGTCAGCAATTGCCTCAGATGAGCGTTTAGCGCTTCCATGAACGCGAGCTTGAATTGATATTTTTCTGTGCCGATAGGATTGCCGTTGGGTGCGTAGATGGACGCAATGCGCACGGGGCCATCTGGCGCGGCGATTACGCTTTCAATGTAGCGCGCGTGTTCGTGTTCGAGGCCAGGGACGCCGCGCACGGTTTCTTCGATGCGATGCTTCGAGAGAATGGCGACACCGTTATAACTCTTCTGGCCATAGGTCTCGACGTTGAACCCGAGTGACTCGATTTCGAGGCGCGGAAAGCGCGGGTCTTCGCACTTAATCTCTTGCAGGCACCAAACGTCGGCGTTCACCTCCTCGAAGACCTTCATTGCCGTTGGCAGACGGGCGAGGATGGAATTGACGTTCCAGGCGGCGATTTTCAGGGGCATGCCCGCGGCTTAGCCGCGTGCGAAGCCAGGTTCAACCGAGCAAAATTCCAGCGGCGAAGGCAAAGCCGACGACGACCAGGATCACGCCGATGGCGAGAACATAACGCATGCCGAAGCCGGTTTGCCCGGCGCGGGCATCTTCTTCTTTGATTTCTACGTGATCGCCTACTTGGTGAGCCGTCATGGGAGCTTCTCCTTCGCCCCCGCGTCGACATTTTTCGTGTGCCAGACCGCGAGGGAAAGCCAAATCCTGAGCGCCGTGGTACTACGGCGTCATGATTGTAATCCTGTGGGCCTTCACTCTGTTCCATGTGGCTGTGGGTTTGGCCAGTTTAGGCCTTGCGCTGCGGCTGTTGACGCCGACCGAGCGCGCGCACTGGAATTCGCCCGCGGCACTGCTGGTGGCCGAGTTTCTCTGCTGGATTTATCCGATCGCGGCGTTTGTCGGCGCGAAGTCGGCCTGGACAGCCTACGCGAGCGGGCACCATCACGCCGTGCCGATGCTGCTCGCGCCGATTTTGTGGCTAGTGCTGATGGGTTTGTTGTTCGCGATCGTGGATTTCGCCGAAGACGGCGTGCTCGGCAATGCGCGCAAGGCGGGCGTTTAGGTTATGGCGGCGATCAAGGCGTACGTGCACGGCGCGTTGACCCCGCTGCTTGCTGTGGCGACGTTTGTCGGCGGTTTTTATGCCTTGCTGGGCGCTGCTTCGCGCGCGGATTGGCTGGTTGTGGTGGCGGCTGCGTTAGCGGCTATCGGCGGCGCGAGTGGCGCCTTCGTCGTGCGCAAAACGCGGCCAAATCGGGCGCTGCTGTTTGCGATTGTGCCGGGCGTTTTGCTTGCTCTCGTGCTTTTGGTGCGCTGAGCTAGAAGCCCTTGAACGTCGCGATCTCATCCACGCTCGCGCGGTCGCTGCGCATGGTGTTGACGGGCTTCGTCATATCGGCGTGGCCGAGCGCGAGGCCGGCATAGATCATCTCGTGATCGCCCAAAGCGAAGTGTTCGGCGAGCGGCGTGCGCATGCGCGCCCAGGCTTCTTGCATGCAGCTTTGGACGCCGCGTTCGAGCGCGGCGAGCGCTATCGATTGCATGAACATGCCGAGATGGGCCCATTGGCCATGGCCCATGGCTTTATCGATGACGAAAAAGAGGCCAACCGGCGCGCCGAAGAACTCGAAATTCTGCGCAAGGTGCATCAGGCGCGCCATCTTGTTTTCGCGTGGGATGCCCAGCAGTTCGTACATGTCTTCGCCGAGCTTGTAGCGCCGCGTGCGGTAGGGATCCCAGAGGTTGGCGGGATAGACGAGGCGCTCGCCCTCGTCGCCGGGGAGATTAGCTTTCGCCAGCGCCACCACGGCATCGCGCTCGGCCCCTGCGACCGCTATCAACTTCCACGGCTGGAGATTGCCGCCTGATGGTGCAAAGCGCGCGACCTCGAGAATATCGCGCACCAAGGCTTCCGGGATTGGATCAGGTTTGAACGCGCGCACGGAAATGCGCGTCTTCAACGCTTCATCGACGTTCATTTCCGCCCCTGTGTCCGGTCTCTGATCTCACGCGCGTATTCGCGGCCGAACTTTTGCGCCTGTTCGATTTCCTTGGCGCTCATTTCTTTCGCCAACGCCGCGGCGCGTTTGCGGGCCGCATCATCGGCGGAGACTGTCACGGCGGCGTAGAGCCATGACAATGCATCAACCGGATCGCGCTGCATCAGCGTATCGGACAGGTGCACCATCGCAGGTGCGTAGCCGAGTTCAGAAGCGCGCATCAGCCAGCGGCGCGCATCGTCAGGTTCGCTCATAGTGGCGAGTTGCACCATAGCTTCGCGGTCGCCAGCGCCGGCTGCGGAGCGAAATTGCGCGCGGGCTTCGTCATTATTTTTTGCCACACCCGAACCGGTTCGAAGCGCTATGCCGTAAGCTGTCTGCGCGCCGGGGTGTCCAAATTCCGAGCCGCGTTCGAAGCATTCGACAGCGGCCGCCTTGTCGACCGCGCCTCCAAGACCTCGCCAATACATAACGCCGAGGTGGTAGAAGCCGGTGCGGCGCGGTTCGTCTTTCAGCGCCGCTTCGATCAGTTTGCGCGATTTCTTCCACTCGCTCTTCTCGAAAGCATCGAGCCCCTTATCGAGTTTGGAGCGCGTCCCGAACATCAGACCGAGAAGCTGACGCCGCAGCCGCAGCTCGACGTCGCGTTCGGGTTTCTCACTTTGAAGGAGGCGCCGATCAGCTCATCAACCCAATCGACCTCCGAGCCGAGCAGGAACGGCAGCGAGACGGGGTCCACGAAGAGCCGTGCGCCATCGCGTTCAACCACCAGGTCGTTGGCGTTGGGGGCGCCGGCGACGCCGATTTCGTACTGAAAGCCCGAGCAGCCGCCGCCTTCAACGGCCACTCTGAGGCCTGCGCCTTGGGGTTCGCTCGCGACCACGGACTTGATCCGCTCAGCGGCGGAGGCGGAAAGGGCGACATCAGCCATACGTTAACTTAGACCTTTGGGCGTTTCTCAAGCGTCTCGCCCCCATATATGAACGATCACCCAAGGTGAGGAGAAGCTGGTTCGTGGCTGACGGGCAGAAAGCAGTGAAAAAGGCGAAGGCGGCGAAGCTCGTTTCCGCGGTTGAGCCGTTCGTGCGCCCGCCGCGCGCCCCTTATGCCACCGATCCCGCCAGTTCGCGCGGCCGCTTACATGAAGAACCGGAAAGCCGCACGCGGACGCCGTTCGAGCGCGACCGCGACCGGATCGTGCATTCAAGCGCCTTTCGCCGTCTGCGCGGCAAGACACAAGTTTTTGTCGCCCACGAGGGCGATCATTACCGCACCCGTCTGACGCATTCGCTCGAAGTCGCTCAGATCGCGCGCAGCGTCGCGCGGGTGATCGGGCTCGATGACGACCTGGCTGAGTGCCTTGGCATCGCCCACGACCTTGGCCACCCGCCATTCGGCCATACAGGCGAAGACGTGCTCGATGCGTGCATGGAAGGGTTCCAAGGGTTCGATCACAACGCCCAGACGCTGCGGGTGCTGACCAAACTCGAGCACAAATATCCGGCGTTCGACGGGCTCAACCTGACTTGGGAGACGCTTGAGGGCGTCGTCAAGCACAACGGCCCCTTGATCCGGTACGGCGCGACATTGCAGGACTTGCCGATCGCCATTCAGGAATATAACGCGACGCACGATCTCGAATTGCACTCGTGGCCGAGCCTTGAGGCGCAGGTAGCAGCCCACGCCGACGACATTGCTTACAACAACCACGACATTGATGACGGTCTGCGCGCCGGGCTCTTTTCGCTGCAGGAATTGCGCGAAGAGGTGCCGATGGTGGAGCGCGTGCTGTCCACGGTGGAGCGGGACCATCCGGGTGTGGATGAGTTCCGTCTTTCGGCTGAAACTATCCGGCGCCTCATAGGCGTGTGGATCGACGATATGGTCTGGGAAACTGGCAACCGCATCGCGGAAGCCAAGCCAGAGAGCGTTGAAGACGTGCGCGCTGCGGGCAAGCCGCTGGTCGGCTTTTCTGACGTCATGAACGAGCATCAGGCGATCCTGCGGCGGTTCCTGATGGCGCGCATGTACCGGCACTGGAAGGTCAATCGTTCGCGCAGCCACGCCAAGCGCATTATTCGCCAGCTGTTCGATCTTTTGATCGCGGAACCGGAACTCCTGCCGCCGGCTTGGCAAGAAGGCGGCGACGGACCCCGTGGCCAGCGCACCGCGCGCCGTGTCTGCGACTACATCGCCTGCATGACTGACGATTTCGCAATCGACGAGCATAAGCGCCTCTTCAATCTGCAGCGCTAGGTTTCGACCGACACATTTGAGCCACGCTTGGCGGCGAACGCCGGGCCGTGAACGACTTCGTTACGTCTGCGGAATACTGGTTCATGCATGGCTGCTCTCCGGCCCCGTTAAGCAGGGGTGAAGGGCAGCGTGGTAAACAACAGCTTGCGATTCCGGAGACCGACGTGAGCCGAAGCTACGATCCACGCATGCATGCGTACGACGACCAGTCGCGCCACGCGGGCGTCTTGTACGTGCTCATGGTCGTTATCGCCGTGTGTTTCGGTGGTTTCCTTTGGCAACTTTACAGCGCGCCGGAAGTGCCGCGGATTACCGCGCAAGCCGGTCCGTACAAGATCGAACCACCGCCCGAAGCGCCGCAAACGACGGAGCTCGCATTGCGAGAAACGATTCTGCCGCCGGCGGATCAAGCGCTGGCTGAGGCCGAAGCGCCTGTGGTTGAACTCAATCCGCAAGCTGATGCGCCGGCGATGCCGCATTTCTCTTCCAACGGCCGCTATGTGGCCCAGCTGGCGGCGCTGCAATCAGAGGCGGCGATTGACGCTTCGTGGCGGCGTTTCGTGGCGCGTGCGCCGGGGCTATTTGCTGGCGCCTCCGTGGACGTGCAGCGCGCCGATCTCGGTGCGCGGGGCATCTATCACCGCGTCCGCGCCGGCTATTTCGCCAGCACCGACGACGCAACGTTGTTCTGTGAGCGGATACGGCAGATGGGACAGGACTGCATCGTCGCAGCTCGCTAGGACACGATCATGCTTTCGTGCCTCCTTGGTATTCGCCAACCCAAGCTCGACAATGAGACGCGGGCTTTTTTTCGCGACGCGAAGCCTTGGGGCTTCATTGTCTTTCGCGAAGCGTGCGTGTCGCCCGAACAATTGCGCGCGCTCTGCGCCGATCTCCGTGACACTGTCGGCCACGACGCGATCGTCTGGATCGACCAAGAAGGTGGTCGCGTTGCGCGTTTGAAGGCGCCCGGATGGCCGGTGTGGCCGGCTGCGGGTAAGTACGGCGAGATTTACGCGAAGGACAAGGAGGCGGGCCGCGAAGCTGCGCGTCTTGGCTATCGGCTGATTGCGGACGAACTCCGCTCCACCGGCATCGACGGCGATTTTGCGCCGGTGCTCGATGTGCCCGTTCCCGGCTCAGACAAGATTGTCGGTGACCGGGCGTTCTCGGCCGACCCAAAAGAGGTCGCATTGCTGGCGCGCGCCGCGCTCGAAGGCTTGCACAACGGCGGTGTTGCGGGTTGCATTAAGCATATGCCGGGGCACGGCCGCGCAACTGCTGACAGCCATCTCGCTCTGCCGAAGGTCGCAGCCAAAGAGATTGATCTGGGCAACGACGTTTTCCCGTTTGCGCAACTCGCCGATGCTGAAGCTGCGATGACGGCGCATATCGTTTATGAAGCCTGGGACCCGGACCGGCCGGCAACGTGCTCAGCGTTCGTGATCCAGGAAATCATCCGCAAGCGCATCGGCTTCCAGGGCATGTTAATGAGCGACGATCTCGACATGCACGCTTTGCAGTATGCTCTGAATGGTGGGCTCAAGGAGCGAGCCGAAACGGCGCTCGAGGCAGGTTGCGATGTCGTGCTGCAATGCTCTGGCGAGCTGAAGGAGATGCAGATTGCGGCTAAGGGCTGCCGAGATCTCGATGGACTGCCGTTGGTTCGCGCACGCGCCGTAGAAGCCTTCGCAAAACGCCCGCCACGCGAATTCGATTCGGTGGCCGGATGGGCCAGATTCAAGCAGTTACTGGCTGATTTCGCCCCAGTCTGAGGCTACAAGTCGAGCGTGAGAGAAGATGCGGAAAATCTAGAACTGGACCTTGGCGCCGCCGAGGAGGCGGAAGGGCGCGATGCGCTGCTTTTGGCGCTCGACGCGTTTGAAGGTCCGCTGCACCTACTTCTGGAACTCGCTCGCACCAAGAAAATCGACATAGCCAAGGTATCGGTCGGCGAGATCGCCGATCAGTATCTGGGCTTCATCGAAGACGCGCGCCTCCACAATATGGAGATTGCAGGCGACTACCTGGTGATGGCGGCGTGGCTGGCCCTGATCAAGTCGCGCCTGCTGATTCCGAGGCCGCAACTGCCGGCGGATGAACCTGATCCACTGCAGCTGGAAGCGGCGCTGCGCCTGAAACTTATGAATCTGGCGATGGCGCGAGTGACGGCCAGGAAGCTCGATGAGTTGCCGCAGCTGGATCGAGACGTGTTTCTCAACGGTCAGCCGCAGCCGACAGTGCTGACGAAGCAAACGGTCTGGCGTGCTGATCTCTATGAATTGTTGAACGCCTATTGCGCCGAGCGCTCGAAGAGCGTCCGCAAACGCGCTTACCGCACGTTGGTGCGTCGTGCTTATCCGCTCGAAACAGCGCGAAAGAAGCTCGAACAAGCGTTGGCAAAGCTCGAAGAATGGAGCGCCATCGATTCTGTCGCACAGGCGACTGAGACCGGACCCGACGCGCCGCCGCCAGAAAGCTACCTTGCCTCTACCTTCGGCGCAGCACTTGAACTCGCGCGTGAGCACAAACTCGAACTTCGGCAAGCGGAAGCGTTTGCGCCGTTGTTCGTGCGCGCGCTGCAAAAGGCAAACATATGAACGCTGAGAACGAGCCCCCGCTCGCGGACACCATCCGCCGCATCGAGGACGCCTTCACTGAAGGTGGCGAGCGCACGCGTGCCGAACCGAGCACAGACTCTATCCGTGCGGCCGAAGCTCTGTTGTTCGCTGGCGGTGAGCCAATCACGGCGAGCGCGCTTGGCGAAAAGCTCGGACCCGAAGTGGATGTCGCCGCCGTTTTGATGAAGCTCAAAGCGGAGTATGCCGAGCGCGGGGTTCAGCTGGTTGAGGCAGGGGGCGCGTGGCGCTTCCAGTCCGCGCCGGATCTGTCGAGCCTTTTTACCGAGACGCGCGCCGCACCCCGGAAATTGCCCAAGGCGGCGATGGAAACGTTGGCGGTTATTGCATACCACCAGCCCGTCACCAGGGCCGAAATCGAGGACATTCGAGGCGTTAGTCTGTCGCGCGGATCGATGGAGCTCTTGCTGGAGATCGCCTGGATACGCCCTCGGGGCCGGCGCCGTACGCCCGGCAGGCCGCTCACTTTCGGCACGTCCGACGCATTCCTGGGCCAATTCGGCCTCGCCTCGCTTGACGCCCTCCCAGGCAAGGACGATTTGAAGGCTCTGGGCCTACTCGACCCCCGTGCGGCACAAGACATTGACGTGCCGCGCCCAACCGAGGACATGGCCAGCGACGAAGAAGCACTGCCCGCAGGTGACGACGCGGCAAGCTTTTTCGTGGATCATCTGGAAGACGAATAAGGCGCGCCCCTCCCTGGCCGCCGCTTCTTGAAGTTTGGAGTACCCGTTCGATGCATATGCCTGGGCTTATCCCGCTCCTGATCGTGTTGGGGCTAGCGTTCTTGTTGTTCAGCCGTCCGGGCCGCATTTCCGGTCTGATGGAAGATCTCGGCAAGGGCATCAAAGGCTTCCGTAAAGGCCTGGGTGAAGCTGAAACGCCGCCGGCGCAAGAACCGCCGCCGGCTCAAGTGCGCGACCAGACCACCAACGGAGACCGCGCGCAGTAAGACTAGCGCGCGGGCCAGCCGCTCATGCTTCCAAGTCTCGGTTTCAACGAGATCGTCATTCTCGGCATCCTCGCCCTTGTTGTGGTGGGGCCGAAGGACTTGCCTCTGTTGTTCCGTAAGTTGGGACAATGGACGGCCAAGCTGCGCGGCATGGCGCAGGAATTCCGCACCGGCTTCGATGAACTCGCGCGCCAAGCCGAGCTCGACGAGTTGAAGCGCGAAGTCGATGCGCTCCGCCGCACGACATCGTTGCAGGAAATCCGGAGCGAGATCACCAAGCCGCTGCCGACACTCGAAGATTATGCCGGCATCAAGTCGCAACCTGCGATTCCAACGCCCGCGGCCATATCGGCGATTGAAGCGCCTATTGAGGCGCCAGCCGCCGATGTGACCGAGCAGCCGGCGGCTGACGAAGCTGGCGCGCCGAAGGCCTCCACAAGCGTGCCAGAACATGCCGACGTCGCGCCTATCGCTCGGAGTGCTCCGTGACAGCGTCAGCGCAGAAGAAGCCGGTGACGAACGACGATGACATTGAGGCGTCGCGGGCGCCGCTTATGGATCATCTGATTGAGCTGCGCGATCGCCTTATGCGCGTGCTGCTGTGCGTCATCGTTGGCGTGGTCGTCTGCTTTTTCTTCGCAGATCAGCTCTTCCTTTTCTTGGTTCAGCCGTTTCAGGCCGCGATGGCGGCTCAAAACCCGGGGACCGCAGGCCAAGCGATCGAGCTCATCAACACGGGCGCCTTCGGGTTTTTCTCGGTGAAGATGCAGATCGCGCTGTTTGGCGGCATCGTTCTGGCGTTTCCGGTAATAGCTTGGCAGGCCTACGCGTTCATCGCGCCGGGCCTATATCGGAAGGAGCGCGCAGCTGCCGCGCCATTTTTGATCGCCGCGCCTGTGATGTTTACGCTCGGCGCATCGTTTGTCTTCTATTTTGCCATGCCTTACGCGCTGCAATTTGCCCTTAGCCAGCAGGTGACGAGCGGCCCCGTACACGTTCGGTACTTGCCGAAGGTCGAAGAATACATGGGTCTCGTCACCACGTTGGTGTTGGCGTTCGGCCTCATGTTCCAATTGCCGGTGGTGCTCTCGCTTCTCGGGCGCGTTGGGATTGTATCGGCGTCGCAGCTGCGCGCGGGACGCCGTTACGCCATTGTCGGCATTGCGGCGTTCGCTGCGCTGGTGACGCCAAACGACGTGGTGTCGATGTTCGTCATGGCGGCGCCGGTTTATGCACTCTATGAAATCTCGATCTGGATCGTAGCGGCGATCGAGCACAACCGCGCTATGCGCGTGGCGGCGGAAGCCGCCGGGCCTGTCATCCCGCCCGGCCCGTAGCGCTTCCGCGCCGGTTCAGCTAAAGCCCGCCCATGCACGATATCCGCGCCCTCCGCGAGAACCCTGACCGCTACGACGCCGCCTGGGCGCGCCGTGGCCTGCCGCCGCACGCCAAGAAGATCACCGATCTCGATACGAAGCTGCGCGCAGCGTCCACCGCCAAGCAGGAAGCGGAGGCGCAGCGCAACGCCGCCTCAAAATCCATTGGTGTAGCGAAAGCAAAGAAGGATGAGGCCGAAGCTTCGCGCTTGATCGAGCAAGTCGCGGCGTTGAAGCAGCGCATCGAAGAGACCAGCATTGACGAAGCCAAGTGGCATAAGCAGCGCGACGATCTGCTTGCTTCGTTGCCGAACTTGCCTGCGCACGATGTGCCGGATGGCGCCGATGAACACGCCAACGTCGAAGTGCGCCGCTGGTACAAGGAAGACGGCGCGGGGCCGCCGAATGTAGAGTTAAGCGCTGACCATGTCGCGTTGGGCGAAGCGCTTGGTCAGATGGATTTCGAAGCCGCCGCGCGCCTCTCAGGCGCCCGCTTCGTTGTACTCCGCAGCCAACTCGCCCGCCTCGAACGCGCACTGGCGGCGTTCATGCTCGATCTGCATACGACAGAATACGGCTACACCGAAGTCAGCCCGCCGCTCTTGGTCAAAGACCACGTCATGTTCGGCACGGGCCAATTGCCGAAGTTCGTTGACGATCAATTCACCGCCGCCCGCACCGTCAGCCGCGAAGAGCTGCTCTTCCAGGCGCTCGAACGCTTCGACGACGAATTTGAACGCCGCAAAGGCGCCAAGCCAACCGAAGTGCTCAAGGACGTGCTGGAACACGCGCCGGCACGCGAGGATTTCTGGCTCATTCCAACCTCGGAAGTCGCGCTCACCAATCTCGTGCGCGAGCAGATCTTGGACGAGGCGCCGCTACCGCTGCGGATGACGGCTGATACGCCGTGCTTCCGTGCGGAGGCGGGCGCCGCCGGCCGTGATACGCGCGGCATGATCCGCATGCACCAGTTTCGCAAGGTTGAACTCGTCTCAATCACCGCGCCGGAGCAGAGCCATGACGAGCACGAGCGCATGGTGCGCTGCGCCGAGGAAGTGCTGAAGCGGCTCGAATTGCCGTTCCGCACAATGTTGCTGTGCACCGGCGACATGGGCTTTGGCGCGCGCCGGACTTACGATCTTGAAGTCTGGTTGCCGAGCCAGGGGAAATATCGCGAGATTAGCTCGTGCTCGAATTGCGGGGACTTCCAAGCGCGGCGCATGAATGCGCGCTTCCGCAATAAGGAAGGCAAGACTGAGTTCGTGCACACGCTGAATGGCTCTGGCTTGGCTGTGGGCCGGACGTTGGTGGCGGTGCTGGAAAACTACCAGCAAGCCGATGGCAGCATCACGGTGCCAAAGGCGCTCGTGCCATATATGGGCGGTGTCGAGCGCATCACGAAGGTCTAGGCCCCGGCCGACGCCAATATTTCCAGCAACTCAGCGCCGTTCGCCTCAACCGGCAGCGCACGGAAGTCGCCGTGGGTTTCGAGCGCGACTCCGAGCAGCCCCTGAAAAATTCGCCGCGGCAATGTTTGCGCGCCGAACTGTTCCAGGTGCGGTGTGATGAATTGGGCGTCTAGCAATTTGAAACCGCCGCGTTTCAGTCGCGCCGACAGATGCACGAGCGCCGCTTTGCTTGCGTCGGTCGCCCACGAGAACATGCTCTCGCCGAAGAATGCGCCGCCAAGCGATACGCCGTAAAGCCCGCCCGCCAATTCGCCGCCGATCCGGGCCTCGACGCTATGCGCCATCCCGCGTTTGTGCAGCTCCATGTAGAGGGCGCGAATGTCTGGATTGATCCAGGTGTCTTCGCGATCCTTTCCGGGCGCCGCGCAGGCGCCTATGACCCGGCCAAACTCGCGATTGATGGTGAAGGTGAATTTGTCCTGCACAGCGTGCGCGCGAGCCGGCGCGGCACATGGAAACCGGCCAGCGGGAAGACGCAACGCCATTCCGGATCGACGATAAAGAACCCTTCATCGTCGCGGCTCTCCGCCATCGGAAAGACGCCGCGCTTGTAGCAGGCCAAGAGATCTTCGGGCGTGAACGGCTTCACGCGATCCATTCTGCCAAAGTTTACCGCGCCCGTCAGCCCGCGCGACGCATAGCTCGGCTCTATGTCAGTGAAAGTTAGCTTTCGGCGTTCAGGCGCGAACGCAGCGCGTCACGGCCGATCGAAGCGCCATGAAACTCGGGCGTCGTTGTCTCAGCGTCGAGCGGGGCGATGATCGCCGGGCCATAGCTTTCAGCGATGCGGTGTTCTGGAATGGCGCAGCCGTGCAGCGCCATGACCGCAAAAGTCAGCACCACCAGGACGGCGAGGCCAGCGAAGGATTGTTGAGCCATGAAAATGTGAGCCTTGAGGTCGAGTGCAGGCTCACGTTTGCAATTGACGGGCCGTTAACTCAGTTGGCCGGCATCCCGAGAATATCCGGCGGCACGCCGTGTTTGCTAGCCCATTCAATATGAGCGACGTCGGTTGGTCCGACGACATATTCCAGCACTTCCCAGGCGCCGTTGACGTTCTTCAGCAGAGCGAATGTCTGCCCATCGCCGTCGAGCACGCCGTCGGCTGCGCGCTGGGCCAGCGTGGTCGTTGACCAATCGATTGCCGAGCCATCGGGCTTGCGCGGCTGACCGACTATGAAAGCCCATTCGTCGCGAACGTTCACCGTGGTCGGTTGCAGGCTGACGGGCTGGCCGATGCCTTGGGCGATCACCGGTGTGAGGACGGTGAGCAGAGCGTTAGTCGTGGCGTCTGCCGCCGGCGCTTCCGTCGTTTCGCTGGCGGTGCCGACGGGTGGCGTGCAGGCGGCGGCCAATCCGGCCACCGCTGCAATGAACAAAGCGCGCATGATTTAGCTTTCTGCTGCGGCTTTCGCCGCAAGATTCTTTTCGAGCCAATGGATGGAATAATCGCCGTTGATCACGTCGGGCTCATTCATGAGATCGCGGAACAGCGGCAGCGTGGTTTCAACGCCGGTGATAACCATTTCGTTTAATGCACGGCGTAGGCGCATGAGGCACTCGGCGCGATCGCGGCCATGTACAATGAGTTTGCCGATTAGCGAGTCATAGTTCGGCGGGATCGTGTAGCCGGCGTAGATCGCGCTATCTAAACGCACGCCCAGGCCGCCTGGCGGATGGTAGCCGGTGATCTTGCCAGGCGAGGGACGGAAGGTCGCTGGATTCTCAGCGTTCACGCGGCACTCGATGGCGTGGCCGTTGAACTTGACGTCTTCTTGCGTCACCGAAAGCTTCGCGCCGTCGGCAATGCGAATCTGTTCACGCACCAGATCGATGCCGGTGATCATTTCCGTCACCGGGTGTTCCACCTGCAGGCGCGTGTTCATCTCGATGAAATAGAACTCGCCATCCTCGTAGAGATACTCAACGGTGCCGACGCCGAGATAGCCGAGCTTCTGAATCGCCTCCGCCGTGATCTGGCCGATACGTGCGCGGTCTTCGGTGTTCAGCGCCGGTGAGGGCGCTTCTTCCAGAACCTTTTGGTGGCGGCGCTGCAGCGAACAATCGCGCTCACCCAAATGAATGACGTTGCCGTGGCTGTCGGCGACGACTTGAATTTCGATGTGGCGCGGATGCGTCAGATACTTTTCCATATAGACTTCATCGTTGCCGAACGCCGCCTTCGCTTCTGAACGCGCGGTGTTGTAGGCCTCGACAACTTCATCTTCGGAGCGCGCGACCTTCATGCCGCGCCCGCCGCCGCCCGCCGCCGCTTTGATGAGCACCGGATAGCCGATTTTTTTGCCAACCTTTTTGGCATCAGCTTCGTCGGTGATGGCGCCTGCCGAACCCGGCACAACGGGCATGCCGGTGTCGATGGCGGCTTGCTTGGCCGCGATCTTGTCGCCCATCAGCCGGATGTGATCAGCCGTCGGGCCGATGAAGGTCATGCCGTGCTGGGTGACGATCTCGGCGAACTTGGCGTTCTCCGAGAGAAAGCCGTAGCCCGGATGGATGGCTTGCGCGCCGGTGATTTCGGCTGCCGCAATGATCGCTGGAATATGCAGATAGCTTTTTGCGGCGGGCGGCGGGCCGATGCAGACGCTTTCGTCGGCTAGGCGCACGTGCATCGCTTCGGAATCGGCGGTGGAGTGCACAGCCACCGTGGAGATGCCCATTTCTTTGCACGCGCGGTGAATGCGCAGCGCAATCTCGCCCCGGTTCGCGATGAGGACCTTTTCGAACATCTTTTACTCGATGATCATCAGCGGCTGATTGAACTCAACCGGATCGGCGTTGCCGACCAAAATCTGCTTCACCGTGCCGTCGCGGGTCGCGGGGATCTGGTTGAAAGTTTTCATCGCTTCGATGAGCAGGATCGTCTGACCTTTGGTGACCTTGTCGCCAATTTTCACAAACGCGGCAGAATCTTCGTTCGCCGCCAGATATGCGGTGCCGACCATTGGTGAGAGCACGGCCCCGGCGTGGGTGGCGTAATCGGTTTCGGCCTCTGGCGCGGCAGCTGGAGGCGCAATAGCTGGCGCCGCGGCGACGGGGGAAGGTAGGGCCGCCGGAACGGGCGCGGAATGCACCACGTGTGTGTGCGAGGGCGGCGGCGCCGCGACCAGCGTGCGCGCTAAACGCAGACGCAACTCGCCGTACTCGACCTCGATCTCCGTTAACCCGGTATCGTCCAGGATTTTGGCCAGTTCGCGCACGAGGCCGGGGTCGAGGCCTTGCGGCTTCTGTTTGTTTGCCGGTTGCGGTTTTCTGCTCACGCGTTCTTGCCTTCATTCGCCAACAAGGCTGCCGCCTCGATGGCCAGTAAATACGATGTCGCCCCAAAGCCAGCGATCACGCCCTTTGCGGCTTGGCCCACTAATGAAACGTGACGAAATTCTTCGCGCGCCGCGGGGTTGGAGAGGTGGGTCTCGATCACTGGAACCCCGATCGCCTTGATGGCGTCGTGCAGGGCGACCGAGGTGTGGGTATAGGCGCCGGCGTTTAGAATAACAGCGCTGGCTTTGTCGCGGGCTTCTTGCAGCCAATCGACCAGTTCGCCTTCGATGTTGGATTGCCGGAAAATGATGCTGCGCCCCAATTGCGCCGCCCGTGCGGCGCAGGCGCTCTCGATCTCGGCGAGCGTCACGCGGCCATAGATTTCAGGCTCTCTGGACCCCAGCAGGTTCAGGTTGGGGCCGTTCAGCACGTAGATCGGTTTTACGTCCGGCATCGTCCCCAAAATCGTCCTCTGCGCGGTTGGATGGGTGGCGCGCCTTGCTCGCCATACCTGGGGGGCTTAAGTCGGGCCGGATAGGAAGGCCTATGCGTCTGACGGTCAATGGAGAAACGCGAGAAGCGCCAGATCAGGCGACGCTTGCGGATATGCTCGCCTCCTTGGGGATCGACGGGCGCCGGGTGGCGGTGGAGCGAAACCGAGAAATCGCGCCTAAGTCTCTGTGGTCGCAGATTGTTTTGGTTGAGGGTGATCAACTGGAGATCGTTCAGTTCGTGGGGGGCGGGTGAGTTGAGCGCAACTACTTCCCACCCATTCCCGGGGCTTCGCGAAGCGAAGAGCACGGGACCCATAACCCCAGCTCTTTCAGTGTCGCGCTTCGCACATCGACCATTCGCGTTCATGGGTCCCGGACTGGCGCTGCGCGCGATCCGGGAATGGGTGCTTTAAATGTCCGACACCTCGCTTGTCATCGCCGGCGTGAGCTACGCCTCTCGCCTCATCATCGGCACCGGCAAGTACAAGACCTACGCCGAGAACGCCGCAGCCCTTGAAGCCAGCGGCGCCGAGATCGTCACGGTTGCGGTCCGGCGCGTGAATTTGTCCGATCCGACCAAAGAGCGGCTCACCGATCACATCGATCCGAAGAAGACGACTTTCCTGCCCAACACCGCCGGCTGCTTTACCGCCGACGAAGCGCTGCGCACGCTGCGGCTTGCGCGCGAAGCTGGAGATTGGAAGCTTGTGAAACTTGAAGTCCTCGCCGACCAGAAGACGCTCTATCCCGACATGGAAGAGACGCTCAGCGCCGCCAAAATCCTCGTCGCCGAAGGCTTCGACGTGATGGTCTATTGCAGCGACGATCCCGTGTATGCGCGCAAGCTCGAAGACGCCGGCTGCGTCGCCATCATGCCGCTGGGCTCCTTGATCGGCTCCGGCCTTGGCATTCAGAACCCGGTGAACATCCGCCTCATCGTCGAACAAACCCGCGTCCCCGTTATCGTCGACGCCGGCGTCGGCACCGCCAGCGACGCAGCGATCGCGATGGAGCTCGGCGTAGACGGCGTCCTCATGAACACCGCCATCGCCGAAGCGAAGGACCCCGTGCGCATGGCGCGCGCGATGAAGCACGCGGTGATTGCGGGACGGGAAGCGTATCTGGCGGGACGGATGGGGAAGAAGAAATATGCTGATCCGAGTTCGCCGTTGGGTGGGCTGATCTGACGTCTTGGCGCGGTCGTTCATCCCATAGCGCTCCTCTGGGTACGAGCCGGCCATTAGGGTCCGGCCGGTTTTGTGGGGGGTGCAGTGCGGTTCTTCTTTGCACTTGTGGCTGGCGGCTTCCTTTCGACGGCCGCAATGGCTCAACCGGCGCCGACTGACCGATCCGCGGACATCGCCGCGTTCGCTTAATTGCTGGTGGTGGACAAGTCCTTTAGTCCGGAAGAACTGGCGCGCGCCCGCGCTGCTTTGCAACGCGTAACCGCGCGCGCTTCCTCAATCAGCGGCTCGGAATTCGAATTGGCTCTGGCCGGAATCGCCGCGCTCACAGATAACGGCCACACCTTCTTGCTCTCCGGCGCGTGGCCTCTGCGCTATAACCGCATCCCGCTCCGCTTTATCGCGCTGAGCGATGGTCTGTTCGTCGGCAGCGCGGATGCCGTCAACGCCGACCTTGTCGGCGCCCGTGTTGAGCGGATCGAGCGCAGGTCGTGGCGCGATTTGCTGCGTGCGGATGCACGCTACCAGGGTGGCGCGCCGGGATGGCGCGAACAGTTTGCGTACTTTTTCGTAGAATCCCCCGAAGTCCTCCACGCCGCAGGTATCGCGCGCGAAAGCGATCGCGTGCGCATTCGCATCCGTTTGCCCAATGGACGGCGCGTCACTCGCACCATCATGGCGCAGCGTGATCCCAATGCACCCGGCGGTATCGAGGCGCTGCTCCCGCCGGATCGCTTGATCGAGCTGTCGCGCCGTGACGGCTCGATGCTTGCGTCGGCCGCGCCGCTCTACCTGCAGGAACCCAATCATTATTTCCGGAGCGCGCGCCTGCCAGAGGAGGGCGGCTATTACATTCAACTCAGGTTCAATTCGGACTTCGGGGATGAAGAGATCACGCCCTTCGTCGATGCCGTGGTCGCCGATCTAACGTCGTCTCCAGTGGACACGGTGATTGTCGATCTGCGGTTCGATATGGGCGGCGACCTCAACACAACGCGGCAGCTCATGCTGGATTTGGTCACCCTCGTTGGAGCCCAAGGCCGCGTGTACGCGATAACCTCAGGCCGCACGTTCTCTGCGGGCATCGCAAGCCTCGGCTATCTCGAACAAGCAGGCGGCGATCGCGTCGTGATAGTAGGCGTCCCCGTCGGAGATAGGCTGGAGTTTTGGGCGGAAACGGACACCATTGATCTTCCGGACATCGGTTCAACGTTCATGTACGCCACCGAGCGCCACAACTATATGACAGGCTGTCAGGAAGAAGACTGCCACGGCAGCATTCGCCGTCACCCGATCCGCGTGCAAACGCTGGCGCCCGACATTGAAGCGCGGCTTACGAGCACGGACGTACGATCAAGTCGTGATCCTGCGATAGAGGCGATTATGCAGGATTTGGAAACGCGGCGTGCAGCTCGTTAAGGCGAGCGTGCTCCATCCACCCATCTCCCCAAATCCCCCAACGCCCGCTCCGCCATCACGAGCTTCTTCGCGCGCCCGCGCTCTTCGCCTTTGAGCTTCTTCCCATCCGCCCCATGTGTCGGCGCGGCGATCTCGGGAAACAAACCGAAGTTCACGTTCATCGGCTGAAACGAGCCTTTGCCTCCGGTGATATGTCCGCCCGTCACGTGCGCGATCAACGCGCCGAAAGCCGTCGTCGCAGGCGGCGGCTCGATCGCGCGGCGCAAGCGCTCTGCCGCAGCAAAGCGTCCAGCGAGCATGCCCATGGCGGCGCTTTCGACGTAGCCCTCAACGCCCGTCACTTGCCCCGCGAACCGCACGCGTGGTTCCGCGCGCAAACGCAGCGTGCCGTCGAGTAGCTTCGGCGAATTTAGAAACGTGTTGCGATGTATCCCGCCCAGCCGCGCAAAGCGCGCGTTCTGCAGCCCAGGGATCATGCGAAAAATCTCTTCCTGCGCGCCGTATTTCAGTTTGGTCTGAAAGCCGACGATGTTGAACAACGTGCCGAGCTTGTTGTCTTGGCGAAGTTGCACCACCGCATGCGCGCGCTTGCCGATGCGCGGGTCCATCAGCCCCACCGGCTTCATCGGCCCAAACCGCAACGTCTCCGGCCCACGCTCGGCCATCACCTCAATCGGCAAGCAGCCTTCGAAATAGGGCGTATTCTTCTCCCACTCTTTGAACTCAGTCTTCGCGCCCGCATTCAGCGCATTGATGAACGCCACATACTGCGCCTCATCCATCGGGCAGTTCACATACGCCGCCTTGTCGCCGCCCGGACCTTCCTTGTCATAACGCGACTGCTTCCAAGCGATGTCGAAGTCGATGGAGTCGGCGTGCACGATCGGCGCGATGGCGTCGAAGAAAGCGAGGGAATCTTCGCCGGTGAGCGTGCGGATGGAGTCGGCGAGGGAGGGTGAGGTTAGAGGGCCGGTGCAGAAGATGATGCTGTCGCGCGACGCACTTTCTTCCCCCGCGTGCGGGGGAAGTGGCCGCGAAGCGGTCGATGGGGGTGCTTCACGCTCGCCCCCTCCGTCGGCTGCGCCGACACCTCCCCCGTGAAGGCGGGAGGAAAGCAATTGATCTAATGAGCGCACTTCTTCCCGCTCAACACTCACCAACGGATGCGCCATCAACGCCGCCGTCACCGCATCGCTGAACACGTCGCGGTCCACCGCCAGTGCGCTGCCGGCGGGGACTTGTGCGGGTTCGGCGCTTGCCATCACCAGCGAGCCGAGGTGGCGCATTTCTTCGTGCAGCAGCCCGACTGCATTGCCGCGCCAATCGTCTGAGCGGAAGGAGTTCGAGCAGACCAATTCCGCGAACTTGTCAGTATGGTGCGCATCGGTTTTCACCACTGGCCGCATCTCGTGTAGCACCACCGGCACACCGGCGTTCGCCAACGCCCACGCCGCTTCCGAACCGGCGAGGCCGCCGCCTACTACATGAACTGGTTTCATGGCGCTCACATGCCGCGCCTGGGCGGGCGCTTCAAGCTCGCAGGCGCAGCCATTTCCGGGCATAAGCGCCGCCACAGGAGATTCAGGCATGTCGGCAGCGGCAGTTCCCGTCCGTGAAAGCGTTGGCGCCGCGTTGCGGTTCGTGCGCCAGAATTTGCGCTTTGTCGTTACTGTCGCCGCAATCTTTGCAGTCGCGTCGACAATTGTCTCCGCGATCACTTTGAGTTTGCCGCAAGTTGGGTTGCTCACGATGGTGGCCAACGGGATCATCCAAGCGTTCTGCTACGGCGCGTTGGTCGGCGGTGCGCTCTATGGCGTCGATGCGACGCGTGCGCGCTGGCCGCGGGACGGTTGGCGGGTGTGGGCATCCATGGTGGTGGTCGGCTTTTTTATGTTCATCGTCGTGTTCGTGGTCACGATTCCCGTGAGCATCGCGCTCGTTGCGGGGCCACTCGGGCGCTACGCCGCCGAACTGCAGACGGCAGGATCTGACCAAGCAGCAGTGCTGGCGATCATGATGCGCTTCGTGGAAGAGAACCCGGTCGCAATCCTGGTCACCGTTCTGTTTTATTTCGTAGTGTGGCTGTTGCTGACCTCACGTCTCTATCTTGCTGCGCCCGCGAGCGTCGACGCTGGACGCACGCTGACGTTCGATACGTGGAATTGGACGAAAGGCGCGATGCTGCGCATCACCTGGGCGCGCTTCATGCTGCTGGTGCCGGCTTACGTGCTGATGTTTGCAATCACGACTCTGTTGGGGCGCTTGTTTGGGTTCAACGTGCTCGACGGCGCCTCGCTGCAGGGCGCTCTGAGCGCAAACCCGATTGGGATCATCCTTTTCGAGTTCATCAGCTCGTTTGTAGTGCTGGCGCTATATGCCTCACTGGAGGCAGGGCTTTCATCCTACCTCTACCAAGGATTGAAGCCCGCGGACGCGCCGACTGCGGCCCAGGCGCCCGCAGCCTGAGCCTCGACCGACTCGGAAGGCTCCGCTAAAAGCGCGCCTCCCCATGGCCGCCACGCGCTCTTTCGTCGCGCCTTTGTTGCGCATCGCCGGACCCGTCGCGCTCGCGCGTCTCGGGATCATTGGCATGGCGTTGGTGGATGTGATCGTCGTCGGCCAACTCGCGCCAGATGAGTTGCCGCACCAGGCGCTTGGTTGGGCGCCCACGGCCGTGTTCCTCGTCGCTGCGATCGGACTGTTGCAGGGCGTGCAGGTGCTTGCTGCGCGTTCGATTGGCGAGGGCAACAAGAAAGGTGCGGGCGTCGTACTTCGCCGTGGTCTCATTCTTGGATTGATCGCTGGTATCGTTTCCTCGATCGCGATGTGGTTGGCAGGTGAGCGGCTCTTCACAGTCTTTGGCATCGAGCCCGAACTTGCTGCGCCTTCGACGCCGGTGATGAATGTTCTCGCGCTCTCCATTCCGCTGCATCTCCTCTACATTGGCGGCACGTATTTTCTCGAGGCGATTAAGAAGCCCGGCATCTCGACCGCCGTGATGTGGTTGGCCAACGGCGTCAACCTCGCGCTGAACTTGTGGTGGGTGCCGGAATACGGGGCCGTCGGTTCGGCCTGGGCGACAGTCGGGGCGCGCGTGTTTCTCGCGGGCGCGTTGCTGGTTTGCATTTTCCTTCTTAGGGACGGCGTCACCTTCGGCGTTCGCAAAAGCAAGGACGCCAAGGGGCCAGGCTACGCTGCGTTGCTCTCCGTGGGCGCCGCCGCCGCGGTGAGCCAAGCCGTAGAGGCGGGCGCTTTCTCGGCCATGACTGTAATCGCAGGACGCATCAGCGCCGAGGTCGTCGCGGGTTATCAAATCGTGCTCAACTTGATGGCGCTCGTGTTCATGGTGGCGCTTGGACTTGCTGCGGCGACTGCGGTGCTGGTCTCCGAAGCCATTGGCCGCCGGGCGCCCAACGACGCGGCGCGCGCCGGGTGGACCGGCATCTGGCTCAACGCGATCGGCATGCTGATCTGCGCCGCCGGCATCTTGGTGTTCGCCGATCCGATCGGCCGCGCCTACACGGCAGACGCGCCGCTCGCCGCGCTGATCGCGTCGCTCACGTGGATCGCAGCACTCGTGCTTTTACCTGACGGCACGCAAGTTGTGACGGCTTCGGCTTTGCGCTCGCGCAGCGACAATTGGTTCCCCACCTTCAGTCACATCCTCGCTTACGCCGGTGTGATGCCGGTGCTGGGTTGGTGGCTCGCAGAGCATCAGGGCATGGGCGTGGCTGGACTGCTGTTTGCGATCTTTTGGTCGAGCGTGCTGAGCGCCGCGGTGTTGCTCGCACGGTGGTGGGCGATTGCCGCGCGGCAGCCGAAAGTTGTTTTGCAGGCGGCGGAATAGGTCTTAGGGGTTCGCGCCAAGGATCCAGCCTTCTTCGCGCTCAATCGCTTCTCGACGCGGATCATCCTTCGCCGGGCCAAACGCGGCGCCGAGCTGAAACTTCTCGTCCAGTGCGTTGAAGCGTTCGCACGCGGCGCGGACTTGCGCTTGATCCTTGATTTCGCCGGCGCCTGGCTTGGCCGCGTAGAGTGCGGGGTAGATCTCGGCGAACACGGCTTCAACGCCGGCGACATCTGCGGGCGTCAGCGGTTTCCAGCCAGTCTCGAATGGCCAGAACTTCACTGCGCGGGCATCGCGCAAGCGCTTCAACACTGGCAGGCCCGTCAGCGCCTGACCGCCGACCGAACCCTGATAGTAAAGCTTCCAGATCGAAGAGGCGCCTTTGGCCGCTTCGTCGGCGTAGCGCAGCTCGGGGAGATCGCCTGGTCCGTGCTCACGCGGGCGCTTTGCTGAAAGCATCGTTTGTTCGTCGCGCGCCGGCGCACCCCAAAACGGAAACGCTTCGCCTGTCATCAGGCGGTTCATCTTCGCGCCGACTTGGAAGCGGTTGTTGGTGTTGTCTGGCTTGTCTTTCACTTCCTTGGCGGCGAAATCGAGCAGCGCCCGCCAGGGTTCACCGCCAAGCTTCAATGCCGCTGCAGTGCCGCGCGGAAAGCTCATCGGAAAATCGAAGCCGACGAGCGTGCGTTCGCCTTTACGTTTCAGATCATCGAGGATGGTGTTGAGCAGTTTTTCGGCGTCAACGCGTGTCGCCGGATTGTGCGCCTCGAACGCCATTTGGAAACGGACATTACGCTTGAGCACGCCGATCCAGATTGAATCTGGACCAGTCGTCGGCTTGGATGCGGCGCTCCAGTCGACCATGACGTATGCTTGGAAAAGTCGTTGGTTCATGTCAGCCAGTTTGCGGGGCGCCTTCCCCGTCTTGCTCCGCCATACAGGTTGAGAAACGCTTGCAGCGCCGTTTAAGCGCCGCACTTCGTTCCCAAACACAGTTTTGCCGCACCCTAGCTGGGCGCCTGCGCATATCAAGCTCATCCCGCCCGCTGGACAGGGCGGGGCGGCGCGCCGCATAAACCCGGACTTCCCGCAACGAGACCTAACACAATGTCCATCCGCCTCCGCTTCGCGCCGTCCCCTACGGGACGCATCCATGTTGGCAACGTCCGCACGGCGTTGATGAACTGGTTGTTCGCGATCCCGCAGGGCGGGCAGGTGCTCTTGCGCATCGACGACACCGATCTCGCCCGCTCCACCAAGGAATTTGAGCAGAGCATCGTCGATGACCTGGCTTGGCTGGGCCTGAAGTGGAACGAGCGCGCCAATCAATCGCACCGCTTCGACGAATATGAGAAGGCCGCCGACAAGTTGAAGGCGGCCGGCTTGCTCTATCCAGCTTACGAAACTGAAGACGAGCTCGACCGCAAACGCAAGATCGCGCAAGCGACAGGTAAGCCACCCGTTTACGACCGCGCAGCGCTCAAGCTCACTGCCGAAGACCGCGCCAAACTCGAAGCTGAGGGCCGCAAGCCGCATTGGCGTTTCAAGCTCTCAGGCGCGCGCAAGGAATGGAACGATCTGGTGCGTGGCCCGGTGTCGATCGACACGGCCTCGCTCAGCGACCCGGTGCTTATCCGAGAAGACGGCGCCTTCCTTTACACACTGCCGAGCGTCGTCGACGACATCGACTTCAAGATTACGCACATCGTGCGCGGCGAAGACCACGTCACGAACTCAGGCGTGCAGATCGAGATATTCGAAGCGCTTGGCGGTCCAGTTCCGCTGTTTGGACACTTCCCGCTGCTCGTCGGCGCAGACGGCAACGCGCTCTCCAAGCGCATCGGCTCACTCGGCGTCGGCGAACTCGCCGACGAAGGCTACGAACCGATGACCGTGCTCTCGCACCTCGCCAAGATCGGCACCTCCGACCCCGTCGAAGCGCGCGCTTCGCTCGACGTGCTCGCCGCCGAGTTCGACTTCGCCAAAATCGGCCGAGCCCCTGCGCGCTTCGATCCCGAAGACCTGAAGCGCGTCAACGCGCAACTCCTGCACCAATACGACTACGCCACCGTGAAAGATCGCCTCGCCAAACTCGGCGCCGACAAAGGTGAAGCCTTCTGGAACGCCGTGCGCGCCAATCTCGTGCTGTTCAAGGACGTGCAAGATTACGTCCGCATCGTCGACGGCCCAATCGAGCCGATCGTGCCAGACGCCGGGTTCGCTTCAGCCGCCGCCGAAGTGCTTCCCACCGGCGCCTACGATGCCACCAGCTGGCAGGCCTTCACCAACGCCGTAAAAGAAAAAACCGGCGCCAAAGGCAAGGCGCTCTTCATGCCGCTCCGCCAAGCCCTCACCGGCATGGATCACGGTCCGGAAATGGCTGCGCTCTTTCCGCTCATCGGCGAAGAGCGCGCGCGCAAGCGTCTGCAAGGGCAGGCGGGTTAAGCGCGTCAGGCGTCATCCAACCCAGCATAGAGCGCCGTGAATACCAGCGTATCCACGAGGCCGTGCGCGAAAATGAGCGGCCAGAGGTTTCCCTTGTAAAGCAGATGGAGCGTCCCGAGTGCTAGCCCGATCGCTCCCGCGCTCACGAGCCCACGCATGCCCTGATAATAGTAGTGCCCGTAGCCGAAGCTCGTCGCGGCCAGCATAACGGCAAGCACGGCGCGCATTGGGATGCTCGCGAGCGCGGCGCGAAATCGTGTGATCAAGAAGCCGCGAAAGAACATCTCCTCGGCAAAGGCGGCGCTGGTCCAGGTGATCGCGAGCCAGAGCAAATAGACCGGCAGATTGCCTTCAATGGCGCCCCACAGCGCCTCAACGCCGGTCGGCGTCTCGCCATAGGTCCAAAGTCCAAGCTGGTCGCCGGCCAAACCGGCGAGGTTTCCACATGCGAGAATGGCGACGATCGCCAAAATCGGCCCCGAATGCTTCCAGATCACCTGACCGAGCGCATATTTGGAGCCCAAGGCAAAAGTGACGACGATTGCGAGTTCGATCAGCGCGCGCCGAGGTGAAAGAGTTGGTTGGGTCTCTGTCGCCATCTCGAGCGGATGCCATGCGTCACAGCTTTGGATGCAGGTCCGTCCAATGTCCGCCGTCGGAAGGCGAACTCAGGGTCCCTTGTCCTGCTTAAGGACAAGGGACGCGCGCCCTCACTGCCGCGCCCGATCCAGCGCCGCGATCTCCGCGTCCAGCCGCTTTACCGCCACCGCGTTGAGCAACCAGATCACGGCGTACACGCTCGCCATGATCCCAAGCCCAGCCAGGAACACGCCCAACCGCGCGGGAAACGGCGCGGGGTTAGCCTCCGTAAACGAAACGCCCGCCAAGAACACCAGCATCCCCGGCACGAACGGCGCGATATACCAGCTCCACACCGTGCGCAGCGCTTCGCGTTGACGCGTCAGCTCACCATGGTGGAACGTGGCCCAGCTCTGTGCGCCCGCGTCCAGCTCACTCCGCGTCGCCGCGTGCCCAAGCTGGTACAGCTTCCAGCACACATAGAGTGCGCCCGCTACAATCAACCCTGCGCCAACTTGCACGATAGGCTCCGGCATACTCAGCGCCAGCCAGCTGAAAGCCGTAACCACAAATGCCGCAGCGACATATTCGATCGTGTTGCGCGTGCGGATGCGTGATTGGAAACGCTGCGCATGCAGATGCACGTCGGCGAGGGTCATGGTGAAAGGCTCCTGTGTTTGCTGTGTCCACAGCTTTTGAAGGGGATCATGATCAGACATTGGCGGTCTCTTGAAATACGTGGGCGAGGTGCGTCTTCAAACGCGACACGCGCGTCGCGATGGCGCCGGCGGACAAGCCCGTGACGTCTGCAATCGAAGCGGCGTCGAGCCCTTCTAGATAAAGTGTGATAATCTGCCGTTCGGGCGGGCCGAGTTGGCGGATGATTGTGTGCAGCCGTGAGACCGCTTCACTCTCTTCAACCTCATACGAAATGCTCTGCCCGGATGGCATCTGATCGATCTCGTCCAGCGGTACAAACGGCGCCCGCGACCGGCGCTCGCGATCCACGTGGCTCGCGGCCACGTTGTGCGCCACCCGATAGACCCAGGTTCGCACGGAACAGCGGGCATCGTAGGAAGCAAAGCTTCGCCACAGCGCTACATGCATATCCTGCAGCAGATCGCGCCGCCGTTCGGCGTTTGCCTCGGTTGCGCGCGCCAGCCGCTGGAGCGCCCCGCCATGTTCGGCTGCGGCGTCCAAATAGCGCGCGTCCTGATCAGGGCTCGGCTTCATGTAGGGGTTAGTCTAGCGCGGTTTGGGTTTCTTACAGCGGCGCGCTCAAGCCGGCGCTTTGACGCCCAGCGCGGCCAAGCACTCCTCAACCGAGTTCGAGTCGACGACAGCGTCGCGGAACGAGGCCGGCGTGAGGTTGGCGTCAACGGTGTGCTGCATCAGCGTAAAGAACGGCGCCCAGAAGCCGTCCTCGGAGAGAAACACAATCGGCTTCTTGTGGAGATCGAGCCGCCGCCAGGAGAGCATCTCCACCGCCTCTTCAAGCGTGCCGATCCCGCCCGGCAGAACCACGAACGCATCGCTCTCTTCGAACATAATGTGTTTGCGCTCGTGCATGGTGTCGACCATGCGGTGCGGCACCGCCTCGTAAGTGATCTCACGGCGTTCGAGGAAGCGGGGCATGATACCAAGCACCTCGCCACCGGCTTCGTGTGCGGCTTTGGCTACACGTCCCATCAGCCCGACTGCCCCGCCGCCGTACACCAAGCGTATCCCGTGGCCCGCCAGCGCCGCGCCGAAGCGGGACGCTAAATCCAGATATTCGGGCTTGGTCGTATTGGAGGAGCCGCAATAGACGCATACGGAGCGTACGACGGGTCCAAGGGAGCTGGAATCAGCCATGGGCATTGAACAGGTTTAGCCAATCAGGTGGCATTGCGGGGAAAATTCCCGTCACTAAGTGCTCCCTTCAAGGATTGTTACAAATGGCGCGCGGTGAAGGCAGGACAGTGTCGAAGGCGGAACCAGCCGCCGATATGGCGCCGCCGCTGACGAGAACGATCGCGCAGCTGATGAGCCTCATCGGTGGTCTCCACGGTCACGGTGTCCGCGCCCGGCTGATCGTCGCCTTTCTTCTGACGCTTGTGAGCAAAGTCCTCGCCGTCCTTTCGCCGCTCGTCTTGGCCGATGGCATCAACAAGCTCTCGGCTGGCGACGCGTCCGGCGCGTTACCGACTTTTCTTGGACTCGCTTGCTTTTGGGCGGCGCTCCGCTTCGCATCGACCACAGGCCCGCAAATCCGTGACGCCATCTTCCAGCCGGTCAGCGAAGAGGCGCAGCGCCGCGCTGGCACGCGCGTCTTCACTCACGTCCACAATCTGTCCGTGCGCTTCCACCAGTCGAAGCGCACCGGCGCCGTTTACCGCACGATCGAGCGCGGCATTCGCGCCATCGACTTTCTGTTGCGCTTCCTTGCGTTCAACATCGCGCCGACGGTCATTGAACTGCTGCTCGCCGCGGGCGTCCTCGGGTTCAAGTACGGCTGGATGTTCTCGGCGATCGCTGCGGGGACAGTGATCATCTATGCCTGGGCAACGTTCGGCGTGACCGAATGGCGGCTGAAATATCGCCGCGATATGAACGAGGCGGACACCGAAGCCGCTGGCAGGGCGGTGGACTCGCTACTCAATTTCGAGACGGTGAAAAGCTTTGCGGCCGAGAACCGCGAAAGCGAGCGGTATGATCGGGCGCTCTCATCGTACGCCACCGCTGCTGTGCGCGCGTACACATCGCTCGTCATGCTCAACATCGCGCAGGGCGTCATCATGACGATAGGTCTGCTGGCGATGGTGATTGGCGCCGGCTGGCTTGTGGCGCGCGGGCCGATGGGTCCAGGCGACATCACCGCCGTCATCCTCATCATGACTAACCTCTATGCGCCGCTGAACATCCTCGGCTTTGCGTATCGCGAAATTAAGCAGACCAGCATCGACATGGAGAAGATGTTCATCCTGCTCGACGAAAAGCCGGATGTCGCCGATGCGGCTGACGCGATCGAGCTCAAGGCCGCACACGGTGAAGTGGTATTCGACAACGTCAGCTTCGCGCATGAGGGCAGGCACGTGGGTTTGGACGCCGTGAGCTTTGTCGCGCCGGCGGGAAAAACGACGGCAATCGTCGGTCCCTCGGGCGCGGGAAAATCTACCGTGCTGAAGCTGCTCTATCGTTTCTATGATCCAAGCTCAGGTGCGGTGCGCATTGATGGTGCGACCTTGAAGGATGTCACCCAGCAATCACTGCGCAGCGCACTTGGCCTGGTGCCGCAGGATGTCGTCCTGTTCAACGACACGATCCGCTACAACATCGCTTATGGCAAACCCGAGGCAACTCAGGCTGAACTCGATGAAGCAGCCCGCAGCGCACAGCTGCTGGAGTTCATCGAAGCGCTGCCGAACGGCTGGGACACGCGTGTCGGCGAACGCGGGTTGAAGTTGAGTGGCGGCGAGAAGCAACGCGTCGGTATTGCCCGCGTCGTGCTCAAAAACCCCGCGATCCTCATCCTCGACGAAGCCACGAGTTCATTGGATTCAGGCACCGAGGCGGAAGTGCAAGCCGCGCTCGAAGCTGCCTCACGCGGACGCACCACGCTGGTCGTGGCGCACCGGTTGAGCACCATCGCCGACGCCGATCAAATCATCGTTTTGGACGCCGGTCGAATCGTTGAGCGCGGCACACACGCTGCGCTGATTGCGAAAGACGGGCTCTACGCGGGCCTTTGGAAGCGCCAAGCCGAGGAACCGGAAGAGATCGCGGCGGAGTAGCGACCGGCGTCGTTCCAGGCAGCGTGTTTGCCAATAGATTTCAAGAATACTTTCCGTAGCGATCAGTACGGAAAATCCGTCCGTCGCTAACGTTCGTTTACCTTTGCGGTTCAGATTTCGGATCGTAATGGCACCGGAATCGACAATCACCAATTGCGCCTGCGGCGTTCAGTACGAACGTCAACAGCGCATTCTGCCGATCAAGGACATCGGGCTTTTCGAATGCGTCGAATGCGGCGCGCGCTTGGAAATTTGGAGCGGGCGCACGGTGCCGGTGTTCAAGCGCATCAAGAGCGAAGCCGCGCAAAAGCGCACCGCTTAGTCGCGCAGGAATTCACCCACGTTCAGCACCACCGTGCATTGATACGTAGGCGCTGCCGCATCAGTGTCATCGCGCAAGCAATAGTCGAGCCCAATCAGATCGCGCTGGATTGGTTGCGTAAACCGCCATGTGTGCGTGCCTACGATCATCTCCGAGACGACGCGCGCGCTGTAGGGGCCCAAGCGCTCAAAGAAACGCTGCGCCACATCGCCTTCGCAGTTGAAGCGCAACAGCGTGGGATTGCGCGTCTCGCGGAAATAGGTGTGCGCCGCCGCCGATTGCGCGATGCAGTCTGCGTAAAGCTCCGCCCGTTGGGGCGCCGGCAGGTTCTCTGACACCTCAAGCGAGGGCGGTCCCAACACTTCGTTCGCGCCTGTCGCACAAGCGCTCAGTGCAAGCAGCGCCACCGCCGTCAGCCACTGCCTCATTTCACCGCTCCGCTGCGGAAATCGCGTTTCACGACTTGTGCTGCATTGTGACCCGGTGCGCCGGTCACGCCGCCGCCCGGATGGGTGCCCGCACCGCACATGTAGAGCCCCTTGACAGGCGCGCGATAATCGCCGTGACCCAAGACAGGCCGCGCGCTGAACAATTGATCGAGCGAGAGCGCGCCGTGCATGATGTCGCCGGCGACGAGCCCGAATGTCCGCTCCAAATCGAGCGGCGACATGATCTGGCGCCCCAGTACGCTCGCCTTGAACCCCGGTGCGTATTTATCGACAGTGGCGATCATGAGGTCGGCGACTTCATCGCGGTGATCATCCCACGACCGCCCGCCGGAGAGTTCTGGCTGCACGTGCTGGCAGAATAGCGACGCCACGTGCTTGCCGGGTGGGGCGAGTGAATCATCTAGCGTCGATGGGATCAGCATTTCGACGATAGGCTCACGCGACCAGCCGAAAGCGCGGGCATCATCGTAGGCGCGCTCCATGTATTGCATCGACGGGGCGATGATGATGCCTGCGGTCATGTGATCGCCGGGCTCAGGCTTGCATGTAAAGCGCGGCAGCTCCGACAAGGCGACATTCATCCGGAACGTTCCAGAGCCAACTTTGTAGCGGGTGATGCGCTCGCGGAAGTCCGCCGGCAGAGCGTCCTGCGGCACGATGCGGCTGAACAGGAGTTTTGGATTGAGGTTGGAGATCACCGCGCGTGCCTTGAGCGCCTCCCCGCTCTCTGTCACCACGCCGCGCGCGACCACCTCTTCGCTGACAGTCACGCCGCCGCTGCGCTTGGCATCGTGGTCGACGATCAGCTCCTTCACGGCGACGCCGGTGCGGATTTCAACGCCGCGCTCCCGGCAGCACGCCGCCATCGCCTGCGTGATGGCGCCCATGCCGCCAATGGCGTGGCCCCACAGACCCTTCTTCCCGTTCACCTCACCGAATACATGGTGCAGGAGCACGTACGCGGAGCCCGGCGTGTAGGGGCTCGCGAAATTTCCAACAATTGAGTCGAAGCCAAACAGCGCCTTGATCGGCGCGCTTTCGAACCACTCGTCCAGCCAATCACCGGCGGACTTGGTGAAGAGGTCGAGCAGATCGCGCTTGCCGGTGATGTCGAGTTTGGTGAGACGCCCGCCTAGCGAGGCTGCGCGCATCGCTTCCTCGATGCCGTGCACGAAGCCGTGCTCCACCAAGTTCGGCGGTTGCTCCAGCAGGAGCGCCCGGACGACGTCCGCAATCACCTCGAGTCGCCGCTCATACTCCGCGAGCTGAATTGCGTCGCGATTTGAGAATTTCGCGACCTCGGCTTGCGTGATGCCGGGCGCGGACATGAAGTACTGGTTATCCGAGAGTGGCAGGAAGTTCGAAACCTTCCGCTCGACGATCTTCAATCCGTGGCGATGCAAATCAAGATCGGCGATCACTTTCGGGTTGAGTAGCGAGACCGTGTAGCTCGCGACCGAATTGCGGAAGCCGGGGTGAAACTCCTCCGTCACCGCTGCACCGCCGACGACGTCGCGCCGCTCCAGCACCAGCACCTTCAGTCCGGCGTCCGCCAGATAGGCCGCGCATGTCAGGCCGTTGTGGCCACCGCCGATGATGATGACGTCGTGCATTCCGCCTCCCGCCGCCCTCATGCCCCGGCGCGGGCGCAAGCGGAAGCCCAGAAAACCAAGCGGGGGCGCCTCGACGGCGCCAGCACGCGAGGACTAGGCTCAGGCGATGACAGCGGCGCTCAACCTCAATCCGAATGTCGTCGCCTCGCTCGCCAAATGGCATGCCATGGTCGAGAGCAAGAACCTCGACGACATCGCCAGCATCATTCATCCGGACGCGACATTTCGCTCGCCGATGGCGTTTAAGCCGTATCACTCGGTGCAGGCGGTTATGCTGCTATTGCGCACGGTTTTGACCGTGTTCGAGGATTTCGCCTATCACCGGCAACTCGAGCGATGATGGATTTAGTGTCGTGCTCGAATTTAGCGCGCGCGTTGGCGACAAGCGCTTGAAGGGCATCGACCTGATCCAGTTCGACGCCGATGGCCTGATCACGGACTTTGAGGTGATGGTCCGTCCGTTCAATGGACTACAGGCGCTCGGAGGCGAGATGGGTACGCGGCTCGCGCATCTGTTGCCGGCCTACAAAGCCGGCGCTTGAGACGCTGGCAAACAAAAAGCCCGCGGCCAGAAGGCTGCGGGCTGAGAAGAAAATCTATCCAACCAATGAAGAAAGGAGAATGGCTCCCCGGGTAG
>JANNFK010000006.1:0-71945 GCA_031379735.1 Caulobacteraceae bacterium | reverse complement strand
CGGCGCTGGCTACAATTTCAGCCTGCTGCTCAGGTGGCTGCGCCATTTCTTGCGCCAAATTCTCGCAGCGATCTTCGCGCCCAGGGCGCCAAACACAGCCTACGCCGGAGCTTGATCGGCCTTCTTCACGATCGACTGTTTGAGATGGTTGCTCTTGGCGCTGTATTTGCGCGCCGCGCCCGAGATAGCGCACGCCTTTGAGCATCATCAGCACTGCCTCCCAGTGAATACCGGCGATGACCTTGAACGTCATCAGCGGATTGCCCAACCAGACACGGAAGAGCCGCGCGTCGGTCAGGCCACGGCGCGCGCCAGAAAACGAGGCCGTGAGGGCTACATCCTTGCCGCGGCGCACGATCATGCTAACGGCAACGCGCTCCCCCGGAGGGGTGATGTTGAATTCGTAGTGGAGTCCGCCTTCGAGAAACGGTGAAACAAAAAACTCCTTGGCGCAGCTCTGAGTAATGTTGCCGTTCGCTTCGATGCGCGGCGGCAGAACATAGAAATGGCTGTCGCCGAACGTATTGGAGACCTCATGGACGAGCGCCGCGACTGAGTCATCGTGGCGATAGCAAAAATACACGCTGAGAGGGTTGAACACGTAGTTGAAGAGTCGAGGCATGCTGAGCAACACAATCCGCCCATCGTCCCAAGAGATGCCCGCATCGCGCAGTTTCGTTTCGATTTGTGGCTTAAGCGGCGCATCGCAGCGCCCGGCGTGGTCGCGGTCGAAGAGCGAAAAAAGCGCAGGGCGATTGTGTTTGAATCGCTTTAGGCCGTTGGGCACGTCATCCAGATCGAGCGTCAGCATGAACACGGGGTAGCGCAGGCGATGCTTGCCTGGCCGCATATGCGCGACGTGCCCGGCGTAGATGGCGTTCATGCAGCGATCACCTCGGGACATTGCTGCGCCGCTCCAAGATAGATGCGTCTGGATTCATTCTCCACCGTCCATGGCCGGCGAACGCCGCCCAGTTGCTCAGCGACTGCAAGGCCGGACTGCAATCCATCCTCATGGAAGCCGGACCCGAAGTGTGCGCCGCAGAACCAAGTATTGCGCGCGCCTTGCAGTGACCAAAGCCGCTCTTGCGCGCGAATGGCGGCAGCGTCGAACAATGGATGGTCGTAGTCGGTCTCGTAGAGCACGGTCGAAGGATCGGGCTCGGTGCGTGGATTGAGTGTTAAGAAGATCTGCTCACGGCTTTTGATGTTCTGAAGCTTGTTCATCCAATAGGTCACAACGCAATTGCCGTCTGGATTGTCACCAACATAGTTCCAGCTGGCCCAGAGAGGTTCGCGGCGCGGCATGAACGCGGCGTCGGTGTGAAGCACAGCGCGATTTTGTGCATAGCGGAAGACGCCGAGCAAATTGCGCTCTTCCACCGTGGGGTCCTCCAGCATTGCAAGCGCTTCGTCGCCGTGCGTTGCGATGACGACATCATCGTAGCGTGCGGAATATCCTCGTGCGTCTCCTACCCAAACGCCGCCGCCCTCGCGGCGTACCGAGACAGCGCCGGCACTAAGACGCGCCCGGTCCGCGAACGGCGCTGTAAGTTTTTCGATGTAGGCGCGGCTGCCGCCTTCAACAGTGCGCCACGCCGGACGCCCCTTCAATTTCAGTAGGCCGTGGTTCTCAAAGAAGCGCACGAAAGCGCAGGCCGGATACTGATGAATATCGCTCATCGACGCTGACCAGATTGCCGCGGCCTGCGGCAGCAGGTGGTCGCGCTGGAAAGCGTCGCCGTAACCACGACGGTTCAAGTATTCGCCGAGCGATATGAGTTCGTCCCGCGTGCGCAAGAGCTCAAGCGGCGCGCTGCGATAGAAGCGCAGCAAATCCCACGTCATCGACCAAAAGCGCGGACTAATAAGATTGCGTCCACCGCATAGAAAGGCGGAGGCATCGACGGACGAATACTCTGTCTGTCCGCCACGAAGCGACACGCCAAACGACATGTCGGAGACGTTCGTTGCGACACCGAGGTGTTCGAACAATGCAATCAGGTTGGGGTAGGTGGCGTCGTTGAAGACGATGAAGCCGGTGTCGATCGGCGTATCACCAAGGCTCGTTTTCACTGTTACCGTGTTAGAGTGGCCGCCCAGCCGGTCATTCTTTTCGTAAACCGTAACGTCGTGTTTTTGGCTGAGCAGCCATGCTGCAGACATTCCGGCTATGCCCGAGCCGATCACAGCTATATTTTGCTTTCGGGCGCCAGTGCTGGAGGTAAAGGCCATCGATAATTCCCAATCCAGCGCGCCCATCGCAGGCTGGTTCTCGTTGGGATACGGGTTGGACGCGGTTACGGTTCACACTGATCCAACTCGGGAACCGCTGCGTATATTCGGCGATGCGCGTGTTGGACTTCACCCGCGCCGGTGCAGAACCGGCGTTTATCCCACGCAGGAGGCTGCGCTCGGTGCATGACCGCGTCGACGAGACCGATGAGGCGCTGCTCGTGCGTGTGGCGCACGGCGATCGGGCGGCGTTTGCGCGCATCTTCGCCGCCTATGCGGGCAAGGTTAAAGGCTATCTGATTCGCTTAGGCGCTCCGCCGGCGGCAGCTGAGGATTTGGCACAGGACGCGATGGTCGCGATCTGGCGGCGTGCGGCATCGTTCGATGCGACCAAGGCTAAGGCGTCGACTTGGATATTCGTCATTGCGCGGAATGCCTGGATCGACAAACTGCGGCGCGAAAAAACGGAGCTCGCGTATCGCTCCGTTCTGATCGTCAGCGATGAGAGCGATGACGAATCTCCCGATGACGCCGCAATGCGTGGTCAAACGGAAGAGCAAGTGTTCGCAGCTATGGCGACGCTCTCTGAAGAGCAAAAACAAGTGGTGCGGCTCTCGTTCTTCGAGGATCGACCTCATTCTGAAATCGCGGAGCGTCTCGCGCTTCCGCTCGGGACGGTGAAATCACGTCTGCGGCTTGCGTTGATCAAGCTACGCACGCACTGGGAGAAGTATCAGTGAGCCTTCGGCATCACCCTTCGGACGAGATTCTGACCGCTTACGCCGCAGGCGCGCTTGAGCCCGGGTTCGGCTTGGTGGCCGGCGCGCATATAGAAACGTGCGCGCATTGCCGGGGGCGGGTCGCGGCCTTTGAAGCAACGTCCGGGGCGGCGCTTGAAACGCTACCGGAAGCAGACGTCGCCGCCGACGCGCTGTCTAACGTCATGACCCGTCTTGAGGCGCAAGAGCCGGCGTTTGAGGCGCGGGACGCCCGGCCGCTGCTCGAACGATTGTCTTTAAAGCCGAAGAAGTGGATCGCGCCGGGTGTCTGGGTCGCGGCCGTTGACACGCCGCACGCCCAAAGTAACCGCGTCTATTTGCTCTCGGTCGCACCGGGCATGCCTGCCGCGCGGCACCAGCATTCGGGGGCGGAATTTTGCACGGTGTTGAAGGGCGCTTTCCGCGATGAAGTGGGGCTCTTCGAAGCCGGGGATTTTGCTGCGGCTTACGATGATCTCAATCACCTCCCTGTGGTTGTGGGGGGCGAGGCGTGCCTCTGCCTCTTCGCCACGGAGGGTCGTCTGAAGGCGCAAGGTCTGCTCGGTAGATTGGCGTTTGCTTACGCTGACGTCTGAATCCGGTCGCTGACGTCTCGCCATCGCTCGTGACCTGGGGCATATCCGGCCACGCTCAAATCGCGCGGGATCCTCGTATGACTGCCACCACCATACCAGGCGCTCAATCGCCCGCGCTGAACGCCGGCGCGCGCATTTCCGAAATCGATATGATGCGAGGCTTCGTCATCGTCTTGATGGCGCTCGACCATGTTCGCGACTACTTCCTCGGCGGCCCCGGAATGGCTGGGATCGGCAATCTCCTCGATCCAACGACAACGACGCCGGCGCTCTACGTCACGCGCTGGGTTACGCACCTCTGCGCGCCAACCTTCGTATTTCTCGCTGGCGTCTCGGCTTATCTGCAGTTCGCCAAGGGCAAAACAACACCGAAGCTTTCGCTTTTCCTGATCACACGCGGGCTTTGGCTGATCTTCCTCGAAATTACGGTGCTGAGTTTCGGTTGGTCGTTCGGCTTTCCGTACGTTTTCTTCCTGCAGGTGATCTGGGCCATCGGCTTTTGCATGCTGGCGCTGGCGGCATTGGTTTGGCTGCCGCGTGTGGCCGTGCTCGCGATCGGCATTGCAATTGTGGCCGGTCACAATCTGTTGGATCCACTCAGCGCCGAACAACTCGGTATGGCGTGGACCTTCCTGCACGATGGCGGGCCGGTGATCATCGGCGGCACGCCGATCGGCCTGTTCGGGTACCCAGTGCTACCTTGGATCGGCATTGTCGCGCTGGGCTACGGTCTCGGCGGCGTCTTCACCGAAGCGCCGGAGAAGCGCAATCGCACCATCCTTTTGATCGGGCTCGGCATGCTGGCGCTTTTCCTCGTCTTGCGCGTCACCATGATCTATGGCGATCCAGCGTTTGCGACCGGCCCTGAAGGGGAGTGGCGTGATTGGCGCGATCAATCGTCGTTGGGCGCCGCCACAATGGTCTTCTTCGACGTCCAGAAGTATCCGCCATCGTTGCAATACACGCTGGTGACGCTGGGCCTCATGTTCACGCTGTGGCCGGTGTTTTCGCGGCTGCGCGGGCCGCTGGCGTCAGTGCTGAACACGTTTGGCGCGGTGCCGTTCTTCTTCTACGTGCTGCACGTCTACTTGATCCACGTGCTCGCAATTGCGGCGAACGCGGCAGCGGGGCGCAACGTCGACGGCCTGTTCGACTACATGATCAACGTCTTCACCGCGCCGGAAAAGCTCGCCGGGCTCGGCTTTTCGTTGGATTGGATCTATCTGGCCTGGATTATCGTGTTGGCGCTGCTTTATCCGGTCTGCCGCTATTGGCAGCAGCTGAAAGCGCGTCGCCGCGATTGGTGGCTCTCGTATCTTTAAGCCGCTTGGCGCTGGCGTACAGATTCAGCGATGCGATGCATGTAGGGCGTGAGCAGCGGCGGGCGATAACTTGGATTTCCCGCAAAGCGCAGACGTGCTGTCTCGTGAATGTCCTCGTAGCGGTTGAGGCCTGTGCGCCAACGTGAGGTCAGCGCACGGATAATCGGGAAGCCCTTGCCGTCGACTTCAGGTGCGATTGGGTCGATATCGGCGAGGCAGCCGGAGATTACCGAGCCGGGCTCGCGGGAGATCGCCAAGCCAGCTAGCTCCGCGCCTTCAAGCACCCACATCAGCGCGCAATTGGAAAGCCCTCGCGCGCCACCGCCGCCGATGCCGCCGTGATCGCCTGGAAACCATTGCTGCGCCACGCGCGGCCGTGTGCCTGGCGTATTGAACGCGTCAATGTTGCTCCAGAGAGTCGGCTTGAACGGGGCGCGCCGTTCATCGATCGCCACCGCATGACGCGCATGTTCAACCGAGCGTGAAAGAGCCGTGTCGTGAAATTCGTACCGCGTATTCATGCCGACGGAGATTGGCAGCAGGCGCGGAATGCCAAGTGAGCCCACCGTATCCCAAACGCCAAGATAGCGGATCGAAAGATCGACAGGCGGTGACGTAAACGGCCGTGCCAGCCGCGGCCACGCAATGGCATGCGCCACGCGGAAGCGCTCTGCCTCTTCGCTATCTGCCGTCAACTCCCGGTGACGATAGAGCTCGAGCGCCGCGCGCGCTTTGTCGACGTGCTCGCGCCGGAGTATGCCACACTTGCGCAGCAGGCCGGCGAGCGACCGCACCGTGTAGGCGCCGCGCGAAAAGCCGAAGAGGTAGATTTGGTCGCCCGGCTCATAGTTGAAATTGATGAAGAGCCAGGCTTCCAGGAGGTTGTCGTCGAGATCGCCGCCGGTCATGCCCTGCCAAAGGCTGACGCCATCGACGGACGCGCCTACACCAGCCGAGTAGTAGACGATCTGCAAATTGCCTTTGGCGTCACGCGACGCCACCGAGCGCGCTGTCAGCGCGACATTGGTCAGGCTGCTGCCGTAGAGGCGCTGCCAAGTTCCATCGCAGCAGATCACGAGGCGCTTCATACTAAGCGGCTCACGGCGTCAGCAAGAAGACGGCTTCTTCACAGAACCAGTTCGCGCGCCATATCGTCTTCGCGAATGGCGCGCCTGCTTGTCCTTGTGACAGCGGCACCGCGCGTTCGATGCCCAAGCGCATTTCGCGGGCGAGGTCGGCGAAGTCGCGCACGGTGTAGCGGTGCAAACCTTCAGTCTGCCCGAGTTGGCCTTGCATCAGCAATTGCGCACGCCTGTTCCAGCGACCGGCATTGGTGATCGACACGATGACGCGTTCGCCGATGCGCGCGGCTTGTTTCAGTGCTGCTTGCGGGCGGCGAAGGTCCTGCAGCGTCCGCGAGAAGATCACGTAGTCGAACGCGCCGCTCGGAAACTCGCCGAGATCGCGCTCTGCATCGCCTTGCACCACCGACATGCCGCGCACCACGCACCGGTGCGCTTTGTTGGGGTCGATCTCGAGGCCGCGCACCTTCGCGTCGCGTTGGCGCGATAACAATTGCATCAGCGCCCCGTCGCCGCATCCGACATCGAGCACCTTGCCGCCGTTCTCGATCATGCGCGATATGACGAGGTGATCGCCGCGCGGTTCGGCGCTGGTGAGTTCGAGCGGTGCGGGATGAACGAGTTCAAGTTGGGCCATCAGGCGCCTCCGCCATTCAGCGCTAGGGCGCGTGCTGAAGCGGCGCCGTCAATAAAGCCGGTGAGCGCCGCTTCGAATGCTGGCTCATGACCGAGATAGGCGTCGTGGCCATGCGCGCTTGTGATTTCGAGGAACGATGTCTCCGCGCCTGCTGCGGCAAGCGCGCGCGCGATCTCGCGCCCATCGTCCGGCGGATAGCGCCAGTCGCTTGAGAACGAGAATACGCCGTGCCGCGTCGCGCCGCCTTGGAACGCGTTAGCCAAGCGGCCGCCGAAGTCAGCGGCCAGATCGAAGCCGTCCATGGCGCGCGAGAGATAGAGATAGGAATTTGCGTCGAAGCGATCGACGAAACCTGCGCCCTGTTGCGGGCGCATTGTATCGTTCGCGCCTTCGGCGTTGAACGCAAAGCGCTCCTGCGTGCACGCGCCCTCAAACCGTGTGCGCACATCTTGCGCCGAAAGTCCGGCGAGCTGCGCGGATGTCCGCGCCACAGCGCCGCCGCGCGTTGGCCGGACGCCGTGTTGCAAGTAGGCCCCATTGCGCCAATCCGGATCGGCCATGATCGCCTGGCGACCGAGTTCAGCCAACGCGATGTTGTGCGCCGATTGCTTAGCGGCCGCAGCAACTGTCACGCACGAGAACACGCGTTTTGGGTAAGCGCTCGCCCACTGCAGCGCTTGCATGCCGCCCATGCCGGGACCGATGACCAGGAAAAGACTATCGATGCCGAGCACTTCAACCAGCATCGCTTGCGCGCGCACCGCGTCGGCCATCGTGATCGCTGGCAATCGCAGGGAATGAGGCAGGCCGTCGGGGGCGATCGAGCCCGGCCCGGTCGATCCCATCGAGCCGCCAAGTGTGTTCGAGCAGATCACGAAGAAGCGGTTGGTGTCGATCGGGCGCCCCGGGCCCACGATGCGCGGCCACCAAGCAGGGCGACCCGTAATCGGATTGGGGCTCGCGACGAACTGATCGCCTGTCAGCGAATGGCAGACGAGAACTGCGTTGCTGCGATCTGCGTTGAGCGCGCCGTGGGTTTCAAACGCAACCGTAAGAGGCGCCAATCCCTCGCCGCTTGAAAGTTGCAGCGGTGTTGACGTATCGAACGCGAGCGAGCGTACGCCGCCCGCCGCCTGAAGTTTCGCTGCCGCGCCGCCTGCATGAATCATGCGCCGTTGTATAAACTGCGTCGCGAGGGAAATATCCCCCTGGCACGGGCGGCTGCTGTTGAAGACTCGCGCTGCACGCGGGTCGTTGGCGCTGAGCATGAAAGACCGCTAAGGTTCCAAAGATGAACGACCAGAGCCCCCCCGGTTCGCCTCTCGAAACGATCCGCGCCGAGATCGACGGCATCGACACGCAATTGCTTGCGCTGCTCGCCGAGCGCTTGCGCGCCGTGGACAAGCTGGCGGGATTGAAGTCGCCTGAGAGCGGGCCGCCAATCCGGCCGGGCCGGGAAGTGGCGTTGTTACGGAGGCTCGTTGCGGAAGCGCCAGCCCCGTTGGAGCGCGAACTCATCATCGAGCTTTGGCGTGCGATGATCGCTGCTTCGCTGCGCCGCCAGCGCGTGATTGACGTTGCCGTCGGCAGCGGCCGTGGCGATCCCACGCGGCTCTTCGATATTGCACGCCGTCATTTCGGCGCCCGAACGCGGATCAAGGATTTGGGCGAGCCGCAAGCAGCGCTGCAGAAGGCCGCGGAAAACCCAGACACGATCGTTGCGGTCACGAGCTGGCCGGCTGCGCCGGGTGTGGGCGCGTGGTGGCCGGCGCTGACTGAACGCCGCTTCCACAATCTCCATATAATAGCGGGCCTGCCACTTCTGGCTGGCTCGGACGAGCCAGAGGCCGCGGTCTTTGCCGCGTCGCCAACAGAAGCCGCGGGCAACGACGTTACTATGCTGATGGCGTTCGATCCGCATCACCGCTTGCAGCGGGCGCTCAACGAAACCGGACTCACCGGCCGCGAGATCGCCCGCGCTGAACCGCGTGTGCTCGTGCGCGTCGATGGCTTCATCTCGCTCGACGATCCGCGTGCAGGCGCGCTCGCGCACGCCGGCCTCGATAGCGTTCGCGTGCTTGGTTCTTACGCGCGCGTCTGATGCCGATGATTTTCGATCGCATCGCCATCATTGGCGCGGGTCTTATCGGCGCATCGATCGCACGCGCCGTGCGTGAACATGGCGCCGCCAACACGATTTCGCTCTACGACGCAAACGCCTCCGTGCGTCAGCGCGCGCGCGAGCTCGATTTAGGTGAAGTGTTTGACGACGCCGAACAGGCCGTCGCGAAGGCTGATCTTGTTGTGCTGGCCGTGCCAGTCGGCGCAATGGGCGCGGCGGCCGAAGCATGCAAACGTGGTCTGAAGATCGGCGCGATCGTTACCGATGTGGGCTCGGTGAAACAGGCCGTCGTGGATGCCGTTGGAGCCGCGCTGCCGGCTCACGTCTATCTCGTGCCGGGCCATCCGCTTGCGGGCACAGAACACTCCGGGCCGGATGCAGGCTTTGCGTCGCTCTTCCACAATCGTTGGCAAATCCTTACGCCGTTGCCGGACGAGCGCCCTGACTATGCGGCCGCCGTTGATCAGCTTGAAAGGTTCTGGCGTGCGCTCGGCGCAAACGTGGAGCGCATGGATCCCGCCCGCCACGATGTCGTGCTCGCCGTTGTCAGTCACTTGCCGCACTTGATCGCCTTCAACATCGTCGCGATGGCGGAAGACTTGGAGAGCGTCACCGAAAGCGAAGTCGTGAAATACTCTGCGTCCGGCTTTCGCGACTTCACTCGTATCGCCGCCAGCGATCCAACGATGTGGCGCGACGTATTCTTGAACAATCGCGAAGCGGTGCTCGAAGTGCTTGGCCGTTTCTCGGAGGATCTCGCGGCGCTACAGCGTGCGATCCGCTGGGGCGAAGGCGATACGCTTTATGATCTTTTCGATCGCGCGCGCCGCATGCGTCGTGAAGTCATCGACGCTGGACAAGATACCCCTGCGCCGAACTGGGGCCGCGACGAGCCGCCGTCTCAGTAAACTGGCGGCAACGGCCTGACCGGCAGGCCTTCAATCTGCAAAATTCCATTGTGGGCGCCGATATCGAGCGTGATGTCATTGCCTGTCACAACGTAGCCTGCTGCGAGCAAGCCCAAAGCGCGCCGCGCGTCGTCTTCGATGCGGGGTCCGTTCGCAATCGCTGTCAGAACCGGCGCCGGCCGATCGACGGGAAGCACCAACCGGCCGTCTAGGCGGCGTTGCGAGTCCAGTCCACCTTCGCCAGTGCCAGTAGTTTCGAGCGGACCCCAAGCCAGCTCAAGCGCATCGAAACGCAGCCGTCCGCCGCCTTCACGCCATGGACCCAACGGATCGCCAGGCGCCGATTGCAGCAACAACGCGCCATCTTCGACCACGATCGCCGCGCGGATGCGGGCTACGTCTAAGCCGAATGATTCGAAGCTGCGCACCGGACGCGGCAACGTTACCGCCTGCGCGTCGAACGCGAACTGGTATTCGCCGCCCACGCGCAGATCAGGCCGCACATTCGCGACGACCTTGGTCGCATGCAGCACGCCTTCTTCCGCCGGATCGTCGAGCACCAGATTGTCGGCTTCAATGCCTCCGACAGCGAGCGCGCCATTCTGCGTGCGCAGGCTCGCGATCAGGACATCTGCGGAGACATTGGTCGTTGCGCCGCCTGCGCGTGTGATTGCGATCGGTGCTTTTGCTTCTAGGATGACGTGATGTGGGTTCAGCACTTGGACGTTCAGGTCCGCACGTTCCGTGGTCACACTCCAGCCGCCGCGCGCGGCGGTGTAGCTCATGCCCTGAAGCTCCAAGCGCATCAGCACCGGAAAGCCGTGACGTACGATGCGGTCGATCTGGACCGTGGCGCCGCCGGCGTTCTGCTCAAATGCCCAGCCGCGAATTTGGCGCTCTGCTTCGTTGGCGAGGTAGTGCCAATAGAAAACCCAACCGAGCGCCGCCAAAACGAACAGCGCCCACGGCACAGCAAGCCAAAAACCGCGAACCTTCATACTGCCAGGGTGCGACGCTTATCAGGCGGCAGCAAGGCTTGGCTCTCTGTTTCGAGAACGCGCTCGAGTTCCTGCATGAATTCGTCGCGCGGCAGACCAGCTGGAATTGGCGGCAGCACTTTGAAGGTGACGTGCCCCGGTTTGCGCAGGATGCCTTTCGGCTTCCAGATGAGGCCGGTATTGAGCGCGACCGGCGTCACTGGGATGCCGAGATCCTTGTACATCGCAGCGATGCCGGGTTTGTAGTCGGGCGCCGCGTCGAGTTCTTGTCGCGTGCCTTCGGGGAAGATCAGCACCTGGCCGCCTTTGGCGACAGCGGCGCGCGCACCGCGCATCAAGCTCTTCAACGCCTTCGTGTGGCCACCGCGATCGACACCGATTTGGTTGCGCTTCAGATACGCACCCATCACCGGTACACCGCCGAGTTCGGCCTTGAACACGTATACTGGGCGCGACAAGAATAGAGCGGGCGCAACCGTGTCGAGCGTCGATTGGTGCTTCATCGCGACCAGTGCGCCACCCTCCGGCACATTCTCAAGGCCTTCAAACGAAACGCGCGCGCCCATGATCCAGCGCAGGCCCCACACTGTTGCCTGGCCCCATGACCGCAAGGCCGTCCAAACGTGGCGCTCATTGAACACAACCAGCGGCCACAACACCAAGCCTATGACCACCATCGAGCCGTAAAACCAGATGACGAAGACAATCGATCGTATGAGATTCATGCGTCGCCCGCGGCCGCCACAGTGTCGTCTTGGCCGAGGCCGATCAACGCTTCCCGCCCGCGAATTACAAGGTATTTCACGTACTCCGCGCCAAGGCGAGTCGCGGCGCCGAGGTCGCTGCGCCAGAGGGCGGGATCAGTCCAACGTGTGCGGACAGGATAGGGATGGATGCTCGCCTCCGGCAGCGCCACCTCAAGCTCAGCTTGGCTACGCGGCATGTGATAATCGTCGGTCACGAGGATGATGTCGGTGTAGCGATGCTCGCGCGCCCAAGCGGCCGTCTCGGAGGCGTTGCCAAGCGTATCTTCGGCGGAGCGCCCGACATCGATGCAGCATTCGCCGACCGAAGGATCAACGTTGAGCGCGTGATACAATTCTGCGTCAGTGACAATGCGGTTGACGCCGGAGATCAAAAGCCGCTCGCCCTTTTGTTCTTCCAACAAGCGCACGCCGGTGGTGAGGCGTTCAAGCGAGCCGCCTGTGAGCGCGACAATCGCTTGAGCTTGCGCTGGTTCTTCAGGTTCGCGACGAACGTTTTCGGCGAAGCTCCAGAAGCCAGCAATGAACGCCACGAGTGCGATGATCGCAGCCCAGAACAACACGAGCCGCATCAGCCAAGCCTCGCAGCCTGGCCGTGAAAGTGACCCGCGGCCGCTCGCGCACCTGCGCCTGCGGCGATTGCCGTTCCGAGCGGGGCGGCCACAACGGGAACCAGGTCAATTGGCAGAATCATTGTGGTCAGAGTGTTCAGTGTTGTCCCGGGTATGGCCAGCATCAGCACGATTACGCCTGCGATAACGGCCAATATGCCGCCTGCGACGCCAGCATAAAGTCCGGTGACCGCTGCTTCATCAGCAATGCGCCCTGCCGTTTGGCTCCGCGTTGCGCCGAGGTCGCACATAACCGTCACCATTTCGCGCCGGCGCGCCGCAAGTCCACGCGCCGCCAACCACGCGATCGCACCCATCATGCTCGCAAACAAGACAGCACCCCAGAACGCTGCATTGCGCACCCTTGGGGCCAGCCCGCCGCCGCTCGCTTCGTCAGGCGCGGCAATGACCTCGGCGGTCACACCGCCTGCGGCGAGTGCTGCAACGATGTCGCCTGAGACGTCGGCCTGTGGTGACGCCGGCGCGAGTTCGATCTCGATCAGCCTGAGGTCCGGCATGTGCTCTGGATCAATAGGCTCGCCACTGGCCTCACTGAGCAGAGCTGCCGCTCGCCCTGCGTTCATGGGCGCAGCGCTCGTCACGTGCGGGGCGCTGGCGAGAGCGATTTCCGCCGCGGCCATGCCGGCCGGACCATCCGGCGCTAGAACACGGACGATTGCGTAGGCGTTGCGAGATTGCTCGTAGCCGACCGCGACGCGATCAACTCCACGCGCCGCGAGGCCTGCCGACGCTGCCGCAAAGGCCGCGAAAGCCAATGTCCAGAAAAGTGCGCGCTCGACGCCGAGAAGCCCGCTTCTCATTCGTAGGCCTCCGCGTCCGCGACTTCAGTCTGCTCAGGCGCCGAGAGCCGGCCGCGGTCGATCCGCCAGACCCACATAGGCGCGCAGTCGGCGAGGGTGTCGTCTTGGCTGGCGATCACAACCCCGGCTCCGACGCGGCGCATTTCCGAGAGCAACTTGACGATCCGGCGCCCGTCAGCCGGAGACATGCCCGCGGTAGGATCATCCGCCAGGATCAAATCCGGCTTGGCCGCCAGCGCACGCGCTATGGCAGCGCGACGTCGTTCCGCCCCAGAAAGCTTTTCGACAGGCAATTCAGCGGCGCCGCTTAGACCTACGAAATCCACAAGTTCGCGCACGTCGTGTTCGTATTCGCGTGGTTTCTTCCCAAGCATCCGTAGCGGCATCGCGACGTTGTCGAACGTCGACCAATGCTCAATGAACACCGGGTTTTCAGCGACATAGCCAATTCGCTTCTTCGAATCCGCGATCTCGCGGGCGCGCGCCCGCATGACATCGACGCCAAGTATTACACTTCGGCCAGACCGAGATGGCAGAGCTAGTCGCAAGAGGTGCGTAAATGTAGTCTTGCCTGCTGCTGCGGGGCCGGTGATGAGATTAACTTCTCCAGCACGCGCTTCAAAGTCTAAGCCCATCAGAACGGTGGATGCACCATAGCCGGCGTCAACATTCGAGAGGCGAACCAACACGCCGCGCTCGAATAGATCGGTTTCAATACTAGCGCGAGTACGGGCCATGACTGGACAAGCCAAATAGAATCAATGCATCGAGAACAGTTATTGGGGCAGCTGAACGTATTAACATGATCCTTACCTGCACGTCTTGCTCGACCCGCTACTATGCGGATGACGCTGCGATCGGTCCGGCCGGTCGGACGGTGCGTTGCGCCGCATGCGGATTCTCCTGGTTCGCTGAGCCGCACTTGGAGCTTCGCGCTTCGGCAGAAGCGCCACTGACGCGGGCCTCCGATGCGCCCCCTCAAGAACCACTGACACGTGAACGTGTCGAAAGATTGCGCCGCGCCGCCGAGCAACCGGGGCCTGCGCCGTCCGCCGCCGCCAAATTCCGTCAACAGCAAGCTGACCGCATGCGCCGCGACCGTACGCGCGCTGCCGTGATCGTTTGGGGCGCGACTGGCGCTGCCTTAGCGGCAAGCGCCAGCGGCATGGTCATGTTCAGGCAGGACGTCGCCGAGCTTTGGCCGCGTTCGGCCAGTGCATTTGCTGCGCTTGGTCTGGACGTGAACGTCTATGGCCTCGAATTCTACGACCTTGCCGTCGAGCGTGACTTTAGCGGCGCGACGCCGGTGCTCGTCGTCAGCGGTGAAGTTCGCAACATTGGCCGTGACGACAAAGCCGTGCCACCCGTTCGCATTTCGCTGCGTGACAACAACTCGCACGAAATCTTCGAGCTGGTGAACGCGATTACGGATCAGCCGATCGCTGCGGGCGCCGCGGTGCCGTTTCAAATCCGCGTCGAGAACCCACCGACGGACGCCGTCGATCTTGAGGCGACGTTTGCGAGCTTTGGCGAACTGTCCATGGCGGATGGTCCGGCCCATGTTTCGCCGGCCGCCGCTCCGCAGGGTGAGTTGCTGCTCGATGAGCCGCTCGATCCCTCCCACGAACTCATCGACCCGTCGCATCCGACGACGACGAGCGAAATGGGTCCGGTTGACGGCCTCGCGCTACGCTTTACCGCCGGCTAAGTGCGTATCCTTCTTTCTGCAGAAGACATCAGCCAGCGCGTCAATGCGCTGGCTGATCGCTTTTCAGCGCAAGTGAATGACGGCTGGACCGTCGTCGCTTTGCTGCAGGGCGCCATTCCGTTCGCCGCTGACTTGATGCGCGCGCTCGAGGTGCGCGGCAGTCATCCGATCTACGATTCACTCTGGCTCGAGAGCTATCGCGATGGGCGCGAGAGCAGTGGCAAAGTCGTCGTGCGCGCCGATATCTCGCGGTCCGTTGAGGGGCGCGGCGTGCTGATCGTCGACGACGTCTTCGATAGCGGCCGCACTATTGCGTATGCGCGCACCCACCTGATGGCGAAGGGCGCGACGCAAACGCTGGCCTGTGCCTTCGTCCGCAAGCCCGAAGCGCTGGGCCAAGACATCGACGCTATTGGCTGGGATGCCCCGGCCGACTTCCTCGTCGGCTACGGCATGGACGACAAGGGCCGCTACCGGGGGCTGCCGTATATCGCGGCGATCGACTAACGCGGGTCGTGTCGCGCTTCGACAGGCTCAGCCCCTGACGCGATTGGGCTGGTTTCCAACTGGCGTCGGCCTGAGTGTTCGAAGGCCGCGCATCTCTAACTCCGCCGCTGAAACTCTAATGCGAGCTGACCCGACGCTCCGTCCAGCAAGCGCAGTTGCAGCGTGTTGTCCTGTGCGGCGAAATCGGCGGGCACTTCGCCGACGCGTCCGCAAGAATACGTCATGCGCGCTTGCGGCGCCTCGGTGAGGCTCGCGGTCCAACGATCTGTTTCGCCGGTGGGCGCGGCGCCCGCCCAGTTTAGTATCACAGCGCCGCTCTGGTCTTCGGTCACCGCAAGCGCGACGGCGCGCGTGCCGGTCCAGCCCGTCGCGCTGCCGATCCGCGTCGCGGTTACGAGATCATATGTGCCCGGCGTGATCGAGCCGCCGCGCAGGTCGGCCGCTGCTGCAGCCGTAACCACTTCCGCGCCCACGCTGATCTGACGCGCTGAATCCGGCGCTACATCGTTGCAGGCGACAGTCGTTGGCCCTGGTGGCGTGTCCGGACGATCGGCTTGCTGCGCCGGCGGCGTGCACGCCACGAGCGACGTGATCACCGCGGCTGACATCAGAAATTTGCGCATGGGCCCTCCAATTCGATGTGATGAGAGTGGAGCGGGTTGAGCCTATTTCAAGGCGCGCGCCTAACTATCTCCGAACCTGTCGAGTAGGCGGCGAAGATATTCGCGTTCGGTCTCAGGGCGGTTCGGGTCCTGCGCGCGGCGGCGGATTTCGTCGAAGATTTCGCGCGCCCGCACTGGATCTGTGGTGTTTGGGACGAAGCCCTCGCCATCGGCGTTGCCGCCACCGCTTTGGCGTCCGAGTGGATCGCGATTGCCGCCGGCGCTGCCTTGCTCCTCGCCGCCGCGTCCGCGCTCCCGCATTTCCGTGCTCAGCGCTTCGGCCCCTTCGCGTAGGTTTTCGAGCGCCGCACTTTGCGCTGCGTCCGCCCCTTCAAGATCGCCGCGACGCAGCGCATCTTCTGCACGCCGCATCGCTTCACCGGCTGCGTTGAGATCGTCGCTGGGTGCGGCGCCTGCTTCGTCAGCCATACGCTGTGCTTCGCTGACGCCCTGGCGCAAGTCAGACTGGCGCTGCGCGAGTTCGTCGCCGCCTTGGCCGCCTTGCTGATCGCCGCCGCTGCCGCCTTGTCCTTGCTCCTGCTGTTGCTGCTCTTGCCGGGTCTCATCGCGCAGCGCGCGCTGTTCGCCCATCGTCTCGGAAAGCTCGTCGATGCTTTGCTGCATCTGCTGGTCGCCTTCACCTTGCTCACCGTTCTCGCCTTCGCCGCCCTGGGCGAGTTGAACGTCGAGGTTGGCGAGTATCTGAGCCAGCTGCTGCAATAATTGTTGGGCTTCCGCGTTACGACCTTGTTCGCTGAGCTCTTGCACGCGTTGCAACATGTTCTGAATATCGCGCTCGCTGAGCGACGCCTGCTCTTCGGTGTCGTCCTGGTTCTGCGGGCTCTCGCCGCTCCGCATTGCTTCCTGCACCAAGGCTTCCATGTAGTTTTCGGTCGCGCGGCGCAACGCTTCGAGCAACTGCCGGACGCGCTCTTGGGGCGCGCCCTGCGCCAGCGCTTCGGCCAATTGCCGCTGTGCTTCTTCCAATGCGCGTCTTGCGTCTGCCGCACCGCCATATTCCGCGCGTAGCGCCGTACGCCACAGCGTGTCCGCGGCTGTATCCGCTTCATCGGGATCACGCGCGACCGCGAGCTGCGAACGCGCATTCCGGAAACCGAAATAGACGGCAAGATCGCGGAAGTAGCCGTCCTGGGGCGCCATCATCAACGCATCCATCAGACGCGCCGCGCGCTGAATGCCCTCGGGTGCGCGCCGCAACGGCGGCCGGCTATCGTAGTCTCGGATTTCGATGCGCTCATTGCCGAGGAGAATGCCGCCGGCGGGCACGCGATGTCGTTGCACGCCCGGCCCGTCGCGATAGGGGCGGCGCTCCGCCAGGATGTGGCGGCGGATTTCGATCGCTGCGCGCGCCAGCGGCTGCAAGAATATTTTCTCAGGCAAGGTGAAGTGCAGCGGATCGCTCACGCCCTCTTGGCCAAGCGCATCGATCGCCACAATGCGCGCCTCAACCTCCATCCCCGCATAGGGATGGTCGGCGAGATCGACTTCGGTCTCGCCTCCTGCTTCACGCGGATCGCCTGCCGGCGCTTCGAGTTCGGTGTCGACCGGGTCGGCGCGCACGAGGCCCGGCGGGGGGCGAAGCGGCCGCACACGTAGCGCCAGGCGCCGCACGCCGAAATCGTCGCGCGCCTTCCAAGAAAGATTGACGCGCTCGTCCGAGAGCGTGCTGATCGGCGCATCCCATGATGCGCGTGGCGCTTGATCGGCCCCCGGCGCGAGCCGCCAGCGCCCGCGCGTGTGAAAGCGCACGATGCGAAGCTCGCCGCGTCCGGGAATATCCATCTGCGCTTCCCACGCGCCATCGGCCGCGCGCACGAAGCGTTGGTGGCGTTCGCCGCCTTGGCCGTTGAAACGCAACATTGGCGCACCCGTGGGCCCGGTGACTCGCACTGTCACGCGCACGGTTGGCGGCGTCACGACACGCTGGCCGATCAAGTCGCTCAGCGATACGGGCGCGGCGTGGGTGTACTCCGCTGGCGCCGCCCAAGCTTCGATCGCCATTTCCTGGTCGCCGAGCAACGGGCCGGGATCAGGCAAAAAAGCCCGCGCTAGCCTGTCACCGGACTGAGTTCCGGCGACGACGAACGCTACGATAAGCAAGACGGCAAGTACGTAGCGAAGCTTATACGGATCGAGTTCGTCGAGACGCGGCCGCGGCGGACCGAGCTTCACGTTGTCGGCGTTCTCAAGCAGCCGCTCGCGCTCGCGATTCCACAGCGCCACAGAAAATGGGTCATAGCGTGTCGGCTGATCGCGCAACGCATCGAAAGCGCCCGCGTCCATACGTGAGTCCGCCGCCAATTGCGCGCGTGCCTCTTCTTCGGTCGGCGCGCGCCACTCGCTTCGTGCTCGTACACTGAGGTAGCCAATCAGCAGCAGCGCGAAGATCGCACTGAGGCTTTGCAGCAATAGCGGTAAGCGCTCATGCCCACCGAAGAGCGCGAACGCCGCCCACACACCGATCGCGCCGAGCAGCACCAGACCGGCGCGCAGCACCCGTTCCAGCGCCAGCCGGCGCCGGGCCCGGTTCGTTTCCCGGGCGAGTTGGTTGAGGGCGTCCTGGTGCTTCATCCGCAGCGTTGACGGTATCAGCCCGTTTTGAGCCAAACCATGACCATCCCTCGCAAAGACGCAGCCACGCGAGCGAGTTCCTTGTGTTGACGGCCATTTGGCGAAGTCTAAGGTCCGCTTCGCTCTTGAGGGGGATTGCCATGAATATTCGGACAGCTGCGGCCGTGCTTATGGCGGCCGCCCTAGCGGCCTGCGGCCAGCTTGGCGGCGGCTTGCAACCGGGTCAGCCGGTCAGCGGCACGCTGGAAACCTCTGAGACCAAGTCCGATCAGGGCGGCGCAGTCGCCGACGTGCTCGAGCTACGTGGGCAACAAGGTGAGCAATTTACGCTGACGCTCACCTCCGAAGCGTTTGACCCGTACCTTTACGTGCGTGGCCCCGCCGGCCTGTCGGCAGACAACGATGACGACGGCACCGGCAGCTACAATTCGCGCCTCAACATTGCGTTTCCTGAGAACGGCACGGCGCAAGTTTACGTCACCAGCTTCAGCCGCAACGCGACTGGCGCTTACAATCTGCTGGTCGAGCGCACGGGGCAAACCAATGTCGCCGGCGCCACGCCGCCGCCAGGCCAAGCTCCAGCGATCGCCGCACAACAACTCGCCGGCCAACTCGCGCAAGGCGATACGCAGCTAAACTCAGGCGAATTTATCGACACATACCCGCTGCAAGGCGTCGCCGGTCAGCAGGTCGAGATCAGCCTTTCGTCGCCGCAATTCGACACCTACGTAGCAATCAGCGGCCCCGGCGGATTCCAACAATACAACGACGACGACACCGAGCGTGGCGTGCGGGACAGCCGCATGAACCTGACGCTGCCAGCGAGCGGCGAGTACACGATCCATGTCACGTCTTACGCTGCTGGCGAAACCGGCGCCTACACGCTCAACATCGCGCCGTCGGCAACGACCAACGCGAGCGACGCGCTCGCGGGCGGCAATTCGCAAGCCTTCGCCGCTGGCCAGACGATGAACGGCGAGCTGGCGCAGGGCGACCAGCAGCTCAATTCGGGTGAGTTCATCGACAGCTTCAATTTCCAAGGCACGGCCGGTCAGCGCGTGGTCATCGACATGCGCTCCACCGCCATGGATCCGTATTTAATTCTGATCGCCCCATCCGGTGCACAGGAAGACAACGACGATGTAACTTCGACTGACCGCAACGCGCGTATTGAAACGACACTCTCCGAGGCCGGCAACTACCGGATCGGCGCGACCTCGTACCAGCCGGGTGAGCTCGGCGCTTACGTCGTGACCCTGCAACAGGGCACGGCGCCACAAGTCTCGGCCAACAATAGCGCCCGCCGCGTTTACGCGGTGATGGTCGGGATATCCGATTATCCGGGGACCGGAAACGATCTGCCGCTGACAGCCGAAGATGCGCGGAAGCTCCAACAAGCGCTTGGACGCCAAGGCACGCTCGCGCCTGAGAGTGTCGTCCTGATCGACGGCCAAGCCACGCGCGCGGGCCTGCGTCAGGCGTTCCAGCGTGTCGCGGCAGCCGCTGGCCCCGACGATCTCTTCCTGTTCTTCTACTCAGGTCACGGCAACCAAGTGCGTGGTCAAGTCAGCGCCACCGAGCCTGACGGCAAAGACGAGACCATCGAAATGGTCGATGGCTCGATCACCGACGACGAACTGAACCAGATGTTCCAGCAAGTGCACGCGCAGACATCATTGCTCGTGCTCGACTCCTGCTTTAGCGGCGGCTTCGCGCGCGACGTCGTCAGCCGTCCGGGCGTGATGGGCTTGTTCAGCTCCGAAGAGGATCTCACCAGCTCCGTCGCGGAAAAATTCCAAGCCGGGGGCTTCCTCTCGCACTTCATTCAGACCGGCCTCGAAGGCGGGGCAGATGAAAATCGCGATCGCGTGATCACTGCCGGCGAACTTGGCGCCTATGTGCGCCGCGAGTTCGCCCGCGAAGAGCGCATCAGCGCTTCAACGCAAGAGGGCCAGAGCAACTACCAGTTCCCGGTGGTCGAGCGCGGCGCGGTGCAGGTCGATGCGCCGATCCTCGGTCTCGGCCGGACCTAATCGCAGCAGTGCCTAGTCCGCGCCCCACGGCGCGGGCGGGGCCGCGACGGGTGTTGTAAGGTCGAATTCGACACGGAAGTGGCGGTTCGGCCGCTGCAGTTCGTACGCGAATGTGCGGCCAGGATGTACTTCGACCGCCCACACGTTCGTCAACGACGCCGGGATATTGTTTCGCGTGAATAGCTCGCGCGAGAACGCATCGGCAGGAAACTCCTGACGCTCGGCTGTGCCTTCGCTCGTCGTGTCGCCGCCATACTGCGTAAGCACATCTTCGGCGCCGTCTTCGTGGCGGTGATCATGCTTCAGCCGCAGGCCTGCGCTTGTCCGCGTGATGACCCAAGTGCGCGATCGGTTCTCGCCGACATGAAACGGCACGCGAATTTCATCATCGGCGCACTCGCGCACCTGCATGCCCAGCCGCTCGCTGGCGAAGCTGGTGTCCGCTGCGTCAGTGGTGGTCACCACGCGCCCAGCAAAGCTCTGTCCACACAGCGCGCGTAAGTTCGCGAAGAACTGATCCTGTGGCGAAGGCGGCGCCGACGCGGAAGCGCACGCCATAAGCGTCAGCGCCATTGCGCCGCCTGCAAGAAATCGTTTCATTACGCGTCTCGCTTCTTCCAGAAGAACAGGAAATAAACCGCCCCGATCCAAAGCGCCGCAAACGCGATGTCGGCGACCCAGGAGGCCACGTTCGTGTAGGGGCGGAGATTGGCGAGCACCGATTGCGAGATCGCCGATAGCTCAACGCCGCGTTCCTGCATCGCAAGCAAATCGTGGCGCCCCGCCACAACCTTACCGCTGAGATTGTAGATCAATCCAAGAAACAATGCGTTTCCGAGCGAATAGAGCGCAAACACCGCGACCTTCATCGCGAGACCCGAACGGTGCAGGAAATAGAACACGGCAACCATGAGCGCGAAGTGCAAGCTGACCACCTGGACAATCAGCTGCATCTGCTGATCGCCGTAACCTTCCAGCAGTTGCAGGATTTCGGCTTCCGTCACGATTCCTCCAACCAACCCGGCAGTGTCTCAAGCTTGAGTTGCTCAGCCACATCCCAGCGCCGCCGCACGACTTCGAAGCGATCGCCGCTCACCAGCACCTCAGGCACGAGCGGCCGGGCGTTGTAGGTCGAAGCCATGGTCGCGCCGTACGCGCCCGCCGTCATGAACGCGACGAGGTCGTCGGCTTCTAACGGCGGCAGGGTGCGATTGCGTGTAAAGGTGTCGCCCGTCTCGCAGATGGGACCGACTACGTCATATGCTTGCTCGGCGCCGGGCGCCGGTTCGCGAAGTGGCTTGATGCCGTGATAGGCGTCGTAAATCGCCGGGCGAATGAGATCATTCATCGCTGCATCAAGCACCACGATTGGTCGGGCCCGCTCCTGCACGCGCACCACGCGCGACAGGAGTACACCGGCGTTGGCCGCGATCATCCGTCCTGGCTCAAACGAAAACCCAATGTCGAAGCCTTCAAATACTCGGCTCACCATTGCTGCGTAGTCCGCCGGCGAAGGGGGATCGGGTTCGTTGAAGTACGGCACGCCCAAGCCGCCGCCGAGATCGAGCCGTTCAATCGCGATGCCTTCGTTGCGCAGTCTTTCCGCCAGTCCCCGCATGACCCGGAACGCGGCCTCGAGTGGCGCGAGGTCGCGGATTTGGCTGCCGATGTGGACCGCCAAGCCCTTCGCATCGAGATGCGGATCGTCCGCGGCGCGCGCGTAGAGAGCCAAGGCATGCTCGGGCGAGACGCCGAACTTCGCGTCACCCTTGCCGGTAGAAATCTTTTCGTGCCCGCCGGCGCCCACGTCCGGGTTCACGCGAATAGCGATTGCCGCGCGCCTGCCCAAAGGAGCCGCGATCGCGGACAGCGTCTCAAGCTCGGCGCGGCTTTCGACGTTGATCTGATGGACGCCCGCTTTCGTCGCGAACGCCAATTCGTCAGCCGTCTTGCCGACGCCGGAGAACACGATCTTCTGTGGCGGCACGCCGGCTTTTAATGCGCGCGCGATTTCACCTTGGCTCACGGTGTCGGCGCCCGCGCCCTTGCGTGCGAGCGTGGCGATCACTGCAATGTTCGCATTCGCCTTCACGGCGAACGCGACCAGAACGTCACGCGGCGCGAAGGCGCTACGAAACACATCATAGTGCCGTTCAAGTGTGGCGGTGGAATAGACGTAACACGGCGTGCCGACCGCTTCAGCGATGTCCGCCAGCTTCACGCCTTCGCAGCAGAGCGCGCCGCCGCGATACTCGAAATGGTTCACGGCGTCGTCTGCACGCCGGTCTGGTATTGAGCGCAGCGCGCATCTTGCGGCTGGTTGCGTTCGAGCTGTGCGGCGCATTCACGCCGGATCGCCTCTTCGCGATTCCACAGCGGATCGGGCCGCTCTAGGCCACCCTTGATTCCGCACGCGGAGAGGAGTGTCAGTGCAACGAGGCCCAAAAGAACGCGGCTCATTTAAACGTCTCCTTCCACCGCTCAATCTGCTCGCGCACGCGCTGCGGGGCGGTCCCACCATAGCTATCCCGGCTCTCGACTGATTTTTCAACCGTCAACAACGCCCGCGCCGCTTCGGTAATGCGCGGATCGACTGTCTGGAATTCGCTCAAAGGGAGCAAACCCAGTTCGCCAACGCCCGCATCCTCTGCCAGCCGTACGATTCTGCCGGTTATTTCATGCGCCTCACGGAAGGGCGCCTTGAGTTCTCGCACCAGCCAGTCGGCGAGATCGGTGGCTGTGGAATACCCGCGCGTTGCAGCCGTACGCATCGTTTCGCGATTGAACCGCATCGTCTCGATCATGCCGATCATGGCGGTGACCGAAAGCGCAAAGTTGTCGAACGCTGAGAACGTGAGGACTTTGTCTTCTTGCAGATCCTTGGCGTAGGCGAGCGGCAGCTTCTGGACGATGGCGTTCAGCGCTCCGAAGTCCGCGCCGACGCGCGCGGCCTTGGCGCGGATCAGCTCCGCCGCATCTGGGTTGCGCTTTTGTGGCATGATCGAAGACCCCGTCGACCAGGCATCGCTTAAGCGCGCGAAGCCAAACTGTGGCGAACTCCATAAGACGATCTCTTCCGCCAGCCGCGAGAGGTGGGTGATCGCGATCGCCAAATTGCTCAACGCCGCCAGCGCGAAATCGCGCGAGCCGACAGCATCTAGAGAATTGCTGGAGGGCGCGTGAAAGCCCAGCGCGTGGGCGGTCGAGTCGCGGTCGATCTTGTAACTCGTGCCCGCCAGCGCTGCCGCACCAAGCGGGCACTCCCATGCCGCCTCAAGTGCTGCGCCAATGATGCGTACGCGGTCGCGCTCCAGCATCGTGACGTAGGCGAGCAGGTGGTGACCAAGCGTGATCGGCTGCGCCGTCTGCAGGTGCGTAAAGCCCGGCATGATCCAGTCGGTATGGGCCTCCGCCTGGCGCACCAGCGCCTTTTGCAACTCTCGCAAACCGTCCGCAGCTTCCCGGCTCGCGCGCATGGTCCAGAGCTTGAAATCGGTGGCCACCTGGTCGTTGCGCGAACGGGCGGTGTGGAGGCGTTTTCCGGCCTCGCCAATCCGCTCGGTCAGCCGCGCTTCGATATTGAGGTGAATGTCTTCCAGCTCCGCCGAGAACTGGAACGTCCCTTGGACGATCTCCGCGGCAATCTGGTCCAATCCAGCTTGTATCGCCGCGTTGTCTTCCCCCGTAATAATACCTTGCGCCGCCAGCATGGCTGCATGCGCTTTCGAGCCTTCGATGTCCTCGCGCCATAAACGCTTGTCGATATCGATCGAAGCGTTGATGGCTTGCATGGCGTCGGCGGGTTGGGCAGCAAAACGCCCGCCCCACATTTTTTGACTGTCGCCTGAGGATTCTGAATTGGACACGAACGCAAACTCCGCGCCCCCGCAGAAACCCTGGGCGCTGTGGGCTGCACTAACGTTAGTGGCGGCTGGGGCGATTGCTGTTCTTTACGTGCTTTTCGTCGCCTCTTCAAAGCCTGACGCTGAAGCTGGTCTCAGCCGCTTCGCGCAGGGTGACATGGTGCGCCTCTACGTAACAGAAGCGCCGCCGCCGATGCCGACACGAACGTTGCGCGACGCCGCCGGCGCCGACACGACGCTCGCCGCCTACCAGGGGCAGGTCATGGTGCTGAACCTCTGGGCGACATGGTGCGCGCCCTGCCTGGAAGAGATGCCCTCGCTCGCCGCACTTCAGCGCAATTTCGAAGGCCGCATCAGTGTTATCCCGATCAGCGTCGATAGCGAAGGCGAGCGCGACAAGGCAATCAGCGAACTGCAGCGCCTCTCCGGCGGCTCGCTGCCCTTCCTTCAGGATATGACGCGCGGCGTGCTCTTCGACACCCAAGCTGCTGGCATGCCGGTCACGATCATTTACAACGCGCAAGGCCAGGAAGTGGCCCGCTTGGCGGGCGGCGCCGATTGGTCCGGCGAGGACGCTACGCGCGTGATCGAAGCTGTGCTCGCGGAGAAATAATGGTCCCGGTTATCGAAACCGACCGTTTGCGGTTGCGTGGACACGAACTCCGCGACTTCGACGCCAGCGCCGCCATGTGGGCCGATCCAGAGGTCGTGCGCTTTATCTCCGGCAAGCCCTCCACACGCGAAGACAGTTGGGGCCGCTTCCTGCGCTACATCGGCCACTGGAAAGTGCTGGGTCATGGCTTTTGGCTGATCGAGGAAAGGGCCACGGGCGCATTTGTCGGCGAAGGCGGATTTGGCGCGTTCAAGCGGGAAATCGAGCCGCCGCTCGAAGGACCCGAGCAGGGTTGGGGACTTTCGCCCGCCATGCACGGCAAGGGGTACGGCTTTGAGGCGATGAGCGCGGCGATTGCCTGGGGCGACCCGCACTTTGGCCGATCCGATTTCGTCTGCATTATTGCGCCGGAAAACCGCCCCTCGCTGGCGCTCGCACAAAAGCTCGGCTACCGCGAATATGGGCGCGGCCTCTACAAGGGCGAAACGTCAGTGATGCTGCGCCGCGCTTAAAGGTAAGGCGACAGCGCTAGCCGCACCCGCGAACTTTGCACCAGCACTTGTTGGTAAGTCGCTGGGGTTGCCGCCGGCTCGCGTGACGGCCATAGCGCCACGAACCTGGCCAGTTCGCCGCTGGCGCGGTCATAGGCGCTCGAATTAGCCGCGCGAAGTTCGGTTTGATGCAACAGCAGCGCCTGCTGGGCGGCCAGTGCTGCTCCCAGGCTGTGCTGATACTCGATCGGATCAGCGGCGCCGTCGACCAGCACGTGCTGGTAAAGTCCTGTCGAAATATCGACCATGCGCACCACCAGCTGCGCGTCATCATATTCAAGCTGGCCGATGGCGCGCGTCAGTTCGTCTTGCGCCACGCGCAAACGCTGCGCCAACTGCTCGCGAGTCAGTTCCGTTCCGGCGCCCGCTTCGCGTATTGGCGTCACATTGAGTGAGCCGAACTGATCAGCCGCGGGGTCGTACACTTCGAGCAAGCCTTGCTGCACCAAAATGGCCGCTTCGACTGGCTCGCCGCTGAACGCGCCTCGCGCCTCGACAAGCTTCGCAGCCGCCATCACGAAGCCGCGCAAATGTTGGATACGGAGCGCCGTCAGCTGATCGCCTGAGAGGCCCGCATAAGCCGTGACGACGCCAGCCTCGCCATGCTCGGCGCCGCCTTCGCCGATTGCCGCCTCGCCGGCCTCTCCGCCAACGGCGGCAGGTGTTGCGCCACCACCTTCACCAACGGCCGCTTCACCGCCCTCGCCGTGACCGCCTTCGCCCGCACCGCCGCCACCTTCTCCGCCGCACGCCGCTAGGCCCAGCGTCGTCGCCGCCACGCCCAGCGTGCGCCAGTGCTTCAGTTTCAGCTTGATCATGAGTGAAGGCCCCTCCCAGTCCGAGCGCGCCACCCTGCACGAAATGAGAACGCTTCGCAACAAGGTGCGACCGTTAGCCCGCGCCCGCTAAGCCGGTCTGCTTTCGCAGCTTCCGGGCGTTGGCTATGAGAGTGCGTATGAGCTTGGTCCTCCAGGCGGTGCTTGCCGCAGAAGATGCCGCGCGTGTGCGCATGCAACTCGGTGATCTCGATTGGTCCTCCGGCAAACGCACCGCAGGGGCTGCAGCGCGCGGTGTGAAGGAGAACCTGCAAGCCGACGGCGCCGACCCGCGCACAAAGGAACTCGAACGCTTCGTCGTCGATGCGCTCCGCCGACACCCGTTGTTTGACATTGCCGCCCGCCCGGCGCGGATCTCGCGCCTGCTGTTCTCACGCTACGAACAGGGCATGACCTACGGCGCCCACACCGATGACGCCCTGATGGGCCGGGGCGAAGACAAGCTTCGTACCGATCTTGCCTTCAGCGTTTTCCTTGCTGGCCGTGACAGCTACGAGGGCGGGGAGTTGGTTGTGGAATCGCCGCTTGGCGAGCAAAGCGTCAAGCTCGAAGCCGGCGACGCGTTTCTTTACCCAGCCGGCTCGATCCATCATGTCGCGCCCGTCACCAGCGGCGCCCGTTTAGCGGCAGTTGGTTGGATACAGAGCTTCGTCCCGGATGGCGCGCAGCGCGAAACGCTGTTCGATCTCTCCGTCGCCCGCACGCGCATTGCCGAAACCGGCATCGCGCGCGAAGAATTGCTGCGGCTGGACAAGAGCATTTCCAACCTGCTTCGCATGTGGGCGCGCTAGCTCTTTTTGTCGGCGCCCATTTGCCGCGCGTAACCGTTGGCGACCAGCCTCGCCATCGCGTCAAACAAGGCGTTCGGGTCGGCGCGTCGCAAACGGGCGATTTCGGCCTCCATGCCTTCGGCGAGGATCAATTCGCGCTCGCCATTTCTCAGCGCGGTGAGAATGCGCTCGGCGGCGACGTTCGCCTCCATGCCCGCATCGATCACGCTATCGCTGAACCCGCGGGTCGACGCATTGGCGTCCAGGGCGTTCTTGGAAACATTGGTCTTTACCGAACCCGGCGCGACAACCAGCACCCGTATTCCCAAATGCGCCGTCTCCGAGCGCACGCTGTCATGATAGCCAATCAGTCCCGCTTTCGCGGCGCTGTAAGCGCTCCGCAGCGGTGGTCCGGCAATACCCGCTACACTTGAGATCGCGACAATATCACCGCCGCCTGCACCGGCCATCCGCGGCAGGAGCGCTTGCGTCAGCGCAATCGGCGCGAGCAGGTCAATGCCGATGATCTTCTCATAGACCTCGAACACCGTGTCGATCGCCATCGACCGTTGTGAAATGCCGGCATTGTTGATCAGCCCCTCGACGCGCCCACTCCAGCTCCACGCTTGCTCCACAAGGGCAGGGAGGCGCGCATAGTCGGTCGCCTCGAAGGGCAACACCAGCGCGCCCGCCGTGCACTTTGCCGCCACCGCGTTAAGCGCTTCGACATTTCGTCCAGACAGGATGAGCTTTGCGCCGTCCTTCGCCAGCGCTTCGGCCAGCGCCGCGCCGATGCCGGAGGATGCGCCGGTGATCCACCACGTCTTGCCTGCGAACATTTTGCTGTCTCCGCCCGCGCCCTCACTGCGGGCGCCACGTTTTCAAACGCCCCGCCGCGCGGTGCAAGCTTCAACGGAACGGCTGCACGTCGTGGCGATAGTCTTCGGTGCGATCGACGGCCGCCCCGCGTTTCAGCGCCGTCCATGCAAACAGAATCCCGGACACCAGCACGACCGGAAGCCCAACCATGACAACCAGCGGAGTGGTCGCGAACGACATGGCGAGCGAGACATGGTCTGTCGCGTCCTCACCGTCTGGCCCACCAACAGTGGCAAGGAACCACTCCAACAAAAATGGCGCAGCCAAGATCATGACCGCGCCGGCCAGCACCACGTGCAACACCACGATCCGCCTCGACTTTGGTGCGTGCCCCATCGCCCAACTCGCGCCGAGGCTTACCAAGGCCAGCGCGAATACCAGGAACAGCGTCGTGATGATCAGACGCTGCGGCCCAATCGCTTCATAGAATAGCGCCGCTGGCCAGCCGATCGACAGCGCCAAAGCCGCCGGCGTCCAGAGGAACGCTGGCTTCCGCCAAGAGAGCGGCGGGATGCGTTGCGGTATTGGCGGGCCGCGCATGAGCCGAGCATACGCCCGCACATCGCGGCGTCACTGAGGCGTTGCTCGCTACGCGCTCTATTTCCCCCAAAAGGTTTTCTTGGGCGCGCAATCATGTTTCAAAGCGTTCATGGACGCGCGCCAACATTCTTTGCCTGCAGGCCGCAATCGCGACCCGATTCTTGGCGTCTTGAAGCGTGTCGTGGCGCGCGGCTCGCACGTGCTGGAGATCGCGTCGGGCTCAGGCGAGCACGCCATCCATTTCGCCAAGAATCTAAATCAGGTGGCTTGGCAACCCAGCGATCCCGATTCAAACGCACGCGCCAGCGTCGCCGCGTGGATCGAGTTTGAGCAAATCCACAACATTGCGGCGCCGCTTGAACTCGATGTGGCGGAGGAGGGTTGGGAGAGAGCTCTCGCTGGCCAGAGCTACGATACCGTCATTGCCATCAATATGACCCACATCTCGCCGTGGGAGGCGACGCTGGGCCTGATGCGCGGGGCAGGGGCCTTGCTCGCCGACGCCAAGCACGGTCCCGGCATCCTCTACACATACGGCGCACACAAACGCGGCGGCGAACACACAGCACCTTCAAACGAAGCGTTCGATGCTTGGCTTAAGGAGCGCGATCCAAGCTATGGCGTGCGTGACCTCGAAGAAGTCGAGGCCGCGGCCAACACTAATGGCTTGAGGCTTCGCGAAATCATCGAAATGCCGGCGAACAATCTTTCGCTCGTGTTTGAGCGCTAGGCACCCGATGCATGGCAGATGCGCGCAATTGCTGCGCCACATCGATGGTTCGCGGCAGGTGTGATCATCGAAGCACGTTGCAAGAATGCAAGCGCCGCGCCGCACGTGCCGATTGTCACCGTCATTTAATGCGCAAGCCATGTTCGCGTCGCGAAGCGTGCCTATCTCCCGTCTCGCGAACGCACTTGTTCGCGCAACTGAGGAAGTTTCATGCGCACTGCAATTTCGCTGCTCGAGATCGTTATCGGCAGCGCCTTCACGATCGCCGTCGCGGCGTACGTGGCCCAAGGCGCGTTTCTGATGGCGCAGATCGCGTTGTGAGGCGCATCGCGTCGGGAGCGTGGGCAGAACGCCCGCGCTCCCGCGCGCCTTCAGTTCGCAATGACAAACGCGCTATGTTTAGCGCGTTGGCGTTGGGGGATCAGTCCGGTAGTCATAGAAGCCGCGTTGGGTTTTGCGGCCGAGCCAGCCGGCTTCGACGTACTTCACCAGCAGCGGGCATGGGCGGTACTTCGAATCCGCCAAGCCTTCATAGAGCACCTGCATGATCGCGAGGCAGGTATCGAGGCCGATGAAGTCCGCAAGCTCGAGCGGCCCCATTGGGTGGTGCGCGCCCATGCGCATCGCTTTGTCGATCGCTTCCACCGAGCCGACGCCTTCGTACAGAGTGTAAACCGCCTCGTTGATCATCGGCACCAGAACGCGATTCACGATGAAGGCCGGAAAGTCCTCCGCGTTCGCAATGTTCTTGCCGAGGCTTTGAATGAACGTGACGCACGTATCGTACGTCTCTTGGCTCGTACCGAGGCCGCGAATGATTTCTACGACCTCCATCACCGGCGCCGGGTTCATGAAGTGAAGGCCGATGAACTTGTCGGAGCGATCGGTCGCCGCAGCCAGGCGCGTGATCGAAATCGACGACGTGTTCGACGCTAAGATCGCATCGGCGCGCAATACCGCTTTCAGATCCGAGAACACTTTGCGCTTCGCTTCATCTAACTCGACGATCGACTCAATGATGAGATCGCACGGCCCGAGGTCGGTCAGCTTTTGGGCGCCTTTGATGCGTTTTAGGGCGCCATCCATATCGCCTTGCTTGATGATGCCGCGCTGAACTTGCCGCGTCATGTTTTTGGCGATGGTCTGGATGGCGGCATCGACGCGACTGACATCCGCATCACTTATCAGCACGCTGTAGCCGCCCAGCGCGCACACGTGCGCGATGCCATTGCCCATTTGCCCGGCGCCTACGACGCCGACCGTGGAAATTTTGCTCATCTTGACCGTCATAGGCGCTCACGCGCCGCCGAAATGCAATTCTTGTTGCAGTGCAGCATGACGGCGCGCCGAGCGCAAGAGGGCGTCGCCTTAGAGGCCGGCCTTCGTGAGCTCTTCCATCAGTTCTGGGACCGCAGTCTTGTAGTCCGCGACCAGGCCGTAATCGGCGACCTGGAAGATTGGCGCGTCCTCGTCCTTGTTGATGGCCACGATGACCTTCGAGTCCTTCATGCCGGCCAAATGCTGAATGGCGCCCGAAATGCCAATGGCGAGATAGAGCTCTGGCGCGACGACCTTGCCGGTCTGGCCAACTTGATAGTCGTTCGGCGCATAGCCGGCGTCGACTGCGGCGCGCGAGGCGCCGACGGCCGCGCCCAGCTTGTCGGCGAGCGGGTCCAGCACTTTGTGGAATTCTTCGCTCGAACCGAGCGCCCGGCCCCCGGAGACGATCCGCTTGGCGGCAGTAAGTTCGGGGCGGTCGGACTTCGCCATTTCCTCGCTCACGAACGCCGACTTGAACGGGCCTGACGGCGCAGCGGTGGTTTCAACCGAGGCGCTGCCGCCATTGCCGGCGGCCTTGAAGGCCGTTGGCTGCACGACGAGCACCTTCTTGGGTTGCGAATCTTGCACCGTGACGATCGCGTTGCCTGCATAGATCGGGCGCACGAACGTATCGGCGCCTTCAACGCCGATGACGCCCGACACTTGCATCACATCGAGCTTGGCAGCGACGCGCGGCGCGGCGTTCTTGCCTGTGGTCGAGGCCGGGAAGAGCACAGCGTCGTAGCCGCTCATCAGCGGCACGATCAGCGCTTCTAGCGGCTCGGCCATTTGCTTGGCCAATGTCGCGCCATCCGCGTGCAGGACCTTGCGCACACCATCGATCTTCGCAGCGGCGGCGGCGGCGGCGCCCGCATTCGAACCGGCAACGAGAACGTCAACATCAGCGCCCATCGCTTTCGCAGCGGTGACCACCTTGTTTGTCATGTCCTTCACAGAAGCGTTGTCGTGCTCAGCAATAACGAGAACGGCCATTCTAGATCACTCCCGCTTCTTTGAGCTTGCCGACAAGTTCGGCTGTCGTTTTCACTTTGATGCCCGCTTGGCGCTTGCCTGGCTCAGACGTCTTCACGACCTTTAACCGCGGCGCCGTATCAACACCGAAATCCGCGGGCGTTTTCACATCGATCGGCTTTTTCTTCGCTTTCATGATGTTCGGCAGCGACGCGTAACGCGGTTCGTTCAAGCGGAGATCGGTCGAGATGATCGCCGGAAGGTCAACGTCCAGCGTTTGCAATCCGCCGTCGACTTCGCGCGTCACCGTCGCCTTCGCGCCCGCAAGAACGATCTTCGACGCGAACGTCGCTTGCGGCCAGTCGAGCAGGGCGGCCAGCATTTGCGCGGTGGCGTTGTTGTCGTCGTCGATGGCTTGCTTGCCGAGGATAACCAGATCCGGCTTCTCGGCTTCGATCACGGCCTTCAAAATCTTCGCGACCGCCAGCGGCTCAACGTCGCCTTCGGCTTTGACCAGAATGCCGCGATCGGCGCCGATGGCGAGGGCGTTGCGGAGCGTCTCTTGCGCCTGCTCCGGGCCGATCGAGACGGCCACGATTTCTGTCGCCGAGTCCTTGGCGTGCCCGCCGCCGCCTTCCTTCATACGCACCGCTTCTTCGACGGCGATTTCGCAGAACGGAGTGATCGACAGTTTGAGGTTCGAAAGATCGACGCCCGAGCCATCCGGCTTCACGCGGACTTTCAGGTTGTAATCGAGCACCCGCTTAACCGGGACGAGGACCTTCATCGTTGAAATCCTTGAGGATTAGAGGCGTGCGGACCACGCCCAATGCGCGGTCGCACATAAAGCCCGTAAGAAATGCCTCGTCAATGCGACTATCGGGTCAGCACACGCTCGAAGCGGCCGCATCCATGCGGCTTCAAAGCGGCATCCCCCCACCGACACGTTCAACTCGGAGACCAGCCCCATGATCATCACCCGACGCCCGATGCTGACGGGCGCCGTTGCGGCAAGCCTGATGGCCGGCAACGCTTACGCCCAAACCGCTGTCGACTTTATGGGCGAATGGAACGGCGCGCTGAATATGGGCTCGCAGACTTTGCGCCTGCGCCTCGTCGTCGCCGAAGGCCCGACATCTACACTCTACAGCGTCGATCAAGGCAACTCTCCCATCCCTGTCGGCTCAACGACGATCGCCGGCGGCCGCATCACGCTCGACATTCCCGTCATCCGCGGCAGCTTCACCGGCGAACTCCGCAACGGCCGCATCGAAGGCCAGTTCACCCAAGGCGGCACGCTGCCGCTCGTCTTTCAGCGCGGCGAACCTGCGGCCGGCACGACTGAAACGCTCACCGAAGCGCGTCTCGAAGCACTGCGGGCAGGCGTCAACACGCCCGCCATGGCGGCAGCCGCAAGCAAAGCTGGCGGCCGCAACATCGCACTCGCGACCGGCCTCCGCGCTGTCGGTCACGATCAGCGCATCACCACTTCGGACAAGTGGCACCTGGGCTCGATCACCAAGTCGATGACGTCGACTTTGATAGCGCGCCTGGCCGAAGCGGGCCGCATCTCCTGGACTGACACAGTCGGCGGCGTGCTGGGCAGCGCCATTCCAGACATCCGCGCGGAATATCGCGAGATCACCTTCCGTCACCTCTGTAGCCACCGCGCCGGGCTGCAGGCCAATATTCCGATGAGCGATCTGATGGCGTTCCCGCGTGACAGCGCCGACTCGCGCGCCGACCGCATTCGCTATGCGGGCCTCGGTTTGCTGCAAGCGCCGCAAGGCCCGAAAGAGTCCACTTTTATGTATTCCAACACTGGCTATGTCATCGCCAGCGCGATGCTTGAGGCAAAGATGGGCGCGCCGTGGGAAACGTTGATCCAAGAACACGTGTTCAATCCGCTTGGCATGCCCAGCGCCGGTCAAGGCGCCCCAGGCACGCCTGGCGCCTACGACCAGCCGTGCGGCCACGCCCCGAACGCTGCTGGACAGATGGAAGCTTATCCGCCTGGCGGCTCGCTCACTGATAACCCTGCAGCGCTCGGCCCCGCAGGTCGCGTGCATGCAAATTTCGAGGACGTGCTCAAATATCTCACCGCGCATTGTGAGATGCGGTCGAGCTTCCTGAGCCGCGAGAGCTGGCAAACGTTACACACGCCGCCATTCGGCGGACCGTACGCAATGGGCTTTTCACGCCAAGGCAATGCACTCTGGCACAACGGCTCAAACACGCTCTGGTACGCCGAAGTGATGTTCGATCAATCGCGCGGGATTGTTGCCGCCGCCGCCGCAAACGATGGCCGCGCCGGCGATCTTCGCGCGCCGGTTGGGGCGGCGCTGATTGAGGCGGCGCAAGCCGTCGTGTAAAGCGCGGCGCGACGGTGCTAGCGGCTGAGCACGCCCGGCCAGTTTCCATTCGCGCTGCGGATATGCCCCGGAATGTCGTGCTCCCAGCGCGTTTGGATTTCGTCGTTGTAGTTCAGGTAGAGCCGGCCATCGACAATGCGCCAATTGTTCGGATTGCCGGCAGCCGTGTAGCCCTGGCTCACCGCCCACGCGCAGTAGCCGCCGTATTGCGGCACGTAACGCGCCGGGTTGGCGCGGAATGTCGCCAAGTGTTCGGCGCTGGCGAAGCGATACTCGAAGCCCTGGTGAGTGATGCGATATTGCGTCGTGCCCCGCACCGGGCGGCCATCGGTGAAGTACGCTACGGGATCGTAGCCGCCAACAGCCACCCGCGAAAGCACGCCTGTATAAACTGGGGCCTGGTCCGCATAAGCGGGCGCCGCCGCGAGCGTCATCGAGCCAAAGACCAGGGCCGCGGCGATAAGAACTGAGCGCATGTGATGAACCTCAAGCGTGAGCAGCGGCGCGCATTTGCGCGGCCGCGGGCTTCGGAGTCGGAACGAAGGCGCGGCCGATATCCGACAGCAGGCCAGCGATCTCGTTGCGGCGGATGATCAGTAGCGCGATCGCCGAAATCCAGATCGTGACAGCCGCAGCAAACAGGCCGCCGCCGTCATTGTTCGGATCGATGCCAAGGGGCGTGAACAGATGGAAGCTCACCGCGCCAGTCATCACTGCAAGTCCGATCGCGGCGCCTAGCGCGTTGAGACGCGTCAGGCGGGGGAGGAGACCGACAAGCAGCAGTGTCGAGGCGGCGAGTTCTGCAGACCCGATCACGTATTGGCTGAAGAGGCCGGTATGGCCGAACAAACCAGGCAAACCCAAAGACCCGGCCCAGCCATCCAGGCGGCCAAAAATCTCCTGCGTCTTTGGGTGATCCGTAAATTTGTAGCGTAGCGAGTCCAAGAACACCGCCGCCGCAAACACCGAAATCCCAGCCGGCGCGTAGCGTTTGAAACGTTCGAGCATGACGCCCTCCTGCAAGCCTATTCGCCGGCGGGAGGGGCGCGGTTACGTCACCAACGCAAAAACTTAGATCCCACCAGCGCCCCAACCGCGGCGCACACAGCAATCGCCAGCGTGTACCACGTCGTCACGAACGCCACAGAATCCGTCGGGCAATACATGGCGTAAGCCATCGCTGATACGCCGCCGGAGAGCGCGCCGATCGCTGCGCCAGTCAGCGTAATCCGCGTTGGGGTAAAAGCACGCATAAACCAGGTCAGTAGCGCCGCGGCTGGCACGGCCAAAATAGGTATCAGCACCACGCACCACGGCGCGCGGCCTTGGCCGCCCATCCACGCCTGCCAACGTTGCTCCGGCATCTCTCCCATCAGCGCCACGATCGTCGCCAACGCACACACGCCAACAAAAATCACAACCGCAGCTAGCCGCCACCCAAGCGGGCGCCCCGGCTTCATCAACTGCACCGCAACCGGCAAGATCACCGCTGCCGCCAGCGCCGAGAACATCGCCTTCATCATCACGGGCATGCGCGCCGTGCCGATATCCGGCCGCACGCCAAGCCCAATCGCCACCAGCGCCGCCGCAACGATGAGCCCCACGACCAATGTAATCGCTAGGTTCCTGCGCCAGCGCGGACGCTCCGCCGGTTCCACGCCGCGCGCGAGCGCGTTGATGAGATCGTCGGTCTTCACGTCGGCTGCTCCTGGCCCATCAGCCGCATCAGCGTCTTCAGGCCGCGATGGATCGAAATCTTGATGTCGGACTCTGTAAGCCCGGTCGCTTCCGCCGTTTCCTTCACGCTCTTTTCTTCGAGCTTCACCATGCGAATTGCGGTCCGCTGCTTCTCGGGGAGTTTGTCCAACAGCGTAGCCACATCGCGCCTGGCGTCGCTGGCCTCGTAGTCGGGATCGGCTTCCCCGATATCGATGCCATCCAGCGAAGCGTGCGCCCGGTGCTTGGCGCGGCGGAGAAAGTCGATCAGCCGGTAGCGCGCAATGGCGTACAGCCACGCCGTCAGCGGGTAGCTAGGATCGTAGCTTTCGCGGCGCGTGTGGAGCGCCACCAAGGTCTCCTGCACCAAATCCTCCGCATCCTCGGCGCGGCCACGCAAACGCGCACGGAAAAACCCACGCAACAGGGCCGCTGCTTCCGTGAGGAAGGCGCGGTGCGCGGCGTCGTCGCCGGTGAGGCCCTTTAACAACAGGGCTTTGAGTGCGGCTTCCTCGGCCAATTCCCCTCGTGTGATCTGCTACGGGCGCAAGTGTTGCCCGGTTACACCTGGACGCCCTGTAACATCCCGACTAGCAAAAGTGGCCGGGACCAGGGAGAGCCAATGTTCGGCCGACGCAAGAAATGCGCGCTGCTCATCGACTTCGACAATGTGCTCGGCATGACGAGCGGAGAGTTCACCGTATCCATCAATAAGTGGATGGAGTGGCTCGAAGACGGTGCGTTTGACGAAGATCGGCAAAAGCGCGAGTTCGTGATCAAGCGCGTCTATTGGAACCCGCTCTACGACCGTTATCGCGACGTGTTCGAAGCGGCTGGGTTTGAGGCGTTCTCGTGCGCCGCTGTGGCGAAGAGCAAAAAGAGCTCGGCTGACATGGTGATCACGCTCGACGCCGTCGATATTGCCGCCAACACCAAAGGCCTCAAAGAGATCATCCTGCTGACCTCCGACACGGACTTTGTGCCGGTGGTGAACCGGTTACAAGAGCGCGATCTCGAAGTCGTCGCTATGGGTCACGAGCAAAACCCGACCGCGGAAGTCTATCGCAAGTACGCGGATCACGTTGTCCTGCGGAACGCGTTCATGGACGGCTTCAAATACGAGCGCCCGAAGCGCAAATGGTTCGGCCTCATCCGTGTGAAGCCACCGGTCCCGCCGCCAGCGCCGGTTTCACGGGCAGCCCCGACCAACGCTTCACCCGTCGACCAAGCAGCGGGTCGCATCGTGCTCGCGGCGCAAGGCGTGGGCGGCGCGATGCTGAGCCGCAAGGCCGTGATCTTCGCACTGCGTGACGTGCGCAGCTTTAATACAGGCGGCGCCAACGCCTGGTTGGGGCTTGGCTCTTATAAGAAGATGCTGCTGGAGATCGCCAAGAAGCGTTCGGATTTGCGGCTCTATTCGTATCGCAACGGTGGCGTCGCGGTCGCTTATCGCGCGCCGGAGGCGGTGCGGAACGGATCGGCGGGATAGACTCCTAGAATGTTCAGCGACGATGAGAAGAACGCCAATTCTTCCAACGCCAGCTTCACATTTCCCTCATCTGGGTGACCTTCCACCTCGCAGAAGAACATTGCAGCCGAGAACGCGCCGCCTTCGAGGTAACTCTCAAGCTTGGTCATGTTCACGACATTGGTGGCGAATCCGCCCAGCGCTTTGTAGAGCGCAGCAGGCACGTTGCGCACGCGAAAGACGAAGCTCGTCACGCAGAGCCCGTTGCCCGCAGGCGCGCGCTGCTCGTCACGCGAGAAGATGAGAAAGCGCGTGGTGTTGTGCGCGGCGTCAGCGATGTCGGCCTTCAAAACGTCGAGGCCATAAATTTGCGCCGCAAGCGAGGAGGCGAGCGCGCCGATCTTTGGATCGCCAAGCTCGGCGATCTCGCGCGCAGCGCCGGCGGTATCCGCCGTCTTCACCGCGACGACGCCCAATTCACGCAATTGCGTGCGGCATTGACCGAGCGCTTGTGGGTGTGATCGCACGTGCGTCAGGTCCGCAAGCGTCGCGCCCTTCAAACCCAGCAATTGGTGGCGGATCGGCACGAAGCGTTCGCCGATAATAAAGAGCCCGCTCTCAGGGATAATGTGGTGCACATCGGCGACGCGTCCGGCGACTGAATTTTCAACCGGGATCATCGCATAGCGAGCTTGACCCTCGCTCACCGCCGCAAACGCGTCCTCGAAGCTCGGGCACGGCAGCGGCTCAAAGTTCGGGTAGGCTGCATGCGCGGCGATGTGTGAGTTCGCCCCAGGTTCGCCTTGAAAGGAGATACGGTCGGTCATAGGTCGCGAGCGTTAGCGCAAGCTGCGCCGATAAGGAAAGAGCCCACCCGTCATGAGCATGACGCAAAATGCAGAGCGCGCCATTCTGGCGCAAACGCGCCGGGGCTTGCGCACCTTGCTGGCGGTTCCGGCCGCGCGCGCCGCCGGGCTGGCAAAGGTGGAAGATCTCGACATTCCCGGACCGGGCGGTCAGCTCCGTGCGCGCTACTACGAGGCCGCCGACGCGGGTAATGCGCCGCTCCTGATCTACATTCACGGCGGCGGCTTCGTGTGCTGCGATATCGATACCCACGACTCGATCTGTTCGTGGCTGGCAAAGTCGTCCCACGGGCGTGTGCTGGCGGTGAGTTACCGATTGGCTCCCGAGACACCATTTCCCGGCCAGATCGAAGACGTGCGCGCCGCGTGCGCGTGGGCTTTCCAGAACGCATTGCGCCTCGGTGCGCCCTCAGATCGTATCGCGCTCGCCGGCGACAGCGCCGGCGCCTATCTCGCCGCGACCGCAACGCTGGAGATAAATCGCGCCACGCCTGGCGCCGTCGCGCTGCAAGTCCTGCTCTACCCGCTAGTGCACGTGCAGGATTCGCTGTGGGCTGATGAAGAGCTGCGCAACTTCCGGTTTCTCGGCCGCGTCGCATGCCTCTACATCGCACGCAGCTTGGGCGCCGAAGCATTGCCGTCCTTGCTCGATGTCGATCTGTCCGCGTCACCGCCAACTATCGTAGCCGGCGGCGGGCCGATGGATCCGGTGCGCGCCGATGTGAAGGCGTTCGTGGACGCATTGCGCCGCGTGGGCGTGCGCGTGACAGAAAGAAAGTACCCGGTGCTGATGCATGGCGGACTGAACTTCACCGCTTATTCGAAAACGGCGACAACAGCGCTCCAGGAGGTCGGCGAACTGGTGCATGAGGCATTGGTTCGCTAACGCAGCTCTTTCCGGCGCTAACGCTTCGCGAGAACATCTCGCGCCGCGTCCAAATCCGGCGGGCTGTCGACGCCCTTCGGAAAGTCGCTGATCGAGTCAGCACGGATCAGCATCCCCATTTCAAGCGCACGCAATTGCTCGAGCTTCTCGCGCTGCTCTAGCGGCGAAGGGGGCGCTGCAACGAAGCGCGCCAACGCGGCGCGCCGATACACATAAATTCCAACGTGACGTTCGATTGGCCCATCGCCCCAAGGTGCGGCGGCGCGCGTGAACGCGAGACACCGGCCATCGGCGGCGCGGATCGCCTTCACGACATTCGGATTGTCGCGCTCACCAGGATCGGTCGAGGGTGAGACGAGCGTGGCGATGTCGGCGCCATCGCGCAGCGCAGCGACCGCCTTGGCGACGTCCTCGGCGCGCATTGTCGGCATGTCGCCCTGCAGATTCACGACGACGTCGTACCGCCCAGCGGGATCGAACGCCTCCAGCGCCGCGTGGACGCGGTCAGAGCCGGAGGGGAGGCCGGGGTCGGTCAAGGTGACGTTGCCGCCCGCCTTCAGCACGGCCTCGGCCACCTCTTCCTCACAGGCGGCGACCAGCACTGGGCCGGCGTTGGCGCGCTTCGCCAAGTCGATCATCCAGGCAATCATCGGCCGGCCGTGGATATCGGCGAGCGGTTTGCCGGGCAGGCGGGTCGAGGCCATGCGGGCCGGGATTACGACGACAGAGTTCATCGCGTTCCCAGTGCCGTGCGGCGGTTCGCCGCGCAAGGGCGCTCCGGGCCGCAGGACTGCATCTCAGCCGCTTGGCTAGCGGCGCAACGCACGCCATAAACCGCCCAACTTTTACCGGCGCCAACAAGGCAGGGTGATGAGCGATCTCAAGACGAATTCGGTTCTCGGCGCTGGCTTGGCCGCCGTGCTTGGCGTGATGCTCGTTGGTGTCGGCGCCGAAACGCTGGTTCATCCGAATTATCCGGAGAAGGCGGCGTACCTGCCGGAAGTCGTGCTCGAAGGCCCGACCACGGAAGGCCCGGCCGGCCCGCCGGACTTTGGCCGCCTGTTCGCGGACGCCGCTGGCCTGCAAGAACTGATCACCCGCGGCGAGCGCGTCCACGCGCAATGCGTCTCGTGCCACACCTTCGATGCCGGTGGCGCCAACGGCATTGGCCCGAACCTGCATGACGTGTTCGGCCGCGCCGTGGCGAGCCATGCTGGCTTTGAATATTCCGAAGGCATGAGTGCGCACGGTGGGGCCTGGGATTATCTGGCGTTGAACGACTTCCTGACCTCGCCGGCTTCGATCGTGCGTGGCACCAAGATGGCGTTTGCCGGCATTCGCAACGACAACGACCGCGTCGCCGTGATCGCGTTCCTGCGTTCGATCTCGCCGAACAACGTCGCACTGCCGGCGCCATTGGTGGAAGCTGCGCCTGCGACCGCAGAAGGTGAAGCTGCCCCGGCCACCACGCCGGGCTGAGCGAACGTCTAAATCAGAACGCGCATTTGCCAGCGCCCAGTCAAAACAGAAACGGCGCCCCGCGTGAGCAGGGCGCCGTCCTTTTCTTAAGCGCGTCGTTGCGCTTACGAGACCGCTAGCAGCACGGGCCGTTGTTCGACAACGTCGCCGCTGAGGATCGTCGAGCCGAGCATGTCGAGAAATGCGTCACCCTTTTCGGTGCGTTCCACGAACACGTTGCGGCCGTCCTTCGGATCGCGGCGGCGCTGGACAAAGCCCAGACGCGACAGCGTATCCAAGGCGCGCGTGATCGCCGGTTTGCCGACGTTCAGCGTCGCCGCCAGTCCGCGCACAGTGTGCGGGGCCGGTTGCAGACGTACCGTCATCAGGACCGCCATTTGGCGGGCCGTGAGATCCGGCGCATCCGAACGAACCGTGGTGACGGTAACCCGACGCCACAGGTCCAATGCTTCTACTTGATTTTGGCCGAGCTCCATGCCGCTCCCTCCAGGTTGAATCGCAAGTGGAAGGTTCGCTGATTTGGTGGTCGGTGCAAGCACGAAACCACAAGATGTTGTGGAAGAGGCGAAATGATTAACCAAATCTTGACGACGAAAGCCGAAACGATCCCTGCGATGCAAGGCATTTTTCAGCACTGAAAAATCGCGTGCTGGATCGAACCTCGGGCTGTGCGGCTACGACTTATGTGCTGGGAGGGCGAGTGAAACGTGCGTCGTGGGCTTGATCATGCGGTCGACGAATATCTCGTGTTGCTCGCGCAAGGCGGGTCGAGGGAGGCGTTTGCACGTCTCGCCACACGTTGGACGCCGAAACTGCTGGCGTTTGCGGCGCGCTCCCTTGGCACAGCGGAGGCAGCAAAAGATGTGGTTCAGGACACCTGGGAAAGCGCGGTGCGTGGGTTGGAGCGTCTCGATGATCCCGCGCGCTTTCGCGCCTGGCTGTATGCAATTGCCTCGCGCAAATGCACGGACGCGATTCGCGGCAAGTATCGAGACGCGCAAATCTCACAAAGCGCGCAAGCGATGGTGGTCGACTCCGAGAATGCCGAAACGGCCAGCCGCGATCGTCTCGATGTTGCCGCCGCGCTCAAGCGCCTTTCAGCGGAACAGCGCATCGCGACAAGTCTGTTCTTTGGTGAGGACATGCGCATCGCCGACATCGCAACGATCACCGGCGTTCCTGAAGGCACTGTGAAGTCTCGTTTGTTCGCCGCGCGGAAAGCGCTGCGCAATGTTTTTGGAGAAGACCATGTCAAATCTTGATCGGGCTATTCGCGAAGCGCTTTCAAAAGAAGATGCCGAATTCCTTGCGCGTTTCGACGCTCAATCCACGCCAGTTGGCGAAGTGCTGGATACGTTCAAGGGCCAGTGGGCGGTGATGAACGCCTTTGCGGCTTTCATCAGCTTCGCTCTTTTCGGCGCGTTCGTTTATTTTGTCTGGCAGATGCTCAACGCGGGCGGCGTTCGGGAGGTCGTGCTTTGGAGCGTCGGCGCCGTTATCGCAATGCTTGGCGTCGCAATGCTGAAAATGTACTTTTGGATGGAAATGAACAAAAATGTCGTGTTGCGGGAAGTGAAGCGCCTTGAACTACAAGTCGCGCGCCTCGCGACGCGCGACGCAGTCTAGCCTCCGGGACCGAACCGTTTCTTCAGCACCGCCCAGCTGGCGCGCAGCGCTTGCGCTTCGCCGCCGGAGGGACGGGACGGCTTTTCCTTCGGCGCCCAGGCATAGACGTCGAAGTGCGCCCACACTGGTACGCTCACGAAGCGGCGCAGGAAGAGCGCGCCGTAGATTGCCCCCGCGAATGGCCCGTCGCCGGTGTTTTTGAGGTCGGCGATCGGTGTGTCCATGTCGCTGTCATAGGCATCCCACAACGGCATCCGCCAAACCGGATCGCAGGTCTCGATGGAAGCCTGTGCATATTCGGCGGCGAGTCCGTCGTCATTGGCAAAGAAGGGCGGAATGTCCGGCCCAAGCGCCGTGCGGGCCGCTCCGGTCAGGGTCGCGAAGTCGAGCAGCAGCGCCGGCTTATCTTCGCAGGCACGGGTGATGGCGTCAGCCAGCACCAAGCGGCCTTCGGCATCGGTGTTGTCGATTTCGACGGTGAGGCCCTTGCGGCTCGGGATGATGTCGCCGGGGCGGAAAGCGTTGCCGGAGACAGAGTTCTCAACCACCGCCAGGAACACATCGAGCCGGACGTTGAGCTTCGCGTCCATGATGATCTGTGCCAGCGCCAAAGCGTGCGCTGCGCCGCCCATGTCCTTTTTCATCAGGCGCATACCGGCGGAAGGCTTCAGGTCGAGGCCGCCCGTGTCGAAACAAACGCCTTTGCCAACCAGCGCGACGCGCGGCGCGTTTGCATCTCCCCAGCTCAGGTGCAGCAAGCGCGGCGCTTCCGCCGACGCGCGGCCGACGGCGTGGATCAAGGGATAGTTCTGCGTGAGCAGATCGTCACCGACGACAGCTTCGAACTCAGCGCCGTAACGCTCGGCGACTTTTTGGGCGGCTGCATGCAGCGCTTCGGGGCCCATATCGTTGGTCGGAGTATTGACGAGATCGCGGGCCAGCCAGCTCGCTTCAATGATCCGCGCGGCCTCAGCCATATCCGCACCCTCTGGCGGCGCGAGCAGAGGCGCGGGATGCTTGCGCTTCTTATAGCGATCGAACGCATAGGCGCCGAGCCCCCAGGCGATCGCCGCGCCCGTGCCGTTGAACTCACGCGGCGCAAAAGCGATGCGGTAATCGCCGGCCGGCAGGTGTTGCGCCAACGCACCGATAACATTGACGTTGGCTTTGTCGCCGGCGCCGAAGAGCACGCGCTCGATGGCGCCATCGGTGGCTGGCACCAGCAGGATGCGCCCGTTCTGGCCCTGGAAATCGTGGGCCGCCGCCATACGGCGGAGCGTCTCGGAGTGCCGCTCGATCCATTGTCGCCACTCGCTGGTGCGGACGACATGAATGGGGACAGCCGGGGCCGTTGTGTCTTTGAGAAAGGGGAGGTTCGCCATGGTCGTTCCTAGACCGCCATTAGCCCTTTGTTGAGCATCAGGGCGCAGCATTAGGCTCTTATTAGGATTCGCCCCCATGTCCCGCCAACTCGCCGCCCTGCCGCTCGCGCTTCTTGCTGTTTCGTCACTCGCTGCGTGTGCCACGACCGGTGAGGGATCGTCGTCGCAGGCAATGGCCGAGGCAGCCAACGGCGCGCCGCAGGGCGCTCGTCCGATCGACCGCCGTGCGCGTGAACAGGTGGCGCGCGAGGATACGCTGACGCAGATGGCGTTCTGGGCGGCTGAGTATCAGACGTTCCCAAACGATATTGAAGCCGCGCAGCAATTCTCAGAAGCGTTGCGCAAGGGCGGGCGAACCGATCGTTCGGTGCAGATCGCAGCCGAGGCGCTCAGCCGTTTTCCGGACGACCGCAAGCTGCTGACCACCTACGGCTACGCGCAGATCACGCTCAACCGCCCCCAACAAGCATTGCGTCCGCTCGCAATGGTTGCGGCCGCGGAGCAGGACAATTGGCGCATCCGTTCAGCTCTGGGTGCGGCGCTCGATCAACTCGGACGCTTCGAAGAAGCGCGCCAAGCCTACCAAGAAGCGCTGGTGCTGCAGCCCAACAATCCGCGCATTCTCACCAATATGGGCGTCTCCCACATTTTGTCCGGCGACCCAGCCGTGGCCGAGCCGATCCTGCGTCAAGCAGTAGCGCAACCTGGCGCGCCGGCCGAAGCACGCCAGAACCTCGCGATCGCGATTGCGTTGCAAGGTCGCTTCGACGAAGCCGAGCAGATCGAGCGCGTGGACCTGCCGCCCGCGCAAGCCGCGCAGAACATGCAATACTTGCGCGGCTTGCTGAGCGACCCGCGCCGCTGGAACGACATGGGCCGCTGAGGCTCTCGCTAAATTTAGAGAAGCACGTCGTCTCGGCTGGGCCGTTTATTCGTTCATCATCTGGCTAACTTGGATCAAAGCCGGGCCGATGATCACGGCGAACAGCACTGGCAGGAAGAACAGGATCATCGGCACCGTCAGTTTCGGCGGCAGTGACGCGGCTTTCTTCTCAGCTTCGGCCAAACGCAGATCGCGGTTTTCCTTCGCCATGACACGCAACGCTTGGCCAACCGGTGTCCCGTACTTTTCCGCTTGCGTCAGCGCCATGGCCACGCCTTTGACACCCGGGTGATCTGTGCGGCGCGCGAGGTTCTCGTAGGCCATGCGGCGCTCAGGCAGATAGGAGAGCTCGGCCGTCGTCAGCGCGAACTCTTCTGCGAGTTCGACCGAGGCAGTTGCGATTTCATGGCCGACGCGTTGCAACGCCATTTCGATCGACATGCCAGACTCGACGCAGATCAGCATCATGTCGAGACTGTCCGGGAAGGAGGACATGATTTTGGTGCGGCGAGTGTCCGCCATGTTCTTCAAGTAGATGTTCGGCGCGTAGAAGCCCGCGGCGACGCCGCCGACGACTGCGACCAACTTCATCTGGAGGCTGAGCTCGTGCCCCAAGAAGACGACATAAGCGAGGGCGGCAAGGCCGAACCCGATCGGCAGTGCTGCGCGATAGAAGTAGAACATCGTCTGCGCAGCGTGCCCGCGCAGACCGGCGCGAATGAGTTTTTCAGTCAGCGTGTCGTCGGCCAGCGCCTTTTGTAGGTTGAGCTTATCGACCAAGCCTTTAGCGAACGAGTTGGCGTCCTTGTGCTGCAGCGAACCCACGCCCTTCGCCAGTTCGGCGCGCGAGCGCTTGCGCAGTTCTTCACGCTTCTTGGCGACCTCCTTCAACCGCGAGCCAAGCTTGTCTTCCGCGAGTGAAGGTGCGGCGAGCGTGACGATCGTAGCGAAGCACGCGCCGGCGGCGAGAACGCCGGCGATCAGCAGCGGGTCGGTGAGGGTCTTGACGATATCCATCAGCGCGCCCTCAAAACTTGAAGTTGACCATCTTGTTCATGACGAAGATGCCCATCGACATCATCGTCGCCGCGCCGAGCAGGATTAGGTTTCCGACGGGTTCGATGAACAAGATCATGATGTAAGAGGGGCGCGTGAAGTAGACCATGCACATGACGACGATCGGCAGCGAACCGATGATCATGGCCGAAGCCTTTGCTTCTGAAGAAAGCGCTTTCACCTTCTCCTTCATGAGCTTGCGCGCGCGCAACACGGTGGAGAGGTTGCCCAGAGACTCGGAGAGGTTGCCGCCTGTCTTTTGTTGGATGACAAGCACGATGGCGAAGAAGTTCACCTCGGCAAGCGGCATGCGCTCGTACATACGCTGCAAGCTCTGCTCAAGCGGGACGCCCATCGCGCTGGCATCGACCAGCGATTGGAATTCGGCGCGCAGGGGTTCGGGGCTCTCGGCCCCGATGATGCGCATGCACTGGTTTAGCGGCAGACCAGACTTAACGCCGCGAACGATGATGTCGATCGCGTCGGCAAGTTGGTTGGCGAACTTCTTCTGACGGCCCGCGACCATCATACCGAGCGCCCAGCGCGGCAGTCCGAGCAAACCGATGAAGAAGCCCATCGCTGCGCCGATATAGCCCTGAAGAACAAGGCCAGCGACCCCGAGTACGACGCTAACGCCGGCTGATGCAGCCCAGAACATGGCGGGCGTATACTTCAAGCCGGCTTGCGCGAGCTGGCCTCGCACCGAAAAGCGGCGCTTGCGCGATTGTTTTTCGTTGTTGGAGAGTTCTTTCAGCGCTTCCGCGGTGGACTGACGGCGCTTCAGCGCAGCCATTTCCGTCGCTTGTTTACGCCGGTCGACGTTCTTCGAGGACGCCGCCACCGCCACCGCTTTCACGCGCTTGTTCGCAGCCTGTGGTTGATTGTTCGAGGTGAGCACGACACCTGCGCCGCCGATCGCAATGAAGGCAAGCACTGCACCGATCAGCGCGGGATCCATTACGCGGCCTCCGTTTCGTCGAGCGCCTGTGCCAGTTCTTTCTCGAGACCGAAATAGCGCGCGCGCTCCCAGAAGCGCGGACGGCCGACGCCGGTGCCTTTGTGGCGGCCGTTGATGCGCCCGTTCTGATCTTCGCCCTGAATTTCGTAGAGCAGGAGGTCTTGCGTGATGATCGTATCACCTTCGAGGCCGAGCACTTCGGTGATCTGGGTGATACGGCGCGAACCGTCGCGCAGACGCTGTGCTTGAATGACGACGTCGACGGCGGCGACAATGATTTCGCGGATGGTTTTCGCGGGCAGCGAGAAGCCGCCCATCGTGATCATCGATTCAAGACGGGAGAGGGCTTCGCGCGGCGTGTTGGCGTGCAGCGTGCCCATCGAGCCGTCGTGGCCGGTGTTCATGGCTTGCAGCAAGTCGAACGCCTCGCTGCCCCGGACTTCGCCGACGATGATCCGCTCAGGACGCATACGCAGGCAGTTCTTGACGAGATCGCGCATCGTGACCTGGCCCGAGCCTTCAAGGTTCGGCGGGCGCGTTTCGAGGCGCACGACGTGCGGCTGTTGCAACTGAAGTTCGGCCGCGTCTTCGCACGTGATGACGCGCTCGGTCGGATCGATGAACGCCGTCAGCGTGTTGAGCAGCGTCGTTTTGCCAGAGCCAGTACCGCCGGAGATCAGCACGTTGCAGCGGCAGGCGCCGATGATCTGCAAAATCTTCGCGCCGGCAGGCGAGATCGAGCCGAACTCAACGAGGTTCGAGAGCTTCAGCTTGTCTTTTTTGAACTTCCGGATCGTGAGTGTCGGGCCGTCGATGGCCAGCGGCGGCACGATGACGTTCACGCGCGAACCGTCAGGCAAGCGCGCGTCGCAAATCGGTGAGCTTTCGTCAACGCGTCGGCCGACTTGACTCACGATGCGTTGGCAGATGTTCATCAACTGGCCGTTGTCACGGAAGCGGATGCCTGTCTTCGATATCTTGCCGTTGACTTCGATGAACACGGCGTTGGCGCCGTTGACCATGATGTCGGCAATGTCGTCCCGCGCAAGCAGCGGCTCAAGCGGGCCGTAACCCAAAACGTCGTTGCAGATGTCGTCCAGCAGAGCTTCTTGCTCCGCGATCGACATAACGACGTTCTTGATCGAGATGATTTCAGCGACGATGTCGCGAATTTCGTCGCGTGCGCTTTCCGGATCGAGCTGTGCAAGTTGCGTCAGGTCGATGGTTTCGATCAGCGCGTTGAAGATTGTCGATTTGACCCGGTAGTACGCCTCGGAGCGATACTCGGGGTTTTCCGAGGCGTCAGGCGTACGAGGCGGCGGCGGCGCTGGTGGTGCAGCGGGACGCGGTGCTGGTGAAGTTGGGCGCGGCGCAGTTGCGGTTGCGGCAGGACGCGGCGCTTGCGGCGCGGCCGCAGCGGCAGGGCGAGGCGCTGCAGCCGCTTGCACGCGTGCAGCCGGCGGCGGCGCGACCGGTGTCGCCGGCGCAGCGCCAGGAGCGTCGCCAAGGCCTCGCTTACCGAACATTCAAACCCCTAGCGCTTCAGGAACGGGATCTTGTCGGTGAGGGACGTTTTCTTCGCCTCCACCGGCTTGCGGCCCGTCAGAGTTGCAGCAAGGGCGTCGAGCGCGATCGCAGTCTTCGACTGCGCGGCGACTTCGCCAACCATCTGGCCGTTGTTCGCGGCCATGCCAAAGAGTTGCGGATCAAACGGGATCGACGCCACTGGCTCAGCGCCAAGCGCTTCCGCAAAATCCTTGAATGGAATTTCCGGCCGCTTCGGCACGCCAACCATCGACAACACTACCGCAGGCGGCGAATCGTAGGGGCGCATCGATCTCAGCAGGTCGATAATGTTCTTGGTATTACGGAGCGATGCCAGATCGGGCCCGGCGACGATGATCGCATCGTCGGCCGAAAGCAGCGTCTGCTTGATCCACGAAGTCCAAACGTGCGGCAGATCGAGCACCACGTAGGGGCTGGTGCGGCGCACGCGCTCGATCACCATCTCGTAGGATTGCGGATCGAGTTCGAACTCACGCTCCAGAGTAGCCGGAGCGGTGAGCATCTGTAGGCGTTGGGTTTGCTTGGTTGTGACGCGCTCCAAGAACACGTCGTCAACGCGATCCGGCGCCATCAGAGCATCAGCAATTGATTGCGGAGGGTCTTGGTTGAAGTCGAGCGCCGCGGTGCCGAAGGAAAGGTCGAGGTCGAGCAGCGTCGCGCTCGATTCCTGACGCTCGGCGATCGACCATGCGATGTTGTGTGCAATCGTAGAAGCGCCGATGCCGCCACGGGCGCCGATCACGGAGATGACGCGGCCGGCGAACGGCTTGTCTGGATTCACGTAAAGGCCGCAGATCGTGCGGATCACATCGAGGGGCTGCATTGGCGGCACGATGTATTCGCTCACGCCGCGCGCCATGAGCTCGCGGAAGAGGGCGATATCGTTGACCGCGCCGATGATGACGACCTTGGTGCCCTCCTCGATTACCTGCGCGAGGCGATCGAGATGGTGCAGCATCTGCTGGCCCTGCATCAGCGTGTCGATGATGAGCAGGTTCGGGCTGGCTTGGCTGGCAAAGCGCGTAACAGCAGCCTCGATGCCGCCGTTCTCAACCGAAATCTCCGCGCGCGACATGCGGCGATCAGCGGAGATGCTGGACAGGATGTCCGCGATCTCGTGACGTTCGCAGGCCGCGTGGATGGTGATGCGGGGCACCGGTTGTTCGGTGACGCGGGTATCTTCGCGCTGCATAATCGGCTGCGCCGGCGCGGAGTGAACGATCGGCGCTGGCGCAGTCAGACCAAACGGATCGTCGCCCGTCAGCTGCGGGGCGTCATTCGCACGCATCGGCGTCTCTTCGTGGTCGAACGGCGGCAGCTCGCCACCCTCGATCTCGCCGACGCCGAATGTATCGTCGTCTTCGAGCACGAAGTCGTCGTCTGAGCCAAGGCTCCAGGCGGGATCGGGGTTGCTCATGTTGCGTTAGCCCTATTGGACCGCGTTACTGATTGCGATGCGTTCGTCGTTAGTGCGATCGGCGTGCGTTTGGTCGCCTTGGCGATAAGCGTCCATGACCGTGTCGCGGCGCGCGGAGTCACGCGCCGTCATGTCGCGCGGATGGATCAGATCGGCCGGGTCTTCGACCATCGCGGCGAGATTGAAGTTCGTGGCGCAGCCAAAGCTTTCCCAAGGTTGGTTGTTGCTTTGGTGGGCGAGGTCTTGCTCCCACAGCGGCGCGCATTCCGGCGCTTGCGCTTCGAAGCGGTTGAAGCTGACCAGGATCGGCATCGTTTCGCCACCCGCGTCGCGGGTTGTGCCGGCGATGGCGGCATACGAGACGCCTGCGTCGGCGAGCGTGCGGCGCGCATCGGCGGCAAGAATGGATGCAGCATCCGAGTTGGCGCCGCCGGAGGGCGTTTCCAGCACCAACGGGCCGTGACCGTAGCGGAGATAGTCGTTGGCGAACGCTTGCAGCTGCGCGCGATCACTGCCCGCGAGCTCCATTTGTCCCGGCGCGACCGCGATTTCGACGCGTTGCACTGCAGCTTGCGCTGTCGGTTCGTGGAGATCCACGGATGACGCGAGAGGTGCGCGATTGAGATCCGGCTTTGGCACGCCAGCGCAAGCGGTGAGCGCACCCAGGCCAAGGACGAGAAGGGGAAGGCGGGAATTCATGACGTGCCTCATTCGATCACGTGGCCATGCGGCCCTTGCAGGCGTTGTTGCTCTTCGCCGGCTTCCGCGCGCGAAGGGCGATAAATGGAATTGAGACGCCCGGTTAGCAGGCTTTCGCCTTCGCTCGGGTTTCTGAAACCGTCTGCCGGCGTACGGAGATTTTCCGGCGCAGTCGGACGCACGAGGTACGGCGTCACGATGATGACCAGTTCGGTCTCGTTGTTGATGAAGTCGCGCGAGCGGAACAGCGAGCCGATAACCGGTGTGTTCATCACTCCTGGAACGCCTTCAACGGCGTGACGCGTACGTTCCTGGATCAAGCCGGCCAGCACGATCGAGCTGCCCGACGCCATCTCAACGGTCGTTTCGGCGCGCCGCACTTGGAGAGCTGGGATAGTGATGCCACGGATGACTGTCGTGGTGCCGTCCTGGTTGCGGATCGGCGTATCGCCAGTCGAGATCGCGCCTTCACTGGTGAGTTCGCTGACTTCCGTCGACACCTTCAGCGAGATGTTGCCGCCCGACATGACGATCGGCGTGAACGCCAGGCCGACACCGAAGGGCTTGAACTCAACCGTGATCTGGCCATCGTCGCTGTTGACGGGCACTGGGAATTCGCCGCCGGCGAGGAAGCGTGCTGACTCGCCGGAGATGGCGGTGAGATTCGGTTCTGCCAGCACGCGCAAGAGACCTGCGCGCTCAAACGCTTCAATCGTCGCGTCAGTGCGGCGTGAGTTTTCGACGTGCGCCGGGCCAAATGTTTCGGTCGCGGGATTTGTCGTCGGGTCGAACTCGTAACCGCCAACGCCAGCATCAGCGGTGCCGATGCCGGAATTCACGTTGCCGCTCGGATACGCAAGGCTATCCGGCCGCAGAATATTGCTGGCAATACCACCCGTCGCGGCGAGGCCGCCAAGGATTTGGCCATTGACGGAAAAGCCGTTGGCGGTGGCAAGGTTGAGGAAGTCGTCTTCGCCGATGAGCTGGTTGATCATCTCATCATAGTTGGCGTTGATCCCCAGCTGGCGAACCAGCGTGCGGCTCATCTCGACAACGCGGACGCGAACCAGAACCTGCTCGCTGCCTTGTACTTGGATCAAATTGACGATCCGCGGGGCGGTGCCACCGAGTGTTGGCGTGCCAGGCGATTGCGGGCCGCCCGACCGTGCGCCTTCGCCTCCGCCTTCGCCGCCGGCGATGCCGAGGAACGTGCGCGCAAGGCTGACAGCTTGGTTTGCGTCGGCTGCGTTGCGCGCGGTCCCGGAAAGCACAACCGAGGCATTGACGGCTTCTGCGGTGATATTGCTGCTCGGCGCGTGCCGGTGCAGCAACTCGTTTAGTGGCGCCACGTCCGGTTCGACGCGGATTTCAACGTTAGCGATCTGACGGCCAGCGGCGTCAAAGAAGAAGATGTTCGTTTGCCCGAGCGCCCGGCCAATCACATACGCCCGACGCGACGTGCGCACCGTGGCGTCCGCGATTTGCGGGTTCGAGATCAGAATGTCGCGTGCATCAGCCGGCAGATCGATGATCGCTGACTTGCCGAACGGCAAAACGATCGAAGCGGAGCGGGCGCCGCCGCCATTGTTGATGCGCACCGTCTGCGCATCCGGCGGCTCCACCTGAGCAACTGCGTAAGTTGGCGCAAGCGCCACTGCCGCCGAAAGGGCGGTGGCGAGCGAAACGCGAAAGGACTTCCCGGCGCTCATCAATTGCCCCCAGACATGGTGCCGTACGAGTGAATGCGTACGCCGCCAGATGATTGGCTCATTTGCCGCCCGTTATTGGCAGGTGTGTTCATTCCGACCGTTTCAGCCTGCACGCCGCGAAGCGCGAGGCTAATCGTGCCCATCTCGTCCGCCAGCGCGAGGACGCGCGCGTCCTCAGCGGTCATTTCGAGAACCGCGACACCAGCTTCAACAATGGCTGGCGACTCGCCTGACTCTTGCGTGGCCGTGGTTTCACCCAAAGCGAGCACGCGGATGTCGCGCAGGATGATGTCGCTATTGACCTGCTCGCCACCGCCTTCGCGATTGTTCATGCGCGCGGTGACGATGACGTCGACGTGGTCATTCGGCTGAATAAAACCGCCCGCCGCTGTGATTTTTTCGATCTCAACGGCGACAGCGCGGAAGCCAGGTTCAAGTTGCGCGGCAAGGAAGCCGTGGCCATCCGGCTGGACGATTGAGGCGGCTACGATCGGCTCGCCTTGAACGAAGGCGCGGCGCGCAACGCCGCCAACGAAATCGGCTTGTGCCGACGGTTGTTGGTCGAGGCGCACAAAGCTTCCTGACACCGAACTCGTCGGGAAGAGGGCGACAGCGAGATCACTTGGAGCGAGCGCCGCGCCCTGAGGAATGTCTCGTGCAGCAACGAGCACTTGCTGCCCGGCGATCTGATCGGCCTCAGCAGCAGTTTGTTCAGCTTGGCGCGAGCCAAGACCACGAATAAGAAAAAGAGCGCCTACGGCTGCAATAGCGGCAACCACCAAGACGATCAGCTGACGCGCTGACATGTATTAAACTCCCGCGCGTTCATTCCGAAGCAGTCGAACGGAACAGACCATTGTTGTGGCTAAGACAGGGTTAATGGGCTTGACAGGTACGGAAGCGATGGAATCGCCATAAGCGCGCCGATCATGATCGCCACGCCGTAGGGGATGCCATTTTGCTTCTTGAGAAGGTGATCGACGAAAGCCGGATAGGTCCCGGCTGGCACAAGTTGACGAGCCGTTAACAACGCCAGCGCCATCACGCCGCCCGCGATCGCCGTCCAGACGATAAACGGCACGAACGTGGTGACGCCGGTCCAGATCGATACGGCGGCAAGCAACTTCGCATCGCCACCGCCGATGATGTTGAATTGAAAGAGCACGAAGCCAACGGCGAGTACCCCAAGGCCAAACATCACGTGCAGGCCGACATTGATCAGCGGCGCGCCGGCAATCAGCGCCGCAACCGGAAAAATCGCGGCCAGCGCGATCGAAACCCAATTCGGAATGATGAGGCGCGCCATGTCGGAGCACGCCGCAAAAACAACCAAACCGGTAAAAGCGGCGAGCGCGATCATTTCGAACATTGCGAAATGAATGTGCGGCGCGCCGCCTCAAGAATGTATTAAAACAAATAAGCCGCCCGAGGGGCGGCGCTTCGAGGAGGGGAAACAAGGACGCTTTGGACGCGCCACCCGAGGAGTGGCGCGCCCATCACGCTTTAGTCGATTAGCCGAGTTCGGCGGCGACTTCGTTGAACGTGGCGTTCAGGCCATCGCCAACAGCCGTAACGGCCAGAATGATCGCAACGCCAATGAGGGCGGCGATGAGGCCGTATTCAATCGCGGTCGCGCCGTCTTCGTTATTCAGGAAACGCTTCAACATAATAATCTCTCCGATTGTCGAGTGCTCTTTCACCGGCCCGGTCAAATGTCGCACCCGACACCCTTCCCAGACGCTCGAGGACATTACGGGAGCGAAGTTAATTTTGACGCCTAGCGGGAAGGCAAAGATTTGGTTAACCGCGTGGGCTTTTTCGCAGCGCTTGCGCATTTGTCATGTGACGGGCGCGCGTGTGCTTCTTAGCGATCCCGAAACCATTGCAGGGTAGCCACTATAACAAGACTTGTAGAAGGAAACGCCAATGCGCGTTCTGCGTCCGCTCTTAGCCGCTGCTGCAGCATTGTTTATGTTCGCTGCGCCGGCTTCGGCCCGAGACATTCGCGTCGCGCTCGATCAGGCTTTCCCAATTCGTTTGTCTGAAGCCGCTGAAGGGGTCGCCATCGGCAATCCGACCATCGCCGGAGTTACGGTGCAAAACGACATGTTCTTGTTTGTGACCGGCCGCTCGTATGGCTCGACCAATCTTGTGGTCGTCGGTCAAAACGGCCGCGTTCTCTATTCTGGCCGCGTTGTGGTGACGCCAGATGAAACCGATGTCGTCATGATCACGCGCGGCGCTGAGACAGCGCGTCTTGAGTGCACGCCGCTGTGCCGTCCGCGTCCGGATATTGGCGATGGCGAGTCAGCTTCTGCGGTCACCGACCAAATCACCAGCCGATCCGCCGCCGCTATCGCCAGCCGGCGTTAATCGACATTTACCGTCTCGTTTGACGGAAAATCAGCCACTCCGGTCGTAATGTAGCTGTTCCGGAGGCGTCATGTTCGCGCGCACGCTACGCAGAATGAGAATTTTTCGACGGTTTGCCCGCGCCCGCCGTGGCTCGGCTGCTGTCGAGTTCGCGCTCGTTCTCATGCCCTTCTTCTTGTTGACGTTCGGCCTGGCCGAAATCGCGATGATCGGCTTTGCGCAGACCAGCCTCGACTTCGCGGTTTCCGAAACGGCGCGCCAGATCCGCACCGGCCAAGCGCAATTGGGCGGCGTGAGTGAGTCACAGATCCGCACGGAACTTTGCGATGAGCTCAACAACTTCATCGTCATGGGCTGCAACGGCAATCTCTATCTCGACGTCCAACGCTTCAGTTCGTTCACCGACGCGAGCAACGGCGCCGCCAACCCGATCCAGAACAACCAATTCTCGACCGCCGGCATGGGTTTTCAGCCAGGCGTCGCGTCGGACATCGTGGTCGTACGCGCTTACTATCGGTGGCGCGTGATGACGCCGATGTTCGAGCCGGTCTTTCAAAACATTTCTGGTGGTCAACGAATCCTCGTGTCCACGATGATGTTCCGCAACGAGCCCTTCTGATGAAGCTGATCCAGCGCCTCTGCCGTTTTGCCGCCGAGAACAAAGGTGTCGCCGCGCTCGAGTTCGCGATCATCGCGCCGTTGTTGATGGTGCCCTTGCTCTTGGGTTCGGTCGATCTGATCGACGTCATGGGCGCCAACAAACGCGCGCAAAACGCCGCCGCCTCGCTCGCCGACGTCGTGGCGCGTGATACGGAAATCTCCAACGCCGAGATCGCAGGCATGTGGCGCGCGCTCGACGTGTTGATGTACCCCAATGACCCGGGAACGATGCAGATCCGGATCTCCAGCATCAGCATCGTCAACGCCTCGACGGCGCGCGTCGTTTGGAGTGACGGTCATGGCGGGATGACGGGCCGTCAGGCCGGCAGCAACGTTGCGCTCGACAGCCGCATGATGACGGTCGGCAGCAGCATCATCATGGTCGAGTCGTCGTATCGCTATGATGCGCCGCTCGGCTTCCTGTTTCAGAACCAAATCAACATGACGCACAACGCCTATCGCCGTTCGCGCCTTGTTGATCCGATCCCGCGCGTCACCTAATCATCGCCACTTGACGCGCGCGCCCATCGCGGGACACTCCCGCGATGGAAGATCCGAAAACGCCGGCTGAGGCCGTCGACCGCCTTGAGTTTCTGTACGATCGCGCCGTTACAGCGCTGATCAAAGCCATTCGCCGCTACGCAGAGCAGGGCATGCCGCCCACGATGGAAGAGCGCGCGCTCTTTCGTTATCCGGAGCTGCGCGTCACATATTTGTCAGATGCGCCAGCACCGCGGTTGTCGCGCGCGTACGGCCAATTGATGTGGCCCGGCGAGTATGCGGTCTCGATCACGCAGCCGAAATACTATCGCGCATACCTGATCGAGCAACTTCAGTTGCTGGTTGACGATTACGGTGCTGAACTCAGCGTGCGCGTCAGCGAGAGCGAAATCCCGTACTCGTTCGTCCTGGACGCCGCAGGCGCCGCCGCGTTCGAAAACGTGCCGGCGGAGGAATTGGCGCGCCACTTCCCAAGCCCGAGGCTGACCCAGGTTGGCGATGCGGTTGTCGACGGCCTGCGGATCGAGCGTCTCGACGGCGCCCGACCGCTCGCACTGTTCGATGCGCCGCGCACCGATTATTCGCTGAAGCGGATCGAGCACTACACCGGCGCGCCTTATAGCGACGTGCAGCCTTGGATCCTGTTCACGAACTACCAGCGCTACGTCGATGAGTTTGTACGCTGGGCGGCGGAGGGCGTCGCGAACGGCCCGAAAGGTTGGGCGCTCTCATGCCCCGGTGGCGTTCGCATCGAAGCAGGTGACAAGGATGCGGAGCTGAAAGCGCTGAGCGCGCCTTGGCGCAAATGTCAAATGCCGGCCTATCATTTGACGACCCCAGACAACGATGGCGTCACGCTTGTGAACATCGGCGTCGGCCCGTCCAACGCCAAGACGATCACCGACCACCTCGCGGTCTTGCGTCCGCATTGCTGGCTGATGATCGGCCATTGCGGCGGCTTGCGGCATACGCAACGCATCGGCGATTACGTGCTTGCGCACGCTTATTTGCGGCGCGACAAAATTCTCGATGATCGCGTGCCGCTGGAAGTGCCGATCCCCGCGATCGCCGAAGTGCAGATCGCGCTGCAACAGGCGGCAAACTCCGTCGCTGGCGGTGACAAAGAAGAGCTCCGCCGGCGCTTGCGCACCGGCACTGTGGTCTCCTACGCCGATCGCAATTGGGAGCTGAACTACAACCAGGAACGTCAGCTGCTCTCGCAATCGCGCGCCATAGCCGTCGACATGGAAAGCGCCTGCATCGCGACTCAAGGCTTCCGCCTGCGCGTGCCGTACGGCGTGCTGCTTTGCATCTCGGACAAGCCCGCGCACGGCGAGATCAAACTGCCAGGTGTCTCGGATCGCTTCTACGACAGCGCCGTCGGCGCGCATTTGCGCATCGGCCTTGAGACCATCGCGTTGCTGAAGCAGAACCGCGACCGGCTACACAGCCGCAAGCTCCGCGCCTTCGACGAGCCGCCCTTCCGCTAAGCGGTCTTCAGCATCCCAAGACTGCGCGTGAGCACTTGCGCGGTGTAAATCACCAAGCTGCATGCTGCGGCGAAGAACACTTCGTTGGTAAGGACGCTTGCCGTCCTCGGCGCCGGAAGCGCCGCGCCAGTCAGCTCGGCGTTGCCGAGATTTAGCGCGATCACGATGCACGCGCTCAACAGTCCAACAAGAAGGCCGAACGTTAGGTAGGCGCTTGCGCGCCGCGTCGCGCCGGCGACGAGAATGGCCAAGCCGAAGCCGAGGAGAGCGTATTCCAAGCCTTTCCAGACGCAGATGCTCCAGAAGAGCGGCGTCATCTGATCTTGCGGCACGCCAGTCAGCGCTTGCACACCTTTCTGCACGCCCTTGGCTGTTGCCCAGGCAATCGGCCCGGCGAAAAGGCCGATCCAGCCCGCTAAGGCCGCGCGCGATTTTGACGCGAGCGTGCCCACTGCTATCGCCGCGCACACCATAATCGACCAACTCACGCCTTGCGCCATCTCGGCCGCAAAGCCGATCGTTTGGATTGCGCCGCCGAACCAGGCGCGCACGGCGATCACGAGAAGCTGCACGGTGACGCCTGCAATGACGGCGAGCCAGGCCGCCGTCAGGATGCGGGTCATAGTAAGCCGTGCGGAGTCGGTCTCGCCGATAAGAACAGCGGTTGTCATAAGCTTGAATTCGCGCGCCTACGCCGCGCGCGTCAAGCGAAGGCGCGAACGCGGCGTGACGAGCGTCACCTAAAGCGCGCGGCCGCAGCCGAGGAAATCTTCGCCACCAATCGAGACGATGACGGTTCGCGGTAGCACCGCATCGCCGAAGGCTCGATCGCGGCAGGGCCTGTCGCGCACCTCGATCCGCGCACGATACCGCTCGTTGGCGACGAAATAAACTTCGCCGGACCAGGCGGGATGTTGCGGCTCCGTCGCGGGGAAACGCTCCTGATGAGCGCCGTTGTCCCAGGAGAGCAAAATGCTGTTGTCGCGATAGAGGTGGAGCACGAACGCGGGGTCGCTGCCCTCAGCGCGGAAGACGACACCTTCCGCACGCGCCGCGATCACCGGATCTACGCCCGCGCGCTGCGGCAGCTGTGGCGCCGGCAATTCCGGGGGTGCTGTGGAGCAGGCGGCAAGGGCAAAGGCAAGAAGGAGTGCGCGCATGGCCCGCACTCTAGCCGCTAAACGCTGCGGCCGCATCCATTGAGCGTGCGCCCATCGACTATGACTTCAACCGCGGACGGGTACGCTTGGCTGCTCATCGCATCTTCGCACGGGAAGCGGCGATAGGTGACTGAGAGCGTGTGGCCATTTGCCTGGGTCTCGTAGCGGGTCGAACCTTCGACCGGATGGGTGGGCTCGGTGCGCGGGAATTCGAGGCGTGTTTGGCCGTAGTCCAACAATGCAACGATATGGTCTCGCGTATAGACGTCGATGATCCAGCCTGGCTCTTGTCCGACCGCGCGGAAATCGACACCCGCTGCGCGCGCCGTTTCCCACGTCGGCATTTCAGCGAGCGCCTGCTGCGTTGTCGTGGCGGCGCTTGTCGCCGGAGCTTCGTCTTGCTTGGCCGGTTCAGCCGTGCAGGCGGCAAGCGCCGCAACCAGGATCAATGCACGCATTGGCTTCACTCGGATATCAAAACGCCGCCGCGTTTGGGCGCGGCGGCGTTCTCGATTGGGTTCGAGATCAACGGCCGGTGAAGGCGCTGATCGTCACTTCGACGCGGCGGTTGGCGGCGGCTGAGCACGGCTGCGTAACCGGGCGCGTTTCGCCAAAGCCTTGCGTGACAATGCGCTGACGGATGACCCCGTTCGACGCAAGTACGGCGGCGACGTTGTTGGCACGACGCTCCGAGAGGTCTTGGTTGTATGCGTCCGCGCCAGTGCAATCGGCGAAGCCGTACACATCCAGTGTCGTTTGTTCGTATTGGCGCAGGATGCTGCCGGTGTTGTTCAGCACCGGAATGAATTGGCTCTTAACCGAGTCACGGTTGAGATCAAACGTGAGATCTGCCGGGAAAATCAGCAAAATCTTTTCTTCGTTGATGCGCTCAACGCCAACGCCGGTGCCGGCGAGACGTTCGCGTAGATTCTGATACGTGCGATCCATGTAGTTGCCGATCGCGCCGCCAGCGAGCGCGCCGATGACGCCGCCGATCGCGGCGTTGCGGCCATCGTCTCCGCCAGCGAGTGTGCCCGCGCCCGCGCCAACGATGGCGCCGATAATCGCACCGTTCGCGGTGCGGTTGGCTTCGCGTTCGCCCGTGACTGGATCGACCGTGGTGCAGCCCACTACGAGCATGAGAGCCGCAATTGCGGCGGTGGCTTTACGAAACATAGGAGACCCTCCATCCAAACGGGCGCGAGTAGTGCCCGATCCGGTCGGGAACATGGCGCCGGTATTCTGAGCCTGCGCTGAACGTTCAAATCAGTCGAGCGTTCCCAACGAATAGTGAGTTAGTCGGTCGAACTGCTCCAGCAACACGCTATCCACAGCCGGCGCGAGCGCCGCCAGGTTGAGGCTAGGGTCGCCTGAAACGCGATAAGTGAGGATCAATTTCGCCCCGTTGGGATGCGTCGCCACCGTGACAGTCAGCACACCAGTAACGCCCATTTCTTGGAGCGGGCCGAAACCACCGATCGCGCGCAGCGTCCGAACACCGTCGTTCTCCGACACCAAAACGACGCGCGCATGCTCAACGGACTGTCGGTTGCCCCAACGCTCGCACCAACAACCGCCCGCTCTGGCGTCGAGACGAAGGTTTGCCGCATCGCCGGAATAGGTGTGTGCCTCGTTCCACCAGCGGTCGATGCGCTGAAAGTCGCGCCAAACTTGGTCCGGTGATTTAGCGATGTCGGCCTCGAATCGGAGCAGAAACGCTGACGAGGACGCGGCCGCGACTTCGGCTCGAGCCGGCGTGGCAAGCAGGAGCAAGGCGGCGGATAAAACAGCGGCGAGCAGGCGCATCAGGAGGACTCCGTTGAACGTTCGTTCAACTCCTCCGCGCACGCCGACGCAAGTGGTTCTCACGTCTTAACCAAAGTTCAGGAGGCGTTTGTCACAATCGCGCCTGATTTGATGGCCGCCGCGTTCCCCATTCCCGACCGCGCCAAACGCGCCCGAGCCTTGGCGAACGTCGGCCGCGCGCGCATCGCCAATACATGGTTGCGGATCGGCTCGTGCGGGATCGTCGCTGCGGTCGCGACTTCGATCGTCGGTGAAGTCACGCCAATCTTCTGGTTCTTCGGTCTCGTGCCGGTGTTGTTCTTCGATCGCTGGGTGTTTCAACGTTTGTTGAAGACTTGCGTTGAAGGCGATCCGCCACGCCGCATGCCGCGCGTTATTCTTTGGACCGTGGGCCAAAGCCTGTACGGCAACCTCGTCGCTGGGATGTTGTGGTTCTCGCCGTATGTGCCCGGCGAAACGCTCGCGATTATCTATCTGTTTGGTGGCCTCGCGAACGCTGCCGCGACCTTGCGTTCCTCCGTGACTCTCTCGATCGCCGGGGCGGGGACGACGATCGCTTTTTTGCTTGGTTTGCCGCTCGCAGAATATCTTCTCAATGGCGCCCGCAATCCGCTCGACCTGATGCCGCTCATGGGTGGGCTGTTGCTGCTCGCCTTCGGCGTCAATCTTTGGAAGAGCTTGCTCGCGTCGGACGCCGCCCAGCTTGAAGCGGAAGCCGCCGTGTTGCGCGAGCGCCAAGCCGCTTCTGCCGCGTCGGCCGCAAAAAGCAGCGTAATTCAGCGTATGAACGATGAAATGCGCACACCGATGACCGCCCTCGCTGGCGCTGCCGAGCATCTCCGCCGCGCTGCGCAATCACCGCAAGCACGCGCCCATATCGCTACTTTGGTACAAGCCAGCGATGTTCTGCGCCTTGTCCTGAATGATCTCTCCGACCTTGATCGGCTCGAGAACGGCCAGCTTCGCATCGAGGCAAAACCCACCGACCCGCGCGAGTTGTTGCGCAGTATCGTCAGCGCCTTCCGCGCCGCCGCACAAGACAAGCAGCTTGAACTCTTCGTCGACGCCGATCCCGCCATGCCCGCGATGCTGGATATTGACGCTGCCCGCGTGCGCCAAATTCTCTTCAATCTTCTCGCCAACGCCATTCGCTACACCACGCATGGCGGCGTGCGCGTACGCATGACCGCCCAGCCGGTTGATGCAACGCATGTCCGTCTTAGCGTTGTCGTTGCTGACACCGGCGCCGGCATGTCGCGCTCACAGCTTGCTCTGATCTTCGGCCGCGAACGCTTGAGCGCCGAGGGTGAGGGGCCGGGCCTGGGCCTCTCCATCTCACTACGTCTCGCAAAGCTCATGGGCGGCAAGATCAGCGCCAAGAGCGAACTGGGTGAAGGCTCGATCTTCTCTTTCACGCTTGACGCCGCCGTCGCCGCGATTCGCGCCAGCTCAGCCGCCTGAAGTCGCCGCCCGCCCCCGCTTGACCGTCCCGCAATCGCATGTTTTTTGCTATTGCGAGTGATTTGCAAATATGGAGCGCGCCGGTGCTGACGATCGCCGCCATGCTGGGTACATCGTCGCAACCCGATGATCCGCCAACGCTCCGTTTGATTGGCGTAGCGCCCCTGGCGGCCTTGATGGCCACGGCGCGGTTGGAATTGGGGCGGGAGCGAACATCCTCCAGCAATGCTGACTCCTCGAACTCCGTCCTCCTCCGCGGTTCGGCCCCGCGGGCGAGGGCGGAGCGCCACTAACGCAAGAATGCTGCGAGTTTCAGCTTCAGCGCGTTGTCGGCGCGTAATTCGCATTCCCACACCACCAGCGCCGCCCAACCATCGGCGCGCAGCGCCTTTAGTGACGCGCGATCGCGAGTGGCGTTGCGCGCGATCTTCGCGCGCCAGTATGCGGCATTGTCCTTCGGTTGACGCGCGCCGCGTTTGCAATCGTGCCCGTGCCAGAAGCACCCGTGCACGAACACCGCTTTGCGCATCGCGCCGAACACCAGATCCGGTTTGCCCGGCAACGCCGCGCCGTTCAGCCGATAGCGCCGCCCATAGCCTAGTTCTCGCACCAAAGCGCGCACGGCAAGCTCAGGCCCGGTGTCACGCGACTTCACCGCGCGCATCACCGCAGAGCGCTTAGCTGGATCGAAAACGTCGGCCCGCATTTAAGCGCTCTTACGCGCCGCCGCCGCGCCCGCAAGCGGTGCGAGCAGATGTTGCGAGAGCCAGCGCACCACTGGCACGCAGACGGCGTCGCCAACCAAGTGCAACGCCGCCGTCTGCCCGCTCGGCAACGGGTAGTGCTCCGGCACGCCCATCAGCCGCGCGGCTTCACGTGGAGAGAGTAAGCGCGATTTCAATTCCTTGCCTTCGACGAACAGCAAAAGCTGGCGGCTCGATCCGCCGGTTGGCGTACGCAAACAGCCCGCAAGTCCGTCAAAACGGGCTTCCGCGCGCTGCACGCGCTCGCCGTGTTCGATGCGGATGCGCCTGAAGACGGCGCCGACATCACGCCGTCCGCTCTCTTGTAGCGCTTCCAACCGCGCGCGCTGCAGCTGGCTCATCTGCGCGACCAATTTCGCCGTTTGCTCTTCGCTGTTCCAAGCGTCGCTGTGGTCGTCGAGCAAATCCACGAGCCGCGTGTTGCGCTTCGGCGGCGTATCGAGCCGCCACCACACGAAGCGCTTGCGCTGCGCATCCGGCAGACGCGCAATGACATTGCGCAGCGCCTGACTATGAAACGGTTCGCTCGGGCCTGACGCCGTCAGATACGCCGGAGGATTGCGCGTAGCGATGATAAAGAGCCGCGGCCGCGATTGGGGGGTGAACAGTGCGGCGTCAACTTCGATCGCACCGGCGCGATAGCCTAGATCATCCAGCGCATGCAGCAGCGCTGCAAAGTCAGCGCCGCCGTGCGAGCTTAGCAAGCCGGTTACGTTCTCAAGCGCCAACACGTCCGGTGCGCGGCCTTCATCGCCAAGCTTTTCGATCAGCGAATGAAAGCCCCAAAATGCACCCGATCGCGGCGCCGCTAAACCGCGCCGCGCGCCCGCGAGCGAAAGGTCCTGACACGGGAAAGAGGCCCATGCCAACGATGCCTTTCCCGGCAGTTTCGATGGTGTGAGCTTCCAAATGTCGCCTTCGCACATCTGGTCGCCTGGCGGGAATCCGGCCCGGTAGGCCGCGGCCTTAGCCCGATCGATGTCATTGGCGAAGGCGCACGCGAAATCCGGCTCAAGGCCGAGCCGCGCTAGGCCACCGCCCGCGAAAAACTCCCAGAGTGGGGCGCCGGAATCACGCTGCATGGGGCTATACTAACCCCTATGACGGTGCTGACATCCATCTGGATGGCAGAACCAAACGGGGGAAAGCCGATGCGGACCTTGATCCGCGGTGCGCTGGTAGGGCTCTTCTTGAGCGTCGCCGCTTTGTCGGCGTGCCAACGGCAATCGCCATCGGACGAAGAGGGGCCGACGACGCCCACAAACGCCGAACGTGAAGCAGAAATCGCCGCCGAAACGTTGGCCGCCCTTGGTGGTCCAGCGAGCGCCGAACAGCGCGCGCAATACGAGGGCGAGTTCCAGGCCTCTGGCAGTATCGACGCGCTCGGCAACGCCGAGGGCGCCTGGGAGCTCACGCTACTCACCGACTACGCGCAATTCGCGCGCCCCGGCCTCGGCGAAGACGGCGGTATCCCCGGCGACCGCGACTATCGCGAGCGCGGCCTGCGCGTTGTCGCCGGCCCCCTCACTATCACCATTTCGCAGCAAGCCTGCACCGCAAGCGGACTCGAACTTCCATACACTGCGCAAGTTCTGTTCGAAGGCGTGGCCTATCAGGGCTGCGCACGCCGCGGCGTCATTGAAGGCGAGCGTCCGACTTGGGCGTCGCTGCTCCCGGAGCTGATGCCCGCGATCAACACTTGCGTTGAGCGTGCGTCATCGACGCCGGCGCGGATATCGTTCGCGTCGGCGCTCGATGAAGGCGAAGTGGTGGTGCGCATTCGCGAGGCCAATGGATCGCGGCACGAGTGCATCATCACTGGCGGAGCAGTTTCGGTGTACGAGCCTCTCTCCGACGTCGATCGCCGCAACGGGGAGGGCGATCCGGAGTTTCAGCCAGGCGCCGCCCGCCCGGCGGCTCGCAACTGCCGCACGGCTGAACCCGCTGTCGATCGCGGCGGCGCGCAACTTGGCTGGCTGATCCGCACGACCTGCTAGGCGCTTCGTCGCAATCTCGTTGCACGGTCCGCTGCGGCGCTCTCTCGTCAGCCTTGATGGGGGAACGCCATGCTTCTCGGACCACGCGCAAACGCTGATCGTATCGAGTTTTCTTTATCGATCGTGCGCATAGTACTCGCGGTGTTGATCTTCATTCACGGCGCCTACCGCGCCAGCCACTGGGATCCGCACGTCACCGGTTTTGGCGACTGGCTAACGTCCTTGGGCTTTCCAGCGGGGCTGTACTGGGCCGCTGCCGTCACCGTGTACGAACTTATCGCACCATTTTTCATTCTTGCGCGCCGCTACGTGACGCTCGCGGCAATCGGCCATATCGGCATCATCGCGCTCGGCATTGTGCTGGTGCATTTTCCGGAAGGTTGGTTCGTCGTCGGCGCCGGCCGCAACGGTATGGAATATTCGGTATTGTTGCTTGTGGGGCTGATGGCGATCGCGTGGGCCTACGCACCGCGCAAAGCGCAGGCTAGCTGATCAGCGTTTGGATCCAGTGGATCGCGCCGTCGATGACGGCGATGCCGACGCGTGTGCCTAGATAAACCGAAGCGACCGAAGCGATTGCCGCCGGGATCGTCAGTAGCATCAAGAGGCCATCACGCTGCAAGAGCGCCAGAGATGTCATCGCCACTGTCATGCCTGGCGGCCAGTTCGCGAACGGGATCGGCAGGATCAGCACCAACGCCATCAGCAGCGTTTGCAGGCCGACGAGGATGGTGACCGGAAAGCGCGTCAGTCGGGACCAGCGCGGCTTGATCAGATACTCGACGCGCTTCAGTCCTGGAATCGCGACATTGAACGTGCGCCGCAATGCGTTGCAGTCGACGCGCCAGTTGCGGATGCGCTGCGGCACCAAAAGCCGGCGCGAACCAAACACCATTTGCAGCGCCGGCGCGAGCATCAGCGCGCCGAAAATCGTTGAAATGCCGGGCACGTTCGGCACGCACATAGGCAGCGCCAGAACCAGCAACAGCATGCCGTGCGCGCGCGAATCCAGCCGGTCAATCAGCTCGCCGACACTGACGCTTTCGCCCGGGAACGCCTCCATCAGATCCTCAAGCAACTCCGATGCGGGACGGCCGTGATCGACGGTAGCGCCGTGGTGGTCGGCGGAGGGGGCGGGAACCGGCATGTCCATGAGGTATGGGCCGTCACATGGGGCGCCGCACAGACTTTGACCAGTGATTTAGCGACGTTCAGACAGCATCAACCATACGAGCGTAGCCCCAGTGATGATGCCGCGCGCATTGGCGTTCCCGTTTGTGAGTCTTCTGGTTTCGGCATGCGCCGGGCCACCGCATCCGCCTGCCGAATTGGACGGTCTTTGGAGCGCCGGACCGGCCGCGTGTGCGGCGGGTGTTGGTGTGCGTTTTCAATCGGATGCGGTCGAAGTCGTCTATGACGACGAGACTCAAACGCTGTTCGATCACCCACGTTACAATCTCGAAAGCAGCGGGCAATCGTTCCGTGTCCGCATCACTTATGAGCTGCCGCACGTTACTGGCGGAGCCCGTGTCGCGGGTGCGCATGGTGTGTTGGTTTTGGCGCGCCAACCTGACGGCGGCTTGGCGCCCCTGACGCACAGCATCGTTGACGCCCGCACCGGTGCGGCGCGCATGCGGATCGCTGACGATTCCGCCGTGCAGGCGCTGACGCTCACGCCTTGCGGCGCGCATCCTTGGCGTGAAGATCTCCGCGGCCGGACATGAAAAACCGCCGGCCTTTCGGCCAGCGGCTCTCAACTCTAAGCGCCTGAACGCTTCAGATTATTGGCCCGATTGACCAGTCGACGCTTGATACGTCTCACCGTTGCAGCGGGCGACTTCGTCGGCGCTCAGCTGTTGGCTCGCAGTGCCGTAGGAGGTGATGCGCAGGCCGTTCGCCTGACGCACGAATTGGCGGCACGAGCGCACATTGGCGCCGTGGTCAGCGCGTGCGAGGCAGGTGTCGCCTTCGCAATCCCAAATGGTGTTGAGCGCGATGATGCGGGTTTGCGCGGCAACCGGCGCAGACAGCTTAATCGTATAAACGTCGCGGGCGAACGCGGGGGCGACGAAAGCGGCGCTGATCACAGCGGCTGCGACGATCGAACGAATAACGGACATTGACCTACTCCTGGACTGGTCGCGCTTCTTGGGGAGGAGCGCGGAACCTCTATGCCCGCTCCGCTGATCAGTGACAAGAGAAAATTGAAGGAATGAGAAAATATTCATTGAACAGCGATTACCGTTAGGTCAGCGGCTCAGGTCGGCGCGCATGGTTAAAAAAGGCCAGCCCGGCGCCGCCTGATGCGCTAAAGAAGTGTTCGAGGCGGCAGGCGCGTGGGACCGCGTGTCAGGTTTGAAGGGGACGATTCGGCGATGACGATCTACAAGTTTGCGGTAGGCGTGGTGCTCGCGGTAGCGATGGTTGCCGTGCTTGGCCTGAGTGCGCTCGTATTCAGTTCGCGCGATTTCCAATTTGGCGTGGCGCAGATTTCGCCCTCGACCAATGGCCTCATCTCGTTCGCGCAGCTGGACGAAGCTGATCGCCAGATTCGCCAACTTGAAACCGAGAGCGCCGGGCCCCGTGGCGAACTCCTCGAGATCGACCAACAAGTCGCCGCGCTCGACACGCAAGTTCAAAGCGCCGAAGCAACGACCAACGAAGCGCGCGCCGCCATGGTTGGCGCCATCGCCGACATTGAAACGCGCTCCAACCTTCAAACCGCTGAAAGCGCCGCCGCTGACATGACGGCGCAAGGCCTCTCGCAACGCATCACCACGCTCGCGGCGCGCCCAGGTCTGCCGCCGGCGGATCAACAAGGCGTCGCGCAATTGCGTGTGCAAGTTCAGCAACTCGCATCGCAAGAAGAGGCGATGGACGATCGCGGCGCTGAGCGTTCAGCGCTCGTGACGCGTCAACGGCTGGTAAGCGGCCAAGTGGCCGAAGCCAATCGCCGCGTCTTTGCTCTGCAGCAAAGTGTGGTGCCCGACTATGAGCACTACACGCGTATTCGCGGAGAGGCTTATGCGCTGCGGTCTATGAGCCCGCTCGGCGCCAGCGCCTTCCTGGCGCAAGGCCACCCGGCATTGCTCTCAACGATTCTCGTTCTGCTCATGGGCGCGCTTGGTTCGCTGCTTTACCTCTTCCCGGCCTACCTCAACCGCCCAGTCCCCGTGACGATGGCCGAGATCGTCGTGCGCCTCATTTTTGGCATGTGCGCGGCGTTGGCGTTCTATGTCCTCGCCAACGCGGCCATCGCTGGCTTCTCGATCGCATCTTCGGTGCAGCAAGCGACGACATCCTCGACTCTCAATCCATTCACAGTGTCGCTCGTCGGCATTGTTGCCGGCGTCTTATCGGAGGACATCGCCAAATGGATCCAGGATCGCGGGCGCGGCATCTTCCAGCAGGGTGGGGTCTCCGCCGCCGCGCCGATACCGTCAGCCCCGGCGCCTGAGCCTGCGCCAACCGGCGGACTCGTGAACAACAACGCCATCTCGTAACCGCGACTATTGTGACGCTGACGCCGCGATACGCGCTTTCATGCGCGCATCGCGGCGATTAGTGTCGCGAAAATATCTGAAGGAGTACGTCCATGGCCCGTCGCGCTGTCATCGTTTCTTACGCCCGTACGGGGCTCGCCAAGTCGGGCCGGGGCGGCTTCAACGACACGCATGGCGCGGCCTTGGCCGGTCACTCGATCCTTCACGCCGCCAAGCGCGCCAAGCTTGAGCCGGACGCCGCCGAAGACGTCGTTCTCGGTTGCGGCTCACCGGAAGCCGCGACCGGCCACAATGTCGCGCGCCTCGCTGCGGTCTGGGCCGGGCTCGACTTCAAGGTCGCAGCCGCCACCATCAACCGCTTCTGCTCGTCGGGCCTGCAATCGACCGCGCAGATCGCGCACTACATCATGCAGGAGGGCGCCAAGGTCGGCATCTCCGGCGGCGTTGAATCGATTTCGCTGACACGCCTCGCCAACACCAAGCCGGTGTTCGAAGAGCGCTTGCTGGCCGATCACCCGGAAATGTGGATGCCGATGATCGAAACCGCCGACATCGTCGCCAAGCGTTACAATATCGGCCGCGAATATCAGGACGAATATTCGCTGCGCTCGCAACAGCGCATCGCCGCCGCGCAGGCCAACGGTCTCTTCAAAGACGAGATCGTGCCGATGAACGTGAAGATGAAGGTCGTCGACAAGGCGACGAAAGCTGAAAGCATCGTCGAAACCGTCGTCGATCGCGATGATTGCAACCGTCCCGACACTACACTCGAGGGATTGGCCAAGCTTGAGCCAGTGCGCGGCCCCGGCAATTTCGTAACCGCTGGCAACGCCAGCCAATTGTCCGATGGTTCAGCGGCGTTGGTGCTGATGGACGAAAAGGAAGCCGAGCGCCGTGGTCTTGAGCCGCTCGGTCTTTTCAAAGGGTTCGCCGTCGCCGGCTGCAACCCCGACGAAATGGGTATCGGCCCAGTGTTCGCGGTGCCGCGTTTGCTTGAGCGCCAAGGTCTCAAGATCGATGACATCGACCTATGGGAGCTCAACGAAGCCTTCGCGTCGCAGTGCCTCTATAGCCGCGACAAGCTCGGCATCGATCCCGAAAAGTACAACGTCAATGGCGGCTCCATCGCCATCGGCCACCCGTTTGGCATGACAGGCGCGCGCCTCGTTGGGCACGTGCTGCTCGAAGGGCGCCGTCGCAAGGCGAAGAACGCCGTTGTGACGATGTGCATTGGCGGCGGCATGGGCGCCGCCGGCCTGTTTGAGGTGTTTTCATGAAGCGTCTGATCGTCGTTGCCGCCTTGGTGCTCGCCGCATGCGGGCAGGAAGCGCAGCAACGCGAAGCCGGCGAGGCATCTCCAGTCGCGGTCGCCTCAGCCACGGCGTCGACGATTGGCCCGGACGGCGCAGGAGGCATCTCGACGGCCGTCGCGATGAACGTTGAAGCCGTGCGCGCTGCCGCGCCCCACTTCCTCGTCGCCGAAGTGGACGATCAAGTTGAAGGACAGCCGTTCAAAGCGATCACGCTTTCCACCGGCAGCGAAGAAGTGTTTCGTATCATCCCAGCGGCCGACAACGCGCATGCTCACGCGATCGTCACGCGCTCAACGCAAGTGCGTAGCGCCGCGGGCGAGATTGCGGGGCAATCCAAGTTCGCTGTGGCGCCGCCTGAGCAGGTGACGTTCTGCGCGACCGAATTCGTGGATGGCATGTCGGGCTTTGCCTGCTCGACCGGCGCAGATGGCCGGTTTTGGCGCGTCTATCGCTTACCGGAAGGCGCTGAGGCGGCGGCATCGTTCGAGGAACTCGAACCGGACCTGCTGCACGACGCAACTTTAGTCGAGATGCGCTGGATCGCGCCGCGCGTCTAAGCGCTCAACACTCTGTGCACGCTCGACGCCGTGACCGAACGCTGGCCCGCGCTTGATCGCGCGTCGGCGCTCATGAACACCAGCGTTCGTGTCTTGCGCACCAAGGTCGTCTCGATCGCGCCGTCCAGATTTTCAGCCAGCACATCGATCGTGACCGATACGAGCCCAGTAGCGCGCCCCGCTTCGCGGTCAGCCGCTGCAGTCAGTGCGTCGATCAATTTTGCAGCGATCGCGGACTGCGTCATTTTTTTCGCGAGATCGCCAAATTGATGCGCTCGTGGGCGACCGAAAGTGTCGCCCATTCGCCGACGCTGGCTTGCTTGCCTGGTTCCAGATCTTTGTAGTGACGGAAGAAGTGCGCGATCTGCGCCACCAGGAGCGGCGGTAGGTCCTCGTGTGTCTTCACGTCCTTGTAGAACGGGTTCAGCGCATCGACCGGTACGGCGAGGATTTTCTCGTCCACGCCCTTCTCGTCACTCATCAGCAGTACGCCCACCGGCCGCGAGCGGATCACGCAACCCGCCACCACCGGCATCGGCGTCACAACCAAAATATCGAGCGGGTCGCCATCGTCGCCGAGCGTGTTGGGGATGAACCCGTAATTGCTCGGATAGAGCATCGAGGTGTGGAGGAAACGGTCCACGAACAGCGCGCCAGACTTCTGGTCGAGTTCATACTTCACCGGCAGCCCGCCTTGCGGGATTTCAATGAAGGCGTTGACCTCATGGGGCGGGTTGGGGCCCGGGGAAACGAAGCGGATATCCATCCGCACCACTTACCTCAGGCCAGCGAACCTGTCTGCACCAGCGGCGTCAAATCGACATAGAGCCGCCCCGAAAGGAGCAACCCCGCTTCGTCGCGATCGAAAAATGCGGCGGCCGAGATAGTGACGGGCGAACCGTCCTTGCGGACATAGTGATTGAGGGACTCGACAGCAAAGTGGAGGTCGGAGCCGTGAACGTTCAGCAGCTCATGCTCCAGGTGCTCGAACGTGTCGCGATAGCGCTGCAGCGCCATGGCCACCGTGTTGCGGCCGTGGAACGGCAAGAAGGTATTGACCTGATACTCGCAGTCTTCATTCAGAAAGGTCGAGAACGTGTCCAAATCGCCAACCTCGGCCGCGGTGGTGAGGCGAACGTACCAATCAAGGCCAGCGCTCGATAGCGAGCGGGCGCGCAATGAGCTGAGGATCATGTTGCGATACACGCGCAACAACGCGCGCTGTGTCAAGCCGACCCATGGTTCGCATCACTGGCAACCCGCCGTGCGGGATTTCAATGAAGGCTTTGACCTCATCGGGCGGGTTGGGGCCGGGGGAAGTGAAGCGGATGTCCGTCGCGGGCTCTGCATCAATCGTTGGCAACCAAAGGCGGCGTTAATAGGCGGGAATTGTCGCCGTAAACGCGCACCGCGGTGATGAGGCCGCCCTCGTCGCGCTCCACGACATAGGCATGCTGGACGACTACCGTGCTGCCGTCCTTGCAAACGTAGGTGAACAACGTCTCAGCGACCGACTGCCGGTCGGTTCCAAAGACATTGAGAACTTCGTAGCTCAGGTCGCGAAATGCCTGGAGATATTCTGTGTACGCGGCGCCAATCGCGAGTTTCGAATACACCGGCATCGTGTTGTTGACCTGCACTGAGCAGTCTTCGTGCATGAACGAAACATAGTGCGCGGCGTCCCGCGACGCGACCGCGTCGGCGAAAGCTACGTGCCATGCGCGGACTTCAGCGCTGAGTGGCTCACGTCCAAGCGGTTGAGAGTCCATGTCCGTTTTTTGCGTCCGCGCGTTCGCCGGTCAAGCACGTTGTTCAAAGATTACATTTTCTGTCTAATTGGCGCCAAATCTTGAAACTCCGGCGCACGCTTTTGCGCCTTCGCTGCAAATGCCTCCATCATATGAGGTGGAGAGAACATTCCAGCTTGCCACGTCGCGATATAATCGAGGCCGTCGGCAATCGAATGATCGCGTGCGTGATTGATCATCCGTTTCGATCCCGCGACCGCAACCGGCGCTTTTTCAGTGATCTCCGACGCGAGTTGCATGACATGCGTCAACATTGCGTCCTGCGACGCGAACACTTCGTTCACGAGGCCGATTTCCCTAGCTTTTTGTGCGGTGAGGCGGCGTCCCGAATACGCCAGCTCGCGCACCCAGCCCTCTGGAATGAGTTTGCACAGGCGCGGAAAGGTTCCCACGTCGGCCGTCATGCCGATATTGATTTCAGCGATCTGGAAAAACGCGTCTTCTGTACAAAATCGAATGTCGCAAGCGCTGCTCATATCGACGCCTGCACCGATGCACCCGCCCTGGATCGCGGCGATGACCGGCATACGCGCGTTGTCCAAACATGAGAACGTGCCCTGTAGCTTCAACACAAACTGCCGGAACGCTTCGGCGCGCGTGTATTGATCGCCGCCCGATGCGCTCACCCCGTCGCCATCGGTGAATACCGAAATGTCCATACCGGCCGTGAAATGCTTGCCGGTGGAGGAGATGACAATGACGCGCGCTTTGGCGTTGTCATTGATGTCGTTCACAATCGCCGGCAGTTCATTCCAGAACGGGCGCGGCATGGCGTTGAACGCCTCTGGCCGGCTCAACTGAATATGAGCGACATTGTGCTCGATGCTGACTTTGAAGCAGGTGGGTTCGGTCATGAGGCGCGCTCCTGCCTTTGCATTAGCACCCTTCCCCAGTTGAGGGGAGAAGCGACTGTCTCATGAGTCAAGCTCCGGCCCAGGCAGTTTTGCTTTTGAGCATGGCGTTGAGGATGGTGAGCAGTTTGCGCATGGCGGCGACGAGGGCGACTTTCGGCAGCTTTCCGGCTTGGCGCGGGCGTGCG
>JANNFK010000093.1:0-3064 GCA_031379735.1 Caulobacteraceae bacterium | reverse complement strand
GTTCAAGAGCGCACACTGCGGAAGCAAGCCGAGTTGGAGCGTGTCACCAAGCAACTCGGCCGGGGGCTGCTCGGGCGCTAACTTCGCCTTCAGAACTTGCAGCCGCCGCGTCCGTATTGGACGACGTCGTCCGGATTGGCTCGTCAGGCATTGCCCGATGTTTACGCGCCGCCCTTTTGCTTGCGCACATGGCTGGCCTTCCATTGCAGCATCGGCATGGCGGCGATGCGCGATCGCAGGTCAGCATCAGCATCAAGGCCGGATGCATCGATCACGCCCTGCTCAATCACACCATCAAGAAACGCCTGTTCGCCGCCGCTGAGGGTGAGGAGCGGGCCCACCCGCGCGCGGCACAGCGCCGTTGTCTCTGCAATCCAGGCATCAACCGACCCCTGCTCGGCAAACGCCGTGCGCGGCAGGCAGATCAGCAGCTTTTGACGAAGCTCTTTGGGATCCGCGCCGATGTTGTCGATAGACGCCTTGCGCCAGTCGTTACGCCCAGCAGCGCCAATCGCGAGCATTGCCGCCTTCACCTGGCGCCAATCGATATCCGGAATGTCGAAGATACGGCGGGCGTCAAAGAGATCACGCGCAGCGCGGCGGTCAAGCAGCGCCACGAGCTTGCCCGCGACAATCTCGTGCAGGTCAATGACAAGAACGTCTCTGGCGCGCGCCGTGCCGAGTGGGACGGAGTTCATGCGCGCCGTACCGAAGAGCGGCTGGCGCATCATGTAGTTGAGATCGACCTCCAGAATTGCGGGGCCGCCAAGCGCCGAGGTGTAGGATGCGATCCACTTCCCTCCCGCGTGCTCTTCCGGCAAACGACGCACGTGATAGCCTTCGGCAGCAAGGATGCGCTGCAGCGCTGCCTCGATTTGTGGACGCTCTGCCAGCATCATTTCACGGTCGATCGACCCGATGTAGTTGACGTCAATGTCCACAGAGAGACGATCAAGGCCAAGGTGAAACACGTTCAGCGCCGTGCCGCCCTTGAGAGCGAGGCGGTCACGCAGGAATGCGTCGCCGGCGATTTCCTCCAGAAGTTCAATCAGGCGAAGCACCTTTTCGAGCGTCCCGGGCTGATAGCCCGTGTCCGTACCGAGGCGCTGGAGAGTTTGAAGTGATGGCGCTGCCATTATGCCCCCTCGAACGCGCCGCTTAACAGCGCGCTCGGCACGAGGATATTCCAGGCTCCAACGGACTTTGCGTCACCGGGCTTTGCCCCAAGGACATATTGCGGGTGCTTGGGCTTTAGCGAACGCAGCGTTGCTATGGCCTTGTCAGGCACAGCCAGGCGCTTCTTCTCGCGCTCAAGCCACCAGCCAAGAGCTCCCGCGACAGATGCGTTTTTCAGGCCGCGCGCTTGCCGCACCAGCGGATCGGTTTTGACACGCTCTACGAGCGCCAGAGAATTGAACAATTCCTCGGGCCCGCCCGCTAGGTCATGCCGGTCGAAGAGATCGACAAGCGTCCGCTCAAGCGTCGTAACGCGCAGCTCAAGGCCCGCGCGGTCCAGCACTTCGATATCGCGCGTAGCGACTAGCCCCGCCGGCCGCTTCAGGAAGCGGCAAGAGAAGTCAGGCGTCTCAAAGAGCGTCGGGGCGCCGCGCGATATCGCCTGCACTTCTGGCGTGTCCGTATAAGCGCAGCCGTGAAGTTCGAGCGCGGAGTGGTAAGCCATGACGGCGTCGCTCTTGAGGCGTGACGCAGCGAGGAAACGATCCATCACCCAGCGCTGAGCATCGCCGTGCGGCGGGACAGATGCGAACACGCCGCGCGCCACACGGCGGATATTGCCCGCCTTGAGATGCTGGGAAAGCATCGCCGTCACGACCTTATCGGCTGACAGGCGGCGCACAGCCTTGGCGTACTCCTCCCGGCGGAATACCGGGTGAGCGCTGAAAAAGGCGCGAGAGCCTTTGCGGACTTCTGGGGTCGTCACTGATCGTTCCATAGAGAAGGCCATACATAATATATGGCCTTCTCGTTAAAATACTCAATAACAGTCGCCACATATTGAGGAGGAGCGGGAGTAAGATATAGCTAATATATGGCTTTCCGTTGATTCTTCTCAATTCCATGCTTCGATTTCAATATGGTGGCCGCACTCGAGAGGCCCGCCAGCCCATTCCAAGCGCCCCATCGCCGCTCTAGGGAGGGCCCCACGCCCTTCCCAGCCGAGCACGTAGTCCTTCTCGACAACGTTCGGCAGCAGCGAATGCGCTGCGCGGTCGCGAGGATTTCCTGCTTGTCGATCATGCCTTCGGCGCCATGGTGCTCGGCACCCACAAGCGCCAGCGCGTGACGAGGCGCGGCGCCGGGATCGCGGGATCGAACTTGGCGTTGCCCTTGGTGAGCCGCTTCTCGCATTCATCGATCAACGCCGCGCCGTTCGGATCGTTCTCGGCGAGGAAGCCCAGCCGTTTGAAGACAGCGCCATTGTCGAGGCGGTCGGCATAAGCGAGCAAGCGCGCATCATCGCGGTCGGTTCGTTTCAGGTACGCGGCGACACAATCGCCGACGTGCTGGATGCCGCCGCCGAGTTCGGGGTCGTCCAGGATGTCGACCACGGTGCGATGGACGTCCGACATCGCGATCTTAGTCTGTCCGCGCCAAACCGAATTCGTGCCGAACATGCGGCTTTCGGCGACATGCTTCAGGGAGAATTTCGCACCCTGGCGGATTTGCGCTTTTTCGCGGACGGGACGCGCGGTCAGGACGACGATGTCGTTGAAGAGCTGTTCGGTCAGATCCCAATGATGTGCAGCGGTGCACCCGCCGATATAGGCGGGCGCGAACAAGGCCGGCACGAGGATCCAGGGATCCTCAAGCACCATGTTGCTGTCGAGGGTCTCCAGCGTGGCGGACACATAGGCGCCGCGCCTGACGCGGCGGAGCCACCCCTGTCGGGTCCAGCGGGCAAGCGTCTTGGCTGCCGCGGCCCTATCAAGCCCGAGGATGGTCGCCGCCTCCTCGACGCCGAATACGTCTCCGGTCGCCCGCAACAGCGCGGTGAGGCGTTGGCGGCCGGCTGGGAGCGTTGGGTCGAGAGTAGCTTCGATTT
>JANNFK010000044.1:0-1805 GCA_031379735.1 Caulobacteraceae bacterium | reverse complement strand
TGCATCGCTGATTAGCGCGACGCCTTGATGAGCGCCTCGCGCTCCGCGCCGGTCAGCGTTCGCCATTTGCCTTCGGGGAGGTCGCCCAAATGCAGCGGCCCGATGCGGATGCGCAGGAGGTCGACGACCTCGAGCTCAACCAGTTCGCACATGCGCCGGATTTGGCGCTTGCGGCCTTCGTTCAAAATGAAGCGCAGCCGGTAGGGCTCCGTTACGCTTACCTTCGCCGGCCTCAGCTGTTTTCCATCCAGCGTTAGTCCATGCCGCAACAACGCGAGCTTGCGATCCGTAATCTGCCCCGCAACGCCGACAAGATATTCCTTGTCGACGTTCGACTCCGCACCAATCACCGCCTTCGCCAGCACGCCGTCTTCGCTGAGCAGCAGCAGCCCCCGCGAATCCTGATCCAGCCGCCCAAGCGGCGCCAAGCTGGTGCGAGATGTCGGCATCGGATCAGCGCGCCCGATCAAGTTAGTTGGCGTCACCAGTCGTGCTGCCGGAATCTGACCGCCCTCCGGCTGCGCCGACACGAAACCAACCGGCTTGTTGATTGCGATGCTGATCCTTGGCGCCACGCGCCCGTCTGCGAGTTCTATCGTCTGCCCGCGCTCGATCTTGCGCCCCGGCTCCTCGACGATCGCTCCGTCAATACGCACCAAACCGCCAGCAATCATCTCCTCGGCCTCGCGCCGTGAGCACACGCCTTCGCCCGCGAGCCATTTATTGACTCGCTGCGGTTCCGCACCCTCGTAGGTTTTGCGCCATGCCATCCCGCGCTTGTTAGCGGCAGGAATAGGTTTCCTGCAATGCACGCAGCCGCCCAATCGCCCGTGGCTGGATCTGGTGCTCATCGGCCATGCACGCCAATTCGCGATAAAGTTCGATCGCGTGCGTGCGCTCTTCAGGCGAACCGGCGCGCAGCATGTCAGCCAGGTTGAACATGGATGGCGCATGCTTTTGCCGGGCCGCCTGGTCATAAAGCGCCTTCGCCCGCGCCTCGTTGCGCGGTGCGCCAATGCCGTCGCGATAGAGCGTCGCCAGCATGTGCTGCGCATCCGCCTGATGGGCTTGCGCCGCGCGCTCTAAATAGGGGATCGCGGACGTCGGGTCTTGCGGCCCCGCCGGGCTGTCGCGTAGCCAGCGTGCATAGAGGAATTGCGCGCGCGGATCACCACGCTCCGCCGCCGCCAACCATAGCCGTCCAGCTTCAGCCTGCGATTCCCGGTCTTCCGGCAATGTGGCGGCATAGTCGATCTGCGCCGCAGTGAACCCCGCATCGGCCGCTTGCCGCAGTCGCGCCGTCGCGGTCGCTTCATCGACGCCAGCATGCTGCGCCGAGCGCCGGAGCTGCCACGAGAGATAAAGTGCCGCCGCATTGTTCTGCGCCGAGCCTGCATCGCATTGCTCGCGCGCCGCTGTTGGGCTTGGTAAAAAGCCGGGTGTACCGGCCATGTGCCCGAGGCAAGCCAACGCTTGCGCATCGGCGTCGCCCGCGCTCGCGCGCGTTTTGATCTGCTCCGCGAACGTCTCGTCAATCTGCGCCGCCACCTCACGCCAGGGCGTCCGCTCCAGTGCTGCGGACGTCACGACCGGCGCCGGCGTTGAGGTCGCCGCCGCCGCTTGCGCCTGTGTCGTCGCAAACGAAAGCTCGCCCGAGCGCACCATGTTGATCGCGCGCCCGGCGCCAAGGCCGACCACGAATAGCGCCGCCACTGCCGCGGCGAACACGCCAAGGGTCTTCCACTGCTTCTCGCCCGAGCTTTCGCGCCGTTTCAGCAATGCCGAGCGCACAACCGCCAAAACGC